>JBEGSI010000020.1:0-21901 GCA_041180065.1 Actinomycetota bacterium | reverse complement strand
GGGGTTGCTCCTGCGGCGTAGCTAGTGCCACTTCCGTCTGGCTCAGTGTTCCAGCCTAGGAATCGGTAACCTGCGCGAACCAGGTTACCGGTGTTGGCGTCGATGGTGATCACGGTGTTGGCAGCGATGTCGCCAGGCTTGGTGCCACCAGTTGCTCCGTTAGCCGAGTAAATTAGCGCTGGGGTTAGAGTCCACTCAGCGTAGAGCGTGACATCAGCTTGCAGGTTATAGGTGGCACCAACGTTGTAGTGGGTTCCGGTACCGTCTGCGGAAGTGTTCCAGCCCTTGAAGGTGTAGTTGGTTTTCAATAGAAGCCCGGTGTTTCCGACGAGCGTCTTGTTGCCGCTACCAGTGATTACAACCGGTACGGTTCCACCACTGTTGGTGTTGCCGTCGAATGTGATCGTGTATGAAACGACTGCAACGGCCTCCCATTCCGCATAGAGTGTTACGTCGGCAGTTAAGTTGTAACTGGCCGCGGTGTTGTAGTGGGTACCAGTTCCGTTAGCGGAAGTGTTCCAACCTAGGAAGTTGTAGCCGGTGCGCGTTAGGGTTCCCGAGTTACCTGCGAGGGTTATGGTTCCGTTGCCGGTTGAGGCGCTAGGAACCGATCCGCCGTCTTTGCCGTTTCCGTCGTAGGTAATCGTGAACGAGCTTGGTGCTACTGCGGTCCACTTGGCATAGAGACTTACGTTAGCGGTCAGGTTGTACTGTGCGCCGGCGGCGTAGGTTGTTCCGCCACCATTGGCTTGAGTGTTCCAGCCATCAAATGTGAATCCAGTGTTTTCTAAGTTTCCAGAGTTGGTTGCTAGAGTCACTGATCCGCTTCCGGTGGTGTCAGCTGGTGCACTACCGCCACTTGCACCATTTCCAAAGTAGGTGATTGTGTATGAGCTGCTTGGCGCGCTTACCGCGAAGGTGTACTCAACCAGTGGAGCCGATGAGTAGGTTCCATTGCCCGATTGCGAGTTTCGAATAGTACAGTTTCCAGGGCCAACGATGGTGATAACGAAGCCGGAAACAGTACAGACCGAAGGGTTCAATGAGAAGAGTGAAACCGTAAGCCCTGAGGTAGAGGTCGGTGAAACTGTGATGGTTGATGAACTACCACCCCATGTTTGATCACCAGGGTTCGGAGCAGTAATCGTTTGTGGGGTGAGTGTAGAAATCGGGAAGGTTTGAGATACCGAAGTAGCTGCACCATAGGTGCTGTTACCAGCCTGTGAGGCAACGATGGTGCAGGTACCTGAAGCCACTGGAACAATGTTCAATCCAGAAACGGCACAGACACCTGGGGTCAGAGAAGTTAGCGTTACTGTGAGACCCGACGATGCCGTTGCACCAGAAGCGAAGCTTGGAGAAGTTGGGGTCTTGGCACCTGGGTTGGTGAAGGTGATGGTCTGACTCTGATTCGATACCAACAAAGTCATTGTGTAGGCGGTGGCGGAGTAAGAATTTCCATCTGAAACTTTGAACTGGAGCGAACTGTCGACGGTACCGGTGTAGCGCAGGTTGCCATTCGTGATGTCGGTGACCAAAATTTCGTCATTTAGGGCAACTGCTACCCAGCTGCCGTTCACGAACTTTTCGAGTGAACCGGCGGTTGGCAGGGAAGTGATCTGCACCTTGCTGAATGGGTTGCCATCGGCGTCGTCATAGTTTCCAAAGTCCTGAAGCTGCACGAGCGAGGCTTGACCGTTCACGTAGTAACGGGTGGTGTCGGTGCTGGTTGGAGGTTGGTTGCTTGGGTTGTTGACTCCGGCCGGCTGGCTGCCGCCAAAGATGTCAGAAAGGGTTTTGAATCCGATACCGAAGTAGTTGATGTTTGCGGTGACATCGGTTCCAAAGCGAGTGGTGAATGTTGATACGGCGTCGAACTTGATCTGCGCGGCATCTTCAATTCGGTTTGAGTTGCTGCTGCAGCTGCCAGCGAAGAATCGGGTAACCCCAGCAGGAACTGTGCTCGGGTCGGTGGAATTGGTTTTCACCTGAATGGCCGAACCGCTGCTCAGGTAGTAGGTCTGGAAGCCGGTGAAGTCGGTGTACTGACAGTAACCATTGCCACCATCGATGTCAATTGTGGTTACGCTGAGGTTCTTCAGGATAACCGGCGTTCCAGTATTCAGGCCGGTGTAGGTTCCAGCCTCATAGAAGTCGAACTTGAATGATGAGTAACCGTAGGCAGTAGACACAGCAGTGTCAACCTGGAAGAAGTTTGCGTCTGAGCCCGCTTTACCAGGGCTATCGTAGGTGCCGTTGCTGTTTCCAGATCCGGTCGGCAAGATCGATGAGTTGTTTAGGGTCATGGTTACTACGGCATCGATGTTCACGCCGTCGACCGGGGTGCTCGTTACATTGGAGTACTTGACTACCGATCCGCTGGTTTCTTTGTTAGCGCCTGAAATTAGCGAACCATTGGTTGGGTAATCGAATTTGAAAGTTGAATTCAAGACGTCGAGGGTGATCGCGGCTTTGGCGCTGGTCGACATGATGGTCAAGCTGGTTAGAGCCAGCAGAGTTGCCGCAAATCCGGCAAGGCTATTGCGCAATACTTTCTTCAGGTTTGAAGTTTTCGCGACGTGTTTGTTCATGGGTAACCACCGAGCGTATTAGAAGGAGTTCGCCTGTGCGAACACTTTTATATACTAACGGTCTAAATGTGTGCTTTTTCCTACAAATTAGGCGCACGTGAGGCTTTTCAGAGCTAGAAGTTAGCTGTAGCGACTACCGCTCTGCGCCAAGCCTCACTTGGTAGTTTTGATCCTTCAACAGCTTCGAAATCGCGGTCGATTTTCCAGATGCTCGCTAGGTCATTTTGGCTCTCGAATATGCCTGCGCCGAGTCCGGCTAGGTAGGCAGCTCCGAGGCAGGTGGTTTCGATAATTTTTCCTCGTTCAACCCTCTGGCCGATCGAGTTTGCTTGAAGCTCCATGAGGAGATTGTTTTGGCACATCCCTCCATCAACTCGCAAAGTGTTGATTGGTTTACCAAGATCTTGTTCCATTGCTCTAACTAGGTCGGTGACCTGGAAAGCAACGGCTTCCAAGGTTGCTCTTGCTAGGTGCGCATCCGTGGTGCCGCGGGTAATTCCAAAAATGGTGCCGCGAACCTCGGGCTTCCACCAGGGCGCACCAAGCCCGGTGAGGGCCGGGACGAATACGACACCTCCGGAATCGGAAACCTGATTGGCGAGCGACTCCACGTCTTTCGACTGCTTGATTATTTTTAGTCCGTCACGTAACCATTGCACCGCGGAGCCCGCCACGAAAACCGAGCCTTCCAGGGCATAGGTGATTTCGCCATTAGGGGCTTGCCAAGCGATCGTCGTGATAAGGCCATGTTCGCTCGTGATTCGCTGGTTCCCGGTGTTAGTGAGCAGAAATGCGCCAGTGCCGTAGGTGCACTTCGAATCGCCCTCGTTGAATGCGGCTTGGCCGAATAGAGCTGCCTGCTGGTCGCCCGCTAGCCCTGTAATAGGCGCTTCGATGCCTAGAAAACAATCTGGGTCGGTTTTGGCTAGCTGTCCGTAGTTCGGAACTATGGTTGCCAAGCAGTCTTTAGGCACATTGAAAATCTCAAGCAGCTCATCGTCCCAGGTTGCAGAATCTATGTTGCAGAGCTGAGTTCTCGATGCATTACTGGCATCAGTGATGAACGTCTTACCTCTGGTTAGTCGACTTACCAAATATGTATCAACGGTTCCAATAGCGGTTCTGCCTTCAACCACGTTTTGCCAAATAGCCGGCTCATTGCGTTGAATCCAAACCAACTTGGTTGATGTGAAGTAAGGATCGAGACCGGTACCGGTTTTCTTTTGAATAACGGCTTGATGATTCTGCAATTCCGAAACTATGTCGCTGGTGCGCCTGTCTTGCCAAACTATGGCGTTTCTAGGAGCTTCGAGGGTTTCGCGATCCCAAAGCACGAGGGTTTCCCGCTGATTGTCGATCCCGATGGCGAGAATTTTGGCGCCGCCAGCTAAGGCTTGCCTCGAGGCTGATAGCAAGGCCTGCCAAATTTGTTCTGGGTCATGTTCAACCCAGCCAGGCTGTGGGAAATGTTGTTTAAATTCGCTGTAGCCGCGAGAAGTAATTTCCCCTTGCTCGCTAACTACCAAAACGGTCACCCCGGTGGTTCCAGCGTCTATGGCGAGGATGCTCATTAGTGTGCCATCGGCTCCAGAGGAACCAATTCCTTGTTCTTGGTCGGCCACTCAACTATCAACATTGCGGCAAGCATAACGCTGCCACCGAGAACACTTAGGAACTCAGGCTTTTCTTGGCCAACTCCGTAGGCGATGACGGCTGCCCAAACCACCTCACTGGTGAGGATGATTGCCACGCGTGATGGGTCGAGAAAACCTTGTGCCCAGGTTTGAACGAGAAAGGCGAGTGCAGTGGCCAAAACTGCGGTGAACACTACGGCGAACCAAACCTCGCCGTCTGGTGGAGGCTTGATTCCGCCTTCCAGGGTGAGTGCGCCAGCCCAACTGAGTAAGGCACAGAAGGTGAGCTGAACGATGGTCAGGGCATAGCTGTCGTGTTTAGAGCTCCAAAGTCCGAGCCCGATGATGTGCAGGGCAAACAGTGCCGCGCAAATCAGCAAGGCGATTTCTCCCCAGCCAAAAGCGACTGCACCAGATGACAAGATCGCCAAACCGAGAGTGGCAAGAAGCACTCCCACGAGAGCCTTGGTGCTGATCTTGTGACGAAGAATGATCCAGGCGAGCAGCGGAGTGAGTGCAACGTAGAGGCCTGTGTAAAAACCGGTGATAGCCGCGGTTGAAAATAGCAGCCCTATGGTTTGCGTCACGTATCCGCCGCCTAGCGCGAGTCCGAGGATGCCGCCTTGAAGAATCAAGGTTTTATTGAACTTTTTCAAAACGCTAGGGCGCACTGCCACCATGACGATTACGGCGAGCGTGAAACGAAAAGCCAAGAAGTTAAAAATAGGTTGACGTTCGATTGCCGGTTCCATTAGAACAAAGCCAGCACCCCAGGAGATTGCCACAGTCAGCAAGGCCAAAGCGGCGATGCGAGGACGATTCACTATTTCTTGCCAATCAGTGGCGAGTGAATTTCGACAGCAACAACCTGTCTCAAAATCGGGTCTGAATTTTCGCTCATGTGAACCACTGCGAAGCTTCCTGGTTTGAGGGCAGAAATTGTTCGCAGTTTTTCGTGGTGCTTCTTGTCGGAACGGGTTTCAAACACTTCAACGAGATTTGGGAAAACCGGTCGGTGACTGCAGACCACCAGCGATTTATTTAGGTTGATCAAATTAGAAATTAGAGCCTTCGTTTGATCTGGCTTTTTCTCATTGGCGAGTTCGGTTAGCTCTGGGCTGACCTTAACTTTAACTTTGCTGCTTTGTGCGTAAGGGGCAATAGTGCTTAGGCAGCGAGTCCAGGGGCTGGAGAACACTGACTTGGCACCAAATGCCTTCAAGAGTTTTGGAAGACCTTCAGCCTGTGCGTTTCCCTCGGAGAGTAGCGGGCGACTGGCTTCCCCGTCTTTCCAAGTAGCGCGAGAGCGTGCCTTGCCATGGCGAAGAACCACCACTGGTTTGGTTTTCAATTGCTTGGATTCGAAACACTCGAGCAAATTATTCAACTGTTCGAGGTCATGGCTGTAACTAAGTTTTTCTCTGGCTTCCTGTGGCGTGAACCAATGCACGGCGGAAACTTCTTCGTTCGGCTTGAAGTTCGAGTTCGCAAGTGACTTTTCAGAAACTTCACCAGCCCAGTAGTGAACCTCTTTCCAGTTTTTATTGGCCAAGCGGTAGCGCTGAATTCCTAGAGGAACACCCAACTGGATTTTTAGACCAGTTTCTTCTCGAATCTCGCGAACAGCAGTTTCAGGAAGAGTTTCGCCAGGGTCTACTTTGCCCTTAGGCCAACTCCAGTCGTCATAGCGACCACGGTGAATCACGGCAACTTTGAGTTGCTCTTCTTCAATGCGCCAAAGGATGGCGCCAGCTGCGTAAACGGCCATTACTTAGTGGATGCCTTGCGACTTGCCGTGAACCGCATCATTTCGTCTTGGACATCGATGAGTTTGTTGCCATCGGCGTCAAATTGGTTTCTAGTCCAGGTGCCGGTTGGCTCAAGTTTCCAGCTGGATGATTTGTCGCTCATCGAGAGGGTGAATAGGTCTTGCAATTCCTTGATGTGATCCGGTTGGACGATTCGCACTAAAGCTTCTACGCGACGGTCGAGGTTGCGGTGCATCATGTCGGCGGAACCGATAAAGATTTCTGGGTCGCCATCGTTGACGAATGAAAATACGCGAGAGTGTTCGAGGTAGCGACCAAGAACAGAGCGAACGCGAATGGTTTCGGATAGGCCAGGAACGCCTGGCTTCACGGCACACATTCCACGAACCAGGATGTCGACCGGCACACCCGCTTGGCTAGCCTTGTAGAGCGAGTCGATAATCTGCTCGTCGACGAGCGAGTTCACCTTGATTTGAATACCGGCAGGTTTGCCAGCTTGGTGAAGGGCGATTTCACGTTCGATGCGTTCGGTCAGACCTTCGCGAACACCGTTTGGTGAAACCAAGAGTGCCTTGAAGCTGGCGTCTGGAGCAAAACCTGAAAGCTGGTTGAACAACCGAGTGAGATCTTCACCAACCTGTTCGCGCGAGGTTAGCAGACCATAGTCTTCGTAGAAGCGAGCGGTCTTCGGGTTGTAGTTGCCGGTCCCGATGTGGCAGTAGCGACGAAGGTTGTCGCCCTCTTGGCGAATCACTAGCGAGAGCTTGCAGTGAGTTTTGAGGCCAACGATGCCGTAAACCACGTGAACGCCAGCCTGCTCAAGCTTTCTTGCCCAGGTGATGTTGTTCTGTTCGTCGAAGCGCGCCTTGATTTCTACCAGAGCCAAAACCTGTTTGCCAGCTTCAGCCGCATCAATCAGGGCATCGACGATAGGTGAGTCACCAGACGTGCGGTAAAGGGTCTGCTTGATTGCCAAAACCTTTGGGTCGGCAGCTGCCTGCGCCAAGAACTCTTGAACGCTGGTCGAGAAAGATTCGTAGGGGTGGTGAAGCAGAATCTCGCGCTCGCGGATGGCGCGGAAGAAGTTGACCTTCTCCTCGTCGGTGTTTCGAAGGTATCGGTTGGTAACCACGTTGTGTGGAGGGAAGTGAAGCTCGGCACGCTTGATTCCGGCAATTTCAAAAAGACCGGTCAGGTCTAGCGGTGCTGGCAGTCGGTAAACGTCTTCTTCTTCGATGTCGAGTTCGCGAACCAAAAGCTCTAAAACCTGAGGGTTGATATCGTTAGCAACCTCGAGTCGAACCGGTGGTCCAAAGCGGCGGCGAAGAAGTTCTTTCTCTAGGGCGACCAGAAGGTTTTCGCCTTCGTCTTCATCGACCTCAAGATCTTCGTTGCGGGTAACGCGGAAGGTGTGGTGCTGCAAAACCTCCATGCCGGCAAAGAGCTTGGCTAGGAATTGACCGATGACGATTTCCAATGGCAAGAACTTGGCGTCACTTGCGGTGCTGCCAGGTACTCGAACAAAACGAGGGAGCAGTGGCGGAACCTTCACGCGGGCAAAGTGCTCGGTGCCGTTTGCTGGGTTTCTAAGAACCACGGCGAGGTTGAGCGACAAACCCGAGATGTATGGGAACGGGTGAGCCGGGTCAACCGCCAGCGGAGTTAACACGGGGAAAATCTGGTTATCGAAGTACTGCTTTAGCGAAACCTGCTGCTCTTCGGTGAGTTCGGCCCAGGTCGTTAGCCCAATGCCTTTGCCGCGAAGTTCCGGTTCCAGAACATCTTTGAAGAGGTTTGCGTGACGCAGCTGCAGTCGGTGTGCCTCAGTGCTGATGGCGGCGAGAACCTCTGCCGGCTCCATTCCCGATGCCGAACGAACCGCTAGACCAGTGGCAATTCGACGTTTTAGACCTGCTACTCGGACCATGAAAAATTCGTCGAGGTTGGAACCAAAAATTCCAGCAAAGTTGACCCGCTCCAAAAGTGGAAGGGTGGCGTCTTCGGCAAGTTCCAGAACTCGCTGGTTGAAGGCCAACCAGCTCAGCTCGCGGTCTAGGAAACGATCCATCGGCAAGTCACCCAGATCGGGGATTGCGATGGCCATGGTTTCTTCAGACATGCATTCAATCTTGCCACCTCTAGGTGGTCAGAAAGTAAACGATTAGTAACTAACCGGTTCTTCTTGCGCTTCGTCTTTGTTTGGGTTAAACGAGTAACCGCGGTTTCGAACCGTACCAATTAGCGGCTCTAGCTCACCGAGTTTGAAGCGTAGTCGTCGGATGTGAACGTCGACAGTTCTGGTACCACCAAAGTAGTCATATCCCCAGACTTCACTAAGCAGTTGATCGCGGGAGAAAACTCGACCCGGGTGCTGGGTTAGAAACTTCAGGAGTTCGAACTCTTTATAGGTTAGGTCTAGCGGAATACCGTGCACCTTGGCGGAGTACGTGACCTCGTCGATGACGATTCCCGATGTTTCGACCAACTGTGAAAGTGCTTTTGGTTTGTTGCGCGCTAGGGCCAGGCGAATACGTGCGTCTACCTCGGCAGGTCCGGCGTTCACAAGAATGATGTCAGTGGCACCCCACTCCTCGTTCACTGCAGCCAAACCACCCTCGGTCAAAACCAAAATGAGGGGAGCGCTGAGACCGGTGGTCTGAAGAATTTTGGCCAGCGACTTCATATTGTTCAGGTCTTGGCGGGCGTCTAGAAAAATGAGGTCGGCCGAAGGGGCGTTCACGATTCCGGCTGGTTCGGCAGGGATGTAGCGAACCTTGTGGGGGAGCAAACTTAGGGCAGGCAGAACTTCAGACTCCGGCATTGCCGAAAGTACAAGAAGCTGAGCCATTTCTCTCCTAATGCTCGTCAGGGTAAGTTTAAGGTATGAAACAGGGCTGGGGCGAAATCATTCCCATTTGGATAGTGGTCGCTGTTGCTACCGTTGGGATTTTCTTTCTCGATAGGCAACAGGCTTTGGTCTGGGCAGGAGCCATCTTGGCTGGCTCATTGGCTGTGGTTTCGCTAATTCACCTCTTCAAAGAAGACGTCGACGGCTTCGTTCGCAAACTCATTTATGTTGCCGGCGGATCGTTCCTAATGTTGGCTACAGCATCGCTCTATCTACTACTCACCTAGGAACTAAGTAAAGGTAAAATCAAAGCATGACTTTTTCATTCGAAGTGTTTTTCACCGGCTTACTAGTTTTGGCTTCTCTGGCCATCGTGGCAGTTTCAGCCCTAGTTCTTTACAAGCTCTTCAAGGGGCAGAAGTAGTTGTTCGAACTCCCTGAGGGTTTGCCGATTGAGCTAACCCCTCTAGCTTTTCTCGTTGGTTCCTGGGAGGGTACCGGGATTATCGCCATCGACGGCATCGAGCACGAGTTTTCCCAAAAAATCGAATTTGCCCACGACGGCACCGCCTCACTGACCTATATTTCCTCGGCAAAACTGAACGACGACTCCGGAACTGCACTTCCAAGCGAACTTGGTTACTGGCGCGTCGAACGTCCCCGTAATGATTTTGACTACGGCCCTGGGCTCATACCCGGCAAGGGTGAAAACCCGCTCAAAGATTATGAATCGATGGAACAGTTCCGTGCTGAACATGGCGGCTACAACATCGAGGTCTCCACGATTCACCCTGGTGGCATGGCAGAGCTCTACAAAGGTTGGGTGCGTTCTGCCCGCATTGAGATTGCTTCGGCACACGGCGTAGCTTTCGAAGGTGCTAGAACTTATCGTCACTCGACCCGCATGTATGGGCTGGTAGAAGGAGCCTTACTTTGGGCTTGGGATATTGCTCTACCAGGCGGCGACCTAAAGTCGCACGCATCGGCTCGCCTCGAAAAGGTCGGATAGTTGGCTATTGCCTCATATGCGAATCCGCTGGTTGAACAGCGCGATTTACTGAGCGGTAAAGCTGCTGTTGCTCTCGATTCCAAGGTAATCCGAGTAATCGGTGACGACCGACTCAAGTGGCTGCACGCGCTTCTCAGCCAGAACATCGTGAATCTTTTGCCTGGTCAGTCTGCCGAAGCGCTTCTATTGGATCCCCAAGGGCACATCGAAGCCAATTTGCACATCGTCGACGATGGTCGAATCACTTGGCTGGTTGTTGAGCAAACTCGTGCTCAATTGGTTTTTGAACACCTGAACAAGATGAAACTTCGAACCAAAGTGACCATCGAACTTGATGGCGAATTACAAGTTTTCGCAACCTTTGGTGAACCGCTACCGAATGCAAACGTGGTCTGGCTTGACCCGTGGCCTGAGGTAACACCTGGTGGGCATCGCTATGCTGCCAAGTCGGGCGAGGTATGGAACTACGTTGAATCCATCGCCGAAAGCAGCTCGCTGGGCAAGGCCGGAACGTCGGCGTTAGAAGCCCTTCGAGTGATGGCTCACCGTCCGAGCATGGAAGAGGTCGACGACAAGACTCTTCCACACGAGCTCGACTGGCTCGCCACTGGAGTGCACCTCAGCAAGGGTTGCTACCGAGGACAGGAAGCGGTTGCCAAAGTTCACAACCTCGGGCATCCACCACGTCGACTGGTTCTCCTTCACCTGGATGGCTCTGGGCACATGCTTCCAGAAATCGGAGCGAAGGTTTATTTCGGTGAAACTGAGGTTGGTCGAATCACTACCGCTGGCTCTCATTACGAAGCAGGAGCGGTTGCGCTCGCGGTTATCAAGCGCACGGTTCCTGAAGATGCCTTGCTCGAGGTTACTGGTTCGATCACTGCCAGTCAGGAAGTAATCGTTCCGCAATCCGCCGGAAAAACCGTGACTATACCCAGGAAGAATCTGATGCGAGGTTCACGATGAACATAAACTGGACCTTCAAAAGCGCACTAGCGAGAGTTATTGAATCACTACCTCCGGTGATCCAAATTGTGATTGCCGCTCTAGCTTCCTACTCGTTTGCCTACTTTGTGCTCGATCACAAAAACCCTCTGCTAGCGGTTACGGTTACCATCACTACGCTCGGTTTCACCAGAGATGCCAGACCCCGTCGAGTTATCGAAACCTCCCTTGGAATCGTCGCCGGTCTTTTTGCCAGCGAACTTTTGGTCAACTGGTTTGGTCAGGGAATTTGGCAGCTCGCGGTAACGCTTCTGATCTGCCTGCTAGCAGCGCGCTTTATTACACAGAGTGCTAGCTTCGCCCTAACAGTGGGAATCCAGGCGATGTTCATTCAGCTGCTCCCACTTCCTGAAGGTGGAATCTGGGTTCGACCACTCGACGGAATCACCGCAGCCGTCACTTCACTCTTGGTCACTGTTCTTATCCCAAGAAATCCAAAAGGCTTGGCTAGAAAAGATGCCTCCGCACTATTTGCAGTTTTTATCGATTCTCTCGACGATCTGCGAACCGCACTTCGCGACGTCGATGTGAAAAAGGCAGACGAAATTTTGGTAAAGGTACGCAGAACCCAGCCGCTAGTTGATAACTGGAGAATGTCGCTCGATAGCGCGGTGGCAATTTCGAGACTCTCACCATTCCTCAAGAAACAGCGCTATGACCTTGGCGCACAATTGCGACTAATGCGCGGCATGGATTTGGCAACAAGAAACCTACGAGTGATCGTGCGCCGAGTCGACTTTCTAATTCGTGACGGCGTGAAACGTCCATACTTAGCTGACCTCATCGAGCAGATATTTGAGGCAACCACCAACCTTTCGAAGGCCACCGAAAACGAAGAGTTCCTATTTGAGGCAAGGGCTGGCTATCTTGAAGTAATTCACCAGCTGGATCCAAAAAAGTTCGGCATCGCCGATCAGCTTCGAGAGGCCTCGGTTCTGTTGCTGCTTAGGCCAATGTTGGTTGACCTGCTCTGCGCCACCGGCATGAGTGAAGACGACGCACGCGACGAACTCCCCGCGGTTTGACTCACAGCCCCTATTCAGAAATGGGTGTTTATCTTGAAACCTAAGTCAGGAGAAGAATTCGTGGCACGAAAAATGGCTATAGTCGGCCTGATCCTTGCCGGCAGTGTTGCTGTCACCGGTTGCACAATCAACTTTGGAAGCGCGGGTGACTACCGCGAAGGAATGATGAGCCAAAGCGATTCATCAAAGTATTCATCGCAAGACATCATGTTTGCTCAGATGATGATTCCACACCACCAGCAAGCGGTAGACATGGGAACTCTTGCCGAAACTCGGGCGAATGACCCCGAGGTGAAAGCACTTGCGGCAGAAATTAAGGCTGAGCAAGCCCCTGAAATCGAACTGATGAAAAACTGGCTCAACAGCGCCGATGCCGGGATGGAAATGGGGCATGAAATGACCATGGGGGGAATGCTCTCCAAGGATGACATGGCAGACCTAGCCAAACTTTCCGGAGCCGCATTTGATCGCAAATATGTTTCTGGGATGATCGGTCACCACGAGGGTGCTATCGCAATGGTGAAAATGATTTCGAATTCGCAGAACTCGGATGTCAAGGCATTTGGTGAAAATGTCGTTGCCTCGCAAACCAAGCAAATCGAAACCTTGCGGGCAATCCTCAGTCGATTGGGCTAACCGCCGACCAATCTACGGTTAGTTCTCCAAGCCGCCAACGCTTACGGTTAACCACAATTGGCCAACCGGCTGCGGACAAGGTTTCACAAACAGCCAGCCAGCGTTGCAGCGCACCGAAAGTTTGAAGTGGTGCGTGAGTTGCCCAGGCCTGATCCAGTGCTTTCAGATATTCGTGAATCTTCTCACCGGCTGTGTTGTGGTGGATCAGCGCTTTAGGTAGCCGTTCTGCCACAATGCTGGGTTGTTCGAGGCTTCCCAGGTGCAGCGAAATCGTGAAGAGCTTGGGACCTTGCTTGGTTAGCGTGATCCAACTACTTACTCGACCAATCTCGTTGCAGGTTCCTTCAACCAAGATCCCTTGTTCGCTAAGTCTTGACAGCATGAGATCCCAAGCAGCTGGCACGTCACGTTCGTCATATTGTCGAAGAACGTTGAAGGCTCTGATTACCTGCGCACTTTCAACCCCCGCTGGCAGTGGAGTTTCAAAACCGCCGAGCAGGAAGTCGAGCCCGGGTTCGGCGATCTCCAAGCCTTTGGCAACGCGGTCTTTCTCGATTTCAATACCAACCACGCGGACCTCGGGATTCACCTTGCGGAGCCGTTCCCTGAGTTCGACTGCTGTGATTGGCGATGCCCCGTAGCCGAGGTCAACCACGACGGGATTGGGGGACTTCATGATTGGAAGCGACGCGATGAAGCGATCGACGCGACGCAACCGGTTGGGGTTGGTCGTTCCTCGGGTAACGGTCCCGATCCTTTTAGCTGAAGCCACCTATCAAGACTAAACTTGAGCGCATGTCACACGAATACACACTCATTTTGTTGCGCCACGGAAACTCGGTTTGGAATCAGGAAAACCTGTTCACCGGTTGGGTAGATGTTGAACTTAGCGACCAGGGTCGCGCCGAAGCCAAGCGTGCCGGTGAACTGCTAGCCGAGTCTGGTTTGAAGCCAGACCTGCTTTACACCAGCAAACTAAAGCGCGCCATCAACACTGCACACATTGCGTTGAACGCAGCTGAGCGGGTATGGATCGACGTGAAGCGCGACTGGCGTCTAAACGAACGCCACTACGGCGCATTGCAGGGCAAGGACAAGGCGCAGACTTTGGCCGAGTACGGTCCGGAGATGTTCCAAACCTGGCGTCGTTCTTTCGATGTGCCACCACCGCCGATTGACGACAACGACAAGTTCTCCCAGGCCCACGATGAGCGTTATGCAGAACTAGGCAACAACATTCCTAAGACCGAGTGTTTGAAGGATGTGTTAGTTCGCATGCTTCCACTGTGGAACGATGAGATCGCTGAAGACCTAAAGAGCGGCAAGACCGTTTTGGTAACCGCTCACGGTAACAGCCTTCGCGCACTGGTGAAGCACCTAGACGGACTTTCAGATGACGAGATTGCAGAGCTAAACATTCCAACCGGAATCCCGCTGGTTTACAAGTTGGACGCAAACTTCAAGCCACTTATTGCTGGTGGAGAGTACCTAGACCCAGAGGCAGCAGCCGCTGGAGCAGCCGCTGTAGCGGCTCAGGGTAACAAGAAGTAAGTTACTCGGTTTCGTTCCAAGAACCAGTGGTTAGGTAACTAACCTTGGCCGAGATGTCGACCACGTGGTCTGCAAAGCGCTCGTGGTAACGGCTGGCTAGAGTCACGTCAACGGTAAACATTGCGTTTTCTTTCCAGTCATCGCCCAAAACCACGTCGAATACCTTGCGGTGAAGTTCGTCTACACGGCCGTCGGCTGCCTGAATTTCTTTGGCTAGATCAAGGTCGGTGTTCTCTAGAAGCTTGATTACCTTGTTACCTAGCTTCAGGTCTAGCTCACCCATTTCCTTAAAGGTGTCGACCAGTGCACTTGGCACAGCCGATCCTGGGTAGCGGAAACGAGCGATCTGCGCGATGTGGCCGGCGAGGGCTCCCATGCGCTCGAGCGAAGCACTGATGCGAAGTGCTGAAACTAGGATGCGAAGGTCGCGTGAGACTGGCGACTGGCGAGCCAGGATTCGGATTACAGACTCATCGAGTGAAAGTGCCTTCTCATTGATTGCGTCGGCGCTGGCAAGAGCCTGGTCGGCCAGAGTTACGTCGGAGTTTAGAAAAGCAGCCGAGGCCAACTCCATTACGTGAGTTGAATCCTTGGCAATCTCGATGAGACGGGTTTGAACTTCTTTGAGTTCTGTCTGAAATACTTCGCGCATAAATGAAAGATTGCCACCTTTTGGTTAATTTCGCGATAACTAGGGGTAAACCGTTTCCTAAACCTGAACTTGGAAAACTCTCCTTTCGCCTAGTCTTTAGGTATGCAAGCTAACGATTGGGGACTCCTTCTACTAGGCGTTTCGATCGGCGTGGCTGGAGTAATCCTGTTCAAAGTGAACCGTTCCAAGAAGAAAGTTTTACCGGTCAGGCCACAGAACATGGTTTTACAGGGCGTGAACGAAATCTTGGAAGTTCTGGGCCCTTCCGCTTTGATTCTGAACAGCAGCAATTATGTGGTGCGTGCAACGACCGCGGCGATTGCCATCGGACTGGTCGAGGGTCGGGCGCTTACCCACAAACGGCTAGCCACTCTCATCTCAAGGGCTCGTGAATCCCAGGATGTGGTGAATTTAGAGGCCTCGCTTCCGACCGGACGCAAGGAAGAGAAACTTTTCATAACCGCTCGAGCAAAGTCGATTGGCGACGGAAACGTATTACTTATTGTCGAGGATCGCACCGAAAGCCACCGCCTCGACGAGATGCGAAAAGATTTCATGGCCAACATTTCACACGAGCTGAAAACACCAATTGGCGCGGTTGGCCTTTTGTCGGAGGCGATGGAGAATTCGCTCGACCAGCCTGAGGTTCTCAGCAAACTCGTTAGAAACATTCGCAAGGAATCTAAACGTCTGAGCTCGCTCGTTCAGGACATCATCCAACTCTCCCGGATCCAAGGCGTTTCAAAGGTCGCAATTTCTAAGCACATAGACATGGTCGACGTTGTCAAGGAAGCAATTGACCGAAATGGCTGGCGATCTGAAAAGCATGACGTGGTCATCGAATTCGAATCCGAGAAACCAAAGATTGAAGTAATTGGTGATGCGGAAATGCTTACCGTCGCGGTGAAAAACCTGATCGAGAACGCAATTATTTATTCAAACCCTGGAGCAAGCGTCGCGGTAGTTTTGGCCACCAATGGAAACCTCGTTGAGGTCCGAGTAAAAGACACTGGCATCGGCATTGCCAAGGAAGATCTCAACCGTGTCTTCGAGCGTTTTTATCGCGTCGACCAGTCGCGCTCTCGCGAAACTGGCGGTACCGGTCTTGGTCTAAGTATTGTCAAGCACGCTGCAATTACTCACCACGGTGATATCCAACTTTTTTCTAAACCTGGAATTGGCTCTACGTTCACCCTTCGGTTACCTGCGGTTGATAAAAAAGTCTTGAAGTTAACTAGACGGAAGGCAGAGAATGGCTAAAATCCTGGTTGTTGAAGATGAAGAGTCTTATCGCCTCAGCCTCGGCAGCCTCTTGCCGCGCGAGGGACACCAAGTAGTTTTCGCTGTTGACGGAAATGAAGCCATAGCTCGTTTTCACGACTCCAGCCCAGACCTAATCTTGCTCGACCTGATGCTTCCTGGCATTAGCGGTAATGAAGTTTGCAAGATCATTCGCCAAACCTCAGACGTTCCAATCATCATGCTTACCGCTAAGGATTCCGAGACCGACGAAGTAGTAGGTCTCGAGATTGGCGCAGACGACTACGTTACTAAGTTGGCCTAATCAACCAAGTTGCTCGCGAGAATCAACAAGGTTTTGAGCCGCAAGTCTCCAGCTGCCTCTAAAGAAATCAACGACGGTCTACTCACCGGTGGTGCTGTGACCATGGACGTTGAGCGTCACCAGGTGTTTGTAAACGGTAACAAGGTGGCTCTTCCGCTAAAGGAATTTGAGCTACTAGAGCTGCTGCTAGAAAACGTGAATCGTGTGCTGACCCGCGGTCAGATTATCGATCGAGTTTGGGGTCACGACTACTTCGGCGACACCAAAACCTTGGACGTTCACGTGAAGCGTCTTCGTTCAAAGATTGAAGCTGATCCAGCTCGCCCGCAGCACCTAATTACGGTGCGTGGATTGGGTTATAAGTTCGAAGCTTAGAGTTTTACTCTGCCGAGTGCTCGTCGAGAGCAGCAAGGTTGTCGACCAAAGTCTGGTACTGCTCAAGTGAGCCGTCAAGCGCTGGAACGGAAACCTTAACTCCCGGGCCGTCGTTGATGGAAACGAAAATCTCAATTAGGTCGCCAGGTCTAGCAGTTAGCCCCTTGGCGTTCATGGCAATTCCCGAAACCGCTGGGTTTTCGTTGTAACCAAGGTCGAGTTTCTCACCTGGGTTCACAACATCGCTCGACCAGTCGAAGGTCTGCTTTGAAATCACGTCGACCGCTTCGGCTCCATCGATTTCGTACTGAAGGTGAATTTGAACCGGCTGGTCGCTGTTGTTTACGAATGAACCGATGATTGCGCCAACCTCGGTGCCGTTCATTTCAGTAACGTTTTTGGTTAGGTAAATGAGGTTTAGACCCTTGACTCCGCTAACAGTTACCTGGGCTCCGTCGCTAGGTGCGTACTCCTGCATGGTGGCAACATTGCTCGATAGGCTGCAACCGGCAGTCCCCAAAACTAGTGCTGTTGAAACAGCTACGGCGGTCACAAACTTACGAACAACCACGATTTCCTCCGGATTTTTGCTTTAGCGGTAATAGTCTAACCCTTTATTTATCTGCCAAAGCGTGGTAAATTAGACGTTTCTGAAGGGATTTGTTCGCATGAAGTTTGTAGTAGGCGAAACCGTTGTTTATCCTCACCATGGAGCAGCGAAAATTATCGAAGTAGCCGACAAACTGATTCGCGGTGAAAAGAAACTCTACCTAACCCTCGAAATTATTCAGAAGTCCACTGAAGACACCTCTGATGCCTTGGCTACTGAGAAGAACAAGCTGACCATTCAGGTTCCAGCGGAAAACGTTGAAGCCGTTGGTGTTCGCGATGTAATCGATAAAAAGGGTGTTCAAGAGGTTTACGGCGTTCTTCGCGCCGAGTTCATCGAAGAGCCAACCAACTGGTCTCGTCGTTACAAGGCGAACTTGGAAAAGCTTGCTTCTGGTGATGTTCTAAAGGTTTCCGAAGTGGTTCGCGACCTATGGCGTCGCGACCAAGACAAGGTCCTGTCGGCCGGTGAAAAGCGCATGCTTGCCAAGGCTCGTCAGATCCTGATTTCTGAGTTGGCGTTGGCCCTCAAAGTCGATGAAGAAAAAGCCGGCGTCAAGCTCGACGAAGTTTTAGCTTCCTAACCTAAAAGGTAATTATGTCCGTTGCGGTTGTTTTGGTTGCCGCAGGCCTCGGCGAGCGACTCGGCGCCGGAACTCCTAAAGCATTGGTCCGTGTGGCCGGCGTGACTCTTCTAGAGCACGCGATTTCTCGAAGCCTAGGAACCGTTGGGCTATCTCAACTGGTGATTACGGCGACGCCTGGCTACCAAGACAAGTTTTTGGCATTGGCGGCTCCTCACGTTCCTCCCTCGATTGAACTAACCGTGGTTCCTGGTGGGGAAACCAGGCAGCAATCAATTGCCCTGGCCTTGTCTGAAGTGAACCACGAAGCGGAAATCGTTTTGGTCCACGACGCTGCCAGGGCGTTCACCCCAACCGAAGTCTTTGACCGCGTAGTAAACGAGGTTCGCGAAACCGGCTTCGGAGTGGTGCCGGTAGTTGCCGTATACGACACTGTGAAGCGCGCCGAGGGCGAAGTGGTTCTAGAAACAGTTGACCGCAATTCGCTTCGAGCTGCGCAAACTCCTCAGGGATTCCCAGCTGCATTGCTTCGCGATGCTTACTCGCAGATTACCGAGGAACACACTGACGACGCCGCGCTGTTTCAGGCTTTCGGGCACCGTGTGCTTTCGGTTCCCGGCGACCGCATGGCCATGAAGGTAACCACTCCAGACGATCTGATTTTGGCGAGTCACCTAATTGGCGGAGAGCAGCGAACCGGAATTGGCACGGATACGCATCGATTTAGCGAAGACGCTGCAAAACCGCTTTACCTCGGAACCATCGTTTGGGATGGAGAACGCGGCTTGGATGGCCACAGCGACGGCGATGCTCTAAGTCACGCAATCGTCGACGCGTTGCTGTCGGCAGCAGGCCTAGGCGACATCGGCAGCAACTTCGGAGTTGACCGCCCAGAGTTCACCGGGGCTAATGGCAAGGTATTCCTCGAAGGTACTCTCGCCAAGCTTCACGAACACGGTTTCAGTGTCATCAACGTTTCGGCGCAAATCATCGGCAACCGCCCAAAGGTAGCTCCGATGCGCGAGCGCGTTGAGCAGGCACTCACCGCAATCATTCACGCCCCGGTAACCATTAGCGCAACTACCACTGATGGCCTTGGTTTCCTGGGGAACACCGAAGGCGTGGCGGTTGTGGCAAGCGCCCTTATTCAGCAAGCCAAAAAGTAGGCTGAACTCGTGAAGATCTTCGATAGCAAAGCGCAGAGCCTGGTCGACTTCGTGCCGCTAACCGCGGGTCGTGTTGGCATCTACGTTTGTGGACCAACAGTTCAATCCGCTCCTCACGTTGGTCATCTTCGAAGCGCAGTAGCTTTCGATATCGTGGCTCGCTGGCTCAAACTCGGACACGGTCTCGATGTGAAGCTCGTTAGAAACGTCACCGACATCGACGACAAAATTTTGGTAAATGCAGCCGAGCAAAAGCGCGATTGGCGTGAACTTGCCGTTGAGGTTGAAGCTGGTTTCAATGAGGTTTATGGCGCATTAGGTGCGGGAGTTGACCACCGACCTCATGCAACGGAACACATCGATGGAATGATTTCCCTGATTGAGCGACTTATTGAGCGCGGTCATGCCTACGCGGCCGAAAACGGCACCTCAAACGTTTTCTTCAACACCGCTTCACACGCAGCTTACGGCGAGCTCACCAATCAGAAACTTGAAAACCTTGAGGGTGAGGCAATCGGCGGCGGACGCAGGGCGGCTCACGATTTCGCTCTATGGAAGAGCGCCAAGGCAGGTGAGCCGGAAACCGCGGCCTGGGATTCGCCATGGGGTAAAGGTCGACCTGGTTGGCACATCGAATGTTCAGCAATGACCCTCAGTGAACTCGGAGAATCATTCGACATTCACGGTGGTGGTCTTGATCTTCGTTTTCCACATCACGAGAACGAGCTAGCTCAGTCGCGTGCGGCAGGCTACGACTTCGCCAAGCACTGGATGCACAACGGGCTGGTGACCGTATCTGGCACCAAGATGAGCAAGTCACTCGGCAACGGTGTCAGCGTTGAAGAACTGTTTTCCGAAGCAAATGCCGCAGCCATTCGTTACTGGTTGGCGTCAGCTCAGTATCGCTCGACCCTCGACTACTCACCAACTTCTCTGGCAGAGGCTGTTAGCGCGGTTGGTCGAATTACCAACTTCGTCCGTCGAGCCAGCGAAGTGGCTACCGCAGGAGCCACAGCACTGCCAAGCGAATTCCGTGAGGCCATGGATTCCGACTTCAATGTTCCGGTAGCTCTGGGAGTTCTTCACGAAACTGTTCGAGCGGGAAATACTGCGCTTGATTCCGGGGACCACGCTGTCGTAGCGACGGCACTTTCAGAAGTCAGCGCAATGGCCGAGGTTCTTGGCATAGATTTGTCAGGTAACGAAAAAGTTGCCGACGCGGAAACCGCGGAACTAATTGAGAGCCTGATTGCCAAGCGCAACCTCGCTCGTGCAAACAAAGACTATGCGCTCGCCGACCTGGTGCGCGCTGAACTAACGGCCATGGGTGTCACCATTGAAGATCAGGCCGAGAAGACCGTATGGATGTGGAGCAACTAATGGCTAGCAAGGGAAAACGCCCAGGAACCGCTAAAGGCAAGAAGGGCCCAACCGTAGGCTCAGGCGGCCAGCGTCGCAAGGCACTCGAAGGCAAGGGTCCAACACCTAAGGCCGAAGACCGCAAGGGTCACAAGGCGTTTAAGGGCAACAAGCCGGAAAAGCAGGCTGTTCGAAAGGGTGAGTTCCTCGCCCCAACCGCACGCACGGCAGGCGTTGCCGGAGCTCGCCGCACCAACTCCAAGGGCATGTCAAAGGCTGCCGACTCTGGCGAAGTGCTTTCAGGTCGTAACTCGGTGCTAGAAGCGCTTCGCGCCAAGGTACCAGCTACTGCCCTATACATTTCGAACCGAATCGAAATGGACGAGCGCACCAAGGAAACCATTCAGTTGGCCAACGCTCGCCAGATTCCAATCAACGAAATCACCAAACCTGAAATCGACCGACTTACCGGCTTCGACGCTGTGCACCAGGGAATTGCGCTATCGGTTCCTGCCTACCAGTACCAGCACCCGGTTGACCTACTCGAAAAGGTCGTCTCGCGCGGCCAGAACCCACTTTTTGTGGCACTTGACGGAATTACCGACCCGCGCAACCTAGGAGCCATCATCCGTTCGGTGGCAGCATTCGGTGGCCACGGCGTGATCTTGCCTCAGCGCCGCTCAACCGGTGTTACCGCTAGCGCTTGGAAGACTTCTGCTGGTGCTGCAGCGCGCACCCCGGTAGCTTTGGCTGCGAACCTAACCGCGACCATCAAGGAATACAAGAAGAAGGGCGTGTTCGTGGTTGGCCTCGACGGCGGCGGCGACATGAACCTTCAAAGCTTCACACTTGGTCGCGAGCCACTACTCATCGTGGTTGGTTCGGAAGGCAAGGGCCTAAGCCGTTTGGTTACCGAAAACTGCGACGCCATCGTGAGCATCCCGATCAGTTCGGCCACCGAGTCATTGAACGCCGGTATTGCAGCCAGCGTTACTCTCTACGAAGTTTCTAAGCTCCGAGCCAAGAACTAGACCAGGTCTCGCCAGTCAACTTCGCCATCTTCATTAGCAACTTTAATGGTCCCTGAAGGGATGGCGTCGGGAAGAGTTATCGCACCGGTGGTCGGGGCGATCAGCGCCTCTTCATCACGTCGGTGAACTAACACGTTGTCGATATATGAGTTCACTGCCTCCGTGGTGCTGACCGCGCGGTCTTCATTCTGCGACAAATACCAACGGTGTTCTAAGACTTGGTGATAGAGCTCGGCTGGTTCAAGCCGGCCGGCCATATTTTTAGGGATTGCGGTAATCACCGGTTCGAAGGCTTGGCTCAACCATTCGTGAGCGAGCACTTCTTCATCAGCGCCAGGCCTTGGGTGGGCCAGGCGATATTCGTCGAGGTCATTCAAAAGGCGTCTGGCCTGATTCTCTTCAACATCCAAGCCGGTTAGTCGAAGCAAACGACGACCGTGGTGACCAGCATCAACCACCTTAGGCTGAATTTTTATGGTGCTTCCAGCGCCAT
>JBEGSI010000019.1:0-4473 GCA_041180065.1 Actinomycetota bacterium | reverse complement strand
TGAAGGTGGTTTCCACCGCACTAGGTTACCTCTGTCGGGTGTGGTTCAATTGACCCGAAAGAGGTGCTTATGTCGCGAATGCTAGTCGTTGTTGATGTCCAGAAGGCCATGGTCACTGGAGATTTTGCCATCCCGATGGCCGAACAGTTCTTGTCTAGCTGGCAAAGCCGCATCGAAGCGGCCCGAGCAGCGGGCACGCCGGTCCTATTCGTTCAGAACGATGGCGAAGAGCCGTGGGACGATGCTCCGGGGCACCCGGGTTGGGAACTCTATTTCACTCCCGCTGATGGCGAGCGGGTTGTTCGCAAGACCACAATGAACGTTTTTGAATCAAACCCATCTCTCGCCGAAGAACTAAAGAGCGCGGGTGTTTCA
This sequence comes from Actinomycetota bacterium, assembly GCA_041180065.1. Taxonomy (GTDB): domain Bacteria; phylum Actinomycetota; class Actinomycetes; order Actinomycetales; family Microbacteriaceae; genus Rhodoluna. Next base: position 4,098 of record JBEGSI010000019.1, on the reverse strand, counting down.
GAACTCGAAATGATCGGCCTGCAGTCTGAGCTGTGTGTTTTCGAAAGCTCGAAGGGCGCTCTAGCCGCAGGTTTGATGGTCGTTCTACCCGAAGGCATGCACGCAACCTACGATTCAGAAGCCGGACTAGCGGGCAACATTTCGAAAGAGATCCAAGAGAAACTTGAATCGATGGGTGCTGCTAAGGCTTAGCGGCCCACTTGGTTGACTAAAAAGTGCCAACCAATCCACCACCAGGCGAGCATGATCGCAACTCGGGTTGCTCGATGGTGCATCACACGGTCCAATAGCTCACCCAACGATGCAACTTTGGATTTTTCTCGACGGGTGACGAGCCAGATCACAAAACCAGCCACAACAAAGCAAAGGTACCCAGCTATCGTTATGGCCGCGGTCATCGCTTGACTCCCAATCGCAAGAAACCCCAACCGACAGCTAGCCAGACGACAACAAATACTCCCTGACCCAGCAGAGTATCTAGGGCTGGGTCGAGCAAAATCGAGATGGTGGGGAACGCGTACAGGGTGTTGTTTAGTTGACCGAGGATGTTAGCCCCCAGCTCCCACAGGCACATTCCGACGCAAAGACCCGCCCAAATTGTTCGCGCTCTTTTTTGTTCGCCATTGGGTTTGAGTTTCTCGGCCGGGTCTCGATGCCAAACCAGTGCAAGAACTATCGGCAGCACAGCTATGAAAATCGTCGCGTGAATTGCCGAGTGTCTCGGCAACAGAGTCAGCGTGAGTGCCAGTCCTAAGGCGACCGGCAAGCTGGCGACTAAGCGCACCTGCTTGCGATCAAGAAAGTCCTGCGGAATCGCATCGCTCGCCGCCACCGCTATCAGAATCGCAGCGAGTCCGAAGATGATTGTGTCGCCGAAAGACCCTCTGAAAATCTGGAAGGCGCAGGTGGTTACAAAAAACCAAACCCATGGGTTCCTCAGTAGCTTTCTTGCGCTTTTTGACAACATGAACCAAGGTTAGGTGAGGAACGGCAGATTGTTGTTTTGGGGAGAAGAAATGCCAACGACCGACCGTAAAACCAAATTCATTCGCCAGGCCTGGCTAACCGCAGTCTCGCTGGTGGTTGTCGCCATCGTGATTTTTATCCTGAGCCTTACCTTCGGTGAGAGCAACTCCGAGGGTGGCGACTCAACCTGTACGCCAACGGCAACCCCTGTTGCGGGCATTCCCGGCAAGGATGGCGTCGATGGGCTCAACGGAATCGACGGTGCGGACGGTCTTTCGGCTTACGACATCTGGATTGCGGCGGGCAACACCGGCACCAAGCAGGACTTCCTCGACTCACTCGTGGGTAAGTCAGATGGCAAAAAATACGTCGGCGCTAATGGACTCTATGGCGCTAAAGGACCTGCCGGTTCAAGCGCTTACCAGCTCTGGCTCGATGCCGGAAATCAAGGAACACCTGCCGAATTCTTGGCGTCCCTGGTTGGTGCTGCGGGTGTCGACGGTGTTGATGGGCTTTCGGCTTACGAACTTTGGCTCTCCAACGGCAACACCGGTGACTTGGCTGCTTTCATGAACTCTCTGATTGGTAACGACGGCGCGGCTGGTTCAAACGGTGTTGATGGTCTGTCTGCGTACGAACTTTGGTTACAGGCTGGCAACGAGGGAAAAACCGAGCAAGAGTTCTTTGACTCGCTGAAGGGCGAGGCGGGTGTCTGCACTATCGGCGAGACTGGCCTTCCCGGAGCCGCTGGAGAACGGGGCGCAAGTGCCTACGAGATCTGGTTGGCCCAGGGAAACACTGGAACCCAGCAAGACTTCCTGGATTCACTCAGGGGAGAAGCTGGCAGCGGCGGTTTGCCTTACAACGGTTCGTTCTTTGACACCACGACTCAAAAGAACACCTCGACCCCGAACCTGATGCGCTACAATACCACGGACCCGTGGACCGTGGGCGTGCGGGTCAATTCGGCAAACCGTTCGCGGATTGTCTTTGACCATCCAGGTGTTTACAACATCCAGTTCTCTTCGCAGTTCTCAAAGAGCGACTCGGGTACCGACTACATAGACATATGGCTTCGCAAGAATGGTTCGGACGTCCCAATGTCGAACACTCAGATGCGCTCCTGGGGTAACGACGATCGCCAAGTGGCAGCTTGGAACTTCTTTGTGGAAGCGACGACACCGGGTGACTACTACGAAATTGCTTGGCAGAGTCGCGATGAGAATATTTCGATGCTCTCAACCGCTGCGAATGGAATCCCAGGAATCCCTTCGGTGATTTTGACAGTTACTCAGGTTCGCTAGAGAACGAAGCTCGAGGCGTCGGTTGGAACCTCACAGTGCCAGCCGATTGCCTTGAAACGGCTTGCTAACGCGTCTGCAGCGCCGGATTCACCGTGCACTACGAAAACCGTTTTCGGTGGCTTAGAAGCTCCCTGAACCCAGTTGAATAGCTCCTCGGCGTCGGCGTGGACGGAGTAGGCCTGAATGTTGGCGATTTCGGCGCGGACTGGAACGAACTCACCGTGCATTTTCACTTGTTCAGCGCCATCCACCAGCGAACGGCCTCTGGTTCCTATCGCCTGGTAACCGACCATGACAACGGTGTGCTTGGCCTCTGGGAGCATGAATCTGAGGTGATGGACAACGCGACCACCGGTGCCCATGCCACTGGCCGAAATGATGATGCAAGGCTGCTTCGGCTCATTGATCGTCATGGATTCCTCGACCGTCAGCAGTTCTACTAAGGTGCCCGCGTCGAACGGGTCACGACCCTTCCAGTCGGCAGCCACCTCAGGGCGAATCTCAGCCGACCCTGCGTTTATGGCATCTCGATAGAAAGACAGGGCCTTCAGCGCCATCGGGGAGTCCGCGTAAATCGGCACATTGGGAATCTTGCCCTCTTCGGCCAGTTCGCGCAGACGAACCAAAATGACTTCGGTTCGGTCAACGGCGAACGCCGGTATAAGAACGCTACCGCCGCGCTCGATTGTCTTGTTGATGACTTGTTCCAGATCGTCACTTGGGTTGTCGTGCTTGCGGTCGCCGTAGGTTGATTCGGTGATTACGGCATCGAAGTCACCCGCCGGGAATCCCTCCGGGGTTACAAGTAGCGGGTGGTTCGAGCGCCCCATATCTCCGGTGAATAGGAGCTTCTTGCCGAAAAATTCGAGCTCGACGAAAGCGGAACCGAGGATGTGGCCAGCGGGGTGGAATGTCACCGAGGTTTGCTCGGCTACCTGGACCCGCTCTTGAAACTCGTGCGTTTCAAACGCGTTCATCGCGGCAATTGCGTGTTGCTCCTCGTAGAGAGCCTTCGGCGGGTTGTGCTTGGAGAAACCCTTCTTTGCTGCCCAATTGGCATCTTCAGTTTGGATTCGGGCAGAGTCACGAAGAATTACGTCGGCAAGTTTGGCGGTGTTAGCGGTCGAGTGGATTTTTCCTTCAAAACCGTCTTTGACGAGTTTCGGAATGTAACCGCAGTGGTCAAGGTGCGCGTGGGTCAGAACGATTGCCGAAAGTTCATGAGGGTTTACCTGAAACGGCTCCCAGTTCTTGAGGCGAAGCTCCTTTAGCCCCTGAAAAAGCCCGGCATCGACTAAGACCTTGGTGTCGCCGCAGGATAGGAGGAAGCGACTTCCAGTTACGGTTCCCGCCGCGCCGAGAAAGGAAATCCGGGGGGTGTTGTCGCTGTATTCGCTCATGCCTGAAGTCTAGGCTCGTCGGCTGAGCTGACTGAACAAAGTGTTTGAACCGTGCTCGCGGTTTCCTGGTTTATAGGTCAGTTTTTGAACTGGCTGTGCCTTGAGTGCTTCATTGAGGGCATTCAAATCCGCGTCTGCCCAGAGCAGTTTGCGACCTACTAGGTTGCACGGGCTCGCACTCAACTTGGTTGCCCGATCAAACTCGTGGCGAAAATTCTCGTCTAGGTGGTAGAAAACTTCGAAGAAGTCGTGGAACAGAAAGTAGTTTTTCAATTTTCTGTTTCGACTCCAGTAGTCAAGCATGGCCGCATAGAGCAGGCGCGCCTGGTAGCTGCCGGGCTTGCTGAGCATGAACCAAGAGGCGATGCGAGGGCCGTTGTAGTTGAAGACGAAAAAGTCACCAGCCAAATATTTGCCTTGATGTTCAA
>JBEGSI010000018.1:0-5285 GCA_041180065.1 Actinomycetota bacterium | reverse complement strand
CCAGCGGGGCATGTGGTCGACTTTCTTCAGCTACCGTTCGGTTTTCCGGTATTCAACGTTGCTGATATCTGTATCACCGGGTCAATGACAGTGGTTGTCATCCTGATCATGCGTGGCAATAAGCTCTGGTCGTAATGGCCGAAATCAAATCAATCGTTATCCCTGAAGGACTAGCGGGCCTCCGCCTAGACGCGGGCCTTAGCAAGGCTCTCGGAATGTCCCGAACTGTCGTGACCCAGATGATCGAAGATGGTCAGGTTTCTGTGAATGGCAAAACAGCGGGGAAAAGCGATCGCCTAATTGCAGACTCGCTGGTAGAACTAACCATGGTGGAGAAGCGAAATCCGCTAATTATTCAGGCTGATGACGTCGACGGATTTTCGGTGATTTATCAGGATGACGACATCATCGTTATCGATAAACCTGCTGGCGTTGCAGCTCATCCTTCGGTCGGCTGGGACGGACCTACTGTGCCAGGGGCGCTCCTTGCTCTTGGAATTCAACTCAGCACCTCAGGAGCGCAAGAACGTCAGGGGATCGTGCAGCGCCTCGATGTTGGAACTAGCGGGTTGATGGTTCTGGCTAAGTCGGAATTGGCATACTCGCGCTTGAAACAAGCTTTCCGTGACCGTGCGGTGCACAAGGTTTACCACGCTCTGGTTCAGGGGCACCCAGACCCATCGGCTGGCACCTTCGATGCACCGATTGGGCGCCATCCGAAGTCGGAATTCAAGTTTCAGGTTCACGAGGATGGCAAGCCTTCGGTAACCCACTATTCGACCGTGGAGGCCTTTCGATCGGCGTCACTTCTCGAAATCATTTTAGAAACCGGACGAACCCACCAAATCCGCGTTCACTTCTCAGCATTCCGTCACCCGCTGGTTGGCGACACCATGTACGGCGCCGACCCAACCTTAGCCAAGAAGGTGGGGCTCGAACACCAGTGGCTTCACGCCATTCGGTTGAGTTTTGACCACCCGATCACGGGCGAAAAGGTCGCGTTCGAGAGTTCCTATCCGGTTGAGTTGGCTAACGTGCTCACGCTCCTGCGTGGCTAGTTTGTCGCGCCTAAAATTACAGTTACGCTTAGTGCCCTAGTCGAAAAGTTTTGAGGTGAATTGTGTCTGAACAGTCATTCGTTCACCTACACGTACACACCGAATATTCAATCCTCGACGGAGCTGCAAAAATCAGCGACCTAATGAAGGCCGCCAAAGAAATGGGTATGCCAGCCGTAGCCGTTACCGATCACGGAAACCTACACGCGGCGTATGAGTTTGTGAACGCGGCTAAGAAGGTCGGCGTAAAGCCAATCGTGGGTATGGAAGCCTATGTCGCTCCAAGAATCTCCCGAACCAGCCGCACCCGCACCTACTTCGGCGACATGGGCAAAGACGACGTTTCATCAAACGGCGCTTACACCCACATGACTCTTCTGGCGAAAACCACCGAAGGAATGTACAACCTCTTTCGGATGTCAACCGCCGCGTACACCGACGGCATTTTCTACAAGCCGAGAATTGACCGCGATCTACTGAAGCAATACGGCAAGGGACTCATTGGCACCACCGGTTGTGCTGCTGGTGAAATCGCCGTGATGCTGAGATTTGGTCGCTGGGACGACGCCGTCGAGACCGTTCGTGAGATGCAGGAGATCTTCGGTAAGGAGAACTACTACTGCGAAATTATGCGTCACGGCATTGAAATCGAAGAGCGGACCGAAAAGGAACTAATTCGACTTGCGCGTGAAACCGGAATGCCACTCTTGGCAACCAACGATTTGCACTACGTTCACGACCACCAGGCCGAAGCGCAAGAAGCACTTCTCTGTGTTCAAACCAACGACACTTTGGACAACCCTGACCGATTCCGTTTTGGGGGTTCGGGTTTCTACCTGAAGTCTCCGGCGCAGATGCGAGAGCTGTTTAAGGATCTTCCTGAGGCGTGCGATAACACTCTCAAAATCGCCGAAGAGTGCAACATCGAGTTTGTCGAGAAGAACCTAATTCCAAAGTTCCCAGTTCCTGAGGGCTACGACGAAGACACCTGGTTCGAACACACCGTAAACGAAGGTATGAAAAAGCGTTACCCGAGTGGTGTTCCTGAAGCCCAAGCAAAGCAGTGCACCTATGAAATTGGCGTAATCAAGACCATGGGTTATTCAGGTTATTTCTTGGTGGTCGCGGATTTCATCAACTGGGCAAAGGACAACGGTATTAAGGTTGGCCCCGGTCGTGGTTCTGCTGCTGGTGCCATCGTTGCCTACGCTCTCGGAATCACTGCACTTGATCCAATTAAGTACGGCCTTATTTTTGAGCGCTTTTTGAATCCAGACCGCATCTCGATGCCGGATATCGATGTTGACTTCGACGACCGTCGCCGTGGTGAAGTTATCAAGTACGTTTACCAAAAATATGGTGATGATCGCGTTGCTCAAATTGGAACCTTCAACACCATTAAAGCCAAGGCTGCTTTGAAGGATGCCGCTCGTGTTTTGAACTTCCCTTACGGTCATGGCGAAAAACTAACTAAGGCATTCCCCCCGGCAGTGCTTGGCGCTGAAATTGAACTCGAAGACGTTCTAAATGACACTCGCCCCCGTTACAAGGATGCCCTGGCGCTTCGAGAAATCATTGAGAGCGACCCGGAGTCGAAACAGATTTTTGACCTCGCTCGAGGAATGGAAGGGCTTAAGCGCTCAACAAGCGTGCATGCGGCTGGTGTGATCATTTCTCAGGAGTCGCTTCCCGATGTAATTCCGCTCATGACCCGCGAGGGGGAGTCTGGCTATATCACTCAGTTCGACGCCGGACCTTTGGAAAAACTTGGTCTTCTAAAGATGGACTTTTTAGGGCTTAGAAACCTCACGGTTTTGGAAGATGCTCTTCAGAACATTCGTTCAAACGGGCTAGATGTTCCTAATCTCGAAGAGCTGGATCTTGATGCCGACCAAAAGGCTTATGACTTGCTTGGGCAGGGAGACACTCTTGGCGTCTTCCAGCTCGACGGTGAAGCGATGCGTTCGCTGCTTCGTCTGATGAAACCAACCGCGTTTGAAGACATTTCGGCGGCTATCGCTCTTTATCGCCCCGGACCAATGGGTGTGAACTCTCACACCAACTACGCTAAGCGCAAGAACGGGCTTCAGGAAAACATCCCGATTCACCCGAGTTTGGAAGAGCCACTCAAGGAAGTTCTAGGTCCTACTTACGGCCTAATTGTTTACCAGGAACAGGTGATGGCAGCAGCCCAAAAGGTTGCAAACTTCACCCTCGCTCAAGCCGATAACCTGCGTAAGGCTATGGGTAAAAAGGATGCCAAGGAGCTAGACGGCCTGTTCGCATCCTTCAAGGCCGGAATGCTCGGCAACGGCTACGTAGAAGAGGCCGTGACCGCACTTTGGGACACTTTGCTCCCGTTCGCCGGCTATGCGTTCAACAAGGCTCACAGCGCCGCCTACGGTGTCATTTCGTATTGGACCGCCTACATGAAGGCCAACCATCCTGCTGAATATATGGCTGCGGTTCTCACCAGTGTTGGTGACGCCCGCGACAAGCTTGCGATTTACCTGAGCGCCTGTAGAAAGATGGGCTTGGAAGTTCTCTCTCCCGATGTCAATGAGTCAATTGGTAACTTCTCAGGTGCCGACTCCAGAATTCGTTTCGGTCTGGCAGCGGTGAAGGGTGTCGGCGATTCTGTGGTCGCCGGAATCGTCGAAGCTAGACTTTCTCAGGGTAAATTCAACTCTTTCAACGACTTTTTGAAAAAAGTGCCGGTTCAGGTTTGCAACAAGCGAACCGTGGAATCACTGATTAAGGCAGGAGCCTTCGACAGCCTTGGACACACCCGCAAATCACTCATGGCTATTTATGAAACCGCGGTAGATTCCCAGACGAGCCGAAAGAAAGAGGAAGCCAAAGGTCAACTAGACCTATTCGGGGGGCTTTTCGATGAAGATCCCACGCTGCTTGAAATCCCCGAACTCGAAGAATTTGAAAAGCGCATCAAGTTGGGGATGGAACGCGATACCCTGGGCCTGTATGTGAGCGATCACCCGCTGTTTGGTCGCGAATCGCAGCTCTCCGCCAATTCGAGTCATTCGATTGGAACTTTCACAACTAGCACCACCATAGAAGACGGATCAACTGCCACGCTTTGTGGGTTGGTCACCGCAATCGCGAACCGGGTAGGCAAGAAGTCCGGCAAGCCTTATCTTCTTGTAACGATTGAAGACTTTGAAGGCGAGCTATCTTTCATGCTGACGGGTAAGTCGTTTAGCGAGTACGTGAACGAATTGAAAACCGACATGGTCGTTGCTGTTCGTGGACGAGTGAATAACCGAGACGATGGAAGAACTATGAACGTTTACAGCGTTCAGATTTTGAATGCGCCGGTTGACGACGAGTACCTCGGCAAGATTCACGTAAGAATCAGCAACGAAAAAGCTAACCGTGAAGTCTTGGAGAGAATTCAGTACATCATCAAAAACCATCAGGGTAATTCCGAGATGATGATTACGATTGCTACTCCAGAAAGTTCCCGATCTTTCACGCTTCCGCAGCGAGTGAAATACTCAACCGAATTCATCGGTGAGCTCAAAGTGCTGCTGGGCACAAACTGTATTGTTCGTGACGAAGATAAAGTTTTGGGAACAGAGTCAGTTGAACCGGAATCAACCGATGAGATAGTTCCTCTGGAAGTAAATGAGCGGACGCTGTTCGACTCCTGATAAGCCCTCAACCACGTCGACGATCACCACGGCGTTTTTCTCAACCGAGTGGATTTCGCGGATACCGGCGATTAGTACCGACGTGACGCCCTTAAAAATTGGCAGACCTTTCGGACCAAATGTCCAATCATCGTCTAGGAAACGCTGGGTGTGATCCGCGGCCATCTTCGTAGCCAACTCTTGGTTGCTCTGCCCAAGGGTGTGAATCGCTACCCAAGTGGCTTTGCAAAGCGAAGGCCAGGTCGAGGATCCGCTTGCCACGTTGAAGCTTGCCAGAGGTGGGTTGGCTCCCAGCGAGGTCATTGACGTTGCGGTAAATCCGACCGGTTTTCCATCCGAATCCAACAGGGTGATGATGGAAACGCCTGAGGCGTGGTTTCGGAAAGTGTTCTTCAGGGCCTCAACCGAATCAGTGATGAGTTCGGGGCTGTTTGGTGTTGTAGTCACCTAATTAGGCTACGGCAAGTTTTGTCACGAATAGAATTGACTGAGAATTGGAGTTCGGTTGAGCGATTTGTTGAGAGTTTTAGACCTGCGTGCAGGTGTGCCGAGCAGT
>JBEGSI010000017.1:0-33585 GCA_041180065.1 Actinomycetota bacterium | reverse complement strand
TTACTCACCCGTTCGCCACTAATCCACCGGAGCAAGCTCCAGCTTCATCGTTCGACTTGCATGTGTTAAGCACGCCGCCAGCGTTCGTCCTGAGCCAGGATCAAACTCTCCGTAAAAGTTTGGAAGACACAAAGAGCAAGCTCCCTGCGTCAAACCTTACGAAAGCCACGGAATAATGTGGCATTCAATTTGATCTAGCTATTCAGATTGTCTGACAATCTGTCTAACCAATTAGTTGCGGTATCTAGAACAAGTTCCAGATACCAAATAAATGGCATCGACATTGTTTTGTGCACACTGTTGAGTTCTCAAGGATCGGATGCTTCTGCGGGTTTGTGTTTCCACGGGCCTACAGAGCAACTTTTCTAACCTACCACAAAGTCAATCTTTGTCAAACACGTTCGACAAATTATTTTCCAGGTGGAAAGCAATCCTAAAACACCAAACACAACCCAATCAAGGGTCAATTTGGAAATTTCCAGGAGTCTGTGCACTTGAGCCGGTTTCCTAATCAGGAATTCCAAGCTTTGGGCAACAGGTAAAACATTACGAGAAGGTAACGGTAAAAGTCAAATCCATTTGGGAATTTTTTTGAACTTTTTTGAAACTTCGTTGATTTAGGCGCGGAATAGACCCGCGAGAGTCTTTTTTCCGCGTCGGAGCACAGCGTAGCCACCTGGGATCCATGAGCCAATAGTGGCTGATTCATCCTCGACCTTGGCGTTGTTAAGGTACACGCCACCCTCTTTGATCGCACGCCGACCAGCAGAAAGGCTATCGACCAGACCGGTGTCTAGTAGGGCCTGCGCCAATAGTGCGTCGTCTCCGACAGTGACATTTGGCAGCTCCGATAGTGCAGCTTTCAAAGTTTCAGGATCCAAACCCTCCAGTTCACCATTACCGAACAGCGCTGCTGATGCGGCGATTGCTGCCTCAGCGGCGTCTGCACCGTGCACAAGGCTGGTAACTTCCAAAGCCAAACGCTTCTGCCCGGCTCGCTGGTAAGGTGCGTCAGCTGTTGCCTGAGCAAGCTCTTCGATCTCAGCTCTGCTTAGGAACGTAAAGACTTTGAGTCGGTCTACCACATCGGCGTCTTCAACGTTCAGCCAGAACTGGTAGAACGCGTAAGGGCTGGTGAACTCAGAATCGAGCCAGACCGCATTACCTTCCGACTTACCAAACTTCTTGCCATCACTGTTGGTAATCAACGGCGTCGCCAGGATGTGGGCGCTCTTGCCCTCAACCCGGTGGATTAGGTCGGTTCCAGAGGTTAGGTTTCCCCACTGGTCGGAACCACCGGTTTGAAGCACGCAATCGTAACGACGGTAGAGCTCCAGGAAGTCAAGCCCCTGCAAAATTTGGTAACTGAACTCGGTGAACGAGATGCCAGCGTCACTGTTTAGGCGAGCGGATACCGCGTCTTTCGACAGCATTTTTCCAACGCGGAAGTGTTTACCAATGTCGCGAAGGAAATCGATGGCGCTCATCGGGTCGGTCCAGTCGAGGTTATTCACCAGTCTGGCACCATTTTCACCCTGAAAAGACAGAAAACGCGAGGCCTGAAGACCGAGCTTGTGCACCCATTCGGCAACGGTGCTCTTGTCGTTTAGAGTGCGTTCGGCGCTCGGTTTTGGGTCTCCGATCAGCCCGGTGGATCCACCGATTAGCGCGAGTGGCTTATGTCCTGCCAACTGCAAACGACGCATGGTCAGCAATTGCACCAGGTTTCCGAGGTGGAGGCTAGGCGCCGTTGGGTCGAAGCCACAGTAGTAGGTGATCTGTCCGTCGAGTGCGGCACGAAGTTCCTGCTCGTCGGTTGATAGAGCTACTAGCCCGCGCCACTTGAGTTCATCAAGGATGTGCCCAAAGGTTGGGTCATTGCTCTGAGTTCCAAGAACCACTGGATCGGTCATTAGTTACCAGCCTTGATTACGAGTTTGCGCAACTGAGAAATCTGTTCGATGACTCTTGGCAGAGCGGTACCGCCGGCACCTGAACGCGCTTTGATGGAACCGGACACTGAAAGCACATCGCGCACCTCAGGCGTTAGCTTGTTGGAGATTTTCGCCATCTCTGCGTCTGGCACCTGGTGTAGTTCAAGTCCGTTCTTCTCACAGTAGGAAACCAGAGTTCCAGTGATTTCGTGTGCGTCGCGGAACGGAACCTTCTGCTTTACGAGCCACTCGGCAACATCGGTCGCCAGAGAGAATCCAGCCGGAGCTAGAAGTTCCAAACGGTTCTTGTTGAAAGTCATTGTGGCAACCATGCCGGTGAATGCTGGAAGCAGAAGAGAAAGAGTGTCGACCATGTCGAAGACAGGTTCTTTGTCTTCCTGCAGGTCGCGGTTGTAACTGAGCGGAAGACCCTTGAGGGTTGCCAGCAAACCGGTTAGATCGCCGATCAAACGACCCGACTTTCCTCTGGCAAGTTCTGCGACATCCGGGTTTTTCTTCTGAGGCATGATCGACGAGCCGGTTGAATAGGCGTCATCGAGCTTGATGAAATCAAACTCTGCGGTCGCCCAAATAATAATTTCTTCGCTGAAACGAGACAGATTAATGCCAACCAGGGTGCAAATAAAAGCAAACTCAGCGACGACGTCGCGACTCGCAGTTGCGTCCATGGAATTCTGGGTAGGCCCAGATAGCCCAAGCTCATTGGCAACTAGGTGTGGGTCAAGGCCAAGCGTTGAACCAGCCAATGCGCCGGCGCCATATGGCGAAAGTCGTGCACGAGCGCGCCACTCCCCTAAACGCTCGAGGTCGCGTGAAAGTGGCCATGCGTGAGCTAGAAGGTGATGAGCGAGAGAAACCGGCTGCGCGTGCTGGAAGTGGGTACGCCCTGGCATTGCGACGGCTAGGTTTTCTTCCGCGCGGTCGGTAAGAACTTGAATCAACTGAAGGACCAACTTTTCCAAGTGGTCAGCTTCGTCGAGAAGATAGGTGCGAATCAGGGTCGCTATTTGGTCGTTGCGTGAGCGACCGGCTCGAACCTTGCCACCGAGTTCAGCTCCGGCAATTTCGATTAGACCGCGCTCGAGAGCCGAATGAACATCCTCATCAGAAGGCTTAGCCGTGAAGCTGCCATCTTGGATGCGAGTGAGAAGTTGCACCAAAGACCTGTCGAGCTTTTCGATTTCAGGAACGGTTAGGTACCCGGCCGAGTGAAGCGCCTTGATGTGTGCACGAGTGCCCGCGATGTCGTAGCTTGCCAAACGCCAGTCGAAGTGAATCGAACGGCTAAGAGCGGCAACCGACTCGGCAGGGCCGCCTTCAAAGCGACCGCCCCAGAGCGCTCCAGCATCACCGGCACGATTCGACATGTAGCTCCTTAAGGCAGGTAAATAAAAACAATTCTAGTTTGAGCGCCACTCGCGACTGAGTAGGGCGTAGAGATGCATCGAACACCACTCCCCTTTTAGGTGATCGTTTTCAACGAAAGTAGCCTCGCGACGAAACCCTAACCGCTCCACCACTCGAATCGAATCGACATTCCTAATGTCAATGTCGGCGATGATTCTATGAACTTTTTCTTGGGTAAAAAGGAATTCGATTAGTGCTTCCAGAGCCTCATTCACAAAGCCTTGGCCTCGGTAGTCGGGATTAGTTATGTAGCCAACATCTGCGGTTTGGTTGGCGGCATCGACCATCGCGGAATTTAGCTGCCCGATAACTTTGCCACTTGACTTTTCGACCATGGCCAGAAGCAGCCCAGGCTGACCCTCTTTTATTCCTAGATAGGTAACGGCACGAGTGAGCCAATCCACCACGAATTCTCGGTCGCGCTGGTCCCAAGGAATGTAGCGAATACTCTCCGAGTCGCTGTGGTACGGCAGGATGTCGTCGACGTCTCCGGCTTCAAGCGGCCTGAGAATCAGACGAGCGGTTTCAAGCATTCTGTTGGGCTAGCCAAATCATCAGAGCTTTTTGCGCGTGCAAACGATTTTCTGCTTCGTCCCAGATAACCGACTGAGGTCCGTCGATTACTTCTGCCGAAACCTCGTAGCCACGGTAGGCAGGTAGACAGTGCAGGAAGATTGCGTCGTCTTTCGCTCGAGCCATTAGCGCTGAATCGATTGTGTATCCGGCGAAAGCGTCGATGCGCTGTTGCTTCTCAGCCTCTTGCCCCATCGAAATCCAGGTGTCAGTGGTAACCACGTCGGCGCCGGAAACGGCTTCCTCAGGATTCCCATAAACGGCTATGGAGCCACCATTAGCTAAGGCGATCTCTTCCGCGCGACGAACGATGTGGGCAGCTGGAGCGTAGGATTCCGGCGCTCCGATGCGAACGTGCATTCCAGCCATGGCGCAACCAATTAGGTAGGAGTTTGCCATGTTGTTCGCCGCATCGCCGACATAGGCAATCGAGAGACCGGCAAGTGAACCTTTGTGCTCTTTTATGGTGAGCAGGTCTGCCAAAATCTGGCACGGGTGGTAGTCATCGGAAAGCGAGTTGATGACCGGCACAGACGAGTTAGCTGCCATTTCATCGAGGCCGGCTTGGGCATAGGTGCGCCAAACAATCGCAGCTACCTGACGCTCCAAAACTCGTGCGGTGTCGGCAACCGATTCCTTGCCGCCCATCTGGCTCGAACCGGTATCGATGACCATCGGGTTGCCGCCGAGATCAGCCACTCCAACAGTGAATGAAACTCGAGTGCGAGTTGAAGTCTTGTCGAAGATAAGCGCAACCGTTTTTGGGCCCTCAAACGGACGGTACTTATTAGGCGCAGCTTTGACTTCGCTGGCAAGGTCCAAAATGGCAGCTTGCTCGGCCGAAGAAATGTCGTCGTCTTTTAGGAAGTGGCGAACCATAATTTCTCTCTCTTAGTTCTCGCTCGGAAAAACCATTGTGCCGAAACCGGACTTGGTGAAAATTTCCAACAGGATGCTGTGGGGGGTTCGGCCATCAATGATGTGGGCGCGAGGAACTCCGTGTTCAACGGCTTGCAAACAGGCCTGCATCTTCGGAATCATTCCCGATTCGAGGCTAGGAAGTAGTTCGCGAAGTTCGTCGACGTTGATTTCGCTGACCAGTGAATCCCGGTTTGGCCAGTTGGCGTACAAACCAGGAACATCGGTGAGCACCATCAACTTTTCGGCACCCAGCGCAACTGCCAGAGCGCTGGCTGCCAGGTCGGCGTTCACGTTGAGAAGTTGACCACTGGCATCCGGTGCGACGGTGGAAATTACCGGGATGCGGCCTGCCTCAAGCGCATCGAAGACGATTCGAGGATTTACCAAAGTAACCTCGCCAACCAGACCGATGTCTACCGGACCTTCGGGTGAATCCAGAACGGTTTTCTCAGCGCGAAACAGGTTCGCATCTTCGCCGCTCATCACCTGAGTCTTGGCGCCAGCTAATTCGATAAGGCCGGCCACACGAGCGCTAATAGTGAGTCGCAAGACATCGCGTACTACGTCGATGGTCTCCGGAGTGGTAACTCTAAAACCACCGCGGAACTCGCTCTCGATGCCAAGTTCGGCGAGGCGTGCTGTGATTTGCGGACCGCCGCCGTGAACCACGACCGGCCGAATACCAATCCAGCGTAGGTAGGCCATGTCTTCCGCAAACGCCTGCTGCAACGCGTCATCGACCATGGCGTTACCGCCAAACTTCACCACAATAGTTTTTCCGTGGAACTGCTTGAGCCAAGGCAGTGACTCGATGAGCGTTTCTGCCTTGATGCGCGCGAGGGCGGTGTCTTGCTGTTCGGTTTTTAGCATTAGCTGGAGTACTCACTGTTCTCAGTAACGTAGGCGTGAGTGAGATCAGATGTAAAAACTGTTGCAGTCTCGGTGCCGGCATTCAAGGAAATTAAGATGTCAACGCGTCGCGGAGTCATGTCGACCAAATCACGAGACTGATCCGGTTCTCCCTTGCGCGAAACCGAAACACCATTGATTGAAACGTCGATGTTGTATGGATCAAACTCGGCCGTGGTGGTGCCTACGGCAGCCAGAATGCGGCCCCAGTTGGCGTCGTTTCCATAAACTGCCGCCTTGAATAGATTGTTTCGAGCTAAAGAACGGCCGACCATGACGGCGTCGGTTTCGCTGGCTGCGTTTACAACTTCGATTGCGATGTCGTGGGTGGACCCTTCGGCATCAGAGAGCAGTTGCATGGCAAGGTCGCGGCAAACCTCGGTAAGCACCGCGGTGAACTCTTCAAGACTTGGACGAACTCCGGATGCACCAGAAGCCATAAGAGTCACCGTGTCATTGGTTGACATGCAGCCGTCTGAATCTAGACGGTCGAAAGTAACTCGAGTTGCCAGACGCAGTGATTGGTCAAGTTCTGATGATGGAAGTTCAGCATCGGTGGTGATGACCACAAGCATGGTGGCAAGGCCTGGTGCAAGCATTCCAGCGCCCTTTGCCATTCCTCCAACAATCCAGCCTTGACCTTCACGCGATGACGTCTTAGACACCGAGTCGGTGGTCATGATTGCTTCGGCAGCAGCTTGCCCGCCATCTTCTGACAGCTCGGATGCCGAAGCATCTACTCCTGCGAGGATCTTGTCTCGGTCAAGTTGCTCGCCAATCAAGCCGGTAGAACAAACTAAGACGTCGCCTGCCGAGCAACCGAGCGCTCCAGCCACTGCCTCAGCTGTAGCGTGAGTGGTCTGAAATCCCTGGGCACCGGTGTAGCAGTTTGCTCCGCCAGAGTTCAGAACCGTTGCGGTGAGTAGACCGTCTTTGATAACTTCTTTCGACCAGATCACTGGGTTGGCTTGGCAGCGGTTGGTTGTGAAAACCGCCGCAGCGTTGAACTTTGGACCTAAATTTTGAACTAGGGCAAAGTCCTTAGCCCCTGATTTCTTGAGCCCTGCCTTGACGCCAGAAGCGAGAAATCCTTTAGCAGCGGTTACACTCACGGAGCCACTCCGTTCACTGAAAGACCGGTGTCTTCTGCAATACCGATGGCAAGGTTTAGTGACTGAATGGCGGCACCGGCAGTTCCCTTTACCAGGTTGTCGATTGCCGACACCACGGTCACGCGACCAGAGTGTTCATCTAGGGCAACGCCGATTTCACAGACGTTTGAACCCAGCACGTTTGAGGTCTGCGGCCATTCCCCGAGCGGAAGCACCCGAATGAACTTTTCTCCCTCGTAGTACTTGGCTAGGGCGTGGTGAAGCTGGTCGATCGGACCGGTTGCTTTAGCGGTGTTCACCGCAAGAATCCCGCGAGCCATTGGAACCAAAACCGGTGTGAACGATACCTGCACCTTTTCACCGGCAGACTTAGAAAGATTTTGTTCAATTTCAGGAGTATGGCGGTGAACACCGCCCACGCCGTATGCCCTAGCTGAACCGTGAACTTCGCTGTGGGAAAGGTTCGCCGATGTTGAGCGACCAGCGCCAGAGGTTCCAACCGAAAGCACCGAAACGATGTCTTCACTTTCGATCAGGTTCGAAGCAAGTAGCGGAGCCAGAGCCAGTGTGATTGCAGTTACGTTGCAACCTGGAACAGCTACGCGCTTTACCCCGTGAAGGGCATCGCGCTGTTTGGCGCCGTCAGCCAAAATCAATTCAGGCATTCCGTAGGTCCAAGTTCCGGCATGCTGACCCCCGTAGAACTTTTCCCAATCTTCGGAAGATTCCAGACGGAAATCGGCGCCGCAATCGATAACCAAAACTTCTTCGCCCAAGAACGCCGCAACTTCAGCACTTTTGGCGTGTGGAAGAGCTAAGAAAACAACGTCGTGGCCAACAAGATTCTCAGCGGTGGTGGAAACCAGGTCGAGGTGCGCGAACGCCCCAAGATGCGGATGCAGATTTGTAAACTTTTCGCCGGCATTGGTATTCGCTGTGACCGTGACCAGGTCGAGCTTTGGATGCTCGGCAACCAATCGTGCGAGTTCCCCACCAACGTAACCGCTGGCGCCGGCTATGGCTACCTTGAGGTTCATGGCACTCCTATCTCAAGCGCGAATTGTTGCGCCAAATTTGCTTGTGGCCAGTACCACCGCAGCGTCGCGGGATTCACTTGCCTCAGCTTGGGTAAGGGTTCGGTCGGTAGCGCGGAAACGCAACGCGAAAGTCAAAGACTTCTGACCCTCAGGTAGTTTTTCCGAGCGGTAGTCTTCGACCAGGCGAACCTGCTCGAGTAACTCTCCCGCACCCTCTTCGATGGTTCGCAAAACGTCGCCAGCGGCAACCTCTAGCGGAACCAACAGCGATAGGTCCTGCGTTGCGGCAGGGTAACCGAAAATCGGTGACGCCTGCAGCACTTCAGGAGCTGATGAATAAAGAACGTCTAGATCTATTTCAACCGCAGCAACTCTGCGAGGGAGATCCTTGTCGCTTGCAAGGGCTGGTGCCAACTCGCCCGCGAATCCGATTGAAGTTTCCCCAACAAGGAGTTCTGCAGTTCGACCAGGGTGGAAACCCTTCGTTGAACCTTGGCGAACCGTAAGTTCCTGGCCGGTGGCAGATACGATTCGGGCAGCTAGCGCGATTGCGTCGGAGTAATCGTAGTTTTGCGCGCTTACACCAACCTGCTGCTTCACCCGTTCGCCAATCAGAAGAGCGGCAAAGTGCTTTGGCTGGGCTGGCAGAGTAGCCATAACCGAATCGAGAATTTCAACGGTTGGGCGGCTTTCGGCGTTTGGTAAGTCAAAAGCCTTTCCGTAGCCGCTGGTTGGAAGGAAGACCGACCCCTCTTCGAAAATTGCCAGGTCGGTGAGACCTCGAGAAAGGTTTCGTCGGGCGGCATCAATCAGTCCGGAGAGGATAGTCAGGCGAAGCTGACCGCTCTCGACCTGCATTGGATTTGCCAACACGACCTTCGACGCGGCGTCTGAGAAGTAGCCATTGGCCTCGTCGGAGACGAAAGGGTATGTCAAAACTTCGGTGGCACCCGAACCAACAGCAGCGGTTAGAACGGCACGGCGCAGCTTCTGATTCTTGGTCAGACCTCGCCCAGGAGGCGCTACTGGCAAGCGGGTTCCAATTCGCTCGTAACCAACGATTCGCGCAATCTCTTCGGCAAGGTCGGTTTTGTGAGCCAGGTCAGGACGCCAAGATGGTGCGATTACCTCATACCCGCCTTCGACATGTGCAACCACACATCCGATGTCTGCGAGCACGCCGGTAACTTCGTCGACCGTGTATTCGACACCTGTGATTTCCTGAGCAAAAGTTGCTGGCAGCCAAATTGCTGGGCTATCTCCAAGGGTGCTGTAGTTTGCTCCGAGAGAATCGGCAGTGCCGCCGGCGTGAACCTCGAGTAGCTGAACCACGCGCGCGGCAGCATATTCGCCGATTTTCGGGTCTACCCCGCGCTCGAAACGCTTCGAAGCTTCGGAAATCAACTTGTGACGACGTGCGCTGCGGGCGATCGAAACCGGGTCGAAGTGAGCCGCTTCGATAATTACATTGACGGTCTCGTTGGAAACCTCGGTGGATTCTCCACCCATCACACCGGCTAAACCAATTGGTCCTGAACCATCGGTGATCAACAGGTCTTCAGCATCGAGTTTTCGAACCTGACCATCAAGAGTCTTTAGGGTTTCTCCGGCAATCGCACGGCGAACCTTGATTCCCCCGTTGAGTTTGTCGAGATCGTAGGCGTGAGTTGGTTGCCCGAGCTCAAGCATCACGTAGTTGGTGATGTCTACTACTAGCGAGACCGAACGCATTCCAGCCAGCTTCAAACGAGTGATCATCCACGGCGGGGTTGGTTTAGCAGCATCTACTCCGCGCACGGTTCGAAGCACAAAGCGGTCACACCCAACTCGTCCTCGAATGCCAGTGGCATCATCGATAGAGACTTCAAAACCATGAGCATTTTCTGGCTGAGCGTTGCCAGCTGGATCACGGAACTCAGCTTTGGTGGCGTGTGAATACTCACGCGCAACACCGCGGATTGAGAAACAGTAACCACGGTCTGGAGTGACGTTTATTTCCGCAGCTTTATCGGCAAGATTCAAGAGTTCGATGGCGTCAACGCCAACCTTTGGATCGAGACCCATTTCGTGGAGACGAATAATGCCTCCGTGGTCGTCGTTCAACGAAAGTTCCTTGGCCGAAGCCATCATGCCGTCGGAAATGTGGCCGTAGGTGCTTCGCGCTGCGATTGCGAAATCTCCGGGTAGCACCGATCCTGGCAGGCAAACAACAACCTTGTCGCCGACCTCGAAGTTCGAGGCACCACAGACAATTCCACGCACATCTTCGCCACCATCGGCAGCCTTCTGGCCTTCCGGAGCCACTCGTACCTGGCACCAGCGGATGGTCTTGCCGTTGCTCTGAGGCTCAGGAGTGAACTCAAGAACCTGTCCAACCACGACCGGCCCGGTTACATCAAACCCGTGAGCAGCCTCTTCTTCAAAACCAACTTTGACGAGTTCCGCCATCACCGAATCTGGTGTGGCATCGCCAGGAAGATCGACGTACTCTGCTAACCAAGAAAGTGGAACGCGCATTACAGGGTCACTCCGAACTGCTGAGAAAAGCGAATGTCACTTTCGACCATGTCGTGCATGTCGAGAACGCCGTTTCGGAACATGAGGGTTCGCTCAATACCCATACCGAAAGCGAAACCCGAATACTCTTCAGGATCGATGCCGGCGGCACGAAGAACGTTTGGATTTACCATTCCACAACCACCCCACTCAATCCAGCGAGGACCGCCCTTGGCCGCGGTGTGCCAGATGTCAAGTTCTGCCGAAGGTTCGGTGAACGGGAAGTAGTTTGGGCGCAGACGAATCTTCGCTTCAGGCCCAAACATCAGGCGAGCAAAGTGTTCCAAGGTTCCGCGGAGGTCGGCCATGGTTAGACCCTTGTCAACGGCAAGGCCCTCAACCTGGTGGAATACCGGCGTGTGAGTTTCATCGAGCTCATCGGTTCGGTAAACGCGACCAGGGCACAGAACATAAATCGGCACTTCTCGGTCGAGCATCGAACGAACCTGAACCGGTGAGGTGTGAGTTCGCAGAACTAGATGTGCATCGGCTGGTTCGATGAAAAAAGTGTCTTGCATCGCTCTGGCTGGGTGGTCGGCGTCGAAGTTCAATGCGTCGAAGTTGAACCACTCGCTCTCAACTTCAGGACCTTCCGCAATTTCCCAACCCATACCGATGAAGATGTCGGAAATTTGGTCTGGCATGAGCGATAGCGGATGCCTGGCACCAACCGGCGCGTGTGACGCCCAGGTGGTTACATCAACGGTTTCAGCGGCCAAAGCCAAGCTTTCGGCAACCTTCGCCAATTCGGATTCACGAGCAGCAAAAGCTGCATTCAACTTGCCTCGAGCGGCACCTAGGATTGCTCCAGCCTCCGCCTTGAACTCGTTTGGCATGTTCTTGATAGAAGCATTGAGCTTCGAAATCTCTGAGGTCTCGCCAACCAGGGCTGAACGCGCTTCAAGCAACGCGGCCAAATCGACAGCCGATGCGATTCCAGCAAGGGAAGAATCGACTAACGGGTCAACGACACCGGAATTGATTGGATTTGAGCCAGACATAGGGTCAAGTTTACCGCTGTAAAGCGGTTTTTAGGCGTTCTGCGCGAACGCGGATGCGTAAAGACAAACGCTGGCGGCAGTTGCCAAGTTCAGTGATTCGGCCTGTCCGTAGATCGGCAAACCAACCTTGCGATCGACCAGAGCCAAAGTTGACTCTTCAAAACCCCAAGCTTCATTGCCCATGACCCACGCTGTTGGAGCGGCTAACACCGAAGTTCCGAGTTCTGGCAAAAGCTCTCCCCCGCCGTCAGCAGCGAAAACCTGAAGTCCGGCAGTTTTGAACGCGGCCACCCCAGCTTCAATCGAAACGCCTAGAACGATTGGTAGGTGAAACAGCGAACCGGTGGTGGAACGAACAACCTTCGGGTTGTAAACGTCGACGCTTCCTTCTGAAAAAACAACTGCGTCGGCTCCTGCAGCATCAGCCGCACGAAGAACCGTTCCAGCATTTCCTGGGTCGCGAACATTGGATAGGAATGCAATCAAACGTGGACGCTTTGCCAATACCGAATCAAGAGAAACATCGAGCTGTTTACAAACGGCAACGACGCCCTGAGGTGTTTCGGTATCGCACATGGCCTTCAAGACCGAGGCGGTAGCCAATTCGAAGGAGACCCCAGCATCGGCTAGCGAATCGAAAAGATCCGCGTTGCGTTCAACAGCTTCCTCGGTGGCGTACAACTCGACAATTAGCGAAGGCTGCCCAAGAACTTCTTTCAGCCCTTGGACCCCTTCAAGCAGAAAGAGCCCGGTCTCAGACCGGGCATCTTTCTTTGCAAGCTGTGCGACCCCGCGGACCTTCCGGGCCTTGGGATCGTCGAGCAACTTACTTAACCTTTGGAGCTGAGGTGTCCTTTGGAAGGGCAGCCTTAGCGGTTGCAACTAGCGAAGCGAATACTGGTGCATCGTTCACGGCTAGGTCAGCCAAGATACGACGGTCAACAGCAACGCCTGCAAGGTTCAAACCCTGGATTAGACGGTTGTAGGTCATTCCGTTTAGGCGTGCAGCTGCGTTGATGCGCTGGATCCACAGACGACGGAAGTTACCCTTCTTGTCTTTACGGTCGTTGTATGCGTAGACCAACGAGTGCAGCATCTGCTGCTTGGCCATACGGTACAAACGTGAACGCTGTCCACGGTAACCGTGTGCGCGCTCTAGTACTGTACGACGCTTCTTCGCTGCGTTAACAGCGTTTTTTACTCTTGCCATTTGTTATCTCCTAAAAATCTTCGAATTCGACTAGTGGCCGAGCTGCTTCTTGATGGTCTTGAAGTCTGCTGCTGAAACGACCTGGTCCTGGTTTAGACGACGGGTGCGGCGGCTTGACTTGTGCTCCAGGTTGTGGCGCATGTTGATCTGCTGCTTCATTAGCTTTCCACTACCGGTGAAACGGAAGCGCTTCTTAGCGCCCGAGTGGGTTTTCTGCTTAGGCATTGTCTCTCCTGTTTTCCTACTCTGCAGCTTCCGCTGCAGACTCCTTGGTTACTGCTGATTTCTCGGCAGCCTTCTTGGTCTCGGCTTTAACCTCAACCTTGCTCTTCAGCGGACCGATGACCATCACCATGTTTCGTCCGTCGATTGACGGATTGGACTCAACCGAGCCCAAGGTGTTGACCTCTTCAGCCAGCTTCTTGAGAAGCGTAATGCCCATCTCTGGACGTGACTGTTCGCGACCGCGGAAGACCACCATGACCTTCACCTTGTCGCCAGCCTTCAAAAAGCGCTCGATCTGTCCACGCTTGGTTCCGTAGTCGTGTGCATCAATCTTTAGACCGAAACGAACAGTCTTGAGAATGGTGTTGACCTGGTTCTTGCGTGCTTCACGGATCTTCTGAGCGGCCTCGTACTTGAACTTTCCGTAATCCATGATTTTTGCTACCGGTGGCTTGGATGTTGGGGCAACCTCGACTAGGTCTAGGTCTGCCTCCGCGGCTAAACGCAATGCGTCTTCGATACGGACTACGCCAATCTGCTCGCCAGCCGGGCCTACGAGGCGAACCTCTGGCACACGGATGCGGTCGTTAATACGTGGGTCGCTAATAAGTGCTCCTTGTTGATATGACTACTACGGCCACATCAAGAGCAGTGCTCTAAATGCACAGAAACGATTCGTTTCTAGCTAACCCGGAAACCTAAAAAGCGGCAAACGCGGGTGGGAAATAAATCCTCTTCTGTCTGAAGCGAACTCCAGAGCCATGGGCTAGCCTAGCAGAAGTTACTAAAAAGGAAAACCCCAATGTCTGAACAAAACGAAGAAATCAACGACATCGCCGATGTGCCAGCAGTTGAGATTATTGCCCGATACACCATCGAACTTCTGAACGTTGCCGCAGTGCACTGTGGCCTAGCCGAGAACGGCCGCCCAGCAGACCTAGACGAAGCCCGCAAAATCATCGACGCCACTGCTGGTTTAGTAACCGGAGCCGCTCCCTATATGGGCGACCAGCACGCACGCATCCTGAGGAACGCCCTACGCGAGGTTCAGCTTGCATTCCGCGAAGCATCTTCGATTCCAGATGCTCCTGGAACCGGCCCTGGTGAGAAGTTCACCGGACCAATCGCCTAAGCGGTAGCCAGTTTTACTCGAAGCGAGTCAACTCGCTCTGCGATAACCGCACTCTCCGAGATCGCTTTCGCAATCCTTTGCATGAGTGCGTCGAATTCTTCTTGGGTGAGTGTCTTTGCCAAGTTCAAGGTAAGTTCCACCTCGGCTGATTTCAGTAGCGCCAGCGGGTCTCCCCCGGCAATCGACCAACCATTTAGCTCTGGGTTTCCCGCGAGCGCTTCATCAAAGGCAGTTGCAACTTCCGGCACTTCATAAGACGGAGTCCAAGGTAGGTCTTTGGCAATCGCCTCGAAAGCAGGTCGGCGAATCACAAATTCCGTGTGTGAACCTGGATCAAGCACGATTCGGGTGTTGCCTTCGGCGGCTGCCGCGAGCGCTGCCTTGACCGCGCTGTGAGGAACCGGACGGGCATCTTTGTTCCATGCCGACATGGCTTCAACACTTGAGAACACTGGAAGACCATTTTGCTTGTCTGGGGTTTCTACGGTGACGATGCTTAGATCGGCAGACTTATCCACGGTTTGACCGTGGGCGCCTTCTCCAGCTTCCCCTAGGTTGGCAAGCAAAGGAATGAGCACCCGCGCTTTCCGGAATGCGTCGATGACCTGAACCTGAGTTCCGGTTCCCGCGTGAAGTTCTCTAATCGCAGCGATTAGTGCCGGATCTGCTTTGCCGTCGTCTCCGGCGAACGCATTGGCCTCAAAGCCGCGACCCTCCCAGGGAACTCCGGCAGAGTCGGCAAACTTATCTGGATTGATGTGCTCGTGGCTCATTAGATTCTCGTATTGGCGATAGCCAGAGCTTCTTCGAGAGTGAATCTGCCAGCGTAAAGGGACTTTCCTAGAATTGCGCCTTCAAGCCCAAGGCCGACCAAAGCGTGAAGGTCAGTGATGTCTTGGAGATTGGAAATTCCGCCGGAAGCAACTACGGGCTTATCGGTGTGCTGCATGACGCTCTTTAGCAGTTCCAGGTTCGGGCCTTTCAGCGTGCCGTCCTTGGTTACGTCGGTCACTACGTAACGTGAGCAACCAGCGGCTTCTAGGCGAGCGAGAACTTCGTAGAGGTCCCCGCCTTCCTGGGTCCAGCCGCGTGCTGCCAGGGTGGTTCCGCGAACATCCAAACCAACGGCCACGAAATCACCAAAGCGCTTGATTACCGCTTCCGTCCACTCAGGGTCTTCGAGGGCTGCAGTGCCAAGGTTTACACGAGTGGCGCCTGCTTCGAGCGCTGCTTCAAGGCTGGCGTCGTCGCGGATGCCTCCGGAAAGTTCAATCTTCACGCTGGTTGCTGCGTTTACAACCTCGCGCATGATGGCACGGTTGTTTCCTCGACCAAATGCGGCATCGAGATCGACCAAGTGAATCCATTCGGCGCCGGCGTTGATCCAGGTCATGGCAGCTTCAACCGGGTCACCGTAGTCGGTTTCCGAGCCAGCTTCACCCTGGGTGAGTCTCACGGCTTTCCCGTCGGCTACGTCGACGGCTGGAAGAAGTTCAAGGTAGTTGGTCATGTTTTCCTAAAAAGTGTTTAGCCAGTTGGTAAGAAGTTTGATTCCAGCTTCGCCAGATTTCTCCGGATGAAACTGGGTTGCCGATAGTGGGCCTACCTCGAGAGCCGACACAAACTCGGAGCCGAACTCGGTCCAGGTGACCTTTGGTGGAATGAATGAGCCAATCGCCTCGAGTTCCCAATTGCGCACCCCATAGGAGTGCACGAAGTAGAAGCGTTCGTTTTCGATGCCGGCAAATAACTTTGATCCTTCAGCCGCCTGCACAGTATTCCAACCGATGTGCGGGAGTTGCGGGGCGTCCAGAATTTCAACCGTTCCCGGTAGTTGACCTAGGCCTTCGGTTTCTAGACCGTGTTCTAGGCCTTTCTCGAAAAGCACCTGTTGGCCAACACAAATACCCATAACGGCTTTGCCTGCGACCAATCGCTTGTCGATTAGTTCGTTGACATTGAACGAGTTGAGGGCTTCCATTACGGCAGCGAACGCACCAACGCCAGGAATGAACAGCCCATCTGCTTCAAGAACCTGTTTGCGGTCACGGGTGAGCGTGACATTTGCTCCGGCAGCTTCGAGGGCCCGCACAGCCGAATGAACGTTGCCTATGCCGTAATCAAGGACGACCACGGAAGGTTTGGTCACAGAGCGCCCTTGGTTGAAGGAATGCCCTTCACGCGAGGGTCGGCTTCAACCGCTTTGCGCATAGCTCTGGCAAATGCCTTGAACTCGGTTTCGGCAATGTGGTGAGGGTCGCGACCATCAAGCACGTTGACGTGAACGGTAATACCAGCGTTCAAAGTGATTGCTTCGAAAACGTGACGAACTAACGAACCTGTGAAGTGGCCGCCGATTAGGTGGTATTCGAAACCTGCAGGTTCGCCGGTGTGAACTAGGTACGGACGACCTGATACATCGACGACCGCGCGGACCAGAGCTTCGTCTAGAGGCACGGTAGCGTCGCCGTAACGAGAGATACCCGACTTGTCGCCCAGCGCTTCGCGAATGGCTTGACCCAAAACAATGGAGGTGTCTTCAACCGTGTGGTGAACGTCGATGTGCAGATCTCCCGTTGCCTTCACATCTAAGTCAATTAGAGAGTGCTTCGAAAATGCGGTCAGGAGGTGGTCGAAGAAACCAACGCCGGTGTCGATGTTCGACTTACCAGTGCCGTCGAGGTTGAGGGTTAGCTCAATGGTCGACTCACTCGTGCTGCGCTTGATGCTGGCTGACCTGCTCATTAAATACCTAACTGAGGGTTACGTCGTTGGATTTAGATAAAGTTTAGCCCCGATGGGTCAACTCGGCTAGAGCTTCGAGAAACGCGGTGGTTTCTTCTGGAGTGCCCGCGGTTACTCGAAGGGTGTTAGGAATTCCAACATTTCGAACCAGAATCCCTCGAGCCAGCAGGGCTTCAAACATTGCGTTCGGGTCTTTGACTCCGGCGAACAAAACAAAGTTCGCGTCGGAACGGTATGGGTCGTAGCCAAGAGCCTCGAGCTCAACCAGCAATCGATCGCGCTGAACCTGAATGTCGGCAACGGTTGCCAGCATCTCTGAGCTGTGGTCGAGCGCTGCTTCCGCGGCCGCTTGAGTAAAAGCACTCAGGTGGTACGGAAGTCGCACCAAGCGAAGTGCATCTACGACAGCTGGGTCGGCAGCCAGATAGCCAAGTCTCGCGCCAGCGAACGCGAACGCCTTCGACATGGTCCGGCTCACAAGAAGTCTTGGACGGCCCGGCAGTAGCGAGATGGCGCTTTGCTCCTGCCCGTGTGAAAACTCGGTGTAAGCCTCATCGACGACCACGATTCCGCTAGTCGCCTCGTAGGCAGCCTCGACACAAGAAAGCGAAAGTGGAGTTCCGGTTGGATTATTTGGGGAACACAGCATCACGATGTTTGGCTGGTGCTCTTCGATAGCCAATCGAATTAGGTCCGGCGTGAGCTCGTATCGATCGGCTCGTCCGGCCTCGACGTAGTCGGTGTCGGCGCCTAAAGCGATTAGGGAGTACATCGAATAGGTGGGCTTGAATCCGAGGGCCTTGCGACCTGGGCCACCAAAGGCCTGGAAGATTTGCTGGATTACTTCATTGGAACCGTTGGCTGCCCAAAGCTGATCTGTGGACAAACCGAAGCCTAGGTAGCTGGCCAACTTTTCGCGGAGAGCCGTGAACTCGCGGTCAGGGTAACGGTTGATGTTGATTACTGCAGCTGCAAGCCTTGCCACAACGTCGAGGGCAACAGGCTCAGGAATCCGGTGAGAGTTTTCGTTCACGTTCAGGGCAATCGGGACATGCAGCTGTGGGGCACCGTAAGGCGTGCGCCCCTTCAATGAGTCGCGGATTGGTAGGTCTGAAAGTTCGGTCACCCAGCCAATTTTAGCGAACTAGTTAGGTAGTGCTAGTTTCTGACCTGGCTGGAGGTCGGTTGAGGTTAGGTTATTGAGCTCTACCAATTCAGCGATCCAATCGCGCTGCGATTCGTTCTTGGCGTGGGACTTGGCTAGACCCCAGAGAGTTTGACCGGCCGATACGGTTACGTAGTCGAACTGGACGTTCGATTTGGAGGCAGACGCTGATGCGTTTCCAGAGACGAATGAAACTGCCAAAATCATTGCTAGCACTAGCAGGATTACCTTGCTTAGACCGGTTAGTCGTGATGTTTTCATGTGAGGCCTTACCTTCTCTTTCGAACATTTGTTTCGAACGTTTGTTCGTATAAATAAAGAATACGCCCACCCCACGACACGTTGTCAATACTTTTTCGAATGAATGTTTGGAAAACTAGAAAAAATCGAATAATCTTTCGATAAGACCGAAAAAAGGATCACTATGTTCGAAGAGCACGAAGACCTAGCCGATTACCTACCAGCCGGCGCTGCCGACAAGCTGAGCACCAAGCAGCAACTCATTCTGGCTGTCATTGGCAAGTTCCAGCAAAGTAAGGGTTACTCCCCGAGCATGCGCGAAATCGGAGAACTGGTGGGATTGAAGAGCGTAGCGTCGGTTAGCTACCAGCTCGGTGAACTTCGCGCCCTGGGCTTCTTGGAAAAGAACGAGGGTCTCCAGCGAGCTATTTCCCCAATTGTTTCTAAAACCGGCGCAACCGCAGTAGATGCAAACTCCAAGTCGATTCCTTGGGTTGGTCAGATCGCTGCCGGAACGGGTTTGCTTGCCGAGCAGAACATCGAAGATCACTTCACCCTGCCAAATCAATTGGTCGGAAAGAGCGACGACCTATTCATGTTGAAAGTCAAAGGAGACTCCATGATCGACGCCGCAATCTGCGACGGCGACTGGTTAGTAATTCGCATGCAGCAAACCGCCGAGAACGGCGACATTGTGGCTGCCCTGCTACCAGACTCTGAGGCAACCGTAAAGGTGTTCAAGCAGAACAACGGTCAGACCTGGCTCCTGCCTAGAAACTCGACCTTCGACCCAATTGACGGTACACACGCCGTAATCATGGGCCGTGTGGTTTCGGTACTACGCGCCTTGTAAATAGGGATTTAGCTCTGCTGCTAGATCTGGCTTGACCAGAGCTTCGATAAGCGTTCCATTCTCAAGGTGTTCGCTAGTTAGCAACTTCCCGTGCAAGTGAATCTTCGAAATCAGCGCACCCTTGTCGTAGGGAACCAACGCTCTTACCCGCACATCCGGCGAAGGAATGCGTTTGGCAATTTCCGCCAATAACTCTTCTATACCCTCGCCCGTTCTAGCAGAAACCAAAAGCGAACCGGGCTCAAGCCCGCGTAGAGCCAAACGAGTGGCATCGTCGACGAGGTCGACTTTATTGAAAACCACCAACTCATCAATGTTGGCAGCATCGACCTCGGAGATGACCTCACGGACGGTTGAAATCTGACTTGATGGATCTGGGTGCGAAGCATCGACAACGTGAACGATTAGGTCAGACGCCGCGATCTCTTCAAAAGTTGAGCGGAAGGCCTCAACTAATTGGTGCGGAAGATTGCGAACGAAACCTACGGTATCGGCCAGCGTGTAATCGCGGCCGTCGTCGGTCTGAGCCTGGCGAACAGTTGGGTCAAGAGTTGCAAACAGGGCATTCTCTACAAGCACCCCAGCTTTGGTGATTCGGTTGAGCAGCGAAGACTTACCCGCGTTGGTGTAGCCAGCAATGGCGACAGCGGGGATTTGGTTCTTGGTTCGTTGAGCACGTTTTGCTTCACGAGCCGGCTTCATTTCCACAATCTGCTTGCGCAGTTTCTGAATACGCGTGTTGATGCGTCGTCGATCGAGTTCAATCTTGGTTTCACCTGGGCCGCGTGAGCCCATACCAACGCCACCGGCTGCCTGGCCACCAGCCTGGCGGCTCATCGATTCACCCCAACCGCGAAGTCTCGGAAGGAGGTATTGAAGCTGAGCTAGTTCTACCTGTGCTTTACCTTCGCGGCTCTTAGCGTGCTGGGCGAAAATATCGAGGATCACCGCGGTTCGGTCGATCACCTTAACCTTCACCACATCTTCTAGGTTTCGTCGCTGTGAAGGAGCAAGTTCAGTGTCGGCAATAACGGTGTCGGCGCCTGATTCAACAACCATGAGCCGTAACTCTTCGGCTTTACCTTTGCCGAGAAAGGTTGCTGGGTCGGGTTTTACTCGACGCTGCAACAGGCCGTCGAGAACTTCCGAACCAGCAGTCTCCGCCAGTGCTGCCAACTCACGAAGCGAGTTCTCAGCGTCTAGCAGGGTGTTCTGACCCCAAAGGCCAATGAGTAGCACGCGTTCCATGCGGAGCTGGCGATACTCAACCTCGGTAATGTCCTCGAGCTCGGTTGAAAGACCTTTGACGCGCCTTAGAGCCGCTCTATCGGCAACTTCCTGCTGGTCGCCGTCGTAGTCGCCGTGAGCATGAGTGTCGTCGGCGCCAAGCGCTTCGGCTCGCTCGCCGCGCTTCAGGATGCGATCAATGATCGAATCGGTACTCTCTTTTTCACTCATCTAACTAACACTAACCGCCCGCAATCGGCTAATGTTTGGCTATGCCCCAAGAGCACTACTTTTCCAATGACCCGGTTGGTGAGTTTCGTCCGAAGACGATAGAAGTAACCCTGGCCGGCAACAAAGTTTCAGTTCAAACCGCAGGAGGAATTTTCTCCCCTGATCACGTTGACACCGGAACTGCGGTGCTGCTCGAACTTCTCGACGAAGCCCCAGAGCTCGGTCACGTTCTCGACATTGGCTGCGGCTGGGGACCAATTGCGCTATCACTTGCCATCAGCAGACCGCACGCCACCATTTGGGCGGTCGACGTGAATGAACGAGCATTAGATCTAACCCGAGCGAACGCGGCCAAGCTGGGCCTAACCAATGTGAAAGTTTGTAAGCCAGACGAGGTTCCGGAGTCAATCGAGTTCACCGGAATTTGGTCGAACCCACCCATCCGTGTTGGCAAAGATGTATTACACGACATCCTGAAAACCTGGCTGCCTCGATTAGCGGTTGGAGCCGAAAGCTACCTCGTGGTTCAGAAGAATCTGGGTGCCGATTCGCTTCTGCGCTGGCTGCAGGATGTTTTGCCTAAAAAATTCGTGAGCATTCGAGTTGACACATCGAAGGCGTTCCGCGTTCTGCGGGTTACCAAAAAATCTTAGAAGAAAGTTTCGGCGTCGATTTCGCCATCGAAGCTGAGCTCTGCTGCCCCGGAAAGACCAACATGTTCTCCCTCTTCGGTTGGGAACATACGAACCCCCAGAGTTCCGCCAGGAACAGTTACCGTCCAGATGTTTGGCGCACCCTGACCGGCCCAGTGTCTGGTGGCTAGTGCTGCTGCCACGATTCCCGTGCCGCAACTTAGCGTTTCACCAACTCCACGCTCAAAGACACGCATGTCAATCGAGCCAACCCCGTCGACCACCATCGGCTCGGCAGGAACCACGAATTCTACGTTTGCTCCGCTTTCAGGTGCAGGTTCTAGTTTTGGTGCCTGATGCAAATCAAGTGCCGACAGTTCATCTTTTGACGCCAAGGCAACAACCACATGAGGATTACCCACATTGATACCTTGACCCGGACGACCAACTGGCAACTTGGAAGCGTGCACAGTGACCTCGTCGGTTAGTTTCCAACGACCCATGTCAACCGCAAAACCAGCTCGGTTGGGCTGAACATCTCTAACCCCTGCTCGAGTACCGACCGTAAGGGTTTCGCCATTGCTAAGAGTTACCAAGCCCTTTTCGATTAGGTATCTAGCGAAGACTCGAACGCCGTTTCCGCACATCTCGGCTTTCGAACCATCCGCGTTTCGGTAGTCCATGAACCACTTGGCATCAGGGTTTTCCTTCAGAAGTTCCTGACCTTCAGGCACGAATTTACTTTCGATTACTCGAATGAAACCGTCGGCGCCGATTCCGAAGTGGCGATCGCACAACTTAGCGACCTGACCCACCTTGAGATCTAGAGAATTGTCGTCGTCATAAATCAACACGAAATCGTTTCCGGTTCCGTGCCCTTTGGTGAAAGGAATGATTCTTGCCATGTTTACCAGCCTAGGTGTTCAAATGTTCGGTGACGAGGTTCATGATGTTCGACGTGGAATTAGCATCTTGATAATCGAACCAATTTATGCGCGGATCTCTGCGGAACCAAGACATCTGTCGTCTGGCATATCGTGCGGTGAGACGTGCCGTATCTTCGATTGCCTCGGTCTCACTTAGATGGCCGTCAAGTTGAGCCAAAGCCTGACTGTAGCCAATTGCTCTCGACGAAGTTTTGCCCTCGCGAATGCCGTGCGGTATCAGGCTCTCAGCCTCCGCAACCAAACCCTGCTCCCACATGCGCGCCGCACGGGCTTCCAAACGCTTTACTAGGTGGGCTCGCTCGGAGTTAAGGCCAAGTTCGAGCACGGGTTGCCAACTCTCGTTTAGGTCGGGTAACTTGGCAGCAAAGTCGTCGCCGGTAATCGTAACCACTTCGAGAGCGCGAACGATTCGTCGACCGTTCTTCGGATCGATTCGACTCGCGGTATCGGGTGCTAGTTGAGCAAGCCTTCGGTAAAGCTCCGACTCCCCCACTCGCTCCAGTTCACTCTCTAACTCGGCTCGCACTTTTTCATCCCTGGCTGCGAAGCCAAACTCGTTCAAGACCGATGCGATGTAAAGCATCGAACCACCAACCAGAATGGGGGTGATTCCACGCTCTTGAAGTTCGAGAATCTTGGCCCTGGCTTTCGGTTGGTATTCGGCTGCCGTTGATTCGTCGGTGATTTCAAGCCAGTCGAGCAGGTGATGCGGTATCCCATCTCTCTCCGCCTCGCCCAACTTCGCAGTACCGATGTTCATGCCGCGGTAAAACTGCATCGAATCAGAGTTGATAATCTCGGCTATGCCACCAAGAGACTCGATGTGCTTAGCAATGGAGATGCCAGTGTCGCTCTTACCTGTGCCGGTTGGCCCAACAACCGCAATCAACTTGGTCATTTGCGGGGGCTGAGGCTAAGACTCTTGCGCTTGGTTTCAGTTTCGGCTGAAATGCGTTCGAAAGCGTCGCCGCCGATGGTTCGGCGAACCGTGATTTCGACTGCTGACTTAGGGTCGGCCATGAGGTGATATGGAGCGGCATCGGTAATGGTTACGGTCACCAGGTCCCCAGGGCGCGGTGCTCTCATGCCCGCAGGTAGCGAGAAGTGGACGAGGCGATTGTCTCTGGCTCGGCCAGTAAGCCGACCCGTTGCATCGTCTTTTCGTCCATAGTTAGCAACCAAGACCTCAACAGTTTTACCAATTTGAAGTTTGTTTTCGTTCCAGGCGACTTCGTTGGCCAGAGCCAAAAGTCTCTCGAATCGATCCTGCACAACCTCTTTAGAAAGTTGATCTGGCAGAGTTGCCGCTGGAGTACCAGGACGCTTGGAGTACTGGTAGGTGTAGCAAATCGAGAACTTGGATTTGCGCACCATTTCCATGGTGTCTTGGAAATCTTCCTCGGTCTCGCCAGGGAAGCCGACGATGATGTCGGTAGAGATAGCCGCGTCAGGAATAGCCGCATGAACCCGTTCGATAATGCCAGAAAACTTTTCACTGCGATAGCTACGACGCATTTCTTTCAGAATCCGGTCGCTGCCAGACTGCATCGGCATGTGAAGCTGTGGCATGACATTTGGAGTTTCAGCCATTGCAACGATTACATCGTCGGTGAAAGCGGCAGGGTGTGGGCTGGTGAAGCGAACGCGCTCGAGACCTTCGATTTGGCCACAAGCACGAAGCAGCTTTGCGAATGCTCCCTTGTCGCCGAACTCAACTCCGTAGGTATTGACGTTTTGACCGAGCAAGGTGATTTCTATGACACCATCAGCAACCAAAGCTTCGATCTCGGCGAGAATTTCACCTGGACGGCGATCACGCTCTTTGCCTCGCAGGCTAGGAACGATACAGAACGTGCAGGTGTTGTTGCACCCGACCGAGATTGACACCAGAGCCGAGTAGGCAGAATCACGCTTGGTTGGCAGATCACTCGGGAACGTTTCAAGGCTCTCCAAGATTTCAACCTGGGCTTCTGCATTGTGGCGCGAACGCTCAAGCAACGCAGGTAGCGAACCAATATTGTGAGTGCCGAAAACTACATCCACCCAAGGAGCCTTCTTGAGAATCGTCTCTTTGTCTTTTTGCGCAAGACATCCACCAACGGCAATCTGAAGGTTTGGGTTCTCTTCCTTGCGAGGAAGAAGCTGACCTAGGTTTCCGTAGAGCTTGTTATCGGCATTCTCACGAACAGCACAAGTGTTGAAAACTATGACATCGGCATCTTGGCCGGCGACAGCCTCGACCATCCCTGCGTCTTCAAGAAGACCAGACAGACGTTCGGAATCGTGTACGTTCATGGCACACCCGTAAGTGCGCACTTCGTAAGTTCGAGTTGCGGTGGAAGTCATTAGACCTCCGATTTTACCGCTTCAAGGAGAGCCACACGGGTTGCCGATTGCACAACCGAACCGGAGTACCCTTTTCGAGCCAAATAACCGCCTAAACGCCGCTGGATGACGATTCTGTCAAGGTGCGACATACGCTTTATTCGATTCACGGCAAGCTCGGTTGCTCGAGCCAAATCGCTCTCACTGTCGAGATCTTCAAGTGCCACTTCGATGATTTCCTGATCAACACCTTTTTCGCGTAACTCGCGAGCAATTGCGCTTTTCGCCAAACCTTTTCCGCGGATTCGAGAGTTGGTAAAGACCCTGGCAAACATAACGTCGTCGATAATCTGCGCTTCTTCGAAGCGATCGAGCACCTTTTCGGCTATCTCGCTATCGATGCCGCGATTTGCCAATATTTTCCGACACTGGTCTTTCGATTTTGCCGATTTTGACAACTGGTACAACAGCACGTTCTTGGCGCGCGATTCCTGTTTTTCTGGCGAAAGCGAAGGGGTCGGTTCCGAATCGCTATTTACGACTCGAGACCGACCCCTACGCGCAAAGGCCATGTTAGGCGTTAGCTGCCTTGGCGTCCTTAGTTGTTCCTGCTGCTGCTACCGGAGGAAGTTCTTCCGCTGGTAGGTCGGCAACGGCACGTGGAACACCAATCCCTAGCTTCGCCTTAATCTTCTGCTCGATCTCGGCAGCTACCTTGTCGTTTTCAATTAGGTAGTTGCGGGCATTTTCCTTACCCTGACCGAGCTGTTCACCTTCGTAGGTGTACCAAGCACCAGACTTCTTCACGATGTCGTGCTCAACACCGAAGTCGATGAGGCTACCTTCGCGTGAAATTCCGGTTCCGTAGATGATGTCGAACTCGGCTTGCTTGAACGGTGCAGCCATCTTGTTCTTGACTACCTTCACGCGGGTACGGTTACCAACTGCGTCGGTGCCGTCTTTCAAGGTTTCGATACGACGGATGTCTAGGCGAACCGATGCGTAGAACTTTAGAGCCTTACCACCGGCAGTGGTTTCTGGGCTTCCGAAGAACACACCAATCTTTTCGCGAAGCTGGTTGATGAAGATCATGGTGGTGTTGGTGCTGTTTAGGCCACCGGTTAGCTTGCGAAGTGCCTGTGACATTAGGCGAGCCTGGAGACCAACGTGAGTGTCTCCCATTTCGCCTTCGATTTCCGCACGAGGAACTAGAGCGGCAACCGAGTCAATAACTATTAGGTCAATTGCGCCAGAGCGAACCAGCATGTCGGCGATTTCAAGAGCCTGCTCACCGGTGTCTGGCTGGCTTACTAGCAAAGCGTCGATGTCGACACCGAGCGCTTTTGCGTATTCAGGGTCTAGAGCGTGCTCAGCATCGATGAATGCAGCAACACCGCCGTTCTTCTGAGCGTTAGCAATAGCGTGCAGGGTCAGAGTGGTCTTACCTGAAGATTCTGGGCCGTAGATTTCGATGATGCGGCCACGAGGAAGACCGCCAATGCCAAGAGCTGCATCAAGTGCAATCGAACCGGTAGGAATGGTCTCAACCGGAGCGCGCTCGTCGGAACCGAGGCGCATTACCGAACCTTTACCGAACTGCCGGTCGATCTGTGCAAGGGCCGTGTCTAGAGCCTTTTCGCGTTCTGCTGGACTTGCCATTTGTTCCTCTTCTTCTGCTCTCTCGAGCCATCACGTTTTTATTCTGATGTGACACTATTGCGAACCTGCGACATTGACCGCCGGCGTTTTCGATTTGTGGATAACTTCCTCAACTCCGATAAAACGACTCTAGCAATATTCGAACAAGTTTTCGAATAATTCTTTTCGGTGTGTCTATTTTTTCGTATTTTTGTTCAAACCGTGCCAGCGGCTCTGAGGAACACTATTGGCACGGCAGATGGCCAACCAGACTTCTCGGAGGTCTTCTCCGGCTGCATGGCACTGCTTGGCAGTTCGATCGCCGAGTTCAGTGAGCACCAGGTCGGTTTCGATTACCGCGGCATAGGCTGCGCCAAACTCATCGGTCATGAGCTCTCGGAACTTGGAAAGGCGCAAGTTATGCGTTTAGGAGCGAGGAGTCGAAAGATGCGACAAACTCGGCTGGAACGGTGTCTGGGATCTGAACACCTTCGGCCACGGCTAGGCGAACCGAAACTTCACGCATGATCTGGGAGATTGGCACATCGAGGGCTTCGGCAATTGAGAACAAGAGCTCTGACGAAACTTCCTTCTGTCCGCGCTCGATTTCACTTAGGTAACCGAGAGCAACAGCAGCGCGAGCAGCGACCTGGCGAAGAGTCTGACGCTTTGACATGCGAATGTCGCGTAGAACCTCACCGATTTCGTGACGCACTAGAACCATGTGCTACCTCCTGCTAAATAACTTACCCGCTACCACTGACAAGTCTGACCAAAAATACTTGGAGTTTCCTGAAAGTTGATTGCTACTGGATAAACAGTTTTAGAGGCCCAAATGTTCCCGAATTAGGTCGATGGCTGCAGTTACGGTTTGGCTTCGAATCTCAGCTCGATCACCAACCAAGACGAACTCGCGAACTTTCTTTTTCGAGCCATCGGTAAGGGCAACAAAAACTAAACCAACCGGGTCACCATAAGGTCCGGCATTGCCAGTGGTAGCCACAGCGATCAGCTGACCCGGCTCAAGGTCGTCGGCGGCCAAACCGACTGCGTAAACGCCGTGAGCCATGGCTGTGGCTACTTCCGCCGACACCGCGCCCTTCTCGGTTAACAGATCCTCATCGACGCCAAGTAGCGCCACCTTGAGTGAACTGGCGTAGGTAACCTCTGAACCTAGAACCACGTTTGAGGCGCCAGGAACCGAAATAAAGGCATCCGCTAACAAACCCCCGGTAATTGACTCAGCAAAGATGAGCTTTCGACCGGAGTCACGTAGCTGATCGATTACCTTCTGGGCAGTCATTTGCGAGCGGCCAAAAGGTATTGAATACCACTAACCATGGTGAGAATTAGTGCAAAGTAGAGAATGCCTAACTGCAGAATCCCAATTGGAGCCCAGTAGCCTGCCAGTGGCGAAAGGTAAAAGCCAACGGCGATCGACTGCATGATGGTTTTCAGCTTGCCGCCGCCAGAGGCTGCGATTACCCGGTCGCGAATCACAGCCAGGCGGAACACGGTAATGCCAATTTCGCGAACCATGATGACTACCGTGATCCACCAGTCAATTTGCCCCAAAATCGAAAGGCCAACCAGCGCTCCCCCAATTAGAACCTTGTCGGCAATGGGGTCGAGAAGTTTTCCGAGATCGGTTACCTGGTTGCGTTTGCGCGCCAAAGCGCCGTCGACACCATCGGTGGCACTAGCCAACACAAATAATCCAACGGCAATCCAACGCTCGTGAGCCGACGCGTTCGGAAAAAGAAAGAGCACCCAGAGAAACACCGGTGCCAGCGCGATGCGAGCGATGGTGATTAGGTTCGGAAGGTTCACTGATCGCGTCCGGTTAGGAGCCAGGCGTCTTCTTCGCCTTCGTCTGGGTCGCCCTTAGGGATGAACTCCTCGAATTCGCCGGCAGCCATTTGCCCGTTGTCGATTCGGTCGGCGGCATTAGCGACAGCGGTGGTGGCCTTAGCCCCAGGTTCACCGCGAAGCTGGGCCAAAACGGTGGCTAGGTCTTCCGGCTTCACCAAAACTTCTCGAGCCTTCGACCCTTCGCTCGGGCCAACAATCTGGCGTGATTCCAGTAGATCCATCAAACGTCCAGCCTTAGCAAAGCCAACTCGCAACTTACGTTGAAGCATCGAGGTTGAGCCAAACTGCGAGTTCACAATAAGTTCGGTGGCTTGCAGTAATACCTCTAGGTCATCACCAATATCGGCGTCGACCATGCCCTTGGTTGCTACCGGCTCGTCGACGTCACTGCGGTAATCAGGATCCATCTGAGCCTTTACGTGGCCGACAACCTTCTCGAGCTCTTCCTCGGAAAGCCAAGCACCTTGAACACGAATCGGTTTGTTGGTCCCCATCGGAGAGAAAAGCGCGTCACCTTGACCAACGAGCTTCTCGGCACCGGGGGTGTCGAGGATTACTCGGGAGTCGGTTACCGAAGAAACCGAGAACGCCAGGCGGCTTGGGACGTTGGCCTTGATTAGACCGGTAACAACGTCGACTGAAGGTCGCTGGGTTGCCAGTACCAGGTGAATACCGGCCGCACGAGCCAACTGAGTGATTCGCACGATGGAGTCTTCAACATCACGCGGAGCCACAATCATGAGGTCGGCGAGCTCGTCGACGACGACTAGGAGATACGGGTATGGCTGAAGTACTCGACGTGAGTTTTCAGGAACCTTCACGGTTCCCGCCACCACTGCTCGGTTGAAATCATCGACGTGCTTGAAACCGAACGACGCTAGGTCGTCGTAGCGCATGTCCATTTCCTTCACAACCCACTGCAAAGCTTCGGCAGCCTTTTTCGCATTGGTAATGATTGGGGTGATCAGGTGAGGAACCCCTTGGTAGGCGGCAAGTTCAACGCGCTTTGGGTCGATCAAAACCATGCGAACCTCGGCAGGCTTGGCTCTCATCAGGATCGAAGTGATCATCGAGTTTACGAATGATGATTTACCGGCACCGGTGGCACCAGCCACCAAAAGGTGAGGCATCTTGGCAAGGTTGGCGATGACGAACCCACCTTCAACATCTTTACCAATTCCGATGGTCATCGGGTGTTTGCTGTCGACGGCGACCTTAGAGCGAAGCACATCACCGAGCGATACGGTTTCGCGGTCGGTGTTCGGGATCTCGATACCGATTAGTGACTTTCCTGGAATCGGTGCAAGGATTCGCACCTCGTTGCTGGCCACGGCGTAACTGATGTTGTTGGACAGTCGAGTAACGGCCTCCACCTTTACACCGGGTGCCAATTCGACCTCGTAACGGGTTACCGTTGGGCCTCTTGAGAATCCGACCACGCGTGCAGCGACGTCGAACTCGGTGAATACTGCAGTGATCGCCTTGACCACGATGTCGTTGGCCTCAGTCTTGGCTTTTGGCGGCGTGCCCGGAGGAAGCATGGTGACCGGAGGCAGGTGATAAGGGCGGTTCGTTTTAGTTTTCTCTTGAACTACCGGGGCAACATCTGGTTCAGGGAAGAGTTCATTTGATGCGTCGTTCGCTTCTGAAGCGACAATTGCGATTGGTTCTGTTTTGGTGCTGGTATCTACGGAGGTGACATCGACTAAGGGCTCGTCTTGGAAAATGTCTTCGATGGCAACTTCGGTAGTGACGGGGGTTTCGAACGGCTGTTCAGCGTCTTTCTTTTCACGACGCCACCAGGGAACCTTGGTTCCGTCAAAGGCGTCATCGATAACTTCGGTAACGGTTGATTCAACGGAAGGCTTAGGCGCGCTCGGCTCTCCAAACGCGAATAGGCGAAGCTGGTGCAGGCGCTCACCGATTCGGCTAGGAGCGGTTTTCGTGGTGATTAGGAGTGCTGCGAAGCTGATGAGAGCCAGCAGTGGAACAGCAACCCAGATTGTTAGCCCGAGTAGCGGGGTGCCCACTAACCATCCGAACAGACCGCCGGCATTGGTGAAGGTTTCGCTGTAGTTGACGTCGGTTGGCTTAGGAGTTCCACCGAAGATGTGGAAGAACCCCGACGCACTGATAACCAGGAGAAAAAGACCAAATACGATGCGAGCGTTGCCTCTGGTCGAAGGCGGAAAGTTTGACAGATAGATCGCAAGAACGACCATCAGAATTGGCAGCGCCAAAGCGACCCGACCAAACATAAGACCCATGGTCCAGCTGTGAACAAGGTGACCGATTCCGTCGGTCGCCGGCATAAACCAGGCAACCCAGCCGCCAACGATTCCGGCTAGAAATATGGTGAATGGGAAAGCGTCACGGGCGTTCTCGCGAGCTTCGTCGTTGTGGTTGAAGGCACGTGCAGCCCCACCAAACCAGCTGGCCACCTTGAGATACCCTCTCGCAATTGGACCAGACTCAACATTTTTAGATGCCACAGGTTTGCGAGGCGAGCTCTTGCGTGGTTTTGAAGAGCGTGAAGAACTAGGTCGTGATGCAGCCATGCCTCAAGGGTAATCGCGACATGCGACAAAACCGCGGAGGTTACTGCTCTCTAACCACTACCGGAATGATCATTGGACGACGTCGGTGCTTCTTATTTACCCATGTTCCAATGGTTCGACGAATCACCTGCTGCAGAGCGTAGGTGTCGCGAACTCCGTCACCGGCAGCCTCAGCCAAGGCCTTGGCCACCGTTGGTTTCACATCGTCGAAGACGTGGTCATCCTCGGCGAAGGCGCGAGCACGGATCTCCGGACCAACCACAACTCGTCCTTGAGCATCAACCACAGCAAAGATCGAGATGAATCCCTCTTGAGCCAAAACTCGTCGGTCTTGCAGATCTTCCTCGGTTACCTTGCCGACGGTTTTTCCATCAACGTAAAGCAGACCGCACTCAACAGCACCAACAATGTGTGCGTTGCCATCTTTGAGGTCAATCACCCAACCGTCTTCGGAAATCAGCACGTTGTCTTTCGGAATACCGGTTTGTTCAGCAAGTTTTCCGTTGGCAATCAGGTGACGGTATTCACCGTGCACCGGCATCACATTCTTTGGCTTCAGGATGTTGTAGCAGTAAAGCAATTCACCGGCAGCTGCGTGGCCAGAGACGTGAACCTTGGCGTTGCCCTTGTGAACCACATTGGCGCCAAGCTTGGTCAGCCCGTCGATCACTCGGTATACCGCGTTCTCGTTGCCTGGAATCAGTGACGAAGCCAGGATGATGGTGTCGCCCTCGCCAATTTGCACGTCATGCTCGAGATTAGCCATACGGGAAAGAACCGCCATCGGCTCTCCCTGTGAACCGGTTGACATGTAAACAATCTGACTCGGAGGAATATCGCCAGAGTGCTTGTAGTCGATTAGTGAGCCTGCCGGAACCTTGAGGTATCCCATCTGGGCTGCAATGTCCATGTTTCGAACCATCGAACGACCGACAAAAGCGACCCTGCGACCGTTAGCGTGAGCGGCGTCGAGCACCTGTTGCACGCGGTGAACGTGTGAGGAGAACGACGCTACAACTACCTTTCCGG
Source organism: Actinomycetota bacterium (assembly GCA_041180065.1). Lineage (GTDB taxonomy): Bacteria > Actinomycetota > Actinomycetes > Actinomycetales > Microbacteriaceae > Rhodoluna. The sequence continues at coordinate 2,085 of JBEGSI010000017.1, read as the reverse complement.
TGGAGCGTGAAATCACGTTGTCGATAACCGGGCCGATGTCTTTTTCAAGTGGAGTAAATCCAGGAACGTCGGCGTTGGTTGAATCCGACATAAAGAGATCCAAGCCTGCTTCACCAATTCTGGCGAAAGCACGAAGATCGGTTAGTCGGCCGTCGAGCGGGATCTGGTCCATCTTGAAGTCGCCGGTGTGCAGAACGGTTCCACCGGGGGTCTTCATGTAAACGGCCAAAGCGTCTGGAATCGAGTGGTTTACCGCAACGAACTCTAGATTGAAGTCCGCGAGCTTTTCCTTTTGACCTTCACGCACCACCATCGAGTAAGGGGTGATCTTGTGTTCCTTGAGCTTGGCTTCAACGAATGCGAGAGTTAGGGCCGAACCGAGTAGCGGAATGTCTTCACGCAGCTTCAAAAGATACGGCACGCCGCCAATGTGGTCTTCGTGTCCGTGAGTAAGCACGATGCCAATAACATCACTGAGTCGGCTTCTGATGTAACCGAAATCGGGAAGAATCACATCAATGCCCGGTTGGTGTTCCTCTGGGAAGAGCACACCGCAGTCAACAATGAGGAGCTTGCCGTTGATTTCGAAAACGGTCATGTTTCGACCAATTTCGCCGATACCACCTAGTGGAACAATGCGAAGGGTGTTCGGTTGTAGCTTGGCCGGAGCCGGGAGTGTTAGAACCAAGGGTTCCTCTTATCTGGTTGTGCCAGCCACCTTAGGCAGCGCGCCACCGGCGGCTGCATTGCGGTCTGGACGGAAGTTTTCGAATGACAGGCCGGTGATGGCACGAACCTTGTCGATGTCGCCCTCGATGCGAATCGCTTCGTCATCTTCAGGGCCAACCAAAGGTAGTCGAACGCGTGGGCTATTGATCACGCCAAGTCCGTGTAGGGCATACTTGGTGGCAACGGTTCCAGGAACATGGTTCATCATGGCCCGAACCAGCGGCTCGAGTGAATTGTGAACGGTTAGGGCGTGCTGGAAATCGTTGCGGTTGGTTGCATCAACCAGCTCGCGGTATGCCGCTGGCGCTACGTTTGCAGTTACTCCAATTAATCCGGTTGCACCAATCGATAGGTGCGGCAAAACGTTTGAGTCGTCGCCGGAGAAATAAAGCAGCCCGGTTTCATTCATAACGCGAGACGCCTGAGCTAGGTCTCCCTTGGCGTCCTTCAAGGCAATGATGTTTGGATGCTTGGCAGCACGAAGGATTGTTTCGTACTGAATTGGGATGCCAGCGCGACCCGGAATGTCATACAAAATCACTGGAAGATCGGTTGAATCAGCGATGAGACGGAAGTGGGTCAGCACGCCGGACTGAGTTGGCTTGTTGTAGTACGGAGTCACAATCATGACGCCATCGGCGCCAGCCTTTTCAGACAGTTTGTAGAGTTGCATCGCGTGAGCGGTTTCATTTGAGCCACCGCCGGTGATGATTTTGGCGCGACCAGCCGCAACCGACTTACCCACCTCGACGAGCTTGATTTTCTCAGCGTCGGTAAGGGTAGAAGTTTCACCGGTGGTTCCGGTAACCACGATGCCATCGGCACCGTTGGAAATCACGTAGTCCATCAACGTCTCTGTGGCAGGCCAGTCGACCTCACCTTCCGAGTTCATTGGAGTAACCAGGGCAACTAGAACCTGGCCGAATAGGTCTTTGTTTTGTGCGGACATACCTTCAAGATTAGCGGTTTGGCAAGCCGCAGTGCTAGGCGAGATGGGTTAGCCTTGCCACAGGGAGTAACAATGCGCCAAACAATGAGGTTTTGGGCCGGCAACCTGAACGCCGGTTTCACCGTGGCGCTAGTGGCACTCCCCTTGGCCATTGCCTTCGGCGAAAGTAGTTCCCTGGGAGCAGCCGCCGGCATTACCACCGCCATATTCGCTGGTGTCGTCGCCGCGGTCTTCGGTGGAAGCAAGTACCAGGTCTCAGGACCCACCGGAGCCATGACGGTAGTTCTGATTCCGCTGGCAGCAAAACACGGACCCACTGGAGTGCTGTTTGCTGGCTTATTGGCAGGCTTAATTTTGGTTCTGGCTGGCGTTCTAAAACTCGGACGTCACATACATAAACTTCCGGC
>JBEGSI010000016.1:0-24800 GCA_041180065.1 Actinomycetota bacterium | reverse complement strand
CAGTGAGAAGTTCACTAAGGAAGATCTTCTTGCTCTTGGCTTCACCCCGCGATCTATCGAGCTAACCGATCTCCTCACGAGAAAAAGCCACATTCCCTCCGACGAGTATTACGCACACATCGACGCCGACGAACACGCCAAGTTGGTGAAGTGGTCCGACATCGCCGACAACCGAAACGTTGAACGAGTTTCAAAACTCGACGAAGCAAAGGCCGCACGCCTAAAAGCTAGATACGAACACGCTCTCGAAATCATCGTGATGTCGGAAACCGATAAGTCCTGGCTCCGCGATGCCACGCGCCTTCCCGTCGACATGGAATGGGAGCTAGCGAATGAATCAGCCGAAGCAGAGAGCGACATAGCTACGGAACAAGATGTCTATCCGGAAGTCGATGAAGACCAAGAAGAGGGATAGAACTAGCAGATAGGGGAAACACATGAGATTACCGGACTACGTAGAAATTTACGGAGCGAACATCAGCGGTACCGCTTGGGGTTACGAAAACTACACCGCAGCCATCAAGGCATTCAATGAAAACTATGCCGAGGGACGGGTGAACCACGAGCCGCGCTGCCTAGGCTGTGCAACTAGTGGAACAAGGTGGCAACCAGGCGATGAACACGGTTACCACGTGTTCCTAGTTCGAGAAGACATGATGTGTCAGATCCTTCAGGACTGCTCCTTCGAACTCACCAAGAAAAAAGGTATGCGACGAGCAGAACCCAAAGAGTGGATCAAAGAGCAAGTGGCCGAAGGCAAAGAGCTTTGGTTCACTCTACGCTTTTTCCCTGACTACGACTAAAACTCTTGCGTGTATTCGCTTGGCGGCGACTGCAGAGTGTAGAGGTTAGCCGGCTTGCCAGGGCGCGATGAGTCACGCATGTTGGTTGGCGTGATGAAGCTGTCTTCGTTGATCATGTTTCGGCGGAATAGGTCGCGCTGAACAACTTCACCTCGGCATACTTCTTGGAACTCCTGAAGATCGCTCAGGCGGAAAGTATTGCCAAGTGGGTTTAGACCTAGGTAGTTAAACGGGTCGAGCTTGCCGGTGAAGGCATGGCGCAGTTTTCGCCACGCGTAGAACACCTGCAGGTCGTGGTCGAGGCCGAGGATGTTGCCACCTAGATCAGACGGCACGCGCTTTTCGTGACGCTTCGATGGCGAGAATTTCGGCATGTAGCGGAATCCGAAACGGCTCACGCCGTCGAACTTCTCAAGCGAACCCTGTTCTTTTTCAAACTCGTTCATGAACCCTGAAGAGTTCACGAGCTCCAGGCCAACCTTGTCTTTTCCCCCGAGGAGTTTGCGAACGTCGTCGAAGTCGGCCATGGCCCAGTAGGAGAAGGAGATGGTTCGAACCGACTTGTCACGCTTCGGGTCGTCGAAGGTTCCGATTTCACGAAGTGGAACACGCAAGTCCAAACCGATTTTTTCGCGTAGCACTCGCTTGGCGGCATCGCCGATGCTCTCGGTCGGACCCATGAAGCCACCTGGCAACACGCGTTCGGTGGTGTCTTCCGACCCCATAGTTAGCGCAAGCAGTGAGAGCCCGGCAGGGGCATCGCGGAACGCAGAACTTGGGGAAAGTAGCGACTCATCCCAGATCATTGCTTGAAGATCAGCATCGCTGGCTACGGTAAATAGAACAACGTCTACGGCGATGCGGGGATAAATGTCAGTTGTCAAAGTTAGGGTCTCCAATAGAAGTAAGTCTACGAATATTTACCAAATCTCGGATAATTTGCGTAAATAAACTATTTGAAGCGTCAAAAATAATTGAGGCAAGAAAGGGGAAAAGTCGTGATCGAAATGAAACTCACACCAGATCCTGCGAACCCAAATTTCAACGTCCTCGAACTAAAGATCAAGGCTCCCTCGGCACCAGAACCTGCCACCATCCCAGTTGAAAAAATCCCGACGCTCATCTACCTCGATGACACCATCGAAGAAGATCAGCTGCAAATGATTACCCACGCACTCACCGACACAATCAATCGCATCACTTGGCTCGAACAAATCCAACTGGCAAGTGGCAAACACCGAATACCCAGCCTTCCCGAAATTCTCGACATTCAAAAAGACGAAATCTTCAGCCGTGCCGAGTCAATGGGCAATTGCCAGCTAATCCTTCTAACTAACAATGAAACAAAAGCACTTAGAAGACAAATGGCACAAGCCTCCGAGTTCCTCACAAAAGCTCACGCACTTAGACCGACAACCACAATCGAACTCATCGATAACCTCAACGACCACATTAAGCACCTGAAGCAAAAGACTCTAGTGAACTTAAAAATCGAAATCGAACTTGAGTATGCCGCAGATACCTTGGAACCACTTCACTACCTGGCCAACTTCAATAGTGACGGAACACGATATTTTGCAAATTTAATCGACCTCGCAAGCGGGGAAGAGAAGGCTTACGCCTTCAAAACGAGCGCCGTCAGCTGCTCAGCTACATACACTTTTGAAGACCTGCTACTTGGTAGGAAAGCGCAAGGCGGGCAAAGACTAACCCTCTAACTACGGATCAGAAGGTTATTGATTTTTGACACGAAAGAACTGCCTCAGGTGATTCCTGAGGTGATCGTCGCAAACATAAACATAAGTCCCTTTGATTCCCCTTGTAAGTAATACCCTGTAGATGCTCAAGACGTAAGTTAGCAAGTCTTCATCCGAGTACTTGATTCCGAGCGTGGGGTTGTTTTCTTTCCCCTTCTTGTCAAAATAGTTCTCACGCGAAAACTTGATTTTGTTTTCGTTTTCGTCAAAAAAAAGATCCCGTCCAATAATTACGCCAGCAAAATTCAAGTCGTATCCCTGAATTGTGTGGATGGAACCGACCTCTTCAGTCGATGATGGGGAACTAACCCAGTCGTAATTTCTTCGATTCCAAGGAAGGTGAATACCTTCAATCTCAATGTCAAAATCAGCCTTGCCTCCCTTGGACTGCCAGGGCCATGCAAATCCAGCTAATAATCGAGAAAGGCCGAATTCGCGTTCTTGTCGTTCTATAGCTTTCTTCATGTCAGCGAAGCTATCGAAAAACCGCAAGTCATAATCACCGAAGTCCTTAGGGGCTTCGTCATAAATACCATTTAGCATCTGGCCGATGAAGTCGATGTAATCAGCTCCGCCAGAGACTCTCATTTGGGAACTCAATTTGAAGTGAGTCCGATTGCTGCGCGATTCTTCAAGGACGGGTGAAATATGTTTGGCTTGAAGGTCAGCTGGCTTAACGCTTTGTGCTGAGTCGAGTAGAAATATTTGGTGCCGACTGCGAGTGGTTATCCAGTCGAGTTGAGTTTTTGATTTATCGTCTGACCCAAAAAGCTTTTGGTTGATTTCTGCGTATTTGATGTTTCTTTCCGCAGCCGGTTGATTTGCACGTTGTTGCAGGCGATGGGATTCGTCCACGATGAGAAGGTCATAAATCTCATCACTTTCTCCAACCTCGAAGGGATCCAGAACCATTTTTGGATCAAGTCCAGGTGTTCGGCTGAAGACCTTAGAAACCGTTTTGCGCAAGGAAATTTGAGGAATCACCAAACCTATTTTCAGATTGGCGAAGATGTCTCTAAATCCAGACTGAAAGAAATCGGAAAATAGATTATCTGAATCGAATGCTTCGTTTTCATCAAAAAGTGCAATGTCTCGGATCAGTTTCATGAGGTAGATGGCAACAATAGTTTTGCCAGTACCAGGTTCACCCTCGACAACGGTTTTTGTTGAAACCCCAACTCCAACTTGGTCAACTAGGGCTTCTAAGATCCCTTCGATAGCGATGGCTTGATCTGTATTTAGGGCCTTGAACGGGGAATATTTGAATAAGTCACTGTTCACAATGTCCGGAACTGTGCGGGTAAGGACTCCATCATTTACCAACGCATTAAAAATCTCGTTAAACGTTTCTCGATACTTTTCTCGTTGAAAATAATCTGAGTCTGTGATGCCGGCATTTCCATTCAGGACTTTGTACTTTTCATCGGCGGCGAAAAGTTTAATGAGGTGGGATTCAAGGTCCAAGCACGCCGATTTGTTGAAGTCGTCTCTGAAAATAACTCGCGCATCGGATAGATGATTCTTAGATTCCGAATTCAAATGGTTACTGAACCTCATAGCTGCATTTGAGGTTTCCCCAACATAAATCTCATTTGAGCCGTTCAGTGTGTAAACAACGGGCCAATTTGAGTGCTTATTTTGTTCACTAGCCCAAAGTCCGATGATTTCTCGGTCAAAGGGAATCTTCTCAATTCTAAAGTCGGTCATATTTGTGGCTCGTGCCTTTTGACTTTTCAACGGGGTATTTCAACTCGTTTTTTGCGACTTTTTCTACAACAAGGGTGTCGACATCTATGCCCAAATCATCTGCGAGGTGAAGGCAGTAAGCCAGTACATCAGCCAATTCTTCGCGAATTCTCTCTTCGTCGGGTTCGTCACCCCATTGGAAAAGCTCAAGAAGCTCGGCGGCCTCGATAGAAATACTTTTAGCGAGATTCTCTCGGGTGTGAAATTGCTTCCAGTCGCGTTCAGCAACAAATTTTCGCAACGCCTCAAGTGCTCTTTCGGTCCCCATGCCTAGTAGTCTACCTTCGGCGTGAACCTGGAGTATTAGGCGAAGAGCTCCGGCAAGGTTGCCTCTGACGCTGACTTTAGGTCGGCGATTGGCCAGGAGGCGATGTGCTGGATTTCAAGGGTTGGTTCGGTGTCGGTGACGCCGATGCGGGTTACTGGGATGCCGCGTTGTTCGCAGAGACCGATGAACTTGACGTCGTCTTCGCGGCCTACTGAGACTAATACTCTGGCTTGGGTTTCGGAGAATAGTGCGGCTGTTTTACTGATCTTGTTTGTCTCTACGAGTTCGTCGATGAAGATTCTTGCGCCTACTTGGAATCTGCTGACGGATTCGACTAGTGCTTGGGCGAGGCCGCCTTCGGAGAGGTCGTGGGCAGAGGCTAGGAGTCCTTGGAGGCTGGCAGCGTTTAGTGCTTCGGCTAGTTTCTTCTCTTCTTGGAGTTTGACCTTTGGAGGAATGCCGCCGAGGTGGTCGTGAATGACTTCAGACCAGACCGAGCCGTCGAGCTCTTCTTCGGTGGTGCCGAGGAGGTAGATGTTGTGACCGGCGTCTTGCCATCCGCAAGGGATTCTTCGTGCGACGTCGTCGATGACACCGAGCACGCCAACCACTGGGGTTGGGTGAATGGCTACGTCGCCGGTTTGGTTATAGAAGGAGACGTTTCCACCGGTTACTGGGATGCCAAGTTCAAGGCAGGCGTCGGCGAGGCCGGCGGTTGCTTGCTTGAACTGCCACATAACCTCTGGGTTTTCTGGGGAGCCGAAGTTGAGGCAGTTGGTGACGGCTGCTGGGACTGCGCCTGAGGTGGCGACGTTTCGGTAGGCTTCGGCCAGAGCTAGTTGGGCGCCGGCATAAGGATCGAGCTGACCATAGCGGCCGTTGGCGTCGGTGGCGATGGCAATGCCGAGGCTTGAGGTTTCGTCGACGCGGATCATGCCGGCGTCGTCTGGCATGGCGAGGGCGGTGTTGCCACCAACGTAGTGGTCGTACTGGTCGGTGATGAAGTTCTTACTGGCCTGGTTAGGGCTGGTGATGATCTGCATGAGCTGGGTGGCAAGCTCTTCTGGGCTTTCGCTCTTAGCTAGGTTCTTGGTGGTGTCTTTGTTGAGCGCCTTGATCCACTTTGGTTCGGCTACTGGGCGTTCGTAGACAGGGCCGTCGTGGGCAACGGTGCGAGGAGGAACGTTGACGATCTCTTCGGTTCCCCAGTTGATGTAGAGGCGAGGCTCTTTGATTACTTCGCCGAGGATGGAGTATTCAACTTCCCACTTTTCGACGATTGCCACGAAGGCGTCTTTGTCTTTCTTAGGAACAATCGCCATCATGCGCTCCTGGCTTTCGCTCATGAGGATTTCTTCTGGCGTTAGTGAGTCATCGCGGAGGAGTACGTCTTGAAGCTGAACGCGCATGCCGGCGTTGCCGTTTGAGGCAAGCTCTGAGGTTGCGCAGGAGAGGCCGGCGCCACCGAGGTCTTGAATACCGGCAACGACCTGGGCCTTGTAGAGCTCAAGGCAGCACTCGATGAGCACCTTCTCAGCGAATGGGTCGCCAACCTGAACGGCTGGGCGGCGGCTTGGGCCGTCGGCGTCGAAGGTTTCTGAGGCAAGCACTGATACGCCACCGATGCCGTCGGCTCCGGTGCGGGCACCAAACAAAATGACTAGGTCGCCAGGGTTTGAAGCCTTGGCAAGCTTGAGGTCTTCGTGGCGGAGGGCACCAACAGAAAGGGCGTTGACCAGTGGGTTACCCTGGTAGACCTTGTCGAAGACGGTTTCGCCGCCGATGTTTGGTAGGCCGAGGCAGTTGCCATAGAAAGAGATACCAGCGACGACTCCGTCTACTACTCTCCTTGTGTCTGGATTCTCTGGAGCGCCGAAACGGAGTTGGTCCATAACTGCGATTGGACGAGCGCCCATGGTGAGAATGTCACGGACGATACCGCCAACGCCGGTGGCAGCGCCCTGGAAAGGCTCGATGTAGCTTGGGTGGTTGTGGCTTTCAACCTTGAAAGTGACCGCCCAGCCCTCGCCGATGTCGACCACACCAGCGTTTTCGCCCATACCGACCATGAGGTTCTTGGTCATTTCTGGGGTGACCTTTTCGCCAAACTGGCGGAGGTAAATCTTGCTCGACTTGTAGCTGCAGTGCTCAGACCACATGACCGAGTACATGGCTAGTTCGGCGCTGGTTGGGCGGCGTCCGAGGATGCTCTTGATCTCGTCGTACTCTTCTAGCTTTAGGCCGAGCTCTTTCCAAGGCTGGTGCTTTTCTGGAGTGTTTTTGGCTTCCTTGGTGGTGTCCACGTTGGTTGCGGTCTTTTTGTTAAGCATGTTCTTGGCCTTACGCGTTTACTAGCGAGTGGATTACCGAGGTGAAGAATTTGAGGCCGTCTACGCCCGAGCGCATGGCTTCTGGCATGTCTGGTCCGAAGCCGGCTTCAACAGCGTGCTCCGGGTGAGGCATAAGTCCTACGACATTGCCTTTGGCGTTTCTCAGGCCCGCAATGTTGTTCATTGAGCCGTTTGGGTTTACGTCCACGTAGCGGAAAGTAATTAGGTTTTCACCTTCGAGGCGCTTGAGGGTCTCCGCGTCGGCGATGTAGCCACCTTCACCGTTCTTTAGCGGGATGGTGATGTGTTCGCCAAGTTTGAACTGGTTGGTCCAAGCTGTGGTGTTGTTCTCAACCTCGAGAATCTGGTCGCGGCAGATAAAGTGCTGGTTTTCGTTGCGGATTAGACCGCCAGGAAGCAGGTGGCTTTCAACGAGCACCTGGAAACCGTTGCAGATACCGAGCACTGGCAAACCCTGGTTCGCCTTCTCGATGATGGTCTGCATTACCGGAGCCTGGGCAGCAATTGCGCCGCAGCGGAGGTAGTCGCCGTAGGAGAAGCCGCCTGGCAGAACCACTGCGTCTACTTCGTGAAGATTGGTGTCTGCGTGCCAAAGCGGTACTGGGGTGGCTCCGGCTAGGCGAACCGCGCGCTGGGCGTCGCGGTCGTCCAAGGTGCCTGGGAAGGTGACTACACCGATCTTCATGGCTTACGCCTCGACAGAAACTGCGACGACGTCTTCGATGACACCGTTGCTTAGGAAGTTGGCAGCGATCTGCTTCGCCTCTTCAAGCTGCTGCTCGGTTGGAGTGTTGTCGTAGTGAAGTTCAATGCGCTTGCCGATGCGCACTGCGGTGATCTCGCTGTGACCGGTGCGGTTTAGGGAGTTTGCAACAGCTTTTCCCTGAGGGTCTAGAAGGTCGGCTTTTGGCATAACTTCAACGATGATTTTTGGCACGGATGGGCTCCTGCGTGGGGTAACTGTTGCACTTATGTGGGCTTTGGCGACGATGCCTTATGCCTCAAGTTTAGCGTGAATGGCTGGCCCACTTGGGCTTCCACGCAAGGGTTGCGTGCCTATTGGCAGCTCTGAATTACGTTTTCTTGTAATTCGCAGTGTTTGGCAATTGCCTTAGCGATTCGCTCCTGCTGTTTACCGACCCACTCGGCGGTTCTTTTCTGTTCCGCGCGGTCGTAGCCGTCGGAGTATTTCTTGATCATGGTTGCGGTTGCCTTCATTCGCTCACTCAGCTTGGTGTCGGTGGCCCACTGGCTCACCTGCTGCAGGTTCTGGAAGTATTGGGTTTTGCAAGGGGAGTAGTTCAGGCATTTCCAGAAAAGTTGGCCGCGACCTAGTTGGTAGGTGGTCATCTTTTTGGATTCGGTCACGCCGGCGCCATAGGCAATCAGGAAGCTTCCCGGGAAAGCAGCGGTTCTGGTGTCGACCGGGAAGAAGAAGTTGTCGTGGGCCTTGGTTGGGGCCTCGTAGCTTTTGACCCAGGTGGTGCTCTTCATGTCGTTGAACCAGTTTTCACCCCAGGTGTTATCCAAACCCCACGGGATCATGGTCATGCGGCCGAGTTGGTTTGAGCGCAGGTGATAGTTGTTGATAAGCGGGCCGGAGTAGGTGTCCCAGCCGCCGGTGAAGTTGTCAACCGCGAATTGCATGATTAGGGCGTCGCGGTCGGTGTTGGTTTCGAGGAAGTCCCAGAGTTTCTTGCCACTGGCTTGGATGCCCTTGGCGAAGGCGCGAAGGTCGTTGCGGTTCGGGGTGGCCTTCCAGCCCTCCTTCACGTTGAAACGTCCGTCTTCTTTAACGTTCTTCCCAACGGTTGAAGGGTAGAGCTCGTTGAAATTGTGGTTGTTTTCGTAGAGGTGCTGGGTGACATCGGTGAAATTGTCGGCGAGGAATTCGTCATCAAGTGATTCGAGCACCAGGTAGAGCCCGCGATCTGGCTTCGGAATGTTTTTGCTCAGGGTTAGGTGGGTGTACCCAGTGCGAGAGGCGGGAACTCCGTTGGCGCGGTAGGCCTCATAAGCGAAAGTTTCGTGAATCTTCGACGAGTCTTGGGTCATGGCGTTGAGCGTGAGGCTCTTTTTGCCGAGCAGGGTTTGGGTTTTGTTGCCCTTGCTGAAATTGAACTTCACCTTGAACGAGGTGTAGGCGTAGGTTGTGGTGATCGCCTGGCGGGAGGTGGTTCCCTTAATCTTGATGCCAACTTTCATAACTGGCGACGCCTTCGCACCAACGATTATCTGGAAAGTGGCCGGCACGTAGTCGTCGCGGTTTTTGTTTTCTAAAACCTTCTTCGACTTATCAGGGATGTCGAGCTTGATCTCGCTGATGGCAGTTGGGTTGAAAACTTCGCCAAGGTCGGTGAGAAGTGTTGGGTCGGCCGTTTGAGTCGGCGTTGGCTTAGGCGATTGAATGGTTGGGGCTGCTGGGGCGAAGAACGCTGAAACGCCAAGTGCCAGGGCTAAAACCGTGGCACCGGCCATGACTCTAAGCTCACCACTTGCCATTGGCATCCTTGCACGAGGTGACCAAGCCGGCGTCATCAAATTTGCAGTTTCGCTTCAGCGCTTCGTCGATTCGCTTGATCTGCTTAGGTGTCCAGTTGATGGTTCGCTCGGCTTCGGCCTTTTGGTAGGCGGTTAGATGTTTATTGATCAGCGCTTTGGTTGCGGTCATTTGGGCTGGGTAATCCTGAAGCTTCGCCCACTCGTTCACCTTCTGAAGGTCTTGGAAGTAGAGAGTCGCGCAAGGAGCGTGGTTCAGACACTTGGTGAACATCTTGCCGCGCAAGATCTGGTAGTTCTCCATCTTGGCCATGTCGCGGATGCCGGCCGAGTAGGCGAATAGGTAACTGCCGGGGTAGGCGGTCCAAGGTTTGTCGACGGTAATAAAGAAGTCGTCGTTGCTCTTGGTAGGCAGGCGATAGCCGGGGATGCGAACGCGGGCGCCGGGATCGTTGAACAGGTTCTCACCAAACGACTGGTCGGTTCCCCAAGGAACAAACGTGAATTTGCCAGCGATGTTGGAACGGAAAGTGAAGTTGTTGCGAAGCGGCCCGGAGTAGGTGTCCCAGTTGCCGGTGAAGTTGTCGACCGCCCAGAGCATGACTAAGCGCTCGCGGTCTACTACGGTCTCGAGACCCTTCCAGAACTTGGTTCCGCTCAGGTTGGCAGCCTTCACCAGTGCCCGTAGGTCGTCGCGGTTCGGCGTTGCCTTCCAGCCCTGCTTAACCTTGAAATAGGTGTTCACCTCAACGTCGCCACCGACCTTAGCTTCGTCGAAGTCGGTTACGTCGTGGTTGTTTTCGTAAACGTGCTGGGTTACATCCTGGAAGTGATCGGCAAAGAACTCTTCGTCTTCCGATTCCAACACCAGGTAGAGCCCGCGGTTCGGTTTCTGAGGCAGGGTTTCGCCTTCAAAAGTGATTGTGGTGTAGCCGGTTCTAGGTGCCGGAACATCCATCGCTCGGTACGCCATATAAGAGTAGGTTTCGTGCATGCGCGAGTTGTCTTGAACAAAGGCGTTGAAAGTGAGTGAGCGCTTGCCGAACAGGGTTTGGGTTTTATAGCCAGGCGCCCAGTCGAACTTGATTTTGAACGAAGGTCGGTAGTAAAGGTTGTTCAGGCGAGAGTGGGTGGTGCTTCCCTTGATGCGAATACCAACGTTGATCTGCTGGGTGGTGGTGCCGTCGTAGGTGAGTTTGAACTTGGCGGCAACGTATTTCTCGTTGTTGTAACTGTTTAGCTTGTCGATGCTCTTCTGTGGAAGCTCGATGAAGGTTTGCGAAATCTTGCTCGGGTCGAAGATGCGATCTAACTCGTTTACAACTGGAACGGGTTTTTCGGTTGGAACCGGTTTTGCAGTTGCGCTCGGCTTGGCGGTGAAAAGGCCCGGGAAGAAAATGACTACGGCAACAACCGCGATGGCTAGAACCACGCTGGTTATCGAGAGCAGCAGTGGCAACCTTTTATTAACCATAGGTTTAGACTTGCTCCATGCTTCGAGTTGACCCGTTTGAATTTTTCGCCTCGCTGGGCGTAGACCTAGTAGTAGTTGCGTTGTTGGCCTTTGTTCTATTTTACCGCCGCCACCGCGAACGTGAAATGGCCATCGCCATTGCCGCCATCAACATCACCCTTTGGTCGCTAACCGGAGCGCTCGCTTCGTACACGCTTTCACTCGGCGTTGGTTTCGCGCTGTTCGCTGTTGTGAGCATTATTCGTCTGCGTTCGTCGACTGCGTCATGGATTTCAATGGCCTACCTATTGGTTGGTCTTGGCTCTGGTTTGATCATCGGTCTGACCGGCTTCAACCTCATGGAAAAGATCGAGTACGCCGGCTTCATGGTTCTCGTTATGGCAATCGTAGACTCTCGCTACTTCCTAAAGGGCAAAGCCGACGATGCCAAAACTTCGATCACTCTCGATGGAACCGATGTTGACCCAGAGTCTTTGAAGACCCGCGTTGAAGCGCTACTCAATGTTGAAGCGGTAAGCATCAGCGTAAAGAACGTTGTGGTTACCCCACCTTCAATCAAGGTCGACGTAACGTACCGTAAGCGAAATGCCAAAGTCTAACTACGACTATCGGCAGCACCCTCACGTTGAGGCACGTAAGGCTGCTCCGCCAAAAGTAACTCACCATCGCAAAAACAAGCTGTCTCTTAACGACCGCATCGGGCTTGGAATCACCAAGCGCGTTGGAAGCATGTGGGCAGCCTACGCTTTCGGTTTGTTGACTCTGGTTTCGCTACCGGCAGCCATTGCCTCGGGTAGCCCGATCATCATCGTGGCCTGGATTGCACAAACTTTCTTGCAGCTGGTCTTGCTGCCGATCATCATCGTTGGGCAGAATCTTCAGGCGCATGAAACCGAGAAGCGAGCGATTGCCACCTACGACGACGCAGGTGCGATTTTGGAAGAAGCCAAGCAGATCCAAAGCCACCTAACGGTTCAAGACACCGCACTCAACCACCTCATCGATCGCCTAGAAGCGATTGAGACCAAAATCATCAACGCAAGCAAGAAGTAATGCGCCTCGTAATTGCCCGCTGTTCGGTTGACTACGCCGGTCGCCTTTCTGCACACCTACCGCTAGCCACTCGTTTGCTCATGCTCAAGGGCGATGGCTCGATTCTGGTTCACAGCGACTCCGGTTCCTACAAACCGCTCAACTGGATGAACCCGCCTTGCACCATTTCCAAAAAGGAACCCGACGAAGAGCAGGTTGCACTTGGTGTTAAAGAAGTTTGGCGCGTGAGCCAAGCGAAGACCGCCGACATCCTTTACGTGCTGATTCACGAAATCATCGAAGACGTTGAACACCACCTCGGTGAAGACCCTGGGCTCATCAAGGATGGGGTGGAAGCGCACCTTCAAAAACTATTGGCCGAGCACCTCGAAGTCTGGGACGAAAACGCCACCCTAATTCGCCGCGAATATTTCACAGCGATTGGCCCGGTAGATATTTTGGCGAAAGATGGTTCCGGTGCCACCGTGGCAATCGAGCTCAAGCGCCGCGGAGACATCGACGGCGTTGAGCAGCTGACTCGCTACCTAGAACTATTGAACCGTGACCCACAGCTTCGCCCGGTTCGCGGAATTTTTGCCGCGCAGGAGATCAAGCCGCAGGCACGAACATTGGCCGAAGACCGAGGAATCGAGTGCTTGGTTTTGAACTATGACGAACTGCGCGGGCTCGACACCGCACACAATCGTCTCTTTTAGTTCAAACTTCCGCCCAAAAGAATTCACTTACTTAACAGCGAACAAATTGCGCATTAACGACTCTTTGGTGCGAAACTTTTTTTATGACTACAGCAAATAAGCCAGCCGCACCTCGTGCCGCTGCCGCAAAGACCACCACCACCCGCACCGCAGCTGCTAAGCCAGCAGCGCGCCCAGCTGCACGTGCCGCAGCAAAGCCAGCAGCGAAGCCAGCAGCTCAGCCTGTTGCCAAGGCTGCCGCAGTTGTTGCTCCTACCTACGAATTCACCAAGCCTTACAAGTTCCTAACCGGATTCGATGACAGTGACTTCTGTGGCAAGGTTTCCGCGCACCTGAACGCCGGCTACAAGCTAGCAGGATCGGCGACCATGACCACCGTGAATGGCAAGGTCTACGTTGGCCAGCCAGTATTCAAGGCAAGCAACATCGCCAAGCCAAAGCCAAAGGCTAAGGCCAAGAAAAAGAAGTAATTTTCAAACTTTCTAAAAACTAACCCGTCGGTGAAAATCGACGGGTTAGTTTTTGTTTTGACTAAATTCAAGTAGTTTGGAAGAAAGCGTCGCGGTTTTGCGACATGTGCGGCTTGAAATCCATTGGGAGTTTCATGAAACGCGTCGGCATTATTACGGCAACGGCCGTGGGTCTAATGTTTTTGGCGCCGGCTGGGGCCGACCTCGCCAGCGCATCGGGCACCCATCAAATCACTTTGATGCCAAACGGTTCAACCAGCTCGACCAAGGTGATCAAAACCTCGGCTCACAGTTACAAGCTCCCGAAGGTCAGCTTCAGCCGCCCAGGCTACTCGTTCGTTGGTTGGGCCAAAACTCTTCGCGGGCCGAAGGTATATTCCGACCGCGCCACGGTGCGGTTCACCTCGAGCATCAAGCTCTACGCAATTTGGAAAGAGGTTCTTCCAACCGCTCCAAACGTGGTTGGGCACACCGTGGGCAGCCTGCTTTGGCACGAGGAATTTCGCGGGGCCTCAGGCTCGGCAATTGACTCGAACTCCTGGACCGCTCGTTACTGCGGTCTCGAGGCAAGCAATGGTGGTGGCACCTGCCACAACAACGAGCCGCAGTGGTACTTGCCATCGGCGGTAGCCCTAGACGGCACTTCGGCTGGCAATGCGGTCATCACCACCAAGCGCGTGTACTCGGCTCCGGTTGGCGGCATCTGCAAGGCTTGGTCGGGCTGCCAGTTCACCAGCGCTCGCTTCGACACCCAGGGCAAGGTAGCTTTCAAATACGGCTACATCGAAGCTCGCATCAAGATGCCAGCCGGCGGCAGAAACTGGCCAGCTTTCTGGGCGCTTGGTGAAAACATCACCGACATTTCTTGGCCACAGTCTGGTGAGATCGACATCGCCGAACAGGGTGGAAACACTCCTAATCGAAACTCAGGAGCAATTCACTACTCAACCAATGGGGTTGCCAACGATTGCTGCGGCAACCACACCTACGACTACGGCGACTACACCGGAGCCAACTACTCGGCTGATTTCCACACCTATGGGATGGCCTGGACGCCGAATCGAATCGAATTATTGGTCGACCGCACCGTCTTCAGGACTTTCACCAGTTCCACGATTCGCTCACAACACTGGAGCTTTAACAACCCGTTCTTCTTGATCCTAAATAACGCCACAGGCGACTTTGGCGGCGCTTGGACGAACTGGTCACAGAGCCAAATGACTATCGACTACGTTCGTGCCTGGAAGCTAGATAACCAAGGCGAAGTGTTCATTCGCTAATAACCCGTTAATGAAAGTTGGCCCCCGGGAATCCCGGGGGCCAACTTCTTTTATCTGTGTTTAACTATCCCACTTTGGAGGTTGAGGTAGTTAGCGCGTAGACCGTTCCTGCGGCAGTGGTCGCGGTTAGTGCAACGCGGATGTACTTACCCTTGTCTGACTTGGTCAGGGTGTAGGTAGCTGCGGTTGCGCCGCTGATGGTCGAACACTTGTCACTCGATGCAGGAGCAGTTGACTTTACAGTCTTGCCCTGAACAGAGCAGCGGTACCACTTGAATCCACGAGTGATTCGGTTACCAGCAAAGGTCACACCGGCAGCGGTTAGTACTCGTCCAACCTTGGCAGTTCCCGACTTGGTTGGGGTTCCAACCTTCGAAGGTAGTGCGAAGCCGTTGAAGGCCACGTTGTCGATGTAGAACTTCTTGCTCAGCATTGGGGTAACTGGGTTGGTTACTCCTGCAGGCAGGATGTCAGCGTCGGCCCAGTATGGGAAGAATGCTAGCTGGGTGTAGTTCTTGTCCGCACTCCAAACACCGTTGGCGCCTGAAAGGGTCGACATGTCTATGCTGAATGTCTGCCAGCCCTTCTTAGCCTTGAACGCTGCGCGAACTGCGCTGTTGTCGGAAGCGATTAGCTTGATCGATACAGGAGTTAGCGTTGAGATTGGTGAGTAGTAGTCGAACTTGATGGTCTTGTAAAGAGCACTGGTGATAACTTCACCTGATGGTGCAGCTACCAAGTTCAAGCCGGTCCATGCGTCGTCGCCGACCTTGTTGAACTCTAGAGCCTTACCGGTGTGCTTTAGTGAGCCCGATGGGGTCACGATTCCTGAGCCACCGCTACCGAACGAACCAGCCCACTTTGCGTCTGAAGCGCTACCGGCAGCTAGGGAACCTAGGGTGTCGGCAGTTTCAAAGGTTAGTAGGTGAGGTACATCTGGGCCCGGAGGGGTGTCGGCACCGGTGATGACTTCGTAGGTTAGGTCGTCAAGGATGTATGCCTTGCTAACGGTTGCGCTAGCAGGACCCTGACCCCAGTCTTCGTGTGAGTTGCCAGCGATTGCGTTCTCTGGGTCCATCACTAGTGAAAGAGTGGTGTAGCTGTAGTTCGAAATGTAGGTTCCGCTGGTTGGCGAAGCAAAGTTGAACGACAGCGTGTTGTAGGCATCTGCGGTAGTTGCGGTTGCAACAGCCTTGAGCACGTTTCCACCGTAGGTGTCGGTAAGAGTTGCCTCTACTGGAACGTTGGCGTCGGCAGCCTTCAACTTGACGGTGATCACCTTGTTGGTGCTCGAAATCAATGATGATCCGTTAGCGACCTTGGCTACCTGGATGCCCGAGCTAGCAGCTCCGGCCTGTGCCTTTTGCACCCATAGTGCACCGTTTGAGCCCGAGCCGTCGTCTTGAACAGCCCAGTTGTGAGCAGCCCATCCTTCACGGCCGTGCCAGTTCTTGTCTCCGGTTACCCAAGGAGCGTTCATGCCAGCTTCGCTGTCTAGCCAAGGAGCCCAGTCGGTTCCTCCGCCACCACCGGTGTGCATTAATACTGGGTAGTCGGCTGCGTTGGTGCTGGTGTAGTCAACTACAGTTGGGGCCGCGCTAGCTGCAAGTGGTGAACCTGCTAGCAAAGCACCGGTGATTCCTACGGTCGCCATCATTGCGATGCGACTTCGCAGGATGCTTGAATTGCTTGACATCCTTGTTCCTTTCAGTACCTTTTTGGGAACGCGCGCACACACGTCATATTGGTGATGTTACCTGAAAGCGATTTCACGTGAAAGCGATTTCACGAAAAAACGGGACCGTTACTAAATCTTTATAAACACATCGCCGACGCCGTTGAGCGAATAAACGCGAATATAGTCGAGAACCATTTCGGCGGAAGTCAGAGCTGGGTCAATCTCGCCGGTAAAGCCGCCGCCCATCGCCAGATTCGTGATGATGTAAAACGGGTGATCGAAAACCCACTCGTTCGGCGAAACGTCGGCGCGAATTTTGCGCGAAAAAGGAACGCCATCGAACAACCAGGTAATTGAATCAGGAAGCCAGTCAACGGCGAAAGTGTGGAAGTCGTTGTCCATGGCAAACGGGGTTCGCCACTCTTTGCCGCAACCCTCTTCGCCGGAGTAGCCAGGCCCGTGCAAAGTTGCCACAAGGTTTCCAGGGTCTTTACCGCGCACCTCGAGAATATCGATTTCACCGCAGTTCGGCCAAGTCACTTCATCGAGGTTAGTTCCAAGCATCCAGAAGGCCGGCCAGGTTCCCGCCCCGGAAGGAATCTTCACGCGAGCTTCGATGCGACCGTACTGAACTTCAACCTTGCCCTTGGTGGTGAGTTTCGCGCTCAGCCATTCGGCGGGTTCACCGTAGTAGGCGGGATAGCTTGCCGAGTCGGTGTTCTTGACCGCGTGAATAACAAGCTCGGAGGAACCGCTGATGGCAGCCTGCTCTGACAAATACCACTCGCGCTCCTGATTGCCCCAGCCAGGAATGCCGGCCTGGGTGCCATCACCGATGTCGTAGTTCCAAAAGGCATCGTTAGGTCGAGAATTGCTCGGCCCTTCGAATTCATCAGACCAGAGGAGCTTTAGTTCACTCATCTGAACTAAGGCTTGCCGGCAGCGATAGCGCTAGAAGTTCCGTAAACCTTGCCAACGCCGTTTAGAGAGTAGTAACGGATGTAGTCGATTGACATACGTGCGCTGTTGAGGTCTGGGTCGATATCACCCGCGAACCAACCACCGGCAGCAACGTTCATGATCATGAACATCTGCTTGTTGAAGACATAGGTGTGGTTTCCAACGACGCTTGGAGTCACGGTGTGGTAAACCTTGCCGTCTACCGACCACTGCATCTTGTTGTAGGTCCAGTCGAGTGCGTAAACGTGGTAGCCCGCGCCAATCTTGGTTCCCAAGGTTTTGGTGTCAACTATGCCGTCGCCGCCAGAGTAGCCAGGGCCGTGTGCTGTGCCGTGAACCGTGTAAGGCTCTGAACCCTTGGTTTCCATGATGTCAATTTCGCCACAGTTAGGCCAAGCGTTGGTTGAGATGTCGGTGCCGAGTAGCCAGAAGGCCGGCCAGGTTCCATCACCAACCGGAACGCGGATGCGTGCTTCGAGCCTTCCGTATTTGAAACTGATCTTGTTCTTGGTTTGAAGGCGTGAGCTTTCGAACTCGCAAGCATTTCCCGGGGTGTCGATTGGGCACTGCTCGTAAAGGTCTTCCAAATCTGGAGTGATGCGTTTGAGGTTGATGTTTAGCTGACCGGTTCCACTCAATACCGCATTGTGGTTGGTGTAGGCCTGGTGCTCGTTGTTACCCCAGCCGCCACCGCCCATGTCGTAGTTAAAGATTTTTGAGTTTGGCTTGGTTCCCGCTTTACCGGTGAACTCTTGCTTCCAAAGAAGTTTCTTGTAAACCGTGGCCTGCTTTGGGCTCGGGGTTAGACCCTGCGATGCCGGAGGCTGCAGAGTAATCAGCGCGCTGGCAGCGAGCCCGATGGCGACTAGTTTTAGAGCCTTGTTTGACTTTTTCATCTGCTTCTCTCTTTGCTCACTGTAAACATTTTTGGATCTGAAAATCTGGTAACGATTCGGTAACAACGGGCTTTTCTCTCAAAAACGGATTTGCTATGAAACCGCTTTCACAGAGAATAGTAACATCGTGAAACCGATTTCACGATAGCAGTATAAAAGTTGGTTCTTGGGTGCCAACGCACATTGGCACCCAAGATCTCACACTAGGAGCTCAAGATGAACCGTAAGACTTCCCTTCGAAGCGCGATGGCACTACTAGTAGTAGCCAGCCTCACCCTGGTTGGAATTCAGCCAGCACAAGCCGCCAAGACTCAGGTGACCATCTGGTCTTATGGAAACGTTATTGAGCCATGGGGTGAGCAGGAGTATGAGCGCCTCCACCCAACCATCGATCTGAAGATCAAGAAGAACTCGATGGACGCCAACCACCAGTCGCTGATCACTGCGTTCAAGGCGAACACCACCCCGGACATCGCAGCCATCGAGGTTTCCTACTCTGGCTTCTTCCGCTCATACCCTAAGTACTTCACCAACCTGGCCGGCCTACTAAACGAGAACGACTACCTCGACTGGCGCTGGGACCAGGGTGTTGGCATCGATGGCAAAGTCATCGGTATTCCAACCGACGTGGGTGGCCTACAGGTTGCCTACCGCAAGGACCTTTTCAAAGCACACGGATTACCAACCGACCGCGAAGCAGTTGGAAAGCTTTGGCCAACCTGGCAGGCATTCATCAACACCGGAAAGACCTATGTTTCAAAGTTGAGCACCGCTGAGAAGGCTTCGTGCAAGACCAAGAAGGTTTGCTACGGATTCATCGACAACGCCGGAACCATGTATCCAGCAATCTTGAACCAGGGTGCCAAGAAGTACTACGAGTCAAACGGAACCCTGATCTACAACAGCAACGCCAACGTAAAGACCGCGTTCACCACCACTGCAACCGCCATGAACTCTGGCATCAGCACCCGCATCAACCAGTTCACCTCCGACTGGAACGCTGGCATGATGAAGGGCGTATTCGCCACCGTTCTAGCTCCAGCCTGGATGCTTGACTACATCAAGCAGCAGGCCAAGAGCACCTCGGGTAAGTGGGATGTTGCCGACCTACCTGGTGGCGGTGGAAACCTCGGCGGTAGCCAGCTTTCGGTTCCAGCCGCAGCTAAGCACCCAGCAGAGGCTAAGGCCTTCATCAAGTGGTACCTATCTCCAGCTATCCAGCTTCAAATCTTCAAGCGCTACGGCCTGTTCCCATCGGCTTCGTCGCTATACAACGACCCAGCTCTAACCGGGTACAAGGACAAGTTCTTCAGCAACGCTCCGATCGGACAAATCTACGTAACCGGCGCTCGCCAGCTACGTCCGATCTTCGAAGGTAAGAACCAGCGCGCCATCGACAACTACTTCGGCCAGGCACTAGCCAAGGTTGCGGTAGGAAAGATGACGGCCTCGGCGGCCTGGAGTGATGCGATCACTCAGATCTCCAAGAACATTAAGAATTAGCGGACTTCCATGTCGAACACCGCCGATTCGTTGGCTGCGCCTAAAAAGCGCAGACCAACCAATGTCTTCAAATCTGAGAATCCGCACAAGCCGGAAAAGCCAAAGCGTTCGAAGCGCTCTGACCGTCGCAAGAACACCGAAAACGGTATCAAGGCACTGAACCCGAACTGGGGTTACGCTTTCGTAGCGCCGTTCTTCGTGATGTTCCTGATCTTCGGTCTAGCTCCGGTTATCTACTCAATCTGGATTGCCTTCTACAACTGGGATCCACTGGGTGATGAGCAGCAGTTCTACGGACTAACCAACTTCACCGATCTGATTGTTGATGAGAACTTCTGGATTGCGCTGAGAAACACCTTCAGTATTTGGTTCTTCTCAACCATTCCGCAGATGATCATGGCAATTGGTTTGGCCAGCATTCTTCGCAACCCTCGACTAAAGGGCGCAACCTTCTGGCGAACCATTCTCCTGGTTCCAAACATCACCTCGGTGTTGGCCATCGCCATCGTCTTCGGTCAGCTCTTCGGCCGCGACTTCGGTTTGGTGAACCTGGCGCTTACCTACTTGGGAATGCCATCGCACATCGACTGGATTTCGGAGCCGCTACCTAGCCACATCGCTATCGCGACCATGATCACCTGGCGCTGGCTTGGCTATAACGCCCTGATTTTCTTAGCGTCGATGTTGGCGATTCCTTCATACCTTTACGAGTCAGCCGACCTCGACGGCGCCAGCAAGTGGCAGCAGTTCCGTTACATCACGCTGCCTCAGCTTCGTAACACCATCACCTTTGTGCTGATCGTTGGCACCATCGGTGGTCTACAAGTATTCGCCGAGCCACTAACCCTCGGCGGCAATATGTCTGGTGGTGACAGCCGACAGTTCTCAACCCTGACTCTATTCCTATACGAGCAAGCGTTTGTTAACAACCGTTGGGGTTACGCAGCAGCGATTGGCATTTTCATCACCATCATCGTGATGATCATTTCGGCAATCAACTTTGCAATCACCAGACGAATTTCGAGTGAGGACAACAAGAATTGAGCACTCTAAATATCAATGACGCTACTTTGAAAGCGCCAAAGAGAAAAGTTCCTCGCTGGCGCAAGATGTCGCCGCTTTCCTACATCACGCTAGGTCTGGTCGGTTTCATCTCGGTGTTCCCGTTTTACTGGATGGTCATCGTTGCTTCAAACGGTAACGACGAAATTTCGAAAGAGACCCCGACCCTTCTTATTGGCCCACGATTGCCTGAGGTTATCGGACACGTTTTCGAAGCCAACGAGTATTTCGGAGTTTCGATGTGGAACACGGTTTTCGTGGGAACCATCGTGGCTGCAGCCCAGGTGTTCTTCTCCTCGGTGGCCGGCTTTGCTTTCGCGAAGCTGAACTTCAAGGGACGTAAGTTCTTGGTGCTCTTCGTGGTTGGAACCATGATGCTTCCGAGCCAGCTCGGCATCATTCCGCTTTACATGCTGATGGCAAACCTCGGCTGGATTAACACCCTAACCGCGCTAATCGTGCCGGCGCTGGTAACCGCTTTTGGTGTGTTCTGGATGCGTCAGATTATCGACGCCCAGGTGCCAAACGAATTGCTTGAAGCTGCCAGCATTGACGGAGCCGGCGTGTTCCGCATTTACTGGCGAATCGTTTTCCCACTGATTCTTCAGAGCGGGTTCGTGCTCGGCTTGTTCAGCTTCCTAGCTGTCTGGAACGACTTCCTCTGGCCGCTGTTGGTACTAAACGACCCACAGCAGTTCACTGTGCAAGTTGCTGTGAACCAGCTTCAGAGCGCCTATACCATCGACTACGCACTGAACCTCGGTGGCGCCTTCCTGGCTACCGCACCACTACTAGTGCTCTTCCTCTTCGTTGGCCGCAAGTTGGTTAGCGGAGTTATGGATGGAGCCGTGAAGGGATAACTATGTCATTTCCAAGTAACTTCACCTGGGGTGCCGCAACCGCCAGTTACCAGATTGAGGGCGCTGCTCACGAGGATGGACGCGGGCCGAGCGTTTGGGATACCTTCGCCGCGACACCTGGCAAAGTATTCAACGGCGACAACGGCGACGTAGCGTGCGATCACTACCACCGCGTTCCACAAGACGTAGCGATCATGAAAGACCTCGGTCTTCACGCCTACCGCTTCTCGATTGCCTGGCCACGTTTGTACCCTCAGGGTGACAAGGTTCGTGAACAGCGCGGATTCGATTTCTACTCGCGTCTAATCGACGAACTGTTGGAAAACGGAATCAAGCCGGTACCAACCATGTACCACTGGGACCTACCTCAGGCACTTCAAGATAATGGCGGCTGGGCCAACCGCGACACCGCACTGCGTTTTGGTGAGTATGCCGGCAAAATCGTCGAAGCTTATTCAGACCGCGTTGACAAGTGGATCACCCTCAACGAACCATGGTGTTTCACCTGGCTCGGTTACATGTCTGGTGTTCACGCTCCAGGCGTCAAGGATCTCGACCAGGCGATTGCCGCCGCTCACCACAGCGCTCTAGGGCACGCCGAGGCCGTTCGTGCCACTCGCGCAATCGATCCAACCGCGCTGATTGGTCAGACCCTAAACATGACCAACTACATAGTTTCCGACCAGAACGACCCTGAGCTGGTTGAACTGGCTCGACTACAAGACGCCCACATCAACCGTTGGTGGATTGAAGCCGAGCAAACCGGTCACTACCCGAGCGAACTCGTTGAGTACTTCGGCGACCGACTAGCCAAGGTGATGTTGCCAGGAGACCACGAGCTACTGAAGGTTGACACCGACTTCCTCGGAATCAACTACTACAGCGACTCATTCATTGGAACTCCAGGACCAGACGACAAGCGTGCCATGGATGGCGGACCACACCCGTTCCCACAGCGTGCCAGTGGCAAGGTGCCAGAACCAACCACCGACATGGGTTGGCCAATCACGCCAGAAGGCATAAAGAACCTTCTGCTTCGCATCAACCGCGACTGGCCTCAGATCAGCAGCATCGCCGTAACCGAAAACGGTGCCGCCTACGATTACCCGGTTGAGGATGGTCAAGTAAACGACCACCTTCGCGTTGAATACATCACCGCTCACCTCGAGCAACTCGCCGAAGCCATTGAAATGGGTGTTCCACTCGACTCATACTTCGCCTGGTCTCTGATGGACAATTACGAGTGGGCTGAAGGCTACCGCAAGCGTTTTGGCCTAGTTCACGTTGACTTCGAAACCCAAGAGCGCATCCCTAAATTAAGTGCCAAGGTCTACAAGGACATTGTCGCCAGCAATGGGAGTAACATTAGGAAGATTATTGAGTCGATAAGGGTGTGATCGATACGTGGCCGCAAAGCAGAAAAACCGCGTAACCTATGCCGAGATAGCCAAGCTATCCGGTGTAAGTGAGGCCACGGTATCCCGCGTACTAAACGGCGACCCAAAGGTCGACGCCGATCGAATAGCTGCCGTTACAAAGGCGGTTGACAAGCTCGGTTACAAAAAACACCGTGCTGCTGCAGCATTGGCCTCTGGGCGAACCGGCCTTATTGCCGTGGTTATCGACGACGACCTCTCGGTTTTCCAAGACCCGTTTTGGGGAGCAATTACCAACGGCATCAGCCGAGTGCTAATGGACAACGAGATGCAGACTCTGCTGCTCGTGGCTCCGCTCGACGACGTTGACTCTCCGGTTGCCAACTACCTCCAGCGAGGTGAAGTTGACGGTGCGATTTTCTTGCAGCTTCACAAAGACACTTTGATCAAGCGTTTGGCAAAGCAGAAGTTGCCACTGGTCGTGAATGGCACTCCTCACACCAGCAACCCGTTTGCATACGTCGACTCCGATAACGCCGGCGGCGCCTACGCTGCGGTTCGTCACCTAGTAGACACCGGTCGCACGAACATCGCCTGCATCACCGGAGACCTAACCAACACCGCTGCCGAACAGCGACTGGATGGTTTTAATGCCGCCTGCAAAGAACTTGGTTTGCCGATCACCAAGGCGCACGTTGCCGAGGGCGACTGGTCGCGAGAGGCTGGGTTCAACCACGCTACGAAGCTGATGAAGAAGCACGAAAACCTTCAGGCTATTTTCTGCTCGAACGATGTGATGGCACTTGGCGCTATTACTGCCATTCAGGAAGCTGGAAAATCGGTACCTGGAGACATCGCTGTTATTGGCTTCGACGACTCCTATCTAGCGCAAAATTCACACCCCGGACTTACCAGTGTTCGCCAGGACATCGCTGGCCTAGGAATGGAAGCTGCCAAGATGATTTTGGCCTCGCTCCGAGGAGAAGAAGTGCATTCGGAGATTCTTCCGTGCGAGTTAGTGATTCGGGAAACGGCTTAGTAACGTTTTCGTGAAATCGCTTTCACGAGAAATTCATTTCACTTATACTTAGGCTCAAATGCTTGTGCGAGCATTGACCAATCCGCATGAAATCCTTGGGAGAATCCTGTGAAACGAGCCACTCGCACTTTACTAGCAACCTTGCTTAGCGCCGTCTTAGCGACCGTGGGGCTAGTAGCTTCCCCTGCTAATGCCGTCGTTGAATGGGTATCTGCCCCAACCTGGCAAAACCTTCACGCGAAAATCGAAGACGGTGTCTTTGAGCGCGTAAAGCGCGAGTTCGATGCCTCTAGCCGACTTTTGGTCGACAGCGAAACTCAGCACAACATCGCATGGGTTCGCACCGACCGCAACAACGTCACCGTTCAGTACCTAGGCGGCGTGGCTAACGCCGGCAAGAAGGTTCAGTTCGTGATGTCGGGCGACGTTGAATTCACCGACAGCATCGACGACCCAGACAACATTGCCATCACCGACGAATTCGGTACCGCAGAAGTTACCCTTACCCTGGCCGTGACTCCGGTAGCTGAAACCGACCTTCGTGTAGGTCTGTCAGCTGGCGACGGCGAAGCTGCTACCACGGTTGGCAACCTAGTTCTCGACTGGCAAGATCCTGGCTACTACCCGATCATCAAGCTAATTGGTTCGGGCAAGGGCTTCACCTCGCAGTGCCTCTACCGTGCCCAAAACAACCTCGGTCAAACCTCACGCGCTCACGAGTGCACCAACGGTGGATTCCAGGAATACACCTGGGCCTGGAGCGTTTTCAAGAAAGACTGGCTACCTGAGTACTCACAGGTTTACGTGAAGAGCTACAAGTACGGCAGCACCTTGGACCTGAACTACAAAGTCACCGACATCTGGGGCGTTGCCCAGGTCGACCGTGACGTTCACCTGATCGTTGACCAGGGTTGCCGCCTCTGCCGCTGGTACAGCTACGAAGGCGACAAGGCAACCGATGCCAACGGCATCGTTTCGTTCTCACTCCGCAACCGCAACACTCTTTCCAGCGTGAAGAACAACAAGTTTG
>JBEGSI010000015.1:0-21754 GCA_041180065.1 Actinomycetota bacterium | reverse complement strand
TTCCGGCATCGGTAATCGAAGGATTCAGTGCTGGCATTGCGGTGGTTATTGCACTGCAGCAATTTGGGTGGGCGCTTGGAGTAGACACCGCCCGCGGGGAACACGTTTACCAAACCGCTTGGCAACAAATTGTGACCTGGGCAGCCAGCCCGACCGTGCCATCAATCGCTACGGCGCTTACGGTGACGCTCGCGGTCATCTTCGGCCTGAAGTTCTTCCCTAAACTTCCGATCAGCGTGGTGGCCTTGGTATTGGCGACTCTGATCACAATTGGGCTCCAAATCAAGCTCGATACCATTCCGACGATTTTGAATCCAATGGGGAAATTAGACCTTACCTTCCTGCATCTATTTGAAAACCTTTCCGAGTTCCTGATACCCGCGATGGGTATCGCAGCCTTAGGAGCCTTTGAGGCACTACTGTCGGCAAAAATCGCCGACCGAATGGCTGGCGAAGCAGTGCCTCATAATTCCGACCGAGAGCTTGTCGGTCAGGGTTTAGCCAATCTGGTGGTGCCTTTTATGGGCGGGGTTCCGGCAACTGCCGCTCTCGCTAGAACGGCAGTTAATGTAAGAAGCGGTGCCACTAGCCGCATTGCCGCCGGAGCTCACTCGGTTTTTCTGGTGCTAATGGTTTTGGCGCTGAGCCCTTTGGTTAGCCTGGTGCCACTACCAGCTCTAGCCGGAGTTCTTTTGGCGACAGCGTTCAACATGGTGAAATTTAGCGAATTGAAACAAATCGCGCTTGCGTCGAAGTTGGACACAGCCTTGGTGACTTTGTCTCTGGCGCTCACGGTATTCGTCGACCTAACCACAGCGCTACTTGTTGGAACGCTAATTTGGCTCTTCTTGCGCAAAACAAAGCTTGCGAAAGGTGAGAACGATTTCAGCGTATAGCTTATGGAGCTACGCGACCGTGCTGGTTGAACGCCTCATAGGTGTAAGGCATTAACTCGGCCCAGAAATCTTCCATCTTCTCGGCGCACATTTCGATCTCGCGCTGAGGGAACGAAGGGAAATGGGTTCCCTCACGCTTGGTGCGAAGACTTAGGAAGTTCATTAGAGCACGAGAGTTCATGGTCACGTACATCGACGAGTAGATGTTTAGCGGCAAAACGATTCGCGCAACCTCACGTGCAACCCCCGCCTCAAGCATGCGCTGGTATGACTCATAGGCCTGAACCGACGAGGTGCGAGATTCTTGCTCAACCAGAGCAACCTGCTCTGCTGTTCCAGGGAGGAACTCGTAGTGACCAGCTTTACCAACCTGAATCAGGTTGCGCTCAGGACCTGGTACGTAGAAAGTTGGGCTTAGTTCCTTGTAACGACCAGATTCTTCGTTGTACGAAGCTATGCGGTGTCGCTGAAATTCACGAAAAACGAAGATCGGTGCCTGAACATAGAAAGTCATTGAGTTGTGCTCGAACGGGGAACCGTGGCGGTCGCGCATCAGGTAGTTGATAAGACCCTTGCTGGCCTTTTCGTTCTCAGATGCTTCAACGTTGGCTGAAGCTGACTCTAGCGTCTGTTCTCCCTGAGTTGAGACGCGTGCGGCGAACAACACATCGGAGTCGGCGGCCGAGGCACGCACTAGTTCTACGGTTACATCACTGCGGAATTTGATTTCTGACACACAAAAAGAATACTCGTAAGCAAACGTAAGAAATCGCAATAACCGCGGTGTGGCGGGCAACGGCACCTAACCTTGAAGGTATGCCGATCGATTCGAAACTAGTGGCCGTTGTTGCCCTGCTGGTTTTGGCTACCCTTGTGGGTTTGATCTGGAAATCGACCACCGGTCGTGCCAAGCGAATCAAGGGCGGCGTGCAGATCGACCTCAAGGAAATCGGGGCCACCAAGAACGGTCTCCCGGTAACTAAGTTTGGCGAGCACACCACGTTTTTGCAGTTCTCCAGTGAAACTTGCTCGACCTGCAAACAAACCTCAAAACTTTTCGAGCAGTTGGAGAAAACTTCCCACGGTGTTTTACACATCGAAGTGGATCTGACACATCGACTAGACCTAGCCGACAAGTTCGGCATTCTGCAGACTCCCACCACCCTCGTGCTCGATTCAAAAGGAATCGTTAAGTCGCGAATTGGTGGAGCACCTAAACCATCAACCATTGAAGAAGAGATTGGACACTTCGTAATCTAATGAGTAAAAAAGAGATTGACCCTCGCGGTCCGCGTTTCGGCGCCATCATCACCAGTGTTCTACTGCTAACCGACGTTTACCTTGCCTGGGATCTAAAGACCTACCCACTGGCAGTTTCACTGCTCTCGGTCATCACGGCACTTTTTGCCATTGGAGCGATCTTTGGTAACTCCAAGCACCCTTACGGCTACCTTTACAAGCGTTTGATTCGCCCACTTCTCCAAGCGCCAAAGGAACTGGAAGATTCACGTCCGCCGCAGTTTGCACAGTTGATTGGCCTTATTTGCGCCGGAATTGCCTTGACCTTTGGGTTCCTGGGCGAGGCTTACCAGCTAGGTCTAATAATTGCCGTTAGCGCAACGTTTTTCGCTTCGTTCCTGAATGCCGCATTCAACTACTGCCTGGGTTGCCAAATTTGGCTCGGCCTTGCGCGTGCCGGAGTTATTCGGGCGTAATAACTTATTGCTGATAGAGAGCCATGGCTTCGGCCATGGCTTTTCTAGCTCTCGGACGATCGCCGCAAGCATCGTAGGCGAGAGAAAGTGCGAACTGAGCTTTCCAATCGGAAGAGTTGGTTTTAGCCTTTTCGGCGATTACCTTGAAATTCTCATCCGCTGATTCGCGAGTCGGTCGTCCGCTCGGGCGAAGCACCAGCTGAAAAACGGGCCACTCATTATTCGCCTCGAGCTCTCTACCCATTTTTTCGACCCGAAGACCAAAACGCAGCTCCCGATAGATGGCGTATGCACCCAGAATCGGAAAAGCCAAGACCAGGCTTCCCATGATGACACCAAGTAACGAACCAACTGCAATCATTCCAACGGCCCAGTTGGCAAGAAGAAATAGGTAAACCGAGAGCAGAGCAATAGAAATACCTGCACCGAGCTTTGGAGACTTCAATTACTGAACAACCGCGTCTAGGCCCACAAACAAGCCCTTGTTGGTTGCTGCGAAACGGATGGCGGCCAAGATCCCGGCCGAGTAGGAAACCACCGACGAAACCTCGTGAGCAATCGTGAGAACCTCTGAATCGCCACCAAGAATTACCTCTTGCTTGGCGCTAACGCCACTAAGGCGAAGGCTGTGAATCGGAATGCCGGCGACAATTTCACCTCGAGCGGTTTGTCCAACGCCGGTGACCAGTGGAAGCTCTCCCCTGGCGGCTGCGATTAGTTCTGCGGTGCGAATAGCAGTGCCAGATGGCGAATCAACCTTGTGCGCGTGGTGAGCTTCGACAATCTCGATCGTTGAAAAGTACTTGGCTGCCTCTGCGGCAAAGCGAGTCGCCAGCATTGAACCAATCGAAAAGTTCGGCACGATAACCGCAGTCGAGTTCGCCCTGGATACAGTGGAATCCAGCTCTGAAAGTTTGGCTGCCGACCAGCCGGAAGTGCCCACAACTACCGGGAGTCCGTTGCTGACGCAGTAATCAACCACCTGCTGACTAACCTCCAGCTTCGTGACATCAAAAACCACGTCGGCGCCAAGAAGTTCGGTGAGACTCGAGCGCGAGTGAAGGCTCGCGTGAAGCGAAAGGTCCTGGGCCGAATCGATTAGATCGAGCGCAAGCTTACCCATGCGCCCGGTGGCGCCAACGACTGCAACTTTGATGGTCATGTTTCAACCTTAAACGAAACGGCTGAAAGCCGACTCGTCAACATCGCCAACCGCGACCACGGCACGCTTGCGCTTCAGTAAATCTTGCGCAACCTTTTGAACATTCTCGGAAGTCACCTTCGAGTAACGGAGCAAGGTTTCGTCGAGGTCGTAGAACTTTCCATTGAAGATTTCGGTTGAGAACAGGCGGTTCATCCTCGCCATTGAGCTCTCGAACTTGAGCGCTAGAGAACCGGAGACATTGCCTCGAGCCAAAACCAGCTCGTCGTTGGTGATTCCGTCATTGGCAAGTTTTTCCAACTCGTCAAGCATCAGGGAGGTCACCTCAGTTGCTTTAGCTGGCGAACAACCGGCATAGAGACCGAAAATTGCTCCGTCGGAGTAAGCCTGATTGAACGAGTAGACCGAGTAAGCCAAACCACGCTTTTCGCGAATCTCCTGGAACAATCGCGAGCTCATTCCCCCTCCGAGAACGGTGTTGAGAACGGCCATGTCGTAACGACGGTCATCCTCGGCAACCAAGCCCTGGCTTCCGATGAGAATGTTGGTTTGCGCCAGAGGTCGCTTGATCACCTCAAGGGTTTTCGCCTGTGCGATTCGGGCTTCCCCTAGGTCGCGACGTGCTCGAGGGGTATTTGCAACCGAAAGATCCCAGCCAGCCTCGCTGAGAGCTTCTGAAACCAAGCGAACCAACTCGTCATGGTTCACCCCGCCAGCTGCAGCGATTACTAAGTCCTGCGGGCGGTAGTTTGCCTTGTAGTGCTCCCACACCGCGTCACGGGTGACATCGGTGATGGTCTGAATGGTGCCACCAATAGGCCGTCCGAGTGGGTGATCTCCATGAAGTGCCGCCGAAAAGGCCTCGTGAGCCACGTCTTCTGGGTCGTCGTCGTTCATCGCCAGCTCTTCCAAGATGACGGTGCGCTCGTTTTCGAACTCATCGGGGTCGATTAGCGAAGAGGTGAGCATGTCGGCGATGACATCAATCGCCAACGGTAGCGCTTGGTCTTGTACGCGAGCGTAGTAAGACGTGTATTCCTTGCCGGTAGCAGCATTTGAGGAACCACCAACTGAGTCGAAGGCTATGGCAATCTCAAGAGCGGTTCGCTTCTTGGTGCCCTTGAACAAAAGATGTTCAAGAAAGTGGGTAGAACCAAAGTGTCCGCCGGTTTCATCTCTGGAACCTACCGGCACCGAGAATGAAATCGAAACGCTCTGAGCGCCGGGCATTTGTTCCGAGAGAATGCGAACACCGCTTGGGAGAACAGAACGGCGAACCGTGCTGCCTCCCGAAGCGGTGAACTCAAGTTCGGCGCGATCTAATAGAAAAAAGATCTCAGCCATTTGAAACTTTACTCAGCCGAAGCTGCGTCGTCTTCAACCACAGGCGAAAGCGATAGCTTGCCACGGTCGTCGATCTTGGTGATTTCAACCTGAAGCTTCTGGCCAACCTCAAGAATGTCTTCAACATTCTCAACACGCTTTCCACCAGAGATCTTCTTCAGTTCAGAAACGTGCAGCAGACCATCTTTTCCAGGAACTAGTGAAATGAACGCACCAAAGGTGGCTAGCTTCACTACGGTTCCAAGGAAACGCTCGCCGATCTCAGGAAGGTGAGGGTTAGCGATGTTGTTGATGGCAGCCTTAGCAGCCTCAGCCGAAGGACCGTCGGTGGCACCGATGAATACGGTTCCGTCGTCTTCGATTGAGATGTCTGCGCCAGTGTCTTCCTGAATCTGGTTGATCATCTTGCCCTTTGGACCAATGACCTCACCGATCTTGTCGACAGGAATCTTCACCGAGATGATTCGTGGTGCGGTAGCAGCCATTTCACCTGGTTCGCTGATTGCCTGGTTCATCACGTCGAGGATTGCACTACGTGCTTCCTTGGCCTGAGTTAGGGCACCGGCTAGAACGTCGGTAGGAATACCGTCGAGCTTGGTGTCAAGCTGAATGGCGGTGATGAAGTCGGCGGTACCGGCAACCTTGAAGTCCATGTCACCTAGTGCGTCTTCGGCACCAAGGATGTCGGTCAATGCTGCGTAGGTGGTCTTACCGTCGATGGTGTCTGAGATCAGACCCATTGCGATACCTGCAACTGGAGCCTTTAGTGGCACACCAGCAGCTAGTAGCGAAAGGGTTGAAGCACAAACGGAACCCATCGAGGTTGAACCGTTCGAACCTAGAGCTTCCGAAACCTGACGAATTGCGTACGGGAATTCGGTGCGACCAGGAAGAACTGGAACTAGAGCACGCTCAGCCAAGGCACCGTGACCAATTTCACGACGCTTTGGAGTACCAACACGACCAACTTCTCCGGTTGAGTAAGGAGGGAAGTTGTAGTTGTGCATGTAACGCTTGGTGGTCTCTGGGCTCAGTGCGTCGATGGTCTGTTCCATCTTCAGCATGTTCAGAGTGGTGATACCAAGAATCTGGGTCTCACCGCGCTGGAAGATTGCCGAACCGTGAACGCGTGGGATTACGTCAACTTCTGCGTCTAGGACACGGATGTTGCGAAGACCACGGCCGTCGATACGAACGCCTTCTTTTAGAACACGGGTACGAACAACCTTCTTGGTTACCGACTTGTAGGCAGCAGAAATCTGGTTCTGGTGCTCGTCTGAAAGAACGGTTGAAAGTGCTTCCTTAACCGATGCCTTTAGTGCGTCATCGGCGTCCTGGCGCTCCTGCTTGTCGGCGATTAGGTAGATGCTGCCTAGCTTCTCTTCAGCAAGCTTGGCAACGTGGTCGTAGACCTCGTCGGCGTAAGGAGGGAACACTGGGTACTCGGTTAGAGGCTTAGCCGACTTAGCAGCTAGGCGTGACTGTGCAGCAACAAGTTCCTTAATGAAAGGCTTGGCGGCTTCTAGACCAGCAGCAACAACAGCTTCGTTTGGAGCGGTTGCACCCTGGTTCTTTACAAGATCCCAAGTGTTTTCGGTAGCTTCAGCTTCAACCATCATGATGGCAACGTCTTCTACGCCGTTCTCAGAAACAACGCGACCGGCAACGACCATGTCGAATACTGCGCGCTCTAGCTGAGAGTGCTTAGGGAAGGCGACCCACTGGTCGTCGATTAGTGCAACACGCACACCACCGATTGGACCAGAGAAAGGTAGACCAGCAAGCTGAGTCGACATCGATGCAGCGTTGATAGCTACAACGTCGTACATTTCGTCTGGGTGAATCGCCATAACGGTGACAACAACCTGAACTTCGTTACGAAGGCCGTCGACGAACGATGGACGTAGTGGACGGTCGATTAGACGACAGGTAAGAATTGCTTCGGTTGATGGGCG
The DNA here is from genome assembly GCA_041180065.1 of Actinomycetota bacterium. Lineage (GTDB taxonomy): Bacteria > Actinomycetota > Actinomycetes > Actinomycetales > Microbacteriaceae > Rhodoluna. Next base: position 14,682 of record JBEGSI010000015.1, on the reverse strand, counting down.
ACCTTCACGACGGAAGAAGCTACCAGGAATCTTTCCGGCGGCATACATCTTCTCTTCAACGTCGATGGTTAGTGGGAAGAAGTCGAACTGGTCTTTGGCCTGCTTGCTTGCAGTGGTGGCCGAGAACAACATGGTCTCGCCATCGATGTAAACGGCTGCGGCACCCTGTGCCTGCTGCGCTAGACGGCCTGACTCGAAACGGATAACACGCTTACCGTGCTTGCCGTTGTCGATGATTGCGTATTCGTGTTCTGAGCCATCCATAGGCTCGTAGTTATCTGGACCGATCATGGTCTCTCCTCTTGTTTCATTACGCGCGAGAAGTTCACACAGTTTGCGTGAGTCGCGCTAGAGCTATTTGGCGCGGTTAACTGCCCACCGAATGTGGGCTGCCCTGATCTGCAGTAAAGAACCTTGGAATTCTTTCCAAGACCCACCACCGAAGATCAGCAAACGTAGCCGCAAAGCTCTGTTTCAAGGGTAACAGAGCACAGCGACATTGCCTAGAACTAAAAACCGCCCCGAGTGTACCCGGGGCGGTTTTTTATAAAGCCAGAATTAGCGACGAAGACCTAGACGCTCGATTAGCGCACGGTAGCGCTTGATGTCTACCTTCTGTAGGTAACCGAGTAGACGCTTGCGCTGTCCAACTAGCAGTAGCAAACCACGACGTGAGTGGTGGTCGTGCTTGTGCTCTTTGAAGTGCTCGGTTAGGTCTTTGATGCGACGCGAAAGCACAGCAATCTGAACCTCAGGCGAACCGGTGTCACCTGGGTGGGTTGCGTACTCAGCGATGATGCTCTGCTTTAACTGTGGGTCTAGAGCCATAGTGGTTCTCCTTTGATTCGCTGCGCGGCGTAAGAAACAGGATGTTTCGAACTCTCTTTATCCGCGGCCGTTACACGGCAACCTGACAAGCCTACCTGTTAGTAGTCGGTGCTTGCAACAACCGGCTGCGCTTGGCGCTTGGTTGGAAGCACGGTGATCACCAACTCAAACACCGTATAGAGGAAAGCCAAAAACAGAATTGCAAGCAATTGCACCAGCGAGTCAACAAAGGCAGGATCTGCAATAAGTTGCTCAACCATGACCGCGAGTTGCTCGTCTGTAAGAGTTGGTGCAACCTTCACAAACGCGCTCAGACGTTCATAGTTATTCAAAACCCATGACACCAGGCCTGAAAGTGGAACCAGCGCGGTGATTAGCCAGAGTGGGCTAACGCCGGCATCACGAAAGCGACGAATCAATAGGGTGAAGCGAGGCAGTAGCAGGGCTATTGAAGCAATTACGCCAACTAGACCACCCAAATACTGGTCGAGACCGAACGCGGTGTCGATGATCGAGCTAGCACTTCCCACGATGAAGCTAAACAAAGCAAACCACCAGAACTCGCTGCGGCTGGCAACGCCCCGGAACTTCAACGCGTTGGTAAAACCTGCCTTGATGGCATTTCCAAAAGTCATTTCTTACTCGATTCCTAATGCAACACGGATTTTTGCTATGTCTCGGTTGATTTCTGCGACCAAGGCTTCTACCCCATTGAATTTCGCCGCTGGACGAATGAACTCAACGTATTCGAGCGTAACCGTTTTGTCGTAGAGGTTGAGATCAGTTTCATCAAGCACGAAAGATTCGACCAAACGAGGCACCGCCTGGAATGTTTCGTTGATGCCAACCGAGTGGGCCGCCGGATACTTCTGACCATCGGCATAGAGCCAGCCCGCGTAAACCCCATCAAGGGGCAGGTAACCTTCACAGTCACGCGACATGTTGGCCGTTGGAAAGCCGATGGTTCGGCCAATCTTTAGTCCGTGTTCGATAACACCGACTGTTGTGTGATCGCGTCCTAGAAGAGCCGCCGCCGCCACAACCCTGCCTTCGTCTAGCAAGTTTCGAATCTTGGTGGTTGAGACCACTTCCCCACCGAGACTTACCTGGGCAAGTTCGATTACCTGAAAGCCGAACTGTTGTCCGAGTTCGCGAAGTTTTGCCACATCGCCAGCGCCTTTGGCTCCGAATCGAAAGCCTGCCCCAACGACAACCGCTTTCGCTCGCAAGGTTTTGACCAGAATGGCTTCAACGAACTCTTCTGGCGACATGTTTGCCAGTGCTTGATCGAACTCCAGAGTGAGGGTGGCGTCGATTCCGCTTTCGGAAAGAAGCCGCTGTTTTTGGGTAGGCCCGATGAGCGGAAGTTTGCACTCGGCTGGATTCAAGAGCGCGTCTGGGTGTCGATCAAAAGTAAGCACCACAGCTGCCAGCAAATGTTCTTCGGCGAGGTTGGAAACCCGACTCAAAAGGGCCTGGTGCCCTAGATGTATGCCATCAAATTTGCCAATGGTTACCGCTGTTTCCGCGAAATCAGCCGGAACCTCGGAGAGTGAAACCCAACTAAGCACTTTTGCTCTTTCGAAGCCACCACAAACCAACCACCGGCAGAATTAGCGGCACACAGGCATATCCGGCACCGTAGAGCGACCAAACGGAGGCGTGTTGGAAATCGGCAGGAATCAAGAGTGAGAGCGTGCCAACCACTAAAACTCCGACGAGTTCGAAAACCAGCGCCGCGTTTGCAACCGCTCGATTATTTCTGGCCAAAGCCACGGTCGCCACGATGTAGATCAACGCTGATAGGGCACTGAGCGTGTACGCAATCGGTGCGTCTTCGAACTTTGTTAGCAACTGGTAGCTGGCTCTAGCGGTAGCGGCAAGGGCAAAAATCGCGTAAATAGCAACTATTAGCCGTCCCGGCCCAGCAGAAGTCTTTGGTGAAACCATAGGTTCAAGACTACTTAGAATTACTCGCTCTTGGTGTCTACCTTGGGGGTTGGAAGACCTTTGCGAACGAGAGCAACCGCGCTGTAACGAATGCCTTCCGGCAACTGGCTAATGTTTAGGTAACCAAGTGCGCCTTGGCTGTCTAGGCGCAACATGAAGGCGGCAGCAGCGCGCTTCAAAAGTGTGTCTTCACCGCAGAGTGACATGGTCAGCGGGAAGATCGCCTGGTAAGGAATACCAGCAGCTTCACCTTCAAACATTGGCTTTGGTTCTACCTTGGCGTCGACTGACATGGTCAGGGTTGACCCGCTGGTCTTTCCAACCAACTGGGAACCAGCAGCGTAGAGGCTCACCTCACCAGCGGTTGCAAAAAGCTTTTCCCCGGTCTCGGCGTCTTTCTTTCCACTGTTTAGGCCTAGGGTCAGAAGGCCGTTGATCACCGCTACCGAGTTTGGGATGATCGCTACTTCGCCATCAGCTAGCGGCTCAGGAACCGACCCATCAAACAGATTGATTGCAGAGAAAGCTGAAGCGTCTAGTTTCGCACTCTGGAAACTTAGGGCAGTTACTAACGCCGCAAGTGAATTTGGTTCGGCTTCGGTTCGAACCAAAATTGGAAGTTCAGGAAGGGTTAGGTCTGGATTGTCTTTCGCAATGGCAGGGTCATTCCAGGTGGTGATTTCGCCATTTAGAACGGAGGCAAGTGTTTTGTAGCCAAGGTTCAGAGAGTCGGTACCAGAGACGTTGTAGGCAACTACACCGGCGTCAAAACCGTAAGGAACAGATGCAAACGGTGTGCATTGGTCGGTGGCTCCAACCCCAATCACGATGTCGGCTGTTGCTACATCTTGGGTGTTGGTGATGGTCATGGCTTCCAACGGTTCAACACAGGCTGCTGCAAGAGATTCAGCCAGAGTATCGACGACGGCAGAGTTCGAAACGTCGGCGGCCACTATGACGTCGCCTTCAACACAGGTGTAACTCTGTTCGGCTAACTGAGCAACCATTTCTGGTGGCATCGGTGGGTCGCAGGCGGTGAGGAGAGTAGACGCGGAGATGGCTAGTGCCAGTGTTGCAAGTAGGCGCTTCGGTTTGATCTTCATGTCTTTCCTCTATCTGATTCTTAACTGACTATTTGGTGGCCCGGATAACCGAGCCACCAAACAATCACAACTTTTACTACTGTGCGATTAGTGAAGCTTGAGCTAGCGCCTTGGTCTTGATGCTGCCGGTTAGAGCAACGTAACCTAGTCGCGACGCCTGCGCAGGCATACAGGTGTTGATGATGAACTTGAAGTAGTCCTCAACTGCAACGTCAGCTGCATCGTTTCCGGACTTCGAACCAATTCCGTAGGTAAGGATGGTTAGCTGGTACGCGTTCTTCACACTCTTGGTGAAGTTGATGGCACCGTTTACAGTTCCACCAAGTGATTCTGGTAGCACTGCGGTTGCAGTTCCCTGAACGCGGTCAGAACCCGAGTTGTCGGTGGTCTGTGCGTTTAGCATCAAGGCACCAGCCGCTGCGCTTGGAGCCACGTATTCGCCGTGCTTGTTCTTTAGAGAAACAAACGAAACGTTTGCAGTCTTGGCGTCTGATAGGTCGAAGTAACCGAAAGCACCCTTGTTTGAGCGGCTCTCAACTGCATCTGCAAGAAGCGAAGAGGTTGCCTTGCCAACAGCGCCGGTTGCCAGAGCGGTGGCTGCAGTTAGTAGGGTCTGGTTCTTGCTCCAACCAGTTGAGCTAACGTTCTGACGTAGGTACTCCGAGAGGTTCTCGTTGGTGCCCGAGGTGCCTGAACGGTAGAACACCTTGATGGCTAGGTTCGGAAGAGTCTTACCTGGGTTGACCGACTTGATCTTGGAGTCGTTCCACTTCTTTACAGAGCCCTTTAGGATCTGTGAAACAAGCGAAGCGTTTAGTTTCAGCCCAGATGGGAGTCCGCTGTACTTGTTGTAAGCGAAAACAACTGGGCCACCGAAAAGGGGAACCATGGTGTAACCAGTTGGCTCGGTACCTGCGGTGTAAAGACCGTCAGAAACTGCAAATGCGTACGAAGCCTTGTTGGTGCGGAAGTTGGTGCGCCCGGTTCCAGAACCGGTTGAAGTGTAGGTAACAGCGTGGTTCTCGTACAGTGATGAACACTTGTAGATGCCGTTGTAAGCGAATGAAGATCCCGAACCAGCGATGCTGGTTGCGTTTGCGGTGGCAGCTGGTGCAATTAGCGCTGCGGTTGCAGCTAGACCAGCTAGGGTCTTTGCAAACTTCTTGTTCATTTTTCTCCTTGAATTATTGAACTTGTCTGGTTGACGTCTTTAGTTTGTAAAACCTAATGAAACGAACAGATATGTTTGGGTAACGGGCTCTTCAAGTTCAGGTGAACAGTGGATTAACCGAAGTGGCCATTCACGTAGTCGTTGGTACGTGAATCAACCGGCTGGCCAAACACCTGCTCGGTTGAACCGAATTCAACCACTCCACCGGGAACGTTGTCATCTGCTAGGAAGAACGCGGTCTCGTGAGATACACGCTGAGCCTGCTGCATGTTGTGGGTGACGATAACGATAGTCATCGACTCCGAGAGTTCTTCGATGGTGGCTTCGATGCGGCGGGTTGAGCCTGGGTCAAGTGCCGAACAAGGCTCATCCATGAGCAGAACCTTTGGGTTCATTGCAAGCGAACGGGCAATACAAAGACGCTGCTGCTGACCACCGGAAAGAGAAGTGGCAGGTTCGTCGAGACGATCCTTCACTTCATTCCACATCGAAGCGCGCTTCAGTGAGGTTTCTAGAAGCTCCTCTTTGTTGTCTGAGTGAAGGCCAGAAAGCTTTAGCCCTGAAAGGACGTTGTTCTGAATCGACATGGTTGGGAAAGGGTTTGGCTTCTGGAAAACCATTCCGATTTCCATACGAACATCTACCGGGTTAACCGAAGGGTCGTAGATGTCTTTTCCGTCTAGAAGAATCGAACCAGCAAGCCCGGCTGAAGGAATCAGTTCGTGCATGCGGTTTAGAGTGCGCAGGAAGGTTGACTTGCCGCAACCCGATGGACCGATCAGTGCGGTTACACGGTTTGCGCGGAACGTTAGGTTTACGTTTTGCAAAACCTGACGCTCGCCGAACCAAACACTGATGTCTTCTGCACGAAGTTCAGCTGCAACAGGGGTAATTGTCATCATTTGCTTCCCTTACTCTTTTTCTTCTTCTTGTCGCCGGTCAAAAGACGAGCGGTTACGAACAAAATTCCAACGATGATCAGAAGGACCAGCGAAGCTCCCCAGGCGCGGGTAATCGACGAAGCATAACCGGCGCTGATGAATCCGTAGATGTAGGTAGGCAAGGTTGCCACACCGCCATCAAGAGGGTTCAGGTTGGTGCCATTGTTGGCCTGGATGGTCAAAATTAGCGGGGCGGTTTCACCAACTACACGAGCCAAACCGAGCAGTAGTGCGGTGATGATTCCGGTTTTCGCGGCCGGCAAGATTACCTGGAAAAACGCGCGGTAGTTTGGTGCGCCAAGTCCAAGCGCAGCCAGGCGAAGATCGGCTGGAACAAGACGAAGAGCTTCTTCCGCTACTCGAGCAACGGTAGGGAGCATGAGCGGGAACAATGCCATGGCACCGAAGATTCCGCTCTTCTGGGCACCGAGGAACGAGATGATCGAAAGCACGAACAAGCCGGAGACGACAGAGGGCAAACCTGCTAGCGCCTGGGTGATGGCACGAACCATGTTGCGAAGCTTCGACTGCGACTGGGTTAGGTAAACGGCAATCGCCAAACCAAGCGGCAGTGCAACAGCCGTGGCAAGCAGAACCAATTCCAGGGTTCCCAGAATTGCGTGACCGACGCCGCCGTATTCGAGCGACGTGGTTGTGGAAATGTAACGGTTGTTTTGGTAGAGGAACTGAGGGGTTAGTGCAGCCGAACCGGCACTAATGACGGACCAGAGAACTGAAAGTAGCAGGCTAAAAACTGCCGCTGCAAGTACGAGTGAACCGAAAACTAGAACACCATCGGCAAATCCGCGGCCACCCTTGAAGGAGGCTAGCTTTGAGGATTTGTTCCAAGGCTGCTTCGCTGGGCGTGGTTCTGGCATTACTTTCTCCATGGCTGAGCCTTGTTCACAATTACGTTGGCGATGAGGTTGATGATCAAGGTTGTGATGAAGATGACCAAACCAGCGGCCATTAGACCGTGGAATTCCTTTTCAGTGGCTTCACCGAAACGGGAGAGAATCCAGGAAGCAATGGCTCCACCGCGCGGTTCGAGAATCTGGAAAAGGTTGATGTTCATCGAAAGTTGAAGCACGTAGTAGATCGCTACGGTTTCACCAATGGCGCGTCCTAGGCCAAGCAGAACACCACCGGTAATACCGCCAGAAGTGGTTGGCAAAATGACTCGACGGAAAACCGTCCAGCGAGTGGCGCCTAGAGCAAGAGCACCGTTCACAAGTTCTCGGTCGAACTGGCTGAAGATTTCTCGGGTAACCGAAGTGATGATTGGAACAATCATTACCGCCACAATCCAGCCGGCGATGAATGGTGAGCTGTTCAGTGAGGTAGTGCCCTTGTCGGTTGCAAAGATCGGGATCCAGCCGAGGTAATGGTGAAGGAACTCGGCCCAGCCCTGAGCAATTGGGGTGAAAACCAGAACACCCCATAGACCGATGATCACCGAAGGTAAGGCGGCAAGTAGGTCAATCAGGTTGGTGGAGAGCTTGGCCCAGAAACTTGGAAAGACGAAAACGATTAGGTAGGCGGTGGCAATCGCCAAAGGTGTAGCGATTAGAACACCGAGTAGTGCGATAAGAATCGAACCGTAGAGCATCGGACCGATTTGAAGAATGGTTTTCTCTTCGGTAATTTCCCACTTGTCTCCGTAGACGAATGCAAGACCCTGCTCCTGGATGGCTGGCCATGCCTGAGCAATGAGGAAAACGAGAATTAGCCCAACGAGAATAAATGCCAAGTAAGAAGCGGCAGATGTGATGCCGAAAAAGAGTCGGTCGCCTCGATTTAGAACACCTTTGCCGAGTGTGCGTCGAATTTGCGCAGCTTGTGGCTTATCAGTGATTTCGGGCATAACTAAATGCTCACGAAAGAGCCTTAAGGGTTTATGGCTAGAAGGTTAACGGAAATCAAATTCTTACCGAAACCAGATTTGCCACATGCGCAGCAACATGATGGCTACGGTGAGATTGGCGGCACCGAGGATCAGGGTTGAGTAGCGGGTTCGCTCTGCTAAAGCCCAGAAGGCAGCGGCAATCGCGACCAGAAGAGCAGTTAGCAGGTAGCCGAACCACTCGATTGGGTCACCTTTGGAGCTACCGCCACCAACCAAGACACCAATTGCGATAAACGCCTGAACTATAAGCCCAAGAGCGGTAACTAGCAGTGGCACCAAGCTAACTAAAGACGGCAATCGACCAATGAGACCGAGCAAGAGAGCGACTAGCCCTCCCCCAATTGCCACAACTTCAGCCGCCTGATAAACCCAATCAATCATTGAAAACCACCGACGATTTCAGTTGCTTTCCAGCCGGAACCAATATGGCGATGAGCTGCTCTCCGTAGACAGCAGCGATGTCGCCGGTAAGGCCCCGAACATTGACCAATCGTTTTCCGTGTCGAAGGTCGATCACATCTTGCTCCGAAAGTTCCAGCGTTGGGAAAGCCTTGGAAGCTTCAAACGAGGAAATGATTTTCAACTCGTCGCCAGGTTCCGGTAGTGAACTCGCCTGCTCTATCGAATAGCCACCGACTCGAGTTCGTCGGAGTGCGGTTAGGTGTCCGCCGATACCGAGCTTCGCACCGAGATCGCGAGCGAGTGCCCGGATGTAGGTACCTGAAGAGCAGTCGATGATTACATCGAGGTCTAAAAAGCCGTCGACAAGCCTTGGCTCACCGATTACGTCGAACCGCGAGACCGTGACCGGACGGGCCTTCAGTTTCACTTCGTCTCCCCCACGAACCTTGGCGTAGGCACGCACCCCATCAACCTTGATTGCCGAAACCGATGACGGAACCTGCTCAATGTCGCCGGTTAGTTCGGCAATGCCGCCAAGAATCTCGCTAGTGGAAATCTTAGAAACCACTTCGGGTGAAGCTTGCTCTAAGAATTCGCTCTCGCGGTCGTCGGTGATGGTTGAAGCCCCCAAGCGAATGGTTGCCTCATAGGTTTTCTCGGCACCAACAATGAAAGTAAGCAGCTTGGTAGCTGATTCGACGCCAAGCACCAAAAGGCCAGTAGCCATTGGGTCGAGTGTTCCCGCGTGACCGACCCGGCGGGTTCCAGCAACTCGACGCAATCTGGCGACGACGTCATGGCTAGTCCACCCTTCGGGCTTGTCTAGCAGAACCAAACCGGCCGGCAAAAGTTAGTCCTCGTCTGCGGTGTGAGGTTCCTTGTAAGGATTCTCATCACCGGCAAACTTGGCTTGCTTGGCAAGAGCCTGAACTTCTGCATCGCGAGCTTTCGCTTCGGCAAGTAGGTCGTTTAGGTGGGCTGCGATCTCGGGAACCTCATCGGCGATGAATTCAATGGTTGGGGTTAGGCGGATCGACAGACCACGCCCAACCTCACGACGAACCAAACCGCGGTTCTTTTCGATGATTTCAGCACTCTTAGCCTTATCTTCGGCACTTCCGTACACGGTGAAGTAAATGGAAGCGTGCTGAAGATCTGGGGTAACGCGAACATCAGTGATGGTGACGAAGCCTAGGTCGGGGTCCTTTACGGCCCGCTCCAAAGCTTCGGCAGTCAACACCTTGATGCGTTCGGCAAGCTTTCTAGCGCGTGCTGCATCAACCATTCGTTACTCCTAGACTCGAGGCTTCTCGCGCATTTCGAAGGTCTCGATGATGTCTTCGAGCTCTAGCTCGTTGAAACCACCCAGTCCGATACCACATTCGAAGTCGGTCTTGACTTCGGTGGCGTCGTCCTTGAAGCGCTTTAGCGAATCGACCTTGAGGTTGTCGGCGATAACTACGCCGCCACGGAGAACACGAGCCAGGCTGTTTCGTCTGATCGAACCGGAGCGAACGATCGAACCAGCAATGGTTCCAACCTTCGACGACTTGAACAGTTCGCGAACCTCGGCGGTTCCAAGCTGAACTTCTTCGTACTCTGGCTTGAGCATGCCCTTGAGCGCTGCCTCGATGTCATCAAGTGCCTGGTAGATAACGGTGTAGTGACGGATGTCAACACCCTCACGGTCGGCACGTTCCTTCGCCTTGTTGTCTGGGCGAACGTTGAATCCAATGATGATTGCGCTGTCGACGGTAGCCAAGTTGACGTCTGACTCGGTAATTGCACCAACACCGCGGTGGATGATGCGTAGCTGCACGCTGTCGTCCACTTCGATCTTGAGTAGCGAGTCTTCCAGTGCTTCAACAGCACCGGAAACGTCACCCTTGATGATGAGGTTGAGAGACTCAACTTTGCCATCTTCCAGAGCCTTGGTGAAGTCTTCAAGCGAAACACGCTTGCGAGTCTTCGCGAGTAGAGCGTTGCGGTCGGCAGCTTCGCGCTTTTCAGCGATCTGGCGTGCCTGGCGCTCGTCTTCGGTAACCACGAAGGTGTCACCGGCGCGAGGTACCGACTGGAGACCTAGAACCTGAACCGGACGGCTAGGGCCGGCCGAGGTAACTGCGTCGCCGTTTTCGTCGAACATCGCACGAACACGACCGTGAGCCGCACCGGCCACAATCGAGTCACCAACGTTTAGAGTTCCCTGCTGGATCAGAACGGTAGCAACCGAACCACGACCCTTGTCGAGGTTAGCTTCGATAGCAATACCGCGAGCGTCCTTGTTTGGGTTGGCGCGCATGTCTAGAGCGGCATCTGCGGTTAGTAGCACCGCGTCAAGAAGCTCTGGAACACCCTTGCCGGTTAGAGCAGAAACGTTGACGAACATTACGTCGCCACCATATTCTTCGGCAACCAGGTTGAACTCGGTTAGCTGCTGACGAATCTTGTCAGGGTTAGCGCCTTCCTTATCAACCTTGTTCACTGCGACCACGATTGGTACGCCAGCCGACTGAGCGTGGTTCAACGCTTCAATGGTCTGAGGCATAACACCGTCGTCGGCAGCAACCACGAGGATTGCGATGTCGGTAACCTGAGCACCACGGGCACGCATAGCGGTAAACGCCTCGTGACCTGGGGTGTCGATGAAGGTAATCGCGCGGTCAAGGCCGTCGTGAGTGGTGTGAATCTGGTAAGCACCGATGTGCTGGGTGATTCCACCGTGCTCACCGGCAATGACGTTTGAGTTACGGATGCTGTCTAGCAAACGAGTCTTACCGTGGTCAACGTGACCCATAACGGTTACAACCGGCGGGCGAGGAAGAAGATCTTCTTCGTCGTCTTCGTCTTCTAGGTCTAGGCCGAAGCTGTCGAATAGCTCACGCTCTTCGTCTTCAGGTGAAACTAGCTCAACCTTGTAGCCAAGCTCTTCTCCAAGAATCTGGAAAGTTTCTTCATCAAGCGAAGCGGTTGCGGTAGCCATCTGACCAAGTGCGAATAGCACGGTGATCAGCTGAGCTGGAGTGGTCTCAATCTTGTCGGCGAAGTCTTGGATGCTTGAACCGCGACGCAGACGCAGAACGGTCGAGCCATCGCCACGTGGCACAACTGCGCCACCAAGGCTTGGAGCCATTCTTTGTTCGAACTCTTCGCGTTTCGCGCGCTTCGACTTACGAGCCTTTGAAGCACCACGGCTTCCACCCTTACCGAACGCACCAGCGGTTCCACCGCCATTGCCACGGCCACGAGCACCTGGGCCACCCGACGGACGTGGTCCGCCGAAGCCAGGAGTGCCGCCACCGGCACCGGGAGTTCCGCCACCGAAGCCAGGGCGTGATGCGCCACCGGCAAAGCCTGGACGCGATGCGCCACCGGCACCTGCTGGGCGTGGACCACCTGGACGTGAGCCAGGGCCACCGGCACCGGCAGGTCGTGGACCGCCAGGGCGCTGACCAGGACGTGCGCCTGATGAGAAAGGATTGTTGCCCACTGGGCGTGCCATTGGACGTGGGATACCCATGCCTTGGCTAGCCGCGAATGGGTTGTTACCTGGGCGTGGGATTCCGCCTGGTGCAGCCGGCGCGGCCGGAACCGCCGGTGCTGCCGCTGCCGGAGTTGGAGCGGCTGGAGCAGCAGGTGCACCAGGTGCGGCCGGAGCCGCTGGAGTTGGTGCTGCTGGTGCTTCAGCTACTGGAGCCTCAGCAGCTGGAACTTCAGGCGCAGGCTTTGGTGCAGCCTTCTTGACCTCTGGCTTTGGTTTTGCATTTGGGTAGGCGTCGCGAAGCTTCTTCGCAACTGGTGGAGTTACGGTAGATGATCCACCCTTGACGTACTCGCCAAGCTCCTTAAGTTTTGCCAAAGCCTCATTGGTATCGATACCAAGTTCTTTAGCTATGTCGTATACGCGCGGTAGTGCCGCCACTTTTTCTCCTGTCTGGGCCAACCCAGGCAGGGCAGGCCGTTAAAGCTGGTTACTCATTTCGAGTTACTCATTTTTTGCCATCATCGCTTCTGCCTGTTCTATCGCTAGGGCTAAAACCTGTTCATCCGCTTCAACTTGGCTTTTCAATGCTCGGCTGAAAGCCTTGCGATCTGTTGCCAGTTTGAAACAAGCTGCTTTGGCATGTATCCATGCACCGCGTCCGGGAAGGCTCTTACGTTCATCAATCGTGAGTTTGGTTTCCACCAAAACCAGTCGAATCAGTTGCTTTCGAGGTTCGCGTTGACGACAGCCAACACAGGTTCTAACTTGTTCCATCCTAGCCCGCTTATCGCCGTTGGTCTAGGACTAGTCGTCCTCGAGGATGCTTTCCGGCTGAATGTCGATCTTGGCGCCGGTCAAGTCAGCGGCCAATTTCGCGTTCTGGCCTTCTTTTCCGATAGCCAACGAGAGTTGGTAGTCAGGAACTAGAGCACGAACGTGAACACGACCATCTGGATCTTTCGACGGAATGGTGAACGTTGCCGAAACCTTAGCTGGCGAAAGAGCAGAAGCCACAAACTTCTTGATGTCTTCGTCGTAGTCGACGATGTCGATCTTCTCTTCGTTTAGCTCCGACGAAACCGCGCGAACACGAGCGCCCAGCGGGCCAATGCAGGCACCCTTGGCGTTGAGACCGGTAACGGTCGACTTAACTGCAATCTTGGTGCGGTGGCCGGCTTCGCGGGCAACCTGCATGATCTCAACCTGACCCGAAGCAATCTCTGGAACTTCCAGTGCGAACAACTTACGAACCAACATCTTGTGACGTCGAGAAACGGTAATCATGGCGCCGCCACGGGTACCCTTGTCGACCTTGGTGATGATTACGCGGATGCGCTTACCGTGAGAATAGTCTTCGCCAACAACCTGCTCCTCAGGAGGAAGTTGAGCTTCAAGTGCTCCTAGGTCAACGTGAACCATGTGTGGGCGGGTACCCTGCTGAATGGTTCCGATAACCACGTCGCCAACCTTGCCGCTGAACTCGCCGAGTAGGTTCTCGTCGTTGATCGCACGAAGGCGCTGCATGATTACCTGCTTGGCAGATGAGGCTGCGATTCGTCCGAAGTTCTCGGGGGTTACGTCGCGCTCCTCGCCTACTGGCTGGTTTGCTTCGTCTTTGTCGCGGGTGAAAATGTGAACGACACCGGTCTGCTTATCAAGCACAGCGCGGGTGAAGTCAACTTCATCGCGCTTTAGGTGAATGTCTTCCGAACGGTAGTAGGCAGCCAGAATGGCGGCTTCAATAATTTCAACCAATTCGGTGAAAGCGATCCCGCGGTCACTCTCGATGGTTTTCAAGACTCTTAGGTCGATGTCCATCGTAGTTCTCCTAGTGCTTTATTTGAGTTGTAATACCGCCAAGTTTAGTGGCACGGCACGACGTTCGCCTGTTCGTCTGTCCCAGAAGTCAACTTCTCCGTTCGCAATGCCACGTCCGCAGATGATTACGTAAGGCACACCGATCAGTTCGGCATCCCCAAACTTCACTCCAGGGCTAACCTTTGGACGGTCGTCGAGGATGACGGTTTTCCCCATTGCTTCAAACTCTTCGGTTAGGCGTTCGGCTGCCTCAAAGTTCTCTTCTTCCTTGCCAGCAGCAACGATGTAGACGTCGGCAGGTGAAACTGCCTCAGGCCAAATGAGACCCTTTTCGTCACGGTTAGCCTCAGCCAAAACAGCAACCAAACGGGTCACACCGATTCCATATGAACCCATGGTCACGGTAACGAGCTTGCCGTTTTCATCGAGAACCTTGAGATCCAAAGCCTCGGCATATTTGCGACCAAGCTGGAAGACGTGTCCAATTTCGATGCCTCGGGCAAGTTCTAGCGGACCAGAACCATCCGGGGCTTCATCGCCAGCTCGAACCTCAGCGATATCTTTGATGCCATCTGCTTCAAAGTCGCGACCGTAAACCAAACCGAATACGTGCTTGCCTTCGATGTTGGCGCCGGTAACCCAAGAGGTTCCGGTAACAACACGAGGATCGACGTAGTACTTGATTCCAGTGAATCCACCGGCTTTCGGGCCAATGTAACCCTTCACCAGCTCTGGGTACTTCTTGAAATCTTCTTCCGTGGCTGGTTCAACCTCGTTTGGCGAGAATGCCGCCTCGGCGCGCTTGGCATCAACTTCGCGGTCACCAGGAACACCCACCATAACGAGTGAGCGCTTGCCTTCAGGAGAAACTAGGGCCAAAACTACGTTCTTCAGGGTGTCGGCAGCAGTAATTCCAGCAGCAGCAACCAAAGTTGCAATAGTCGAGGAGTTTGGGGTGTCACGAACCTCAGCGGCTGGCAGACCCTCAATCGAGCGAGGTGCTGGCGCAGGAGTCCGAACTGCCTCGACGTTGGCTGCATAGCCGCCAGGTGAGCGCACAAAGGTGTCTTCACCGATTG
>JBEGSI010000014.1:0-161680 GCA_041180065.1 Actinomycetota bacterium | reverse complement strand
TCACCGGTGCTGCACAGATGGATGGCGCCATCCTTGTTGTTGCCGCCACCGACGGTCCAATGCCTCAGACCAAGGAGCACGTACTACTTGCTCGTCAGGTTGGTGTTCCTTACATCGTTGTTGCTCTAAACAAGAGCGACATGGTTGCAGACTCAGAAATCCTAGACCTCGTTGAGATGGAAGTTCGTGAACTTCTAAGCAAGTACGAGTTCCCTGGCGACGACGCTCCAGTTGTTAAGGTTTCAGCTCTTAAGGCACTAGAAGGCGACGCCACTTGGGGTCAGACCGTTCTAGACCTAATGGACGCCTGCGACGAGAACATCCCAGAGCCAGAGCGCGACCTAGACAAGCCATTCCTAATGCCTGTAGAAGACGTCTTCACCATCACTGGTCGTGGAACCGTTATCACCGGCAAGATCGAGCGTGGCCAGGTCAAGGTTAACGACGAAGTTGAAATCGTTGGTATCCGCGACAAGCAGAAGACCACCGTTACCGGTATCGAAATGTTCCGCAAGCTACTCGACTACGCAGAAGCTGGTGAAAACGTAGGTCTATTGCTACGTGGAACCAAGCGTGAAGACGTTGAGCGCGGTCAGGTTGTTGTTAAGCCTGGTTCGATCACCCCTCACACCGGCTTCGACGCCAACGTCTACATCCTTTCAAAGGATGAGGGTGGCCGTCACAACCCGTTCTACGCAAACTACCGCCCACAGTTCTACTTCCGTACCACTGACGTAACTGGTGTTATCACCCTGCCAGCTGGTACCGAAATGGTAATGCCTGGCGACACCACCGAAATGTCGGTTGAGCTAATCCAGCCAATCGCTATGGAAGATGGTCTACGTTTCGCTATCCGTGAGGGTGGCCGTACCGTAGGTGCCGGAACCGTTACCAAGGTAACCAAGTAGTTCCTAGTTCTAATAAAAGTACCCCCGGTCGAAAGACCGGGGGTTCTTTGTTTCAAGCGTCAACGAACAATAAGCCCGAGCCAGCCAGCAACACCCTCATAGAGTTCTACCTGCCTTCCCTCGATCCATATGCCCTTGTCCCAAATGTCGGAATACTCTGTTCCAGCTTCAGGGTCTGGTTCTTTGAAGTAAGCACCGGGTCCCATGAAGTAGGTAACGCCGTTCTCCTTCTTGAAGCCGTCATAGAATGCCAAAGGCCGACCGTCGATGGTCGTTGCCTTGGATTCGCAGGAGTGACAAACTACATTGCGCCCTCGGGCACCTAAGTGCGAGCAAGGCACCTGGCAAATTGCACAGGGAAGAATTCTTGGGTCCATGCGTTCAACCTATCGATTGCGCCTGACAAAATTTTGTTTAGCGAACCAGCGCATCACTGGCTGCTCAACGAAGTGGAAGGTGAGCAGAGCAATGGCAGTTGAGGTAACAGCTAAGACGACTAAGTTGAACAACCAATAGCCAGCCGTACCAGTTTCTAAACCAAGCACCGAGGCTACCTTCATGATGGTTCCTCTAATCGCCCCGTGCCAGACGTAGATTCCGAACGAAGCATTACCCAACATGGTTGCCGTTCGAACGTAGAGAACATTTGCCGATTCCGTTTTCAAAGAACTGAATCCCAAAATCAGAAAAGTGAACACTACTGAGGCAAGTAGCGGTTGAAATTCGTCAAAGTTCAAGGCGAGCACAAGAACACTGGCCAACAGGGAAGGAACGATAAGCAGCCAAGCGCGAGTCAGCTTAGGCAAATATCGAATCGCCAACCCCAAGCCAAAGGCTAGAGCGCCGCGAGCAAACCCGTGGAAGTTGTCGAACATTTCGGCTCCATAGCGAGGTACAAAGTATGAAGTAATGGTGAGAGCCAAGCCGATCCCAACCCCAACCAAGGTCATGGTGCGGCGATCAGTCCCAAACTTCACTGCGTACCCCGCATTCACGAAGAGCTCTACCGATAATGACCAAAGCGGGCCAAGAACCATAAAGGTTGCCGGAATAAGAACCTGTAGCAACAAAGCGGCTGAGACCACCAACAGGGGCTGGCACTCATAATTTCCGCAAGGTTTGCCCATCAAAGTGCCGATAAGTGTTAACGCAACCTTGGTCGCAACCGCCATCCAAACCAAAGGCATAAACCTAAAGAGTCGTTTCAACATGAAATGACGCCAATCTGCCCCTGAATTGATGTTCCCGATGCTTCTCGATAACACGAAACCACTAAGGATGAAAAAGAAGTCAACAAACACATAAAACTGAGACGTTCCAGGAACATCAACGTGATACGCGATCACTCCGAGAGCAGCAATACCTCTGGCGAGGTCGGCCCAGTGGATGCGTTTCGCGGCAGACATAAGTCCCACAATATCAGTCCCAAGTTAATTTGCATTGAGTCGCGTGACCCCCGTAAACTAGAAAAGTTCCTTTGTGACGTCGCACTTTCTTGTGCGAAACCACCTGTGGCGCAGTGAACAGCGAGAGCTGGTCCGGCCGAGGCAAGAACAATAATTTATTTGATGTAATTCAGGCTTGCCTGTTTTGGATCAGAAACTTATCCGGGTAACCGGGTTTGACAGATAAACAGTGGTGCAACATCAGTAGTGCTACTTACGGCTGCCTTCGGGCAGATGTGAATGAGAGCGAGTCAACATGGCGGCAAACAAGATCCGCATTCGACTTAAGTCGTATGACCACGAGGTCATCGACACTTCGGCGAAGAAAATCGTCGAAACCGTTACCCGTGCGGGCGCGACGGTAGTAGGTCCAGTACCTCTACCTACCGAGAAGAACGTGATTGCAGTAATCCGTTCCCCACACAAGTACAAAGACAGCCGCGAGCACTTCGAGATGCGCACCCACAAGCGCGTAATCGACATCATCGATCCAACTCCTAAGGCAGTTGACTCATTGATGCGTCTCGACCTTCCGGCAGACGTCAACATCGAGATCAAGCTCTAAGGAAAACAGAGAACATGTCTACTAACAGAACAGTCAAGGGACTACTGGGCACCAAGCTCGGTATGACCCAGGCATGGGACGAGAACAACCGTCTCGTACCAATCACTGTGGTTGAGGCCGGCTCAAACGTCGTTACTCAGATCAAGAACCTAGAGAACGACGGCTACGCCGCCGTTCAGGTTGCCTACGGTGCCATCGACCCACGCAAGGTGAACCAGCCAGAAGGCGGACACTTCGCTAAGGCTGGAGTTAACCCTCGCCGCCACATTGCAGAAATCCGCACCGCTGATGCAGCTGACTACACCGTTGGTCAGGAGCTAGGTGTTGAGGTACTAGAGGTTGGCCAGTTGGTCGACGTCGTTGGTACTTCAAAGGGTAAGGGCTTCGCAGGTCACATGAAGCGTCACGGCTTCTCGGGTGTTGGTGCATCGCACGGTCAGCACCGTAACCACCGTAAGCCTGGTTCAATCGGTGCTTCATCGACCCCATCACGCGTTTTCAAGGGAACCCGTATGGCTGGCCGCATGGGAACCGACCGCGTAACCATGTTGAACCTAACTCTCCACGCTGTAGACGCTGAAAAGGGTCTACTGCTAATCAAGGGTGCAGTACCAGGTCCTAAGGGCTCGCTAGTATTCGTCCGCAACGCAGTGAAGGGAGCGTAACCATGTCATCGGTTGACGTTCTAGACGTACAGGGCAAGAAGGTTGGCTCAGCTGACCTACCTGCCGAGCTGTTCGACGTGCAGACCAACGTTCCACTAATTCACCAGGTAGTAGTAGCACAGCTGGCAGCAGCCCGTCAGGGTACCCAGTCGGCTAAGACCCGCGGTGAAGTTTCTGGTGCAGGTCGCAAGCCATTCAAGCAGAAGGGTACCGGCCGCGCTCGTCAGGGTTCGATCCGTGCACCACAGATGCGCGGTGGTGGCATGGTTCACGCTGTGAAGCCACGTGACTACGACCAGCGCACTCCAAAGAAGATGATTTCGGCAGCTCTAAAGGGTGCGATCTCAGACCGCGCACGTAACGGCCGTCTACACATCATCTCGGAGTTCACCCTGGGTGCAACCCCATCGACCAAGGCAGCAAGCAACATCTTGGCTCAGCTAACTCAGCGCCGCAACGTGCTAGTTGTGCTAGACCGCAACGATGAAGTTGGCTACCTAAGCCTGCGCAACCTAAAGAGCGTTCACGTTCTTCCAGTTGACCAGCTAAACGCATACGATGTACTACTTAGCGACGACGTGGTTTTCACCAAGTCGGCTCTAGACACCTACATCGCAGGCCCAGCTAAGGGTTCATCGGTTAAGGCCGTTGCAACCTCGAAGGAGGCATAGCCATGACCGCTGTGAACAAAGACCCACGCGACGTAATCTTCGTACCAGTTGTTTCTGAGAAGAGCTACGCACTACTAGACGACGGTAAGTACACCTTCGAAGTAGACCCACGTTCGAACAAGACCGAAATCAAGAAGGCGATTGAATCAATCTTCAACGTCAAGGTGGCCTCGATCAACACCCTAAACCGTGTTGGTAAGACCCGCCGTACCAAGTTCGGTCTAGGCAAGCGCAAGGACACCAAGCGCGCCATCGTCACCCTAAAGTCCGGCACCATCGACATTTTCAACAACGTCGGTTAAGGCAAGGTAGAGAAAACTAATGGGAATTCGTAAATACAAGCCAACTACCCCGGGTCGTCGTGGCTCGTCGGTTTCAGACTTTGCTGAAATCACTCGCTCGACTCCAGAGAAGTCGTTGCTTCGTCCGCTAACCAAGACCGGTGGCCGTAACTCGGCTGGCCGCGTGACCACCCGCCACATCGGTGGAGGCCACAAGCGTCAGTACCGTCTGATCGACTTCCGTCGTCACGACAAGGATGGCGTACCAGCAGTAGTAGCACACATCGAGTACGACCCAAACCGTACCGCACGTATCGCACTACTTCACTACGCAGACGGAGAGAAGCGCTACATCATCGCTCCGAACAAGCTAAAGCAGGGCGACCGTATCGAGCAGGGACCATCTGCCGACATCAAGCCAGGTAACAACCTGCCACTGAAGAACATCCCAGTAGGTACCGTTATCCACGCAATCGAATTGAAGCCAGGCGGCGGTGCCAAGATGGGCCGTTCAGCAGGTGCTTCGATCCGTTTGGTTGCTAAGGATGGCGACTACGCACAGCTTCGTTTGCCTTCAGGCGAAATCCGCAACGTTGATGCTCGCTGCCGTGCAAGCATCGGTGAAGTTGGTAACGCCGAGCAGTCGAACATCAACTGGGGTAAGGCCGGCCGCATGCGTTGGAAGGGCGTTCGCCCAACCGTACGTGGTGTAGCCATGAACCCTGTTGACCACCCACACGGTGGTGGTGAAGGTCGTACCTCTGGTGGCCGTCACCCAGTAACCCCATGGGGCCAGGCTGAGGGACGCACCCGTAAGCCGAACCTTCCGAGCGACAAGCTAATTGTTCGTCGTCGTACCGTAGGCAAGAAGCGTTAGTAGGAGCTGAGGAATGCCACGTAGTCTAAAAAAGGGTCCATTCGTTGACGACCACCTTTTCCAGAAGGTCGCCAAGCAGAATGAGGCAAACACCAAGAACGTAATTAAGACCTGGTCACGCCGGTCGATGATTGTTCCAGCAATGCTGGGCCACACCATCGCGGTTCACGACGGTCGTAAGCACGTACCAGTATTCGTAACCGAGACCATGGTTGGACACAAGTTGGGCGAATTCGCACCGACTCGTACCTTCCGTGGCCACGTCAAGGACGACCGAAAGGGCAAGCGTAAGTAATCATGCAAGCTCTAGCTAAAATCAAGCACATCCGCGTGACCCCAATGAAGGCACGTCGTGTTGTAAACCTAATTCGTGGAAAGCAGGCCTCTGAGGCCCTAGCAATCCTGAAGTTTGCCCCACAGGCAGCTAGCGAGCCGATCTACAAGTTGGTTCACGCTGCAATGGCAAACGCCAAGGTTAAGGCAGACAAGGCGAACCTAGCGTTCGACGAAGATGACCTAATCGTTTCTCAGGCATTCGTCGACGAGGGCACCACCTTGAAGCGCTTCATGCCACGTGCTCAGGGACGCGCATTCCGCATCCTAAAGCGCACCAGCCACATCACCATTGTGGTTGCAACTCCTGACGAGCTTGGAGGCAAGAACTAATGGGTCAGAAAGTAAATCCATACGGTTTCCGACTAGGTATCACCACCGATCACATCTCGCGTTGGTTCGCCGACTCGACCAAGAAGGGTCAGCGTTACGCTGACTACGTAGCTGAAGACATCAAGCTACGTACCCTTCTAACCGAGCGTCTAGACCGTGCCGGTGTTTCTCGTGTTGAAATCGAGCGCACCCGTGACCGTGTACGCGTGGACATCCACACTGCACGTCCAGGTTTGGTAATCGGTCGTCGCGGCGAAGCTGCCGACAAGATCCGCGGAGAGCTAGAGAAGTTAACCGGCAAGCAAATCCAGTTGAACATTCTTGAAGTTAAGAACCCAGACATGGACGCACAGCTTGTGGCCCAGGGTATCGCTGAGCAGCTAAACGCTCGTGTGGCTTTCCGCCGCGCAATGCGTAAGGGTATGCAGGGTGCTATCCGCCAGGGTGCCAAGGGTATCCGTGTTCAGACCTCTGGTCGTCTTGGTGGCGCTGAAATGTCACGCCGCGAGTTTTACCGTGAAGGTCGAGTACCTCTACACACCCTTCGTGCCAACATCGACTACGGCTTCTACGAGGCCAAGACCGTTTTCGGTCGCATCGGTGTAAAGGTTTGGATTTACAAGGGTGACCTGACTGCCAAGGAACTAGCCCGCGAACAGGCAAACGCTAAGCCTGTACGTGGTGGCGAACGCCGTGGTCCACGCGCTGCTGCTCCAGCTGCTGCACCTGCAGCCGCTGCTCCAGTTGCAGCTGAGCCAGTAGGAAGTGAAAACTAATGCTGATCCCTCGTCGAGTTAAGCACCGCAAGCAGCACCACCCGTCTCGTTCGGGCGCTGCCACCGGTGGTACCAAGGTTTCATTTGGTGAATACGGTATTCAGGCACTAACCCCTGCATACGTAACCAACCGTCAGATTGAAGCTGCACGTATTGCAATGACCCGTCACATCAAGCGTGGCGGAAAGGTTTGGATCAACATTTATCCAGACCGTCCACTAACCAAGAAGCCAGCTGAAACCCGCATGGGTTCCGGTAAGGGTTCACCGGAGTGGTGGGTTGCTAACGTCAAGCCGGGCCGCGTTTTGTTCGAGCTTTCGGGCGTATCGGAGACCATTGCTCGTGAAGCAATGACCCGTGCGATCCACAAGCTTCCACTAAAGGCTCGCATCATCAAGCGTGAAGAAGGTGACGCATAATGACTATCGGTTCAAAGAACCTGGCTCCTGTGGAGCTAGACAAGATCGAGGATTCGGTTTTGATCGAGGAGCTCAAGAAGGCTAAGGAAGAACTTTTCAACCTACGCTTCCAGTCGGCTACCGGTCAGCTAGAAAACCACGGACGACTACGTGCCCTAAAGCGCGACATCGCCCGCATCAACACTGTAATTCGTGAGCGCGAGCTCGGTATCCGCGCAGTTCCTGCTGCCGCAGCTGCCAAGCCTGCAACCAAAGCCAAGAAAGCTGCTGCCACTGAGGCCGTAGCCACCGAGGAGGCATAACCATGGCTGAGAAGAAGACCGAAAAGAAGGTCGTAGAGACTCCAGCAGCCGAGGCTCGCGGTTACCGCAAGTCACGTCGTGGCTATGTTGTTTCGGACAAGATGGACAAGACCATCGTGGTTGAGGTAGAAGACCGCGTAAAGCACCCGCTTTACGGCAAGGTTATCCGCCGCACCACCAAGGTCAAGGCACACGACGAGCTAAATACCGCTGGTATTGGCGACCTCGTGCTGATCAGCGAGACTCGTCCGCTTTCAGCAACTAAGAACTGGCGCCTAGTCGAGATCCTCGAAAAGGCCAAGTAACAAAACCCCTAGGTTCTCCCGTCGGAATGGGATTGCCGTAAAACAAGGAGTAACAAATGCTTCAGCAGGAGTCACGTCTCAAGGTAGCGGATAACACCGGTGCCAAAGAGCTACTGACCATCCGCGTGCTTGGCGGCTCAGGTCGTCGCTACGCCGGACTGGGCGACATCATCGTTGCAACCGTAAAGGATGCAATTCCTGGCGGAAACGTCAAGAAGGGTGAGGTTGTCAAGGCCGTTGTAGTTCGCACTAAGAAGGAAACCCGTCGTGCAGACGGTTCATACATCAAGTTCGACGAGAACGCAGCTGTGATCATCAAGAAGGACGGCGAGCCTCAGGGTACCCGTATCTTTGGTCCAGTTGGCCGCGAACTTCGTGACAAGAAGTTCATGAAGATCATCTCGCTAGCACCGGAGGTCATTTAATCATGGCGAACATCAAAAAGGGCGACACCGTCGTACTTCTAACCGGTAAGCGCACCGAGCGTGGCAAGACCGGCGTTGTTCTTTCCGTTAACCGCGAAACTAACCGCGTTATCGTTGAGGGCCTAAACATGGTCACCAAGCACACCAAGGTTGGCGAAACCGACCGTGGTGGCAAGACTGGTGGCATCGAGACCATCGAAGCTTCGATTCACATTTCTAACGTTGCACTAGTTGACCCATCAACCAAGAAGCCAACCCGTTTGGGCGCCAAGGTTGAGACCGTTACCAAGAACGGCGTAAAGAAGACCGTTCGTACCCGCATCGCTAAGAAGTCGGGCAAGGAGATCTAATGGCTAACGCAACTACCAAGGCTCTGCCTCGCCTAAAGGCAAAGTACCGTTCGGAAATCGCACCAGCTCTAACCACCGAGTTTGGTTTCACGAACCCACACCAGGTTCCTGGTCTAACCAAGATTGTTGTCAACATGGGTGTTGGTGAAGCTGCCAAGGATGGCAAGCTAATCGATGCAGCCGTTCGCGACCTAACCGCAATCACCGGCCAGAAGCCACAGGTTAACCTAGCTCGCAAGTCGATCGCTCAGTTCAAGCTTCGTGAAGGCCAGGCAATCGGTGCTCACGTGACTCTTCGTGGCGACCGCATGTGGGAATTCCTAGACCGTCTACTCAACTTGGCTCTGCCTCGTGTGCGTGACTTCCGTGGTCTAAGCGACCGTCAGTTCGACGGCCGTGGCAACTACACCTTCGGTCTCGCGGAGCAGTCACTGTTCCACGAAATCGACTTGGAAAAGATTGACCACCCACGCGGTATGGACATCACTTTTGTGACTACTGCTGCCAATGACGATGAGGGCCGTGCACTTCTAAAGGCACTCGGCTTCCCATTCAAGACCAACGATTAATCGGCAAGGTCTGCTCGCTCGTAAAGCTTGTGGATACCTCCGAGGAAATGGAAACAAATAAATGACAATGACAGACCCAGTGGCAGACTTTCTGACACGTCTGCGCAACGCAAACTCTGCGTACCACGAGACCATTAGCCTGCCTTACAGCAAGCTAAAGGCCGGTATCGCCGAGATCCTCAAAAAAGAGGGTTACGTTGGAGCAGTTAAGGTTGAAGACGCAGAGGTTGGAAAGACCCTGATCGTTGACCTAAAGTACGGCCCAAACCGTGAACGCACCATCGTCGGCATCAAGCGTGTATCGAAGCCTGGTCTTCGCGTTTACGCAAAGTCGACTGAACTACCTCGCGTTCTAGGTGGTTTGGGTATCGCTATCCTGTCCACTTCGAGCGGTCTACTAACCGACCGTCAGGCTGCCAAGAAAGGTGTAGGTGGAGAAGTTCTCGCCTACGTTTGGTAATCACAGATGTCTCGTATTGGTAAGCTCCCAATCCCGGTTCCTGCCGGCGTTGAGGTAAAGATTGATGGTCAAAACATCGAAGTTAAGGGTCCTAAGGGAACTCTTAGCCACGTAGTTCCTGCACCTATCACCATTGTCCTTGAGGACAACACCATCACCGTTACCCGTCCGGACGACGAGCGCCTATCGCGTTCGCTCCACGGTCTAACCCGAACCCTAATCGCCAACAACATCCACGGCGTAACCCAGGGTTTCTCAAAGGGTCTAGAGATCGTTGGAACCGGTTACCGTGTAACTGCGAAGGGCAACGACCTAGAGTTCGCTCTTGGTTACTCTCACTCCATCACCGTCACCCCACCAGCTGGTATCAGCTTTACCGTTGACGGAAACACCAAACTCACCGTAAGCGGTATCGACAAGCAAGCCGTTGGTGAAGTTGCAGCAAACATTCGCAAGCTACGCAAGCCAGAGCCTTACAAGGGCAAGGGTGTTCGTTACGCTGGCGAGGTTGTGCGTCGCAAGGCCGGAAAGTCAGGTAAGTAATCATGGGTCTAACAAGCAAGACTCGCGGTAAGAGCAAGAGCGCAGCGCGCGACCGTCGTCACCTACGTCTTCGTAAGAAGGTTGAGGGTACCTCGGCTCGTCCACGCCTAGTAGTAACTCGCTCTGCCCGCCACGTATTCGTTCAGATCGTCGACGACAGCAAGGGTCACACCCTGGCTTCGGCTTCGACCATGGAAGCAGATCTGCGTAAGGCTAAGGGCGACAAGTCCGACAAGTCGAAGCAGGTTGGTCTTCTTCTAGCCGAGCGCGCCAAGAAGGCTGGTATCTCTGAGGTCGTATTCGACCGCGGTGGTAACAAGTACGCCGGACGTGTTGCAGCCATCGCTGATGGTGCTCGCGAAGGAGGGCTAGTTCTCTAATGTCAGAAAACAAGGAGCAAGTTGTGTCCACTGAGGCTACCGAAGCAGCAGCAGCTGCACCAGTTGTTGAAGCCGGTGAGCGTGAGGCCCGTCGTGGCAGC
Source organism: Actinomycetota bacterium (assembly GCA_041180065.1). GTDB lineage: Bacteria > Actinomycetota > Actinomycetes > Actinomycetales > Microbacteriaceae > Rhodoluna. Next base: position 150,972 of record JBEGSI010000014.1, on the reverse strand, counting down.
CGCGAGCGTGGCCCACGCAACGAGCGTCGCGACCGCGAAGAAAACAAGAGCCCTTTCCTAGAGCGTGTTGTAACCATCAACCGCGTTTCGAAGGTTGTTCAGGGTGGTCGTCGCTTTAGCTTCACCGCACTAGTTGTTGTCGGAGACGGCGATGGCACTGTTGGTGTTGGCTACGGTAAGGCTAAGGAAGTTCCAGCCGCAATCGCTAAGGGTGTTGAAGAAGCTAAGAAGGCTTTCTTCCGCGTTCCTCGCGTAAACAAGACCATTCCTCACCCAGTTCAGGGTGAAGCAGCTGCCGGTGTAGTTCTACTACGTCCAGCTTCTGCAGGTACCGGTGTTATCGCCGGTGGTCCAGTTCGCGCAGTTCTTGAGTGTGCCGGAATCAACGACGTCCTATCGAAGTCGCTCGGTTCTTCAAACACCATCAACATCGTTCACGCCACGGTTGCTGCCCTAAAGCAGCTTGAGAACCCAGCAGATGTTGCTGCTCGTCGTGGCCTAACTGTTGAAGAAGTAGCACCTAAGGGTCTTCTTCTTGAGCAGAGCAAGGCAGGTGCCTAATGGCTAAGCGTCTAAAGATTACCCAAATCAAAAGCACAATCGGTGGCAAGCCGAACCAGCGCGACACCGTTCGCAGCCTCGGACTGAAGCGCATCCGCGACTTCGTCGTCAAAGAGGACAACCTGGTTGTTCGCGGCATGGTTAACACCGTTGCGCACCTCGTAAAAGTTGAGGAGATCGACTAATGGCTGAAGAAAAGAAGCCAGCAGCTAAGGCTGCACCAAAGGCTGCTGCACCAAAGGCTGCCGCTGCTAAGCCAGCTGCTAAGGCTGCTGCTCCGAAAGCCGCTGCTGCAAAGCCAGCTGCTGAAGAGAAGGCTCCTGCTGCAAAGGCTCCAGCTGCAAAGGCCGCCCCTAAGAAGGCTGCTGCACCAGTTGAGAAGAGCAACATCCTAAAGCTGCACCACCTTCGCCCTGCAGAGGGTTCAAAGAAGGAGCGCACTCGCGTTGGTCGTGGTGAAGGTTCGAAGGGTAAGACCTCGGGTCGCGGTACCAAGGGTACCAAGGCTCGTTACCAGGTTCGCCCAGGCTTCGAAGGTGGTGGTGTTCGTCTAGTTATGCGTACCCCTAAGCTTCGTGGATTCAAGAACCCTTTCCGCACCGAGTACCAGGTTGTAAACCTGTCGGCGCTTGAAGAGCTTTACCCTAAGGGTGGCGAAGTTACTGCCGTAGATCTAGCAGCTAAGGGTGCGGTTCGTGCCGGACACCTGGTTAAGGTTCTTGGCGACGGCGACCTAACAGTTAAACTAACTGTCAAGGTTGACAAGGTGTCGGCTTCGGCTGAGGCCAAGATCGTCGCTGCCGGCGGATCTGTAGCCAAGTAGTTACCACTTAGTTCAGGAGGACTACGTTGTTCAGTGCAGTTATTCGAGCATTCCGCACCGCGGATTTGCGCAACAAACTACTGTTCACGCTGGCCATTGTCGCGATTTACCGTTTGGGCTCGTTCATCCCTGCGCCAAACGTAAACTTCGCTGCTGTCCAGGAATGTCTTACCAAAGTAAGTTCAGCTTCCGCTACCGGAGATGCAGGGCCTAGCCAGCTTTACCAGTTGGTTAACCTCTTCTCCGGTGGCGCACTGCTGCAGCTGTCGATCTTCGCACTGGGCATCATGCCCTACATCACCGCGTCGATCATTACCCAGCTACTTCGCGTGGTTATCCCGCGCTTCGAAACGCTTCACCAGGAAGGCCAGGCCGGTCAGGCCAAGCTAACCCAGTACACCCGTTACCTAACCATCGCCCTAGCGATTCTTCAGTCGACCACCTTGGTTGCGGTTGCTCGCGCCAACGGTCAGATGTTCGGTTCGGCTTGTCAGAACGTTTCGCTTCTAAACGACCAGAACGCTTTCGCAATCTTGCTAATGGTTATCACCATGACTGCCGGTACCGGCCTAATCATGTGGATGGGTGAACTTATCACCGAGCGCGGTATCGGTAACGGTATGTCGCTTCTTATCTTCACCTCGATTGCTTCACGCTTCCCAGACTCAATCGTTCAGGTTTGGAACAAGAGCCCAGAGACCGCACTCATCGTTATCGCCATCGGCGTGGTCATCGTTGGCCTCGTAATTTTGGTTGAACAGTCTCAGCGACGCATCCCAGTTCAGTACGCAAAGCGTATGGTTGGTCGTCGTGAATACGGTGGTCAGAGCACCTACATCCCGATCAAGGTAAACATGGCCGGTGTGGTGCCAGTTATCTTCGCATCAAGCTTGCTCTACCTTCCTGCGCTGATTGCTCAGTTCAACCAGCCAGACGCTAAGGGCCAGGTTGCTCCTTGGGTTTCATGGGTTTCTCAGTACCTCACCAAGGGTGACCACCCGCTTTACATGTTGATGTACTTCCTTCTAATTCTTGGCTTCACCTACTTCTACGTTGCTATCACCTTCAACCCGCAAGAGGTTAGCGACAACATGAAGCAGTACGGTGGATTCATCCCTGGTATTCGTGCCGGTCGCCCGACCACCGAATTCCTCGAGTACGTGCTTAGCCGCATCACTCTTCCGGGAGCCATCTACCTAGGCCTTATCGCTCTTATTCCACTGATTGCTTTCAGTTTGCTTGGAACCAGCCAGAACTTCCCGTTCGGCGGAACCTCGATCCTGATTATCGTCGGTGTGGGTCTCGAGTCGGTGAAGCAGATCAACGCTCAGATGCAGGAGCGTAACTACGAGGGCCTCCTCAAGTGACCCGCCTCCTACTGATTGGCCCACCGGGCGCCGGTAAAGGCACCCAGGCAGCCAAGCTGGCAGACGCTTTTAACATCCCAGCCATTTCAACCGGTGACATTTTCCGTGAAAACGTGAAGAATGAAACCGAACTCGGCAAGCAAGCCAAAGCCTTCATGGACCGTGGCGAATATGTTCCAGACTCTCTAACCAACGCTTTGGTTTCAGACCGTCTCGACTGGGCCGATGCTGCGGAAGGTTTCCTTCTCGATGGCTACCCTCGCACCGCCGACCAGGTTGAAGAACTTGACCGCATCCTTAGCACCAAAGGCGACAGCCTTGATGCAGTGGTTCTGATCACCGCCGACACCGACGAAGTGGTTCGCCGCCTCTTGAACCGCGCTCTCGAGCAGGGTCGAGCCGACGACACCGAAGACGTAATTCGTCGCCGTCTCGAGGTTTATGCAGAGCAAACCGCTCCGCTGATCGAGGTCTACACCAACCGCCAGCTCGTGGTTGAAGTTGACGGCCTTGGCGCTGTTGAAGAAGTAACCTCGCGCATCATCGAAGCTCTCGCTTCTCGCGGCATCGAAGCCTAAGGCTTCTCATGGCACGCGACGAGTACACCCTAAAAACTAACGACCAGATTATTCGCATGTGCGAAGCCGGCGAAATGACTGCGTCGGCTCTAAAGGCCATCAGAGACAACATCAAGGTCGGAATGACTTCCTTGGACATCGACGCGATTGCCGAAGCCGAAATCATCCGTCTCGGCGGTCACTCAAACTTCAAATTGGTTCCCGGCTACAGCCACACCATCTGTGTGAGTGTGAACGACGAAGTCGTCCACGGCATCCCTTCGAAAAACAAGGTCTTCCAAGCTGGCGACATCATCTCGATCGACTGCGGTGCCGAAACCGCCGACGGTTGGAACGGCGACAGCGCAATGACCATCGTGCTACCTGGCGGAGACCCTAAGCTCGCCGAGGTTCGCAACAAGCTGAGCGCCGTTACAGAGGGCTCACTTTGGGCCGGTATTGCCGCACTTGCCAAGGCCAAGCACCTTCACGAAGTTGGTGCTGCAGTTCAGAAATACATTCTTTCCAACGGCAACTACGGAATTCTCGAAGACTACGTAGGGCACGGCATTGGTCGCTCAATGCACGAAGACCCACCGGTTTACAACTTCGCGGTTCGAAACTCAGGTCCGAAGGTTGTGCCAGGACTTTGCGTAGCAATTGAACCAATGGTTACCGCAGGATCAAAGGCCACCAAGGTTCTCGGCGACGGCTGGACCGTTTCCACAAAAGACGGTCTAGACGCATCCCACTGGGAGCACAGCGTTGCCGTTCACGAAAAAGGTATCTGGGTACTTACGTCATTCGACGGAGGAAAAGCCGAATTAGCTCCCTTAGGTATCGTTCCGGTAGACCCAAGAACGCTTTAGTCGAGACCGAACTGCTTTCGGTAATCATTCAAATTACCAACAACTGTGCCATTCGAATCAAAGAGCCTCATGGTTTGGTCGTCGTCGATCAGATAGATGTTTTCAACCGGAAGAGCAATTTCGCCTGCGTTATCTTCCGAAATTGGACCTAGCGTTACCAGGATTCGTTGTCCAACTTTGAGTCTCAGAATAGCGTCGTCGGTATCCCAGTAGGGGATGAACCGAAAAGTCATTTCACCTTGGGTCATCCCCTGCATGCAATTGACTCGAAGTGGCACGTAGGCAAGATTGTCGCTACTGCCGGCTACAGGCTTGCCAATCCATACAACCTTCCCAACCGTGTGCAACTTGGAACTTCGCGCGATCGATTCTGGGTAAAGGCGCATTTTCCAGTCCTCCAGCGGAACACCGGCTGCCATACGTTCACGTTCGGCGACTGTGATTTGCCGTGTGGATTCGTCAATCTGGGCCGTCGAAGCGCATCCTGCGGACCCGGCGACCAGCAAAACGGATACCAAAGCTACAGAAAATCTGATATGACTAATCACTCTTACCCCCAAGGCGTTATGTAAGTTAAGACTACTGGACAAGGGAATGGCTCCTGTCTGTAATTAAATTGGCTTTTCTGGGCAAAACTGCCTAAGATTGAACTTCGGTGTCTTATACACACAATTCCCTTATTTAAGGTTTGGGTTTTTGCGTGCTTGAGAGGCCATCAAAGCTAAGTAGAAGTGAGTGTATGGCCAGCAAAGACGGTGTCATCGAACTAGAGGGCACAATCATTGAGGCGCTACCGAACGCAATGTTTCGTGTAGAGCTGGCCAATGGTCACAAAGTTTTAGCAACGATTTCGGGAAAGATGCGACAGCACTACATCCGTATTCTCCTAGGAGACCGCGTTCTTGTGGAAGTTAGCACCTACGACCTATCTCGTGGCCGAATCACCTACCGCTACAAATAAACCGGCTAGCAATAGCCCCGAAAAGAAGTAAGAGACATGAAGGTAAACCCTAGCGTCAAGAAGATTTGCGACAAGTGCAAGGTCATTCGCCGCCACGGTCGAGTCATGGTCATCTGCGAAAACCCACGTCACAAGCAGCGCCAGGGCTAATCACCGTACTTCGACACAACTAAATAAAAAACAAGGCAAAGCAACCGAGTGATCGGTAACCTCCGGAAGAAGGCCGGGGCCAAAGGAAACTTTGGGTGCAATGCTGAAGACCTTCCGAAAACAAGGAGTTCCATATGGCACGTGTTGCCGGAGCAGATATTCCAGACGCGAAACGCGTCGAAATCGCACTAACCTACATCTACGGCATCGGCCGTACCCGCTCAGTTCAGATCTTGGCTGAGACCAAAGTAGACAAGAACATTCGTGTCAAGGACTTGACCGACGACCAGCTTGTTGCTATCCGTGACTTCATCGAAGGAACCTTCAAGGTTGAGGGTGACCTACGCCGCGACGTAGCAGCCGACATCCGCCGCAAGGTTGAAATTGGTTCATACCAGGGTATTCGTCACCGTAAGGGACTACCTGTACATGGTCAGCGCACCAAGACCAACGCTCGTACTCGCAAGGGTCCAAAGCGCACCGTAGCCGGCAAGAAGAAGGCGACTCGCTAGTAGCCATTAGGCACTAACGACGTCCATAGGAATTCAGGAGAAATCATGGCAGCAGCACCGAAAGCAAAGGCTGGCGCAGCGCGCAAGCCACGCAAAAAGGTCAACAAGAACATCACCGTTGGTCAGGCTCACATCAAGTCGACCTTCAACAACACCATCGTTTCGATCACCGACGCCACCGGCGCCGTAATCTCGTGGTCGTCATCAGGTGACGTTGGCTTCAAGGGTTCACGTAAGTCAACCCCTTACGCAGCGCAGATGGCAGCAGAGGCTGCAGCTCGCAAGGCGCAGGAGCACGGTTTGAAGAAGGTTGACGTTTTCGTTAAGGGTCCAGGCTCAGGTCGCGAAACCGCAATCCGTTCACTTCAGGCAGCAGGCCTAGAGGTTGGTTCGATCTCGGACGTAACCCCACAGGCGCACAACGGTTGCCGCCCACCAAAGCGTCGTCGCGTCTAACGCTTCGAAGTCTTTCCCAAACCCCAGTTTTAACAACTCCAAAGCTCATTCAGTGGCCACTGAATGGGAACGCAAATAGACATCAAATAGTGGATGTCTAGATGAAAGGAAACAAGTAGTGCTATTTAGCCAGCGTCCAGAACTAAAGGAAAACGTCCAGGCACCTAACCGCTCGGTATTCACCCTCGAGCCACTAGAGCCAGGATTTGGTTACACCCTAGGTAACTCCATCCGTCGCACCCTACTATCGTCGATCCCAGGTGCTGCCGTGACTCACGTGCGCATCAACGGTGCTCTACACGAGTTCAGCGTGCTAGATGGTGTGAAGGAAGATGTAACCGAGATCCTTCTAAACATCAAGGACCTTGTTGTATCGTCGACCAACGACGAGCCAGTTGTAGCTCACCTAAAGAAGAGCGCAGCCGGTGTTGTAACCGCTAAGGATATCGAAGTTCCTGCCGGTGTTGAGATTCACAACCCAGAGCTAGTTATTGCCAACATCTCGGCAAAGGCGAAGTTCGAAGTTGAGCTAACCATCGAGCGTGGCCGTGGCTACGTTCAGGCAAGCCAGAACCGCAACGGTAGCGAAGAAGCTGGTCTAATCCCAGTTGACTCGATCTACTCTCCAGTTCTAAAGGTTTCTTACCGTGTTGAGGCAACTCGTGCCGGTGAGTTCACCAACTTCGACAAGCTAGTTGTTGACGTTGAGACCAAGTCTTCGATCGAGCCAAAGGAAGCTTTCGCTTCTGCCGGTAAGACCCTGGTTGAGCTATTCGGTTTGGCTGCAAGCCTCGACGCCGAAGCTGAAGGTATTGAGATGGGCTCAGCTGTTGCTGACTTCTCGCTATCTCCAGAACTAGCTACTCCAATCGAAGAGCTAGAGCTAACCGTTCGCAGCTACAACTGCTTGAAGCGCGAAGGCATTAACACCGTTAGCGAGCTAACCAACCTAACCGAAGACCAGCTGATGAACATCCGCAACTTCGGTTCGAAGTCGGTTGACGAAGTTCGCGACAAGTTGTACTCGATGGGTCTGCGTTTCCGCGACTCGCTTCCAGGCTTTGAAGGTACCTACTTCAGCGCTGGTAGCAGCGATGCAACATTCACCGACATTGACGAGGAAGGCCAGGCGTAAGCCGGCCCGCCTAGAAACCTAATAGGAGAAACAAATGGCAGCCCCAACAAAAGGCCCAAGACTAGGTGGAGGACCTTCTCACGAACGTCTAATGCTTCGTAACATGGCAACCTCGCTGTTCCTACACGGTCGCATCGAGACCACCGAGACCAAGGCAAAGCGTCTTCGTCCGTTGGCTGAGCGTCTAGTAACCTTCGCAAAGCGCGGAGACCTAGCATCACGTCGCCGTGTTCTTGCCCAGCTAATGGACAAGACCGCAGTTCACAAGCTATTCGCTGAGGTTGCACCTTTGGTTGCAGACCGTCCAGGTGGATACACCCGAATCACCAAGCTTGGATTCCGTAAGGGCGACAACGCTCCTATGTCGGTTATCGAGCTTGTTCTTGAGCCGGTTTCACCAAAGCCAGTGAACAAGAAGCCAAAGATTGAAAACGCTGTGAAGGCTTCGGCCGCTCCAGTAGTTGCTGAAGAAGTAGTTGACGAGGCAGCAGCCGATGAGGCTGCTATCGAGGCAGAGGCTACCGAATCACCAGCAGTAGTTGAAGAGGCTCCAGCGGCAGAAGCCGTTGAAGAGGCTCCAGCTGCGGAAGAAGCTCCAGCGGCAGAAGCGGAAGCTCCTGCTGAAGAAGCCTAAAAAAGCTAATGAAAGCGCCCGTCAACCCTCCGGTTGATGGGCGCTTTCGCTTTAGGTTGGATCTTGCCTACGACGGCACCGACTTCAACGGTTTTGCCAAACAAGACGACCTACGAACCGTGGCCGGAGAGCTCCTGACCGGCTTGGTGAAGATCTTCGGCGAGGACGCGGAAGACTATCGAATGCGCGTTGCCGGTAGAACCGACAAAGGCGTTCACGCTCAGGCGCAGGTGCTTCACCTTGACCTCACTCCAGACCAGTTGAAGCGAATTCGTCGTGGTCACGGAGTCGCCGAGCGTTTGAATCGAATCATTGACCCCGACGTTCGAGTTATTTCTTTTGAGGAAGCTGATCCTGGTTTCCACGCCCGTTTTTCGGCGCTCAGTCGTCGGTACCGTTACAGCATCGCTGATCGAAGCGTTCCGCCAAACCCGATGACCTCCCGCTACATGTTGGAAATTCTCTGGCACCTCGAAGTTGATCCAATGGTTGAAGCGGCTAAAGAGTTCATGGGACTTCGAGACTTTCGCGCATTTTGCAAAGAACGCGACGGCACCACCACCATTCGCGAGCTTCGAGAAATTTCCGTAAAGCGCCGGTCCAACGGCGTTATCGACATTGAGATTGAAGCCGACGCCTTTTGCCACAACATGGTTCGTTCGGTGGTTGGTGCTCTGATGTCGGCCGGGTCCGGAAGAACCACTGCTCCCGAGATTCGCAAGGCGCTGAAGGGCAAGCGAAACGAGCACGCCTACAAGGTTCAAGCGCCTCAGGGGCTGACCCTAATCAAGATCAACTACCCAGCTAAATCGAAACTTGCGGCTCAGGCTGAACTCACTCAGCGCATGAGAACCCTTGATGATAATTAGAGTTTGACCTGAAGCGGTATTTCAGGCTAAACTTGACCCTTGTTGCTGGTTATCTACCAGCCTGCTAACTTTTCACAAAACAAGAAGGCAATTCAAAGTGCGTACTTACTCACCAAAGGCTCACGAGCTACAGAACAACTGGCTAATCATCGATGCCACCGACGTTGTTCTAGGCCGTCTAGCGACCACCGCAGCTAAGCTGCTTCGTGGAAAGCACAAGCCAACTTTCGCTGCCCACATGGACAACGGCGACTTCGTAATCATCATCAACGCAGAGAAGGTCGCCCTAACCGGTGCGAAGCTTCTACAGAAGAAGGCTTACCGCCACTCTGGCTACCCAGGTGGTCTAACCGCTACCACTTATGCCGAGCTTCTAGAGAAGAGCCCAGAGCGCGCTGTTGAAAAGGCGATCGCTGGAATGGTTCCAAAGAACACTCTTGGTCGCAACCAGCTTTCAAAGCTAAAGGTTTACCGCGGTGCTGAGCACCCACACGCTGCGCAGCAGCCACAGCAGTACGTAATCGACCAGGTCGCACAGTAAACAAGGATTATCTAAATGACTAACAACGAAGCTGTAGAAGTAGCAGAAGTAACTGCTTACTCGTCTGAGACTCCAGAAGCCGCAAAGAAGCCAGCTGCAAAGGCTCGTGGCCCACTAACCGTTCCAGGCGCAGGCCTAGGTCGTCGCAAGCAGGCAATTGCTCGCGTTCGTCTAGTTCCAGGCACCGGAACCATCAAGGTAAACGGTCGCGAACTTGCCGACTACTTCCCAAACAAGCTTCACCAGCAGCTAATCACCGACCCATTCACCATCCTTGAGCTTTCAGGTTCATACGATGTTGTGGCACGTATCACCGGTGGTGGCACTGCGGGTCAGGCTGGCGCTCTACGTTTGGGTATCGCTCGTGCATTGAACGAGATCGACCGCGACAACAACCGCCCAAGCCTAAAGAAGGCTGGCTTCCTAAAGCGCGACCCACGTGTCATCGAGCGCAAGAAGGCCGGTCTAAAGAAGGCCCGTAAGGCTTCTCAGTTCTCGAAGCGTTAATCACTACCTAGCCTTCTTGGCACAGGTAGCCTAACCTTATGGCTCGCTTATTCGGCACCGACGGCGTTCGCGGACTCGCGAATGGGGTCATCACCGCTGAACTCGCATTCAAAATTTCTCAGGCCGCTGCCCACGTCCTCGGCGAAGATGCTCGCAAGGCAGGCCGACGACCTAAAGCTGTTTTGGCTCGTGACCCACGAATCTCCGGACAATTTCTGGCGGCATCTGTTGCAGCCGGCTTAGCTTCCTCTGGCATCGACGTTTATGACGCCGGCGTGATTCCAACTCCGGCCGCTGCCTTCCTCACCGCCGACCTCGACGCAGACTTTGGTGTGATGATTTCGGCTAGCCACAACCCAGCTCCAGATAACGGCATCAAGATTTTCGCCGCCGGTGGACACAAGCTTGACGATCAAATCGAAGACGCAATTGAAGCGGCGCTCGAACTCGAACCGCTGATGCCAATCGGTGCTGCAGTTGGTCACGTAACTCGCTTCGCGGATGCCGAAGACCGTTACCTGGTTCACCTGCTAAAGTCACTGCCAAACAAACTCGATGGACTAACCATCGTGGTTGACTGCGCCAATGGTGCGGCCAGCAGTGTTTCCCCAGATGCCTTCCGCGATGCCGGAGCCAAGGTGATCGTGATTGGCGCAGACCCAGATGGCCTCAACATCAACGAAGGTTGCGGATCGACTCACCTGAGCGCTCTTCAAGCTGCTGTTCTTGAGCACAAGGCCGATGCTGGTGTTGCTCACGATGGCGACGCAGACCGCTGCCTAATGGTTGACCACACCGGCGCAATCGTCGATGGCGATCAGATCATGGCGATTTTGGCACTCAGCATGAAGTCACGCGGCGAACTTGCTCGCAACACTTTGGTGGCCACGGTAATGAGCAACCTCGGTTTGAAGATTGCTATGAAGCAAGCTGGCATCACCATGTTGGAAACCAGCGTTGGCGACCGTTACGTTCTTGAAGAAATTCGCGCAAACGGCTACACCCTTGGCGGTGAGCAGAGCGGCCACGTGATCCTAAGCCGCTTCGCGACTACCGGCGATGGCGTGCTAACCGGCATGCGCGTCATGTCGGAAGTTGTTGCCTCAGGCAAATCTTTGAAAGACCTTGCCGCCCAAATCGACATCTATCCTCAGGTGCTTATCAACGTAAAGGGCGTCGACCGGACTCGCGTTCAAGACGAAGTAGTTCAGGCTGCCGTTCTAGAAGCTGAAGCCGATCTGGGCGAAACCGGGCGTGTGCTACTTCGCGCCAGCGGAACTGAGCCGGTTATTCGCGTGATGGTTGAGGCTGCCGAAATGGGCCAGGCACAGGGCTGGGCAGATCGTATAGCCCGAGTTGTTGAAAAACGTTTAGCATCTAGATAACAGTTGATCAGGGGGTGCGATTTGTTTTTTCACTTTAGAAGAAAAATTGCTCTGATAATCATCGTGTCTCTGGCACTCGTTGGAGCCGCAGCACTCAATGAGCAAAAAGCGCATGCTGGTAGCACTTGTTCAGCCGGTGTCAATTCATTGAATAACGCTTTGAAATCAACCTCCTCGTCTAAAGGCACCATGGTTGAATTCGCATGGTCGAATTACGCTTCTTGTTTACAGTCCGCTGGAGTGACTTCCGCAACGATAAACCGAGGTGACTGTGGAGTTTTGAAAACTTTGATCATCAATCATCACAGGCTGGAACAAGCTTCTGGTTTTTCCTCCTATGACAAAGTTGAGAAGGCATTGTTCGAGTTCGAACTTTGCGCCACCAATAACAAGTCGTCGGTGCTTAGCTCGAATCTTGGAGGTTGTTCTTCTTTCGATCGGCTTGCGGCGATGTGGTCTGGGCAGGGCGACCTGAGCCTAGCTAGCGCAGCTCAGCAAGCATCGAGCGGATGTTACGCACGCTATCAAATTGGAATCGCAAGCCGTCCAGGGTTTTCCGGGACCGCAAGTGTCGGGAATTACCTTACGGCTTTGACCGGAACTTGGTCACCTGGCGTTGAATTCTCCTATCAATGGTTGAGCAATGGAAGTAGTATTTCAGGCGCCAACTCGAAGTACTATCTGTTGCAAGAAAGTGACGCTGGGACACAAATTAGTCTCAGATTAACTGGCACCAAATGGGGTTATTCGGGGTCTGCTAAATCCACCACAAGCAACTCGGTCTTGGTGAAAGCTGCCTTACCAGCTCAGTCAAAGGTCCCCCAGCTCAAGATGAGCGGAACCATAAAAGTAGGAAAATCTTGGACCTGCTCTGGAGGGGTGTGGGACTCGGGCGTGAAGGTTAGCTTTCTCTGGTACCGGGATGGAGTTCTCATCCCGGGCGCCAATCGTTCCAGCTACGCATTCACCGAAGAGGATTTAGACCATTTTGTGAAAGTGGTAATAACGGGATCCAAAGTTGGATTCAAGGATCAAAGTTTTTCCGCAACAACCCCATCAAAAGTTGGTTTGGGTACACAGGTTAAAGTCCCCAAAATTGACATTTTTGGTTACTATCGGGTCGGTGAAGAATTAGAAATCGAACCAGGTGTTTGGGATTCAGGTGTTTCGATCACGTACCGCTGGTTCGTCGATGACGTCGAAGTACCTGAATGGAACCGTCCAACTTTTACGCCCAAAGCTGAAGACTTGGGAAAAGTTATTTCTTACCAGTTGGAGGGCGCGAAAGGCGGCTATTCAACTCGAAGTTATGCCTATGAACTAGAGGGCGGAGTCGCACTGGGAGTTCAAGCGAAGAAGCCCCTGCCGAAACTGAGCAAAGCATACAAAGTAGGTCAGACGATCAATTTGACAATTGGCGCCTGGGATGTTGGCTCGACCCAGCAAATAACTTGGTATCGGGATTCAACCCCGATCTCAGAGTACGAGGGACGCCTCAATTACTTGCTGACCACCGCGGACAAAGGACACAAGATTTCCGTAAAAGTGGTGTCAAGTAAAGTCGCGTATGCCACAGTAACTAAAAAGTCATTAGCTTCTGCCAAAATCTCTAGGTAACTAGTCACACTTCGAACTGAGGGAAAGCATGCAAAAGAAACAAACCATCATTTGGTTGGTCGCGCTCGCGCTTTTTGCGTCCGGGTTTGGATTCTTTGTTGGCGTCGATGATGCCAACGCTGCCACTCGCACCTGCACCTCCAGTGAAAGTAACGCGATACAGAGCCAACAGAATCAGGTAAACCAGCGTCAAACGAAGGTTTCCAGTGACCAGCAGAAATACAACACTGCGCAGGGCAAGCTGAACAAGGCAAATGCCAAGGTGAACGAACTCTCGGCCAAGCGAGATGCATCTAAGAAGAAGATTGTCGACCTAACCGCCCTGGCTGTGAAGAATGCCGTAAGTAGCCCTTCGGTTTCGCGCGGCTACGTGGCTCAGGCCAAGAGCGAGACGAATGTGCTGCGTAGCCTTGAGGGTCAGCTGAAGTCGGCTACCACCGCGGCTGGTTCGGTGAATCGTGAAGCTGCCACGGCGCTCACGAACCTCTCTCGAAGCCAGAAAGACTTGGCAGATCAGCAGGCGAAGCTTGCCACTCAGCGCTCACGCTGCCGAAGCTAAGACTTTCGAAGCAGAACTTGCTGAACCGAGTGATCGGTGCCTTTTTGCAAAACCAACGTTGCTCTTGAGAGCGTTGGCGCAATGTTCTCGACCAGGTTCGGTAGGTTAATGTTTTCCCAGAACCCCGCTGCCGTGGCTAAGGCGTCGTCGTATTCCATTTCCGCATAGCGGTGGAAGAAACTCTTCGGGTTGGTAAACGCGCCGGCACGTAGTTTCTTGAAGCGCTCTAGGTACCAGGTCTTAATGTCGTTCGGTTCGGCATCGACGTAAATCTTGAAGTCGAAGAAGTCGCTAAGTGCCAACGGCTGGTCTTTCTCCGGGGTCTGTAAAACGTTGAGGCCTTCAATGATCAACACGTCGGGTTCGTCGATGGTGATGAACTCATCAGGCAAGATGTCGTAGGCGAGGTGGGAGTAAACCGGGGCCTGAACTTTAGGCTCGCCAGACTTAATTTCGCTCACAAACTCAAGCAGAGCCTTGCGGTCGTAGCTCTCTGGAAAACCCTTTCGAGCCATAAGGTGTCGGCGCTCGAGCTCGGAGTTTGGGTAGAGAAAACCATCGGTGGTTACCAGGGCAACCTTTGGGGTGCCCTCCCAGCGGCTTAGGAGTTCTTTCAACAATCGGGCGACGGTTGATTTACCAACGGCGACTGAGCCGGCCACGCCGATGACGAATGGAACCCGCTTGGCTCGTTCTCCAAGGAACTTCGCTTCGCTGTCGTGGAGATTTTGGGTTTGAGAGACATAGAGGTTGAGCAGGCGGCTTAGCGGCAGGTAAACATCGGCAACTTCTTGCATATCGAGCACATCGCCGAGGCCCTGAATCTGCTTGATTTCTTCTGAGGTGAGCGGCTGTTGCGTACTGCGTCCTAGTTCTGCCCAATCTTGCCTAGAGATTACGACAAAGGGGGAAAGTTCCGCCTTGGTGGATGCGTTGCTATCTTTAGCCATCAGTACTCAATTGTGGCGTAAATTGGTTGTTATGTGTGGAATTGTCGGCTACGTAGGCCCGAAATCAACGGTAGATGTTTTGCTGGGTGGGCTTCGACGCCTTGAATACCGCGGATACGACTCGGCAGGTGTCTCGGTAATTACCGGCACCGGGCTTGAGACCCGTAAGAAGGCCGGCAAGCTCGACAACTTGATCGCTGAGATAACCGCACATCCTCTTGCCCCGGCCAATATTGGGATTGGCCACACTCGCTGGGCAACCCACGGTGCACCAACCGATGGCAACGCTCACCCCCATCTCGGTGGCTCAAGACACAAACTCTCACTCATTCACAACGGCATCATTGAGAACTTCTCCGAGCTCAAAGCTGAACTTCTGGCCGCCGGCACCCGCTTTGCTTCAGACACCGACAGTGAAGTTGCCGCGCACCTGATCGCGCGCGAATATGACCTTCACGGCGATTTGTTGCAGTCATTCCGTACTGTGGTAAACCGCCTTCACGGAGCGTTCACAATTCTGGTCGTTCACGAAGATCAACCCGACGTAGTTTTGGCGGCTCGCCGCAACGCACCGCTAGTGATCGGTTTGGGCGATGGCGAAAACTTCCTCGGCTCAGATGTCGCAGCTTTCGTCGAACACACCAAGCGTGCCATTTCGGTTGGCCAGGACGAGATCGTGATTTTGCGTTCGAACTCGGTTGAGGTTATCGGCTTCGATGGCTCACCGGTTACTTCAGAAGAGTTCACCGTTGACTGGGATGCTTCGGCTGCCAGCAAGGGTGGTTGGCCTTCGTTTATGGCCAAGGAAATCGCCGACCAGCCAACCGCGGTCGCCGACACTTTGATGGGTCGCCTCGACTCTGATGGAAAGGTAACCATCCCTGAGATGGACGGCCTTTCGGCAGCCGACATCAACAACATCGACCGCATCATTATTGTGGCCTGCGGTACCGCTTCTTATGCTGGAGACATCGCCAAGTACGGTATCGAAAAGTGGTCGCGCATTCCGGTTCAGGTTGAGCTTTCTCACGAGTTCCGTTACCGCGATCCGATTGTTACCAAGAACACCCTGATTGTTGCCATCTCCCAGTCTGGTGAAACCATGGACACCCTGATGGCCACGCGCTATGCCCGTGACCTCGGTGCCAAGGTGCTGGCGATCTGTAACACCCAGGGCGCAACTCTCGCCCGTGAGTCGGATGCCACTATTTACACCCACGCTGGTCCAGAGGTTGCGGTGGCTTCAACCAAGGCGCTGGTAGCTCAGATCACTGCTGGCTTCCTGCTAGGTCTTTACCTGGCCGAGGTTCGCGGTGCCACTCCTTCTTCAGAATTACAAAAACTTGGACGCGAACTGCTTAAGTTGCCAGCCCAGGTTAGCGAAGTCATCGAAGGGCTCGACGAAGCCAAGGCTTTGGGAACCGCCATGGCTAAGGCCAAGTCGGTGCTCTTCCTAGGACGCAACGTTGGCTTCCCAGTGGCCATGGAAGGCGCGCTAAAGCTCAAGGAGCTTGCCTACATTCACGCCGAAGGTTTCGCTGCGGGTGAATTGAAGCACGGTCCGATTGCTCTTATCGAAGAGGGCCAGCCGGTTATCGTCATCGTTCCTTCGCTTCGCGACGAAGACAGTCTTCACCCGAAGGTAATCTCAAACATTCAGGAAATCCGCGCTCGCGGTGCCAAGGTTATTGCGATTGCCGAAGAGGGCGACACCGAAGTTGGCCAGTGGTCGGAGCACGTTATTTTTGTTCCGCAAACTGAGCAACTGTTTGCTGCAATCCTCACCGTTATTCCGCTTCAGGCGTTCGCCATGGCATTGGCAGAGGCTAAGGGACTCGACGTTGACCAGCCACGTAACCTCGCAAAATCGGTGACGGTAGAGTAACCAAACATCATGGTCGTTGGCGTTGGTGTGGATCTGGTGAACATCACCAGGTTCGAAGAGCACGTTGCGAAACAACCGAAACTTCTTGACCGCCTGTTTTTGCCTTCGGAACTTGATGCTCCAATCAAAACCATTGCCGGACGCTTTGCTGCCAAAGAGGCGCTAATCAAGGCGCTCGGCGGCTCCGACGGAGTGGCTTGGCACGAGGTTGAAATTACAAAAAATTCGTCGGGCAAGCCCGAAATCCAGACCTTCGGCCTGACCGCGGAGACCGTGCGCGCAGCTGGCATTGAGAAGTTTCATCTTTCGATCAGTCATGATGCCGGGATGGCTGTTGCAATGGTGGTGGCCGAGTGAGAACACTTCGAATCAATCTCGATGCAATTGTTCATAACCTCGACGTGATGCGCGCCCGAGCAGCCGGAGCTAAGGTGATGGGTGTTGTGAAAGCGAATGCCTACGGGCACGGTGCAATTCCCGTTGCGAAGACCCTAGAGCGTGCCGGGGTTGATTATCTGGGCGTGGTTGATGTTAGTGAAGCGCTAGAACTGCGCGAGGCGGGTATTCACACACCGATTCTGGCTTGGCTGCACGATCCAACCGATAACTTCGAGGCAGCTCTAGTAGCAAACGTAGACCTTGGGGTGGCCAATGTCGAGCAGTTGGAACGCGTTGCTAAGGCCGCCGCAATTACCGGCGAAGTTGCCAAACTTCACCTGAAGATCGATACCGGTCTCGGTCGTAATGGTTCAACTGCCGCCGACTGGAAAGAGTTACTCGAGGCTGTGAAGGCTCTCGGTGAGAGCGTTGAAGTTATCGGTATTTTCAGCCATCTCTCAACGACCAGTCGCGAAGAAGACCTTGCCCAGATCGAGAAGTTCGACAGCGCGGTAGCGGAAGCCAAACGAGCAGGAGTCTCTTTCGAACTTCGCCACTTAACCGCATCCGATGGTTCGCTCTCGTATCCAGAGGCGCACTACGAGATGGTTCGCATCGGTGTTGCTCTCTACGGTCTAGACCCTTTCTCCACCAACCGAGCTGCCGAGTATGGCCTAGTGCCAGCGATGACCGCGGTGTCTAAGGTGGCGCAACTAAAGACTGTTCCAGCCGGGCACGGAGTTAGTTACAACTTCCTCCACCGAACCGCCAGCGAGACTAATCTGGCGCTGGTGCCGGTTGGTTATGCCGAGGGTTTGCCGCGATCAGCGAGTGGCAAGGCCGAGGTTTCCATTGGTGGCAAGCGTTACCCAGTCAAATCGCAGATTGCCATGGATCAATTTGTGCTCGACATCGGAACCGACCAAATTCAGATTGGCGACGAGGTTGTAATCTTCGGTGACGCAAGCCTCGGCGTTCCAAGTGCCGACGACTTAGCTTCGGCCGCTGGCACCATCAACTACGAAATCGTGACCCGCATGGGCGGGCGATTCTTACTCGAATACACCGGGGTTGGACAGTGAGCAAACTGCTCGCCAAACTCACAATTTCTACAGCCGAGGAAATGCACGAGTTTGGAATCAAACTTGCCGGACGTTTAAAGTCTGGTGACTTAGTAATTCTGACTGGCCCGCTTGGCGCCGGAAAAACCACGTTCACCCGAGGAGTTGGCGAAGGACTTTCCGCGATTGGAAACGTTTCCAGCCCAACTTTTGTAATTGCCAGAACGCATAAGCGCGTCGGTAACGAGGTTCCTTTGGTTCACGTTGATGCCTACCGACTAACCTCGGTTCACGAATTCGACGACCTCGATATCGATATCGAGAAATCGATTGTGCTCGTGGAATGGGGTCGCGGTTTTGCCGAAGAGTTAGCCGATGGCTGGCTCGACATTGAGATTGAGCGCGATCACACCGGCGAGAGCGATGTTCGTGAAGTTACCATCACCGCCCACGGAGACCGCTGGGAAACCGAGGCTCTGTTCTCATGAGCCTGATTCTCGCCATCGACACGTCGTTTGGAACCAGCGTTGCCCTGATTGAAAACGGTCAGCTTCGAGCAGAGCACAACGTTGCCGACACCATGAAGCACGCCGAACTGATTGGTTCAGCTATCGAAGATGTTCTTGCTCAAGCCTTCGTTCAGCCATCTCAACTCACCGGTGTGGTCGCTGGCCGCGGCCCGGCTCCGTTCACCGGTCTTCGAGTGGGCATCGCGGCGGCCACCATGTTTGCTGCCGGCGTCGGTATCAAACTTTACGGAGCGGTTAGCCTCGACGCGATTGCGTTGGCGGCGCTCAAATCCTCGCCGGCAACCCCCGTGAAGCCACTTCTGGTTACCGCCGACGCCAGGCGCAAAGAGGTCTACTGGGCTCTCTACTCAGGAGTAACCGAACACGGCGTTCCGATTCGCGTCGACGGCCCTGGGGTTATGAAGCCAGACGAACTCGACGACTACCTGGTGAATCGAAACGTTCACCCGCAGCAAACTTCCGAGCCAATAACTGCCGCAAACTTAGGGCTCCTGGTTGAAGCGCAACTCGCCGAAGGTTCTGAAACCACCGACGTGACCGCCCTCTACCTTCGCTCCGCAGACGCGGTGGAGCCGAAGGCAAGAATCGGAAAGCCGGTGAGCGGATGACCGATCTGAAGTTATTGCCAGCGGAAGAGAGCCACATCGAGCAGATGATGGCACTCGAGCACGAATGTTTCGCACGAGACGCTTGGACCGAAGAATCGATGCGTTTCGAAGTGCTGGCCGATCACACCCGCTACTTTGTGCTGCTCGAGGGCAATACCGTGCGTGGCTATGCCGGTCTGAGCAAGCTTCCCGCAACCCACCAGGCCGATGTTCAGACCATCGCGGTGGCTCCGAGCGAGCGAGGCAAGGGTCTCGGACGAAAACTTATGGAGAAGCTTCTAACCGAGGCCAAGAACCAACACGCAACCGAGGTGTTTCTAGAGGTGCGCGCGGACAACCCGGTAGCGCAGAACCTCTATGCCGCGCTCGGCTTCGAACACATCGACACCCGAAAGCGCTACTACCAACCAGACGACGTTGATGCCTGGATCATGCGCGCCAGGCTCGATGAAGGTGACAAGCTTGAACCGGTGGTGCTCGGCATCGAATCGTCTTGCGACGAAACCGGAATCGGCATTGTTCGCGGAAACACGCTCTTGGCCAATGTAATTTCTTCGTCGATGGATCAGCACGCCAGATTCGGTGGCGTGGTTCCGGAAATTGCGGCCCGCGCTCATCTTGAGGCACTTCAACCAACGCTGATTCAGGCACTGCACGATGCAAAACTTTCCATGCAAGACATCGACGCCATCGCGGTAACTAATGGGCCAGGCTTGGCCGGTGCGCTGATGGTTGGTGTTGGCGCTGCCAAGGCTCTTGCGGTTGCCAGTGGCAAACCGATTTATGCGGTGAACCACTTAGTTGGTCACGTTGGTGTTGATGTGCTCGAGGGCGAGTTGGAATTGCCAACCATCGCTCTGCTGGTTTCCGGTGGTCACACGTCTTTGCTGCTGGTTAAAGACTTGCTCGACGATGTGACCCTACTCGGTGAAACCATCGACGACGCCGCCGGTGAGGCTTTCGATAAGGTGGCTCGCCTGCTTGGGCTCAGCTATCCTGGCGGGCCTTCAATCGACAATGCAGCGTCTGGGGGAGACCCGAAAGCTATTCGTTTCCCACGCGGCCTCACCCTGCCGAAAGACATGGAAAAGCACCGTTACGATTTCAGTTTCTCAGGTCTAAAAACCGCTGTTGCTCGATGGGTTGAGGTTGCCGAAAGCAAGGGCGAAGCTTTCTCGGTTGCCGATGTGGCTGCCAGCTTCCGCGAGGCAGTGGCCGATGTTCTTACCTCTAAAGCAGTTGCGGCCTGCAATGAGCACGGTATCAAACGACTCTTGCTCGGTGGCGGAGTGGTCGCCAACGCCAGGTTGCGCGAGCTCGCAGCCGAGCGCTGTGCGGCTATTGGAATTGAACTTAGAATCCCTGAATTGAAACTTTGCACCGACAACGGAGCGATGATTGCCGCACTCGGCGCCCAGTTAGTGATGGCTGGTCGCACACCGTCATCTTTGGATTTCGGGGTTGATTCAACACTTTCGGTGGAAACAGTTCAAACCAAATAACACCTAGGCTACACACAGGTCGTTTTCAGCACTCTCACAGGTTGCCAGTTTCAACTTGTACTTAGCCAACCACAACGAAGGAGCACCAAATGGCCAAAGCAAGCAACACCGATGTAATCCTCGACGCAGCTGAGGGTAAAGTAACCCCGGTTGAAAAACCAGCCAAGCAGGCCAAGCCTAAGTTTGACTTCACCAGCCTCAACACTCTCGCAGTAGTTTCGCTAGCGTCAGCAGTCACCGGTTTCGGTGCAGCTGCTGCCGTGATCACCGGTCACATTTCCCTTGCTCAGATCAAGAAGACGCAGGAGAGCGGCCGAACTCTAGCCGTCGTCGGCATCGCTGCCGGTTACACCGTAATCGGTCTGTGGATTCTAAGCACTTTGGGATTCATCGCTCTAGGTATCTGGGGTGCGCGTTACGGAGTTCCAGTCGGAGGCTTCGACGACCAGATGCGCGGCGGTTTCGGTTTCGACCGTCACAACGACCAGGGTGGAATGTTCCAGATGCAGCCAGGGCAGCAGGGAATGATTCAGCTAGACCCAAACGCTACCCCTGAGGCGCAGAACTAAAGCGCTTCACAAATAAGTGCGCGGTGAGAGTCGCCTACTCTGGTAATAATCAGGGTGGCGGCTCTCTCGCCTTTTAACTGGAGCTCTTTGCGCAGAACTTCCGGAACTACATCGCTCCCGCGCTTTTTAATTTCGAGAACTCCAATGCCCAGCTCTTGAAGCCGCGCCTTAACCTTCTTACGGTCAAAAGCCATGGTTTCCAAAACCTTGAAGCTACGAAGCCACGGGCTGGTAACTGGCGTATCGCCGGTGAGATAGGCAATCTCAGGAGCGATTAGACCAAGTGATAGTTCGCTAGCTAAAACACCAATTAGGTGCGAGCGAACCACAGCGTTGTCTGGCTCAAAAACGTAGTCGCCAATTTCGCGAAGCTCGGCGTGAGCTGGTTGGTGATCCGAGCTCTGCAGTTCGAAGCGCTGGCCATTAGCCAAAAGCAGTGCCGATCTGGCTACTCCAGCGCGTGCCAACGATCCAAACCAAAGCGTTAGTTCAACCAGATCACCGTTCACCGAAACCCACTGGGCTTCGGCATCCTCAGGAATGGCTTCGTGCGGGTGGCCCGGACCCACCTTGATGCCGGTCGGCCGTTTTCTTGCCTGCTCCAACACCCAATCGAAGTTAGGTGAGAACTGGGTTGGATCAAACTTTCGGGTTGCCTTCTCGCGACCAGTGCCAAGTTCTCGCCTAGCGGGGTCGAAGAATTGGGCTTCAAATTCGTTTAGGTCAATTGCAGTAACGTCGGTGTTTTCGACCCGAGCATTTTCAAAAGGTGCCAGGTTATAGGCGGCGCAGGCGGCCGTAACCTCATCGAGTTCCACGGCAATAACCTCTAGGTCGATGGCGGCCAGGGCGATTGATTCCGAACCAATGCCGCATCCGAGATCGGCGACCTGTTTGATTCCAGCGTCTCGAAAACGTCCGGCGTGAAGTGCTGAAACCTGAAGGCGTGAAGATTGCTCAAGACCGTCTTCGGTGAAAAACATTCGATCGGCAAATTCCCCGAATTTCGCCTTGGCTCGGGCGCGCAACTTGGCCTGGGTGAGTACCGTGGCAACCAAACCTGCGTCGTGGCCAGCGGCGCGAAGGCGCGAAACGGTTTTCACCACATCGAGCTTGGTGTCGAGTGACACCTCGGCCAGCAAAGCCTGACCTTCCGGTGACAGCAGTTTCACAAAATCGCCATGGAGCATGAACCAAAACTAGCACTCTACTTGCGTGAGTGCTAACGGTGATTTACACTTGAAGCATTGCCCATAAGGCAAAATCCCAATGATTTATAAAGAAGAGGTCAATGTGTCGGTAACTATCAAGCCACTTGAAGATCGCATCGTCGTTCGCCCACTAGAGGCAGAGACCGTAACCGCATCGGGTCTGGTAATTCCAGACACCGCCAAAGAGCGTCCGCAGGAAGCCGAAGTAGTTGCTGTCGGCCCAGGTCGCGTCGACGACTCGGGCAAGCGTATCCCGGTTGATGTTGCAGTAGGCGACAAGGTTATCTTCTCTAAGTACGGCGGCACCGAGCTGAAGTACAACAACGAAGAGTACCTAGTGCTCTCAGCACGCGACGTGCTAGCGATCGTAGTTCGCTAAAAACATAATCGTAAAGAATCCCCGTGAACTTATAGTTCACGGGGATTCTTACTTACCTGGATTAGTTGGCAGCGCCAGCTTTGGTTGCCGAAGGAACCTCAACTAGACGGCCGGTGCTTACCTCGTAGATGTAGCCATAAACCGGAATGTTCTTAGGCACAAGCGGGTGTGACTTGATTCTGGCAACATCCTCAGTAACACTCTGAGCCTGGTCGGCGATAGTTAGCCAGTCGATGTACTTGGCTTCTGCAGAACCAGGTCCGGTGCCCACGTCATAGAACCCTTCGGCGCCAAGCGCAGCGGTCTCTAAGCTGTTCGCTAGTAGCCCGCGAATGACCTCGTCGGTGAAAAATTCCATTCCGCAGTTGCTGTGGTGGATAACAAACCACTCTTTGGTTCCGAGAAGCTTGTAAGAAATTACGAGCGAACGAATGGCATCGTCGGATGCGCGGCCGCCGGCGTTACGAATTACGTGGGCGTCGCCCTCGCTCAGACCAGCGTATTTGGCTGGGTCAAGACGCGCGTCCATGCAGGTGAGGATCGCGAAACCGCGAGCCGGTGGTAGGGCTAGTTCAGACTTTGAGCCAAAGCTGGCAGCGTAGGCGTCATTGGCATTGAGTACTTCGTTCAGTACAGACATTTCTCTCCTTGGGATAAAAACAAGCTCACACACGCTTGTTTAAATAAAGGTAAAGGCATTCCAAAAAACGCTCGAAAATGTTTCGCTTTGTGACAGCAGTAGGCTTGGGTAAATGAGCGAGAAGAGCACCAGCAAGGGTTTAACCTTTGGCCTTTCCGCCTATCTAATCTGGGGCAGCTTCCCGCTGATAATCAGCGCATTGGCCTTTGCCGGTCCATGGGAAATAGTGGTTTGGCGAATCGTCTTCGGTTTCCTAACAGCCGCCGTGCTAATTGCCTTCCGTAAAGACTTCAAGCAACTCATCGTGATCATGAAGAACTGGAGTCAGTTCAAATGGGTGATTATTTCCACGGTGCTAATCATGGTGAACTGGCAAATTTACGTGATTGCCATCGTTGAGCACCATGTTATTGAATCCTCACTGGGCTATTTCATAAATCCTCTGGTAACCATCGGTCTGGCTGTGGTTTTTCTAAGAGAGCGACTGAGCAAACTTCAGTGGACGGCGGTTGCGTTCGGTTTTGTTGCGGTGATAGTTCTGACCTTTGACTACGGCCGACTTCCCTGGTTAGCGTTGAGCCTCGCCTTCTCATTCGCAATCTATGGTTTAGCCAAAAGTAAGCTCGGCGGCCAAGTTTCTGCTGTGAACAGCTTTGCGCTTGAATCGGGCCTTCTGATTCCTGTGGCAATCATTCAACTCTGGTTGGTGGCACTCACTCCAGCAGGCATCACCTTCCTCTCCCAAGGTTTTTGGGGTGCCGCCGGTCTCGGCCTCTACGGGGTCATGACCGCTGTTCCGCTGATCTTGTTCGGGTTAGCCGCACAACACCTGCCACTTCGCTACATCGGATTCATGCAGTACCTGACACCGAGCATCCAATTCGTTCTGGCCCTCACCGTTTTTCACGAACCGATGCCAAATGCGAGATGGATTGGGTTCGGTCTGGTGTGGTTTGCGTTGGTTTTGCTCAGCATCGACCTGTTGCGCCAAAAACCTACGAAATAAGGAATTTACACGGGCATAACTATTTGGTTACGCTATGTTGCCTGAGCCTCCCCACCCCTAGGTAGCCCTAGGTAAACTAATGAGTGGACGGAGAGGCATTTACCTCTCTGCCTCAATTTAATTAGGAGCAAAAACATGAGCGCTTTTTCGGCTAAGCGTGCACTAGGCGCCGTTGCTGCAGTTGCAGTAACCGCTATTGCACTCTCGGGTTGTGCAGCACCTGCACCAACCTACGCCCAGGGTGACGGTGAACTAAAGCTTGGTGGAATCCTTCCACTAACCGGTGCACTAGCATTCCTTTCCCCACCTGAAATTGCTGGTATCGACCTAGCAATCAAGGACATCAACGACGCAGGCGGTGTACTTGGCAAGCCAGTAACCTTCTCGCTAGAAGACTCGTCAGACGGTGACAGCCCAGCTGTTGCTAAGG
Source organism: Actinomycetota bacterium (assembly GCA_041180065.1). Lineage (GTDB taxonomy): Bacteria > Actinomycetota > Actinomycetes > Actinomycetales > Microbacteriaceae > Rhodoluna. Next base: position 126,320 of record JBEGSI010000014.1, on the reverse strand, counting down.
ACTCAGCAACCAAGCTACTTGGCGCTGGCGTTGACGCAATCATCGGTGCAGCTGCTTCGGGTGTAACCCGTAACATCATCGACCAGATCACCGGTGCAAAGACCGTTCAGATCTCGATGTCAAACACTGCTCCAGACCTAAGCACCTGGGACGACGGCGGATACTACTTCCGTACCGCTCCATCAGACCTACTTCAGGGTGGCGTTGTTGGTAACCAGATCGTTTCTGACGGTAACGAAAACGTTGGAATCATCTACCAGCAGACCGCTTACGGTGAAGGTCTAGAAGCTAAGGCAAACGCTGTAATCACCGAAGCTGGCGCAACTGTTGTTGCTTCAGAAGCATTCCCTGAAGGCGAGTCGAACTTCGACACCATCGTTGACAAGGTTATTGCTGCTGGCGCTGACTCAGTTCTTCTAATCTCGTACGACGAAGTAAAGAAGATCGTTCCTGCACTTCAGAAGAAGAGCTTCCCTGGCGACAAGATCTACCTTGTTGACGGTAACCTAGCTAACTTCTCTGACCAGGCATGGGCTGGTTACCTAACCGGTGCCCAGGGTACCCTTCCTGGTGGCGAGACTGACGCTGACTTCAAGCAGCGCGCAGCTGACCTATACAAGGCAAACTACGGCAAGGAACTTACTGAGTTCGCTTACCTAGCTGAGTCATACGACGCTGTTATCTTGCTAGCACTTGCTGCTGAGCAGGCTAAGAACGACTCTGGCGAAGCTATTGCCGCTAACATGATTGCTGTTTCAACCGGTGGCGAGAAGGTAAACAACTTCGCCGACGGTCTAGCTGCAATCAAGGCTGGCAAGGACGTTGACTACGAGGGCTTCTCTGGCCCAATCGAGTTCGACACCAACGGTGACCCAACCGGTGCCTCAATTGGTATCTGGAAGTACACCGACGGTTCAGGTGTCAGCACTCTTCAGAGTGTTGTAGCCGGTAACTCGGTCAAGTAACCAATAACCTTCGGGTTAGACGAATCCCCCCAGGCGATGCCTGGGGGGATTCGCTTTTCCATAATCAGAGAGAGCGATTACGGAAAACGGTTTTGGACCTGCGTCCAAGGGTTTATAGATCGGCTAGGTTACCTAGGTAGAGTTCGACCATCTTCGGGTCGTTCAGAAGCTCACGGCCGGTTCCGGTGTGTGCGTCCTTGCCCTGGTCTAGAACGTAGGCACGGTCGCAAATCTGGAGGCAGCGACGTGCGTTCTGCTCAACCATGATCACGGTTACACCGGCTTCGTTTACTTCCTTGACGCGGATGAAGGTCTCGTCCTGTCGAACCGGCGATAGACCAGCAGAAGGCTCGTCTAGAAGAAGAACCGAAGGATCAATCATCAGAGCGCGTCCCATGGCCACCATCTGGCGTTCGCCACCGGAGAGGCTACCAGCGCGCTGGTGGCGTCGTTTGCCCAGGTCAGGGAAGATGCTGGTTACGAACTCAAAACGCTCGTTGAAGCGCTTAGGAGTCTGGAAAACACCCATCTGCAGGTTCTCTTCGATGGTTAGGCTCGGGAACACGTTGTCGCTCTGAGGAACGAACGCAACACCCTTCGCAACCAGCTTGTTTGCCTTTAGGTTGGTGATGTCTTCGCCATTGAGCATGATCTTGCCCTTGCGAACGTTCACCAGACCGAAGATCGACTTCAGCAGAGTTGACTTACCGGCGCCGTTAGGGCCGATGATGCCGATTAGTTCACCCTCGTTTGCGGTGAGCGAGCATTCGTTCAGGATGTTGATACCTGGCAGGTAGCCGGCGTCAACGTGGTCTACGTGAACTACAGGTTTTGCATTCGCCATGACTACTTACCCTTCTTCATGGTGCCGAGGTCGGTGTCGTGGTGTGCACCTAGGTAGGCGTCGATAACTGCCTGATCCTTCATAACTACGCTTGGCTCGCCTTCGGCGACAACCTTGCCTTCAGCCATAACAATCACCCAGTCGGAAATGTGGCGAACCATGTGCATGTCGTGTTCAACGAAGAGAACGGTGGTTCCGTTTGCCTTCAAGCCCTTGATGTGCTCCAAAAGGCTCTGGGTTAAAGCTGGGTTCACACCGGCCATTGGCTCGTCGAGCATGATTAGCTTTGGTTCGCTCATAAGTGCGCGAGCCATCTCTAGCAACTTGCGCTGCCCACCGGAAAGGCTTCCGGCGTAGTCTTCGCGCTTAGCATCGAGCTTGAAACGAGCAAGTAGGTTGTCGGCAGCTTCAGTGATGCGAGCTTCCTGGCTGCGCCACATCTGCGCGATTCCGGCGAACAGGTTTTCACCCGACTGCTTTTGAGCACCGAGACGCATGTTCTCAATAACGGTCATGGCGTTCAACGACTTGGTGAGTTGGAAGGTACGAACCATTCCGCGACGCGCCACCTTGTAAGAAGGAACTCCAGCAAGGTTCTTACCCTCGAACTGCCAGCTACCGGTATTCGGCTTGTCGAAGCCGGTGAGCAGGTTGAACAGGGTGGTCTTACCGGCACCGTTTGGGCCGATTAGTGCGGTGATTTTGCCGCGAGGAATCTCGAGGTGCTCAACGTTTACCGCGGTGAGACCGCCGAACTGACGGGTGACGTTGTCGGCCACCAGAATTGGGTCGACCTTCTTACAGCCTGGTTCGATTTTGCCTACAACAATGTCATTAGCCATTGAAACGCAGCTCCTTCTTGTTGCCGAACATACCTTGTGGTCTGAAGATAACTAGCAGCATTAGAGCCAAACCGATCAAAATGAATCGAACCTGACCAACCTGTGCTGGGTCTAAGAATGGCAGCCAACCGATCGACGCCATGCCAGCCAAGATTTCGTTGACGAAAACCCAGAGAGCGAAGAACACCATACCGCCGGCGATTGGGCCGAGCATGCTGGCCGCACCACCGAGAAGTAGCACAGTCCACACCATGAAGGTGAAGTTGGTCACCCAGGTCTGTGGCTGAACGTTCGACATTGAAAGCACGAACACGATTCCACCCATACCGGCGAACAGGCCACCGATGATTAGCGACTGAAGCTTGTATGAGAACACGTTCTTGCCAAGGCTGCGAACGGCGTCTTCATCTTCGCGGATGCCCTTGAGCACACGGCCCCAAGGCGAGCGCATCATTAGCCAAACTAGGAGAGTTGCCACGCCAACCAGGCCGAATGAGAAAACTCGAAGCCAGAACTGATCGGCAGTCCAGTTGAATGGACCGAAATTGTATTGGCCGTCTGGAATCGGGTTCCAGTCGAAGAAGTCGTAACCGAACTGGCTTAGACCGTTTGATCCACCGGTTACGTCTTTGAACGCACTGGTCGACATCAGGTAACGGAATACTTCCGATGCCGCAATGGTCACGATGGCCAGGTAGTCGGCACGCAGACGCAGGGTTGGAACGCCGAGGATGAGCGCAAATAGAACGACGCAAAGCAGTGCGAAGCCCATTGCTACCAGCAGTGGCAATTTAAGGGTTAGGTAACCGATGGCCATACCGTAGGCACCGACAGCGGCGAACGCCGCCTGACCGAAGTTGAGCAGACCGGTGAATCCGAAGTGCACCGAAAGACCGATGGCACAGAGGATGTAGGCCGCAGTTAGCGGGTCGAGAATTACGCCGACCGTAAGGTTAAATGTCTGAATCCAGTCCATGATTTTCTCCTAGCCGATTCTTTGCTTCTTGCCGAGAACACCCTGCGGGCGAACTAGCAGTACCAGAATCAGGATGACGAGAGCAGCCGCGTACTTGAGGTCAACTGGAAGAACCAGCGATGACAGCTCAACCACGAAGCCAATGATTAGTGCGCCAACGGTTGCTCCAAGAGCGGTGCCGAGACCACCGAGGGTTACCGCCGCGAACAAGAGCAACAGAATTTGTGAACCGGTCTGGAAGGTTGCCTGGAACTGCAAACCGTAGAACAGACCGGAGAGACCGGTTAGCGCGCCAGCAACCACCCAAACGATTCGGATGATCTGCTCAACGTCGATACCTGAAGCTGCGGCCAGTGCCGAGTTGTCGGAAACGGCGCGGGTTGCCTTACCGATTCTGGTGCGAGTTAGGAACAGAGCCACAGCAGCCAGAGTTACTGTTGCTAGCAACATCGACCAGATCGAGGTGACGGTGGTGTTTACCGGGCCAAACTTCACGGCTTCGTACTCACCAGAAAGAACCTTGGTCTCGCCACCGAAAATCATGAGCAAGATGTAGCGAAGCAAAATTGCGAAACCGATGGAAACGATCATCATCTGGTTTAGTCCAACGCGACGCTTGCGAAGTGGCTTCCAGACCACGGTGTCTTGTACGTAACCGAAAGCAGCAGATGCAATGACGGTCAGGATTCCCGCGAGGATCAGCGGAAGGTTGAAGACCACGGCCAACAACCAACCGGTTAGGGCGCCGAAGGTAACCATTTCACCGTGGGCAAAGTTGTTTAGTCCGGTGGTTCCGAAGATCAGCGAAATACCGATGGCGGCAACCGCCAAAAGCAAACCAAGGTTTAGGCCGGCAAACAGACGAATGATGAGCTGGTCTGAGAACGACTGAACCACACGGGTGCTCTTACCCAGTGGGAACAGCACGGCAGCCTTATCGGTGACCGAAACGTCGGCGATACGAACCGTGGTTTCAGGGTCTCGAAGTGTTACACCCTTTGGCAAAGACTTGAGGTCAATCTCGACTTCATACTTTGCCTTGGTGGTCACCACGAGCTGCCACTTACCGTTTTCGTCGGTGGTCACAATCTCGTCGACGCCTGGGCCGGTTACGTGAAGCTTGACCCCGGCAACACCTTTTCCATCGTTCTTCACAGTACCGATGATGGTTGGCTGGCTAACCGACTTGTCTTCGTTGTGAATAGCCACACCGGTGCCGATGCTCTGTGCTTGAGCCGGAGCACTTCCGGCGAATGCGGTTAGAAAGACGATCAGGGCTGCGAAAAGTAGCCCCACTCGCTTCATGCGCAACGTAGTTACCTGGTACAAACTAAACCTCTCGGTCAAAACCGCAACCGAATGCCTCGTTGCGTATCTAAATCGCAACTTTACTAGATTTACATTCGCCGTTTACCTACTTTTACGCGATAGAAACATAGTTGTTGTGAAGGGTAGAATTAGGAGATGACCCAGAACGATCCCTTTGGTTTTGTCGGCTTAACCTACGACGATGTGTTGCTTTTGCCTGGCGAATCAAACATTGTGCCGAGCGGGGTGAACACCAAGACCCGCCTTACCAAGCGCGTGGAGATCAACGTTCCACTGCTCTCTTCAGCAATGGACACCGTAACTGAGGCTCGCATGGCCATTGCCATGGCTCGTCAGGGCGGCATCGGTGTTCTTCACCGCAACCTTTCACTGGAACGTCAGGCTGAATCAGTCGACATGGTCAAGCGTTCTGAAGCTGGAATGATCACCCACCCGGTCACCACCCATCCACTTGCCACCATTAAAGAAGTCGACGACCTTTGTGGTCGTTACCGAGTTTCCGGTCTGCCAGTGGTCGACGAAGACGGCATTCTGTTGGGTATCGTTACCAACCGCGATATGCGCTTTGTTCTAGAAGTTCAGCGCCCAACCACCTTGGTCAAAGACATCATGACCCCAATGCCGTTGATTACCGCGAAGACCGGCATCAACCCGAACGACGCGATTGCTCTGTTCGCACAGCACCGTATCGAAAAGCTACCTCTTATTGACGACAATGGTCGCCTTACCGGTTTGATCACGGTTAAGGATTTCGACAAGAGCGACAAGTACCCGCTTGCCTCAAAGGATTCATCGGGCCGCCTACTGGTGGCAGCTGCTGTTGGTGTTGGCAGCGACGCCTGGGAGCGAGCAATGGCACTCATCGATGCCGGCGTAGACATCCTGGTTGTCGACACCGCACACGGACACAACAACGCGGTTCTTGAAATGGTGTCGAAGATCAAGGCCGAACCGTTTGCCAAGAATGTCGACGTAATTGGCGGAAACGTTGCTACTCGCGCTGGAGCGCAAGCTCTGGTTGACGCAGGGGCCGATGGCGTCAAGGTTGGCGTGGGTCCGGGCTCGATTTGCACCACACGCGTGGTGGCCGGTGTTGGCGTGCCACAGGTAACGGCCGTTTACGAAGCGTCACTTGCCTGTAAGCCAGCCGGAGTCCCAGTTATCGCCGACGGCGGATTGCAGTATTCGGGCGACATCGCCAAGGCGCTAGTTGCCGGCGCTAACGCGGTAATGCTCGGTTCGCTGCTAGCCGGAACCGATGAGGCTCCTGGCGACATCACCTTTGTTGGAGGCAAGCAGTACAAGACCTACCGCGGCATGGGATCACTCGGTGCCATGCAGTCGCGCGGCGAAGCCAAGAGCTACTCAAAAGACCGCTACTTCCAAGACGACGTGCTTCGCGAAGACAAGCTTGTTCCCGAGGGCATTGAAGGCCGCGTGCCTTACCGCGGAACCGTGCAGACCGTGGTCCACCAACTGGTTGGTGGCCTTCGCGCTTCAATGGGTTATGTCGGTTCTGAAACCATCGACGAACTTCAGTCGAAGGGCAAATTTGTTCGCATCACCGCCGCCGGCCTCAAGGAATCTCACCCGCACGACGTGCAGATGATTGCTGAAGCTCCGAACTACCAGAGCCGTTAGGAAAAGACTTTGACCGAAATCGAGATTGGCCGCAACAAGCGCGCTCACCGAAGCTGGGCATTCGACGACGTGGCCGTGGTGCCATCGCGTCGCACCCGCGACCCGAAAGATGTTTCCACTACCTGGAACATCGACGCCTATTCTTTCGACCTGCCTGTGCTTGCGGCTCCAATGGACTCAGCCGTTTCTCCGGAAACCGCTATTGCCATCGGTAAGCTCGGCGGTCTAGGCGTTCTCGACCTAGAGGGTCTCTGGACTCGCTATGAAGATCCGACTCAGCAACTAAATGAGATTGCGAAACTTGCCCCGGAAGCTGCTACCGGGCGCATGCAGCAGCTATACGCTGAGCCAATCAAGGCGGAACTTATTCGCGACCGACTAGCTCAGATTCGCGATGCCGGAGTTACCGTGGCTGGAGCGCTTTCGCCTCAGCGCACCGCCGAGTTCCACCAAACCGTGGTGAAGGCTGGCGTTGATCTTTTTGTAATTCGCGGAACCACCGTTTCTGCAGAACACGTTTCAAAAACCGAAGAGTCGCTAAACCTGAAGCAGTTCATCTACGAACTTGACGTTCCGGTAATCGTCGGTGGGGCTGCCACCTACACTGCCGCTCTTCACCTAATGCGCACCGGTGCTGCCGGTGTTCTGGTTGGTTTCGGTGGCGGAGCCGCTTCGACAACGCGCAAGGTTTTGGGTATCCATGCTCCAATGGCAACTGCGGTTGCCGACGTTGCTGGCGCACGCCGTGACTACATGGACGAATCGGGCGGACGTTACGTTCACGTTATTGCCGACGGTGGTCTCGGAACCTCCGGCGACATCGTGAAGGCAATCGCGTGCGGAGCCGACGCGGTAATGCTCGGCTCGGTGCTTGCCCGTGCCACTGAAGCTCCAGGCCAGGGTTGGCACTGGGGTCAGGAAGCTTTCCACCCAGAACTTCCTCGCGGTTCACGTGTGCAAGTTGGTACCGCCGGTTCGCTCGAGCAGATTCTCCTCGGCCCTTCATCTTCGGCCGATGGAACCACCAACCTGATTGGTGCTCTAAAACGTGCCATGGCCACCACCGGCTACAGCGACTTGAAAGAGTTCCAGCGAGTCGACGTGGTTGTAGCTCCTTACAACTCGTAATGAGCCAGCCAACTTTTTTTAAGGTCGCTACGCGACCGAAATGGGTTGGCGCTCTGGTTCTAGCGCTCGCGGTAGCCGCGGTGTTTGCACTCCTCGCTCAGTGGCAGGCGGATCGCACCTTCCGATACGTGCCAAAAACTCCAACCGACCAAACCTTGGTTTCGCTCGAATCGATCGCGCAAAGCTCTAGCCCTTTTATGGCTAATCAGGCCGACCGCCTGGTTTCAACCGAAGCCACCCCAATGGTTGGGCAATGTTACGTGATTGCTAATCGCATTCAGCTCGATGGCAACGGTGGTTCTAAAACCGGCTCATGGATTGCCAGGCCGGCAATCACTGGCGAGGGAAAATTGATCACCCTCGCGCTCGGCTGGTTCGCAACTGGCGAAGAGGCTACCTCCGAGTGTCAGCGAATTACAAAATCGGTTGAAATTGCCTCGCTACAAACCTTTCGCGGTATCTATGAACCGAGCGAAGAGCCTCGAGCAAGTAATGGTATCCAGTTTGAGAGCCTTTCGGTGGAACAGGTAATTAACCAGCCAGGACTGCCAGAAAACATTGACGCATTCGCTGGTTTTGTAATCGTGCAGAAGCCGGAAAATCTGGGTGAAGCGATTGTTATCGGAAATAATCCTGGTGAAAACGTTTTCAACTGGCTGACCGCCTTCTACGCTATCGAGTGGATTTTGTTCGCCGGTTTTGCCGTGTTCCTATGGGGAAGATTGGTGAAGGACGAAGTTATTCGCGAAAGCAGCAAAGGTAGAATTGACTAATGTCTAGCGAACCAAGCATCCGTAAATCTGTTGAGAGCACGCTTCGCCTGTTTAAAGTTGCAGCAAACGTCACCGGTTACTTCCTTCTCGTAATAACCATCCTTTATGTGATTCGCCTGACCAACGAAACCGATCTTTGGCTCGGCGGCCCAGACGGTTTTCTGACCTTTGCTCACTTCACCCTCGACGCCGACGGCTTTAAAGTAGGTTTCCCTGAAACCGGTATCAACATCACGTCGATGATCTTGATCGTGCACGGATGGATCTACGTTTTTTACCTTTACACCGACTTCCGACTCTGGTCGCTGCTGCGCTGGAACCTCGGACGGTTCCTGCTGATTGCAGCGGGTGGTGTGGTGCCATTCCTAAGTTTTATCGCGGAACGCCACTTCCAAAAAGTTGCTGTTGAAGATTTGAAAAAACTGGAGGCATCAGAATGAATCAGCCGGTCCTAGTAGTCGACTTTGGGGCGCAGTACGCCCAGCTAATCGCTCGCCGAGTACGCGAAGCCAGCGTGTTTAGTGAGATCGTTCACCACACCATCACCGCAGCAGAGGTCGAGGCGAAGAACCCTTCGGCCATTATTCTTTCAGGTGGTCCTTCTTCGGTCTACGAAGATGCATCACCGCAACTTGACCCAGCCATTCTGGAACTGGGCATCCCAGTTCTAGGTATTTGCTACGGATTCCAGACTCTCGCCAACGCCCTTGGCGGACGAGTCGACAAAACCGGTAAGCGCGAGTACGGAGCAACCGAGCTGACCGTGAAAGCCAGCGGAGAGATTCTGGCCGGTCAGCCAGCATCGCAGATTTGCTGGATGAGCCACGGCGACCAGGTAATGGAAGCACCAGCCGGTTTCGAAGTTTTGGCGTCAACCGAAACCACCCCGGTTGCTGCTTTCGCCAACAGTGAGAAGAAGATTTACGGAGTGCAGTGGCACCCAGAAGTAAAGCACTCGCAGTTCGGCCAGAACGTTCTGGAAAACTTCCTTCACAATGCCGCTGGAATTCCGGACGCCTGGAACTCAGGCAACGTTATCGCTGAGCAGGTTGAAAAGATTCGTGCCCAGGTTGGCACCGACCGAGTAATTTGTGGTCTTTCCGGTGGAGTTGACTCGGCAGTAGCCGCGGCACTGGTTCACAAGGCCGTTGGCGACCAGCTGGTTTGCGTGTTTGTTAACCACGGTCTCCTTCGCCAGGACGAAGCCGAGCAGGTGGAACGCGACTACGTTGCTGCCACTGGCATTCGCCTCGTCGTTGTTGATGCTGAGAAGAAATTCCTGGATGCCCTAGCCGGCGTGACCGACCCAGAAACCAAACGCAAGATCATCGGTCGCGAATTCATTCGCACCTTCGAAGAAGCACAAACCGCTCTGATCGAAGAGTCGAAAGCCGACAACAGACCAATCCGATTCCTAGTTCAGGGAACTCTTTACCCAGACGTAGTTGAGTCTGGTGGTGGCGCCACCGCTGGAATCAAGAGCCACCACAACGTTGGCGGCCTGCCAGACGACCTTGATTTTGAGCTAGTTGAGCCACTTCGCACGCTGTTCAAGGATGAAGTTCGCGCCATCGGTGCCGAACTTGGACTGCCTAGCGAAATCGTGCAGCGACAGCCGTTCCCAGGCCCAGGTCTTGGCATTCGTATTATCGGCGAGGTAAATAAAGAGCGCCTCGACCTACTTCGCAAAGCCGACGCCATCGCGCGCCACGAGCTAACCGCAGCCGGCCTCGACCAAGAGATTTGGCAGTGCCCGGTTGTACTGCTAGCCGATGTTCGCTCGGTTGGCGTGCAGGGTGATGGTCGTTCCTACGGACATCCAATTGTGCTTCGTCCGGTTTCAAGTGAAGATGCCATGACCGCCGACTGGTCGCGTTTGCCTTATGACGTGCTGGCTAAGATTTCCAACCGAATCACCAATGAGGTCGAGGGTGTGAATCGAGTAGTTCTGGATGTAACCTCGAAGCCACCTGGCACCATCGAGTGGGAATAGTCTTTACGACTTTTTAACCCGCTAGACCGACCTTGATCACCACGGTTCGGTTAACCTTCTTCAGAATGCGCTTCTTAGCCTTCGCGGTTCCCTGGTAGTCGAGCCCGGTCTTGGCGTACTGGCGAATACGCTTGTACTTCATCTTGATCTTCTGAATTCCAACCTGCGTGAAGGCAGCCTTACCGGAATTGCTAAGCAGACATCCAGCTCCGATGATTCGAGAGACCTTCTTCTTAAGCTTCGGGTCTTTCTTCACGGTGAGCTTGGTGGTACAGGTTGCAACGTCGATGTAGGTCTGAACCTTCTTCACGACCTTGCCCTTGATCTTGAACCATTTCTTATCGGCCGAAGGAGACTTCAAGATTGCAGTCCACGTTCCAACCAGAACCGACTTAGTGTGAACGTTAATCTTTCCCAACACTGGGTCGTAACCGAAGCCATCTTCGCCGCCGAAGGCATAGGTCTTGGCAACAGTTGGGTCAAGTGCGACCGCAACAGCAGGCTCGGTGTCAACGTCACCAACAGTTGTGTCGGTATCTTCTGGCGACAGCGTTCCATCGCCGATGTTTCCGGCACCTGGGTCTACCGCGCCCTCAGGTAGAGCAGCACCGACCACGGTGATAACGATAATCTCAGGCCCTGCGTTCCAAGCGGAGTCTGCTGGAGCGGTGATGGTGACCTTACAGGTTCCAATGTCGAGCATGGTGATGGTACCGACAAGGGTGCCGGCCTCGCCGCTTTCCGCAGAGCAGATTCCCGCCTTGTCGGCAGAGGTCTCCACGGTGAAGGCTAGTGTTCCTTCGCGCTTGTTTAGAAGTACAGGAACATCAAGCGGATCTTCACCAACGAAAACGTTGACGGTAGGGCCGGAGAGTGCGCTAGTCACGTCGTAGGTGTGGCTGGTGTGCTCGCCGGTTGCCGAGACGCTGTCGGCAGTTGCAGTTAGGCCAGTGGTTCGATTTGCCTTGGCAACGGCGAACTTTTGCGTGATCGGCTTAGCGGCTTCAAAGGTTGAACTTCCGGTTTGGCTGGCAACGATCGAACAGAACCCGGCCGCGACGAACTGCACACTGCCACCGCTAACGGTACAAACCGTTGGTGAGATTGAGGCAAAGCTGACTGGAAGAAGAGCCGACGATAGTGCGGTCAGGGCTTGCGGTGTGGAAATAAAAGTCTTTGCCCCAGGGTTGGCGAAAGTCAGGGTCTGAGCAGCACCCTTAACCGTGTAGCTGTAGGCCTTAGCCGCCGAAGCGGTGTATCCAGGTGTAGCTGGCGCTACCACTGAAATTGCACAGGTGCCTCGGCCAATCGGAGTAACGGTGATGGTTCGGTTAACTACGGCCGCAGTACAAACACTTGCCGGGGTTGCGGTAACTACAGCTTGTGCGCCAGTGCGGGTTAGGGCCGCCGGCACGGTTACGGTTGCGAGGCCGGTAATTGCTGGTCCACCGAGGCTTAGGGTTGCCTTCGTTGCCGGAAGACCGGTCACGGCTAGAGCTTGGGCTAGCTTCTTCGGAACGTACTCAAGGTTCACTGGCTCAGAGCTAATTCCGTTGGTGGTGAGAATTCGAACCTGGGTAGGTAACGAAGTTCGACCTGCAGGCAGAGTGATCTTGGGCAGCACGAAGGTTAGTTGCGTTGGCGAAACTACCGTGGCGGGAACAACTACGGTCTGCGAGAGAGCAGCGCGGCCAAAGCCGGCAGCAAACACAGCGGTCGCGGTGGAGATCTGGATCTGAGTAGTTACCGCCGGGTCGAAACCGGTACCGGTTACCGTTACCGTTTCACCCGACGAAGTGGCAGCGATGTTGGTGGAGATCTTGGCAAGTGTTCCACTGACATCGAAAGGAACGGTAACTCCCGTACCTTCCTGCGTGAGTGAAACCCAGTTGCGGTTAGAGCCATCGGCTGCATCCAGTGCCGAGATTGGCGCTACTCGGAAGTAAACCTGAGTCCAAGCTGGGACCACCACGGTGAGGCGGGTGTCGTTCGCCGACAGAGTTCCCCCCGGAACGGTCGTCCAAGGGTTGGTTCCGGTCTTCGACTGCACTTCGTAGCCAGTAATGGCCGCACGGGTAGCGGCGGTGACCGGGGCTGACCAACTAACATCAATCGACATCGCTCCGCTTTGAGTGGCACCGGTGTTGTTTAGGGCAAAGGTTTGGGGAACTGCAGGAAGGTCGAGCACTGAGACGTTGAAGTTAGAGGCGAGCGACTGGTAGTTATTGTCAGCATCTTGAGTGAGTCTGACCACACAGGTTCCCTGTGCGGTTCCGGTGACGGTTATTTCCGATCCGCTAAGCGAAACGCTACAAATGTTCGAGGTGGTGGTGCTGGCAGAAATAGCGCCGGTGCCCGAACCGCCGGCAATCGTGTAACGAGTGGTGGCCTTGCCGTTCCAGGCAACCACGCTGTTCTGACCCGAAACAACACTGGCTGTAAGTGCAGCCGGAACTGCCTTAGCCACGTTGATCGTACGCTCAACGCTAGCCTCGAGATAGCTTTCGTTACCAGCAATCTGGGCGGTCACCACACAGTCACCTGCACTGGTCGCCGACAAGGTGCTACCGGAAACGGTGCAACTTCCGGAAGAAACGCTAAACGAAGGAATCGCGCCGGTTTTGACCCCGGTTACGCTCAAGTCTCCAGAAACCGCACCGTCAGCCGAATAGGTTAGTGAGCGGTCAAGGGCAATCGCAACTGCTCCCTGCGACGCCTTGGCGATGGTGAACGACAGAGTGTTCTGCGCTTCGATGAACGACTCATCGCCATTCTTGTGGCCAATAACCGTGCAATCACCGCCAGAGTAAACACTCAAAATTCCGGATTCCGTGGTGTTGCAAACGTCTGGGGTGATCGATTCGAACCAAATTGAACCGTTACCGTTTCCGCCATCTAGGCTCAGCGTCAGCTCAAGCCCAGGTTCGTAGGTTGGGGTTAGGTTGCTAATTAGGGTGCGAACCGGAGTCTGGCCACCAGTCGTGATTGGAATCGATAGGTTTGCGGTTTCGGTTTCGAAATTGTCGTCGCCAGCCTTGGTAGCTACCAAGTCACAGTAACCAACCGAAAGCCCGTAGACCACATCGCCTTGCAAGCTACAAACGCCAGTGCTCGATAGAGCAATTTCCCAGCTGATGCTTCCGCTGCCAGAACCGCCGGTCGCACTGATCACGGTGGTTGGTGCTGTTGCACCGAGGCTCAAACTCGAGAGACTTGAAGAAGTGACCAGTGGTAACTGGGTGCCCTTGGTAACGGTAATCACCTGTGTTTGGGTAATCGCGGCGTTGTAGTTTGCGTCGCCGTCTTGGTTAGCTTCAACCACGCAATCGCCGACCGAGTGGAAGTAAACGGTACCTGCGACAATCTCACAAACCGCTGAAGAAACCGTGGCGATTGAGAATCTTGCCGGGCTCGAACTCAAGCCACCGGAGCTAACCGGGCGGTAAGCCGTTCCCTCAACTTTTGCGCCCAAGAAGATTGAGCTAAACGAAATAGATTGCTCGCCCTTTCCAACCGTAATGCTTTGGAAAACCGGCGTTGCGGCGTTGTAGTTTGCATCGGACGCCTGGTTTGCGACCAAGACACATGTGCCGGCAGCTAGGTAGCTAACCGCACCATTTGTAACCGAACAGATGTCGCTTGAAATCATCGAGGCGCTGAAGGTAACCGGCTTGGTTCCAGCACCACCCGATGCGGTTGGTTCGTAAGCAGATCCGCCAACCACAGCATCCAAAGGAGAGTTTGAGGTGAATGTAACAACCTGCTCGCCCTTGGTGATGTCGAAGACCTGAGAAACCTGAGTAGCAGCGTTCCAGTTGCCATTGCCAGCCTGATTTGCAAGGACTACACAGTCACCGACAGCAAGGAAGGAAATTACACCGCTTCCATCGATCGAACACAGTGAGGCGGCTTCAGCGGCAATCGTGAAGACAATCGGAATTCCCGAAGCGCCTCCAACTGCAGTCGGAGTGTAATAGGTTCCCTGAACCGGGCGAAGTGAAGGTGGGGTAGAGGTGAAATTCAGAACCTGAAGACCCTTTGCCACTGTGACAGTCTGGCTCTGCGTAGGCGCCGCGTTGTAGTTAGAGTCGCTAGCCTGATTCGCGTCGATCGCGCAATCGCCAACCCCGATAAATGAAACTACGCCGTTGGATACGGTACAGACTGTCGAAGACGAACTAGCAATACTAAAGATGACGGACGATGTTGAAGCCCCACCGGTAACAACCGGCTGGTAGGTCGTGCCACCAACCTTGGCATTGGTTGGTGCAAATGTGTTGAAGGTAATCAGTTGAGCACCCTTACCAACCGATACTGTTTGTGTTTCCGTTGGCGCAGCTAGGTAGTTGGTGTTTCCACTCTGGTTAGCTTCGATCACGCAATCGCCAGGGGTAAGGAATGAAATCTTTCCAGCGACCATCGAACAGACGGATGCAGAAGAGGAAGAAATGCCGAGGATTACGTTTTGTCCTGAGGCCCCACCGGCGGCGGTTGGCGTGTACTGAGCCCCGGCAACCACAGCCGAGTTGCGAGTGGAGGTGAAGCTGATTGACTGAGCACCCTTGCCCACTTCAAAACTCTGCGAGTTGCTGGCCGACTCATAGTTCGAGTCACCAGATTGGCTTGCATCGATCACACAGGTTCCAACACCAATGAATCGAACTTCGCCACTTGAGATAGCGCAAACGCTGGTCGCGTTTTCGGCAATTCGGAAGACCACTGGATGACCTGTCGCGCCACCGGTAGCACTCGGCGTGTAGGTAGCTCCACCAACCGAAGCTGTTGGTGTTGAGCTGGTGAATTCGACGCTTTGCGTTCCCTTGTCGACCAAGAATCCTTGGACGAATTCGACGGCTGCTTCGTAATCGGTGTTCCCAGCCTGGTTCACCAGGTAACGACATAGACCGGCAGCACTCACGGTGATTACGCCATTTTGTACTGAACAGACATCGCTGTTACCTGGGGAGATCTCAATGGTTACGGCATTACCAGATGGCCCGCCAGTAAACGTTGGCGTGAAAGTGCCCATTCCAACAAATGCGGCGGCTGGCACCGAGTTGGTTTGGGTAATTACCTGAAGTCCTTTGGCAACCGCAATGGTCTGGGTCACGGTTGGTGCCGCAAGGTAGTTTGCGTCTCCTGCCTGGGAAACCTCAAGAACACAATCTCCTGCAGCCAGGAATGAAACAACGCCAGTGGCAATCGAACAATTCGACGACGAAGCCGTAGCCACCGAAATTGTCACTTCACCGGTTGAAGAACCACCGGTTGCGGTTGGGTTGTAACCGGTGTCGCCAACGCGGACTCCGGTAGGAATCGCTGAGGTGAAGGCAACAACCTGCGTACCCTTGCCAACTGTGAAGACCTGCTGAATCTGGCTAGCCGCGTTGTAGTTTGCGTCTCCGTCTTGGTTCACATTGACGGTACAGGTACCAGCCGCAGTGAATGAAACCTCGGCGCCGCTAATCGAACAGATCGCTGAACTGGATGCATCGATCGAGAAGACAATTGCAGAGTTTGTAGCCCCGCCGGTTGCCGAAACCGTGTAACTGGCGCCATCAACCACAGCATTGCTAGGCGCCGAAGATGTGAACGATAGGGCTTGAGCTCCCTTGCCAACAGCGATAACTTGCGTTACTTCGTTGGCGGCGTTGTAGTTGGTAGAACCATTTTGGTTGGCACTCACCACACAGTCGCCAACGCCGATGAACGAGATATCATCTCCCACAATTGAACATACTGTGGCCGAGCTCAACCCAACAGTGTAGAAGACTGGGTTTCCCGAAGCACCACCGGTTGCGGAGATAAGGTATGAAGGACCATCCACGATGGCATTGTTTGGCGGGGTGGAGCTGAAATCAATAACCTGAGTGCCAAGCCCAACGGCGATAGTTTGAGTGACTTCAGGTGCTGCGTTGTAATCGTTGCTGCCAAGTTGGTTTGCCTTCACAACACAGCTGCCGACAGCGGTAAATGAAACTACTGTTCCCAAAATCGAGCAGTTAGCGCTAGTCGAGCCATCGATGCTAAACGTAACTTCGGAGCCACTAGCTCCGCCAGTTGCACCGACCGTATAGGTGGAGCCACCAACAACTGGATTTACCGGAGGCGTCGAGGTGAAGTCTAAGACCTGTGAACCTTTGCCCACAGTGATTGATTGTTGAACTTGAGACGCGGCAAGGTAGTTAGTGTCGCCAGCCTGGTTAGCATTCACCTTACAACTGCCAGCCTTGAGGAAAGTAATCTCAGCAGAAGCGATCGAACAAATGGTCGATGTCGTGGCATCGATGGTAAAGATCACAGCGGAGGTAGATGCGCCTCCGGTGGCGGTAACGGCGTAACTGTCGCCGCCAACCACAGCAGTTGTTGGCGCAGTTGAGGTGAAGGAAATCGTCTGAGCCTTTTTGGCAACGGTGAAACTTTGTTGTACCTGGCTAGCTGCAGCGTAGTAACCGGTTCCAGCTTGGTTTGCGTTCAAAGTACAGGTGCCCGCACCGATGACCGACACTACGCCAGATGATATTGAACAAACCGCGGCTGAAGACGAATCAACGGTTACGACGACATTGGAACCCGACGCAGTTCCGGATGTGCTCGGCGTGTAAGTGCTCGCAGTTCCAAAAACGAGCCCGGTTGGTGCTGTCGATGTAAAAGCTGCGGTCTGTGTCCACATAGAAATCCGGATCACAACAACACCAGAACCGCCGTTGGCTCCATTGACTGCACCACCGGAACCACCGCCACCGCCACCGGTATTGGCTGTTCCTGCAACACCAGCAGCTCCATTGCCTCCGGCGCCACCGCCAGCTGTTCCCGCTCCAACTGCACCGGTGCCATTGCGTTTAGCACCACCGCCACCGCCGCCAAGGACGGTTCCCAAAATCGTCGATGTCAATCCGGCGCCACCGTTTCCAGCAGCGAGTGCAGTTGCATTTACACCGTTGCCTCCGGCGCCACCGCCACCGCCACCGTTCTGATAACTTCCACTGCTTCCATCTGGGTTACCAGTTCCACCGGTAGAAACACCACCGACACCTGGAGCAGCAACTCTGGTGGAAATCTGTGCGTGACCACCGCCACCGCCGGCAACACTCGCGCCTCCACCAGCAGGCTGTGCGTAACCAGGGCTAGGTGCGATGTAACGCCAAGTGGCTCCCGCTCCACCACCACGAGAAGTTATGGTCGCAAAGTTGTTTGTACCGCTAACCGTGGTGGCACCACCGTTGGTGCTTGCTGAGGCGTCGACCAAGGCTCCGCCACCGACACCTCCGGCTCCAATTGAGGCGGTGATAACAGTTCCAGGCACGACCGAGCGTCCTAGGATTTCAAGTACTTCACCGCCACCGCCACCTCCTGGCGCGCCGTTGGTACCAGCACCGCCACCACCAGCGCCACCAGCACCGACGCTGAGAATGTCGATTGCGCTAACACCGGTTGGTACAGTCCAGGTTCCGCCAGTGTTGAAGCGAACCAAACAATAGTTTCCCGAAACCTCTCCAAACGGGCAGCGGCCGTCGGTGGTGATGGAAATTGCTTGCTGAACCTGTACCGCCGCGTTGTAATTGGCATCGCCAGGTTGATTCAGATTGATTAGACAGGTACCAACCTCAAGGTAGGTTACTTCAAACCCGACAACCGAACATTTCGAGCTGGTAGACGAATCGACGGTTATTACAGTGGACGAAGTCGATTTTCCACCGGCG
Source organism: Actinomycetota bacterium (assembly GCA_041180065.1). Classification (GTDB taxonomy): domain Bacteria; phylum Actinomycetota; class Actinomycetes; order Actinomycetales; family Microbacteriaceae; genus Rhodoluna. The sequence continues at coordinate 108,126 of JBEGSI010000014.1, read as the reverse complement.
ACTGTGACCGTGTAATTTGGTGCACCAACCTTCGCCGACGTTGGTGCTGTTGATGTGAACGAAACAACCTGAGCTCCCTTGGCGACGGTAAATACCTGCTGAACCTGCGCGGCTGCTTCATACTGAGTGTCGCTAGCGAGGTTGATGTTGACCTTGCAGCTTCCGGCGGCCAGGAAGCTCACGACGTTGCCGCTCACCGAACAGATTCCCAATGCTGTTAGGTCGATTGTGTAAACCACCGAGTTTGTGTTGGCCGCGGTCTTAGTAGAAGACAAGGTGTAAGTGGCTCCATCGACTACCGCAGAAGTTGGGGCGGTTGACGTGAATGCGATGGTCGAGCTGCCTTTGGAAACTGTAACGGTTTGCGACTTGAGCGGTGCGGCGTTCCAATTTGTGTCACCAGTCTGATTTGCGTTAATCACGCAATTACCAACCGCTAGGAAACTTACTACCCCGGTTGTTAGCGAACAAATCGCTGATGAAGCGTTGTCGATGGTGAAAACTACGGTTCCGCCACCTGTGGAACTTGCAGCTGGAATGTAGGTGCTGCCGGCTACCTTTGCGTTCGGCGCGGTTGAACTGAACGTGATCACCTGGTCGCCCTTGATTGTAGCCACTGCCGTCTGCTGAACCTGTGGCGCTGCAAGCCAGTTAGTTGAACCCGCCTGGTTGGCGTTGATCACACAGTTACCAAGCGTGTTGAAAGTCACAACGCCAGCAGCAATCGAACAAATCGACGACGATGATGCGTCGATGGTAAACGTGACCGCACCGCCGCTACTAGATGTTGCCGTAGGTGTGTAAGTGGTGTTCACCTTCGCCGTGGTCGGTGCGGTGGAGGTGTAGCTAATGGACTGCGCCACCTTAGAAATCGCAACCGAAGTGGTGAATGGGTATGGCAAGAAGTTGTAGTTTCCAACCGCAGTTCCACCGAAAGTTAGGCCTGAGGTGTATGCAACGTTGTAGGTTCCAACGGCAGTCGTGGCATCGATTGTGTAGGTTGGTGTTCCAGTCTTGGTTAGGTTGAGCGAGCTCAAAGTCTGAACTGCACCAACGCCATCGACGACCTGGTTTCCAACGCCGGCGAAAGAGCCGTCCACGTTCGTGTAAGTGGACTGAACATAGAGGTTCCGCTTTGGAGCTGGAAGGTTGACCAGGTAGCTGGCACCAGAGGTGGTCCAAACAGCGGTATTTGCACTGGTAACGGTTGCGCCAAGTGCTACGTTTACCGCCAAACAGTTAGTAGTTGCGCCATCGATACAGGTTGACCAGGAGGTGAAGTTACGTTGAAGGGTAGTTGTTCCTCCAGAGGAGGCGCCAATTAGACCGCCAAGGCCATAGATCTCCGTGGTTGAAAGTGTTCCAGATGAGAACGTATCGCTGACCGATGTTGTTCCGGTGGACCAGTGAAGTCCAAAAATTCCGCCGATACCTCTCCATGAGCTTGCAGCCTTAGTCTTGACTGCGCCAGTGGTATAGCTTTCTGAAATTACTACATTTCCACCTGGGCTCGTGTTCGCTTGTCCAAAGACAACTGAGTCGGAACCCAGGATTCCACCAACAACCAAGTTTGTGGTGGTGGTCGAAGAGACATCGATATTGACACTCGACCAAGTATGCGAAATGTTTGTGGTTCCCGCTTGGGCCATTCCCATCACGCCACCTACACCGAGGCTCGTCAAAGTTGCGCTAGCAGTGCCATTGACAAATCCTGTAGTCCAAACCTTGTTCAGGGTCACGGTTCCGGTGTTGGTGCCAGCGGTGTGAGCGGTGAGAACACCAAAGACGATGCTGAGAGTAGAGCCAGTCGGAATTAAAGCCTTGACGTTAGTCAGACCAAGGTTGCGAACGGTGGCGCCAGTGGTTAGGCCAGTGAAGAAGCCATAAAAACCGGTAGTTGCTGGAACGTTGAAATTCATTCCGTCGATTGTGTTTCCAAGGCCGTCGAAGGTTGCAGCAAAATCCACTGAAACCGGTGAAGCCGTTATTGCCGAGGTGAACGAAAGGGGTTGCGCAAGAGCGTAATTTGTAGAGGCCGTTACTGATGCTAGGCCGGCAATCGAACGAATCAGGGTGTAACTCACTCCACCGATTGAAAGAGTGGTGCTCGAGCCAGAGAGAGTTACCTGCGCGTTGTTCTTGGTGTCAAGAGAATAGGCTGCCGGCGCAATTACCAGTCCGCCGGTGGTTCCAGAAACAGTGATGTCGGAGTTGATTTTGACTGTGTTAGCGGTCGCGTAACCGAGCGTCAAGGTTTGGCTCGTGTTCCAAGTTACGTCAGCGCTGATGGTTACCGAGTCGGCTGCTAGGGTAACCGAACCCGTCTGAAGAAGACCCTGAAGATCCGCCACGTTGATGATTCCGCTGCCGACCGGGTAGACAACTCCGTCGAGAACCTTCCAAGTGGTTCCCTGAGTACCACCGGTCGCTGCAACCGTGAGTGTGGTTCCCGTAGCTGGGGTAGCTCCGCTTACGGCAGTGCTGTAGGCGCCGTACCAAGTAGTTCCGTTGACAGCACGAATCTGGAAGTAGTAGGTGGTGTTAGTGGTTAGGCCGGTTATTAACTTCGACGTGGTGCTGGTGGCCACAGTGCTTGGCGACGTCATGGACGACGATGTTGAGTAGGTGACCTGGTAGCCGGTGAGTGCCGAAGAAGCTGCTGGGGTAGGAGCAGACCAGTTGACCATGATGGCGCCGGTTCCAACTGGAGTGGCGGTGACACCCGCGGGAGCCACCGAGGCATCGGCAATCGCAAAGGTAACCGAAGCAGTGGCAGCTAGGTAGTTACCCGCGTTAGCAGCAGTCGCGGTGACCACACAGTTTCCACCAGCGGTTGCTGTGATAACGGCCGTGGTTGCGTTGACGGTACAGCCGGTCGCGCCTGCATTGGTAACTGCATAACTAATCGAGGTTCCACCAGAAGCTGTGGCCAAAACGCTTGGTGTGATTGAACCAGAGCTAAATGCCACCGAGGTGGTTGGCGACCACGAAACCGTCTGAGGAAGCTTTGAGATGGTCACCGATGTAGTGGTAATCCATGAGCCAAGTGAATAGACGGCAGCGGAAGTCCCTGCCAGAGTCAGACCTGACACGTAGGCCACGGAATAGGTGCCCAGGGCAACACTCGAGTTGATTGTGTAGGTCGGGGTTCCGGAAACCGTTAGGTTGAGCGAGCTCAGTGTTTGAACTGTGCCAGTGGAATCGACAATCTGGTATCCGAGGGTGCCGAAGGAACCGTCGGTAGGAGCCACAACTTGAACGTAGAGAGCTTTAGTCGGCAGCGCCAAGTTTACGAGCGACGCACCATTGGCAGTTGACCATAGTCCACTTCCAAAACCGGTGCCGGTTGCTGGAGCCGATCCGGCAACAACGGAACCGACACAGTTAGTCGCAGTGCCTCCACAGGCTGCGTGAGTTGTGTAGGCATTTGTGATGGTTGCCGAACCAACACCCGAAATACCAGCTGTGGAAGTTCCCGCGCCGCCACCAGTTGAGTTAATGTTTCCCCAAGAAAATACGTTGGTGATTGTGGTGCTCGTTCCATATGCGACACCGATAATTCCAGCGTTGCCATACCAAAGCGGGCTAACAGGGAGGTCGCGCAAGATGTTGCCAGTGCTGTAACTCTCGGTGATCGTCAGTGCGGCACCGCTGTTGAGGCCACCGCTAAAGCTTCCAACGTTGGTACCGATGATTCCACCTGAACCTACCGAATATGCCTTGGTGCTTATGGCAACGCTCGACCATGATTTGGTGATGTTCAAAGTTCCGGTTTGGGCGCCACCAAACAATCCACCGGCTTCGGTCTTTGCCGTGCCGGCAAAGGTTTGGTTGATGAATCCGGTTGCCCAAACTTGGCTAACAGTGTTGGTAACCGAGGCCGTTATCGAGCCATTTCCAGCAACCGAACCGAGGCGTGTGTTGATGGCGTCGGTCGGGCTTGAAATATTGACGTTGGTGAAACCCACATTTCGAACAGTTGCGCCACCTAGCGCAGCATAAAAACCAGCATCTTTTGTTGCTGTGATATTCATCGTCATGCTGTTGATGGTGTTTCCAAGACCATCCATGATGCCAGTAAATGTGAACTCTTTTACGGCTGCCGTATAAGTTGCAGTGAGAGTAATCGGGGCGGTAAGTGCCCAGGTAGTTCCAGCAGCAACGTTTGCAAGCCCAGCCAGAGTGTTGACAACCGTGTAGGAAGTTCCACCCACGTTGAAGCTCGGCGTCGCGCCGGTTAGTCGAATGTAGGAGCCATCCTTCACGGATAGCCCATAGGTTGCTGGAAGAATCTTTACTCCGGCTGTGTTTCCGGAACCTGAGATCGTGCTGTTTACGTTGACGGTGGCTGACGACGTGCTTCCTAGAACCAGAATGGAGTTCGCGCTCCAAGAGATAGCTGAGTTCACGTTCACATTGGTTGCGGCCAACTGAACCGTGCCTTCAGTTGCCAGTAATGACGCAATTACCGACGCGTTGATGTTCGCAGTGCCAGTGGTCGAGATTACTCCGCCGTTTATTTTGTAGTCTGTGCCCGCAACGCCACCACCGGATGCTACAACGTTGATGGTTGTGGCAGTGGTGTTTGGTGTCGCAGATGCAATCGTGCTCAGCGGCCCCGTCCAGGTTGATCCGCTCACAGCTCGCACTTGGAAGTGGTAAACAGTTCCCGCGGTCAATCCAGTGAGTAAGTAACCGGTGGTGTTTCCAACGTTCACCGTGGTTGGGGAAGTCATCCCCGAGTTGGTTGAGTAGGTGAGTGTGTAACCAGTGATCGCAGCCGAAGAGCTAACCGTTGGAGCAGTCCAACCGATGTTTAGCACTCCACTTCCGGCTGCAGTTGCTGCCAGTGAAGTCGGTGCAGTAGCAGGTTCCGCAATTACAAAGGTTTCGGTATCGCTGGCAATCAGCCAGTCTCCTGCGTTCGCGGCAGTTGCAGTAATTGCACAACTTCCACCAGCGGTGTAGGTGATTGCTCCCGTTGAAGCGTTAACGGTACAGCCGGTGGTTCCAGCCGAGCTCACCGAATAGGTGATAGTCGTTCCACCAGAAGCGACCGGGGCAGGGCTCGGGGTGAAAGTTCCAGACCCAAAACTCACCGAAGTGGTTGGAGTCCAGGTCACCGTTTGAGCATATTTCGAGATGATTACCGAAGTATTTTCGCGCCAAGGGCTCAGAGAGTACGAGCCAGAACTAGTGCCGCCAAGGGTGAGACCCGAGTCATAGTAGGCGCTGTAGGTAGCTTTAGCGCTCGCGGCATTCAGAACAACACCAGCCGCCTTGTAGACAGGTGTGCCAGAAATCGAAAGATTCAGAGCGCTTAATGCTGCAGTGTTTTGAACCGCACCCGAGCCATCCACAATCTGGTAACTGACCGTTGCGTATGAACCGTCGGTTGGTGCTAGCACCTTAACGTATAGAGGTTTTGCTGGCGCGACCAGGTTGACCAGAGTGGATGGTCCGGTTGCCGCCCAGTTCACGCCCGAAATACCAGCAACTGTTTCTCCAGGAGTTCTCTGGGTGGCACAGTTAGGGGTTGCCGTGAAACCGGGCTCTACGGTTGCCACACACACCGAGGAGGTTGTTTGGTAGGTCCTAGTAAGCGTTGTGGTTCCACCGGCGGCAACACCGACATTTCCACCTAAGTTATAGATAGGAACACCTGCAGCGAAGGTCACCCAACTAAATGAGTCTGTGATCGAAGTCGTTCCGGTGGAGTACTTCAGGCCCATCAGACCGCCGATTCCTCGGTGAGAGTTGCTAGCCCACTTCAAGGTTCCTGTTGCATAGACCTGACTCAGGTTCAAGTTCCCACCGCTGAATGTGTTCGCTTGTGGCACCGTGAGTTCATCGCCTCCGATAATTCCGCCTTGCTCAAGAGCAGTTCCGCTTCCGCTGGTGGATGAATCAATGTTCACCGAAGACCAAGACTTAGAAATATTCAGCGTTCCTGATTCGACGTTACCGACCAGGCCGCCGAGTGAGAGCGAAGAGTTTGTGGTTGTAGTTCTGATGAAACCGGTTGACCAAACCTGCTCGATGGTTCCACCGGTTGATCCACCGGTGATTACACCGGCTCGATAATTGCTGCTCGAAAGGGTGATGTCGGCGCTGGTTACACCAAGGTTCCGAACCACACCGCCTGTTGTGAGAGTGCTGATAAGACCAATTCGTTCTGTGGTGGTGGCACCAATTTTCATGGAGTCAATCGTGTTACCGAGACCGTCCAACGTGGCTGCGTAACTTACGTTGATAGGCGAAGTCGTGTAACTAGTAGCAAGAGTTAGCGGCTTGGCCAGCGCGTAGTTGGTACTCGCTGTTGCTGCAACAAGCTGGGCCTCGGTTTTAATCAGCGTGTAACTAACGCCACCGATGTTGAGGTATTGAGTGCCTGAAGAAGTGAACTGGATGCTGGCGCCGTTTTTGACATCTAAGTTGTAGGTTGGCGAACTAATGACCAGCTGGGAGCCATTCGTTGAAGTTGTAATTTTCTTATTAATGGTCACCGTGCTGGTGGTGCTGTTTCCCAAAGTTAGGTAGCGGCTGCTGCTCCACGTTATTGGGGCATCGATGATCACGTTGTCGGCAGCAAGTACAACATTGCCGCTGTTTAGCGCAGTTTGAATGTCAGACGCATTGATGCTGACGCTGTTCGATGCTTTGGCATAGAACTGACCTCCACTAAGGGTGTAGTTGGTTCCGGAAATTCCACCGCCAGAAGAGACCACTGTGATTGTTGTTGCGGTCGACTTTGTGGTCACCGTGACCGCGGGGGAGTACGCTCCCCAACTGGTGCCGGCCGCTAGAACTCGAACGTAGTATGTGGTGTTTGCAGTGAGCCCGGTAATCGTTCCCGAGGTAATTGTTGGCTGGGTGATCACAACCGAGAGTGGGGAAAAGCTTGCTGAAGTTGAGTATTCCAGGCGGTAGCCACCCAAGGTAAGCCCGGTGATGTTTGGTGTAACCGGATTCCATGTGGCAGCTAAACCGGTTGTGCCAGAGGCTTCCACGGTTAGTCCACTTGGTGCATCAAATGCGTTTGCAACAACCGAAACCGTTTGAGCCAAAACTCCAGACGATCCTGATGTAACCGCGAACGGTGCGGTTCCAAAGGTTTCCATGGTGAAACTTGGTACGGCAGAGTTTGATTGAGGAGTGTCATCCCAACCCAGAACGTTGTTGTTTATGTAAAAGAATCCAGAGCGCCCAATTGTGGTTGCACTATTTGGTTCGCCAGAGTGGAACGGCAACGTGGTGTTGGTCTGATTGTAAATATTGCTCGTGGCCGTCACTACCGTTCCGGACTGTGTTCCGAAAATCGTGGCTGTTGAAAAGCCGTCGGTATTTGCTGGCCAATACCAATTCACTGAGTTGGCGTCGGCAAGGGCACCCATGAAAGCTTGGTTTTGCCCAACGATAGTTATCAGGCGATCCCACTCTGGCTTGTAGCGAGGGGTTGCGAGATACCAAGGGCCAGCAGCCTCAACGTTGTCGGTTGGGCCGAGTGGTGCAACAGATGCGTCCATCTCGGCGCGGTTCTTGCCTGAGGCATGAACCTTGTAGGCGTAGTAGTGGAAGGTCAGTTGGTTGTTGTCGTAGATCGGGATGTAGTCCTTGGTATCCGAGCCAGAACCACCGCTTGCGTAATACAACTTGACTACGTCTACCTGCTGCGTAGACGAGGTATAGGTCACGTTTGCAAGTGCGGTGTTGATTGCCGTACCGGTTCCACGGAATGAGATTATGGGGGCCGATCCGCCAATGGTTGTGGCCATGTAGGCTGCCGTGCTTGCGTAACCGTTAATGAGCGTGAGCCCAGTGGTTGTGCCAAGGACCATCCTGGCCGAAAGGTTGTTGGTTGCCAAAGTCACGTTGTAGGTGTTGGCATCATTGGGGACAGTGGTTGTTAATCCGGTAAGTTTGCCTCCGCTGAGCAATGCAGTTCCAGCCGCAGCCTGAACTCTAAGAGTGGCAGAAGAGGTGGCTGTTGCCGAGCCTGCCGTGTTGGTTTTGGTAACCAAAACGCGCAAGTAGTTCGTTACGTCGGCGGCTACGGGAGTGTAGCTGGCGCTAGTCGCTCCCGAGATATCGGTCCAACCGGTTGAGCCATCCGATGTGGTTGAGGTCTGCCACTTATATGCTGTGGTCGTACCATCGGCATCGCCAACTCCCCAAGTTCCGCCGGTTGTGCTGATTGAGGTTCCAACCTTGGCCGTTCCAGAGATTGTAGGAGTCACGGTGTTTGCCGGAGCGTAACCGTAGCGGGCGCTGTCGGCGAGGTAATTCTGAGCCATCTGAGCCGAAGTTAGGGCGGCGTTGTAGATGCGCAAACGGCTCATGTTTCCGTTCAGAGCGGTGGCCGCTCCAACATCGCCAACGTGCAGTTGTGACAAAGCGCTATCGGTGTGAGGAAAGTTAGCAATTGTTCCGTCGGCAACTCCGTTAACCCACATAGTTGCCGTGTTGTTATTGGTGGCGTCGATGGTGAAAGCCAAGTGGTACCACTTATTTGCGCTCGTTGCGGGGAAAACAGTGTTGCTGGTTAGGATTCCTGCTCCGGTGTTGAGCTGCAACTTTAGGTTGGTGGTTGCAGTACCGTAAATGCCCAGGTGCCAGTCTTGGCTCGCTGCCGAATCGGATCGCGCTGTGTCACTAAACCAGCGAGTAGCGAGAATGTTCCAGCCGGCTCTTAGGTTTCCTGGTTTGATCCAGGTTTCAACCGTCATTGAGCCTGCAGTTCGACCAGTTCCTACTGGGAAGACAGCCGCATCGCTGGCTCCATCGAGTGAAATGCTGGCGCCTGTTGAATCGCTAACGCGAGTGGCGTTTCCAAAGAACGAAGACGTGGCCGTTGAGGATGCTGGGCTCACGCTGTTCCAGCCGGTGGCCGCAGTTGCCGCTAATGACGAAGTGTTGCTGGCGTCGAGGTTCAAAACCAGATTGCTAGTGACGATGGCGGCCTGAGCTGGAAGCGGCGAAAGAACCGTGAAAGCGGATGTGAGTAACGCCACGAGCGCGACAAGGGAGGTCCCCTTACGTCGCATTTCGCGTACCTTGTTATATACTCTGGCAACCATTTAGACGATTAGTTTACTAAACCAAACTGGGAGAAAAAAAGCCCTATCCTTTAGGCATGAGCGGTGTTATGGTCTTCGGGCACAGGGGTGCTCCGGCCTACCGACCAGAGAATACGCTTGAATCTTTTGAGCTCGCTTTAAGCATGAACGTGGACGCGTTGGAATGCGATATTGTGCCGACTAAAGACGGCCATTTGGTCCTCCGTCACGAAGCCGATTTATCCGAGACCACCGATGTTTTGGATCGTCCGGAATTTGCAGGGCGGTTTCACTCCACCGACCTCACATTGGCTGAGATTCAAACCCTCCGCGCTAAGGAGCGAGTGCCAGATTGGCGCCCTGGTTCAGCAAAGTTCGATGGGCAATTTCGCATTCCGGCTTTGAAAGAGTTCCTTAACAGCGAACTCGTGGTCGGTAAGACCCTAATTCTCGAAGTGAAAGATGCGCCGACCTTTTTAAAGCAGGGAATCGACATCGTTTCCATGTTCGCTGACGTCGTTGATGAGTCGGGGATTGCCGATCGAGCAACCGTGATGATTGAAGCGTTCGAACCGCCAACCATGGAAGCTTTGCGCTCGCGGTTCGGTAACCGGTTTCCTCTGGCCTATGGCCTTGAAGAGTGGGACGAAGAGAACGCCTTTAAATACGACATCTTGAGCCTAGATTTCCAGCTGATTCGGCGCATGCCTGAGATTGTGGCACGGGCTCATGAAAAGGGTTTAACCGTTTGGGGTTTCACGGCGAGAGTTGAGTTCGCCAAAAATTCGGTTGAAGAGTACTTGCATCACCTGATCGAGACCGGAGTAGACGGAATCTTTGCCGACCACCCCGACCTGCTTCGGAGCTATGTCGAGGGGCTCGCCTAAACTTGTGGGGATATGTCGACTCCCCAACTTTTTAATTCTTTCAACGAATCACGCCTGCTCGAAGGGTTGAACCCGCAGCAGCGTGAAGCAGTGCTTCACAGGGGTCAGGCACTTTTGATTGTTGCTGGAGCCGGCTCGGGTAAAACCTCGGTTCTCACCAAGCGCATCGCTCACCTCTTGGGCATGAAAGAAGCTTGGCCTTCACAAATTCTTGCCATAACTTTTACTAACAAGGCTGCTGCCGAAATGCGTCACCGCGTGCGCGATTTGCTTGGCGGGGAAGCCGACGGCATTTGGCTCAAGACTTTCCACTCGGCCTGCGTTGCAATTTTGCGCCGTGAATCGGAGCGCCTCGGCCACGACCCAAACTTCACGATCTATGACTCTGGTGATTCTCGCGCGATTTTTAAGCGCCTCATCAAAGAGCTCGGCGCAGATCTGCACAAGCTAACTCCAGCCGGAGTTTCTTCGGTTATCTCGAACGCCAAGAACGAGCTCATCGATGCCGAGCAATTTTCTCGAAACATCGATACCGCAGACCCGGTTCAGCGAGCAATCGCCTCTATTTACGGCTCGTACCAGGCCGAACTTCGCCGAAACAACGCCTTCGACTTCGACGACCTGATCGGCGAAACCGTTCACCTGTTCCGTGCTTTCCCTGCCGTGGCCGCGCAGTATCAACGCAAGTTCCGTCACATTCTCGTCGACGAATACCAAGACACCAACCACGCTCAGTACGCGCTGATTCGGGAACTCACCAAGGAACTTCCAGCCGAATTTTCGGATGTTGACCCTCGAACTGGCGAGCTTTTGCGCCCGGCATCACTCACCGTGGTGGGCGATAGTGACCAGTCAATCTACGCCTTCCGTGGAGCCGATATTCGCAACATCGTGGAGTTTGAAAAAGACTTCAACGGCGCGAAGACCATTCTGCTTGAGCAGAACTACCGCTCAACCAACAACATCCTGAAAGCCGCCAACGCGGTTATTGGCAATAATTTCGATCGCCCAAACAAAAACCTTTGGAGCGACAAAGGCGACGGCGACAAGATTGTTGGCTACACCGGTTACTCCGGTCACGATGAGGCTCAGTTCATCGCCGACGAAATCAATGAACTTCACAGCCAAGGCGTGAACTACCGAGACATCGCGGTGTTCTACCGAACCAACTCGCAAACCCGTGCTCTGGAAGAAATTTTCATTCGATCGGCACTGCCATACCGAGTGGTCGGTGGCACGAAGTTCTACGAGCGAGCTGAAATCAAAGATGCGTTTGGATATCTGGTTGCGATTTCGAACCGCAAGGATGACCTCGCGCTTCGTCGAATCCTGAATGTTCCGAAACGTGGAATCGGCGACGCCTCGGAAACTCAGATTGCCAAGTTTGCCGAAAAGAATGATCTCTCGGTTCGCGAGGTATTGGCTCACGTTTCAGACATGGGGTTTGGTCCGAAGATCACGTCGTCGGTGTTGCAGTTGTCTGACCTGCTAAACGAACTAGAAGCCATGATCGAGACAGCAACCGTCGATGAAATTCTTCGAGCTGCACTAAGCCGATCCGGGCTCCTCGACGCTCTGAAAGCCAGCCGCGACCCACAAGACGAAGCTCGAGTTGAGAACCTCGACGAATTGGTAAACGTAGCCAAAGAATTCCAGCGCAATAACCCGGAAGGAAAGCTTCCAGACTTCCTAAACGAAGTGGCCCTGGTTGCAGCAGCCGACGACATCGACGACGAGTCGGGAACCGTTTCGCTTATGACACTGCACACCGCCAAAGGTTTGGAATACGACATTGTGTTTCTAACGGGAATCGAAGAGGGACTCCTTCCTCACAAGATGTCGTTCATGGTTCCTGGTGGAACTGCCGAAGAGCGTCGACTTTTCTACGTGGGCATTACCCGAGCCAAAAAGCGCCTTCACATATCATTGGCGCTGAGCCGCAGCACCTTCGGTGAAACCGATGCCGCCCTGCCAAGCCGTTTCCTCTCAGAAGTTCCCGATGAGCTAATCGCCTGGCGCGAAAGCGGTGCCAACCGTGGCGGTGCTCCAAAGCAGTTCCGACCGTCAATCGCCGACACCTCAGGTTTCGGAAACCGAGAGGTAAAGCCTCGAACCGAATGGAAGGGTGCAATCTCTTCGGTGCGCAACAACGAAGGTTTGCAGCTGGCAGTAGGCGACTCGATTGAACACGACGATTTCGGTCGTGGCAAGGTTGTTGCGGTTAGCGGTGAAGGTCCGCGTCAGACCGCGGAAATCAATTTTGGTGCGGCAGGAAAGAAACGCCTGCTGGTGAAAGTCGCACCAATCAAAAAGCTCTAACGGCCGATTGGGGTCTAGGTTTTAGACATGAGCAAACACAGATTGCTTCGAGCTGCCGCAGCCTTCGCTTTAGCCATGACATCGTTTTTCATAACCCCGTTGCCGGCTAATGCCGACGTTGACGATTTTGAATTCGAATCGATGCACGCCGAATACGAACTTTCGCTCGGTGAACACAACATTCCTCAGCTCAAGGTCACCGAAACCTTGGTGGCAGTCTTTCCAGAATCTGATCAGAACCGCGGTATCCGTCGTCTGATTCCAGATGACTATAAATCGCACTCTCTGGGTACCGAAGTCAACTCGGTGGTCGATGAAAATGGAAAGCCACGCGACTACACGGTGGAACTCTACGATGGCTTTGCCGACGTGGTTTCAAAGTCCAGCGATGAGCGGTTTGTTCACGGTCGTCAGACCTATGTAATTTCTTACACTCAGAAATGGGTGGTGGCCGACTTCGGTGAAACTGCCGAATTCTATTGGGACGTAAACGGTACGGGTTGGGCGCAGCCCTTTGGCAGTGTCTCGGCCAGGGTTGTCCTTACGCCAGAGCTTGCGAAGATTTTGCAGACCGACGAAATCGCTTGCTACTCCGGTCCACAGGGTGCCAATCAAGCGTGCGAAAGTAAAAACATCGGGCAGCAGCTCGAGAGAACCACAGCTGATTTTGCAGCCACTGAACTTTCCCCTGGAGAGACTCTAACTATCAACCTCCCTTTCAAGAAAGGGCTGATTAACACAGGCGACATTTCGCTGGTCTCCGGCTCAATTGCACTACTGATGTTCTGGGTATTTCTGGTTGCCATCCTGGCGATGCTGATTTGGGCTATTTGGTATCGCATCGTGGTGCTGGGCGGTCGCAGAATGCGCAAGTTTGTGACTGTGCAATACAGCGGTCCGGAGGTCCCTTCGATGGGAGTCGTTGGCAGCGTAATCGGGGGAAAACGCTGGCAGGCCGCACTGCTTATTCAGGCTGTGGTTTCGGGATCTCTAACCATCGCCGCTCACGACGATGATGGCTGGATTCTTGAGCGAACCGGCAAGAAGCCTGCGAACGAAGAGCTAAAGAGTTTGCTGGATCAACTCATACCTGAAGGCCGCAATTCAGTGACACTTGGACGCATTGTCGACGAACCTGAGTCACTTCGAATTTCTGAGATCTTCGAAGAGTTCTCATTTGACTCCGCTAAGCAGGCTCTGACCCAGGGTTTCTTTTCACATTTCGCAGTAAAGACCGCACTGGTTGGTTGGCTCGGTATTTTTGCATTGGCAATCGGTCTGATTTGGGCAGCTGCGTCCTTGGATGAAGTTGTGGACGCAGGATTCACAGTGCTGGCAGTTGTGTTAGCACTTGTGGCGAGCGCATTGCACTTTGGAATTCTGCTTTCCAAACGACGCCCGACTCAGGCGGGAATTGATCTTCAGGTTCACTTGGATGGTCTCCGTGATTACATCCGATTGGCCGATAAAGACCGACTCGCGTTCCTCCAATCACCCAAAGGTGCTTTGCGAAAGTCTGGCGCTCTAGGTCAAGGAGAAATTCTCCATCTGTACGAAGAGGTGCTGCCCTGGGCAGTGCTGCTCGGCCTCGAGGACCAGTGGAGCAAGGTGCTTGCGACCTTCTCGAGTGAGACTAAACAAACCACAGTAATCCCCATAACTACATTGGCTAGTTTCAACTCGTCCGGGCTTAGCGCTGCTATTTCTCAGAGCCTTGCTGTTAGTTCCGAGAGCGGAAGTGGTGGAGGTGGCTCTTCCGGAGGTGGCGGAGGTGGCGGAGGAGGCGGCGGCGTTTAGTCGTTAACCGCAATTTTCTCGGTTCAGGGGCTATAAACTTAAGCTGTTGAAGGCTTGGTTATGGGCCTTTTTGAACCCAAATCAAATTGAAATGGAATCACATTGGATCTTTTTGAATACCAAGCACGCGACATGTTTGAAGCCCACGGCGTTCCTGTACTTCAGGGCCAAATTGCCGACACCCCGGAAGAAGCCGAAGCGGCTGCTGCCAAGATTGGCGGCGTTGTAGTTGTTAAGGCTCAGGTTAAGGTTGGCGGCCGTGGCAAGGCTGGCGGCGTCAAGGTAGCCAAGTCTCCCGAAGAAGCCCGCACTCACGCTGAAGCGATTCTTGGCCTCGACATCAAGGGACACGTTGTAAAGCGCGTCATGATTGCCGAAGGCGCAAAGATTGCCCGCGAGTTCTACTTCTCGGTGCTACTAGACCGATCAAACCGCACCTTCCTTTCGCTTTGCAGCGTTGAGGGTGGAATGGAAATTGAGCAGCTCGCTGAAGAGCGTCCGGAAGCACTAGCCAAGATTGCGGTAAACGCAGTTTCAGGCATCGACCTTGCCAAGGCTCTTGAGATTGCCAAGGCAGGTGGCTTCGACGAAGCAACCGCAGCCAAGGTTGCTCCGGTTCTAGTGAAGCTTTACGACGTGTTCGTGAAGGAAGACGCAACCCTGGTTGAGGTAAACCCATTGGTTGAAACCGAAGACGGTCAGATCTTGGCTCTCGACGGCAAGGTGACTTTGGATGACAACGCCGAGTTCCGTCACACCGACCGCGAAGAAATGGAACGCGACGAGCTAGACCCACTTGAGGCTAAGGCTAAGGCCTGGGACTTGAACTACGTGAAGCTAGACGGCGAAGTTGGAATCATCGGAAACGGTGCCGGCCTAGTTATGTCGACCCTCGACGTGGTTGCTTACGCTGGTGAGCGCCACGGTGGCGTTCGCCCAGCAAACTTCCTCGACATCGGTGGCGGTGCCTCGGCTGAGGTTATGGCCAACGGTCTCGATGTAATTCTTGGCGACAAGCAGGTAAAGAGCGTGTTCGTAAACGTCTTCGGTGGAATCACCGCCTGTGACGCAGTTGCCAACGGAATCGTTGGAGCTCTAGAGAAGTTGGGTGCTTCGGCAACCAAGCCTCTAGTGGTTCGCCTCGACGGCAACAACGTCGCCGAAGGTCGCCGCATTTTGGCAGAAGCCAACCACCCACTAGTCACCGTTGTTGCAACCATGGACGAGGCCGCCGACAAGGCTGCCGAACTGGCCAACCGATAGAAATTTAGAAGGACTAAAAACAAATGGCTATTTTTCTAGACGAAAACTCAAAGATCATCGTTCAGGGCATGACCGGTAGCGAAGGTATGAAGCACACCGGTCGCATGCTTAAGGGCGGCTCGAACATTGTTGGTGGCGTGAACCCACGCAAGGCTGGCGAAACCGTTGAGGTTGAGGGCAAGACCCTTCCAATCTTCGGCACCGTTGCCGAAGCTATGGCAGCCACCGGCGCAAACGTTTCGGTTGCATTCGTACCACCAGCTTTCTCAAAGGCTGCAGCGGTTGAAGCTATCGACGCCGAGATTCCTCTGCTAGTGGTTATCACCGAGGGCATCCCGGTTCACGACTCAGCAAGCTTTTGGGCCTACAACGTAGCGAAGGGTGGCAAGACTCGCATCATCGGTCCAAACTGCCCTGGCATCATCAGCCCGGGAAAGTCGAACGCGGGAATCACCCCATCTGACATCACCGGTTTTGGTCCAATTGGTCTGGTTTCCAAGTCGGGTACCCTGACCTACCAGATGATGTACGAGCTTCGTTACATCGGTATGTCAACCGCTATTGGTATCGGTGGAGACCCAGTTATTGGAACCACTCACATCGACGCACTCGCTGCTTTCCAGGCCGACCCTGAAACCAAGGCAATCGTTCTAATTGGTGAGATCGGTGGCGACTCGGAAGAGAAGGCTGCTGCTTACATCAAAGACAACGTAACCAAGCCGGTTGTTGCCTATGTTGCCGGATTTACCGCTCCTGAGGGCAAGACCATGGGTCACGCGGGTGCGATTGTTTCTGGTTCTGCAGGTACCGCGCAGGCTAAGAAGGAAGCGTTTGAAGCAGTTGGCGTGAAGGTAGGCAAGACTCCTAGCGAGACTGCTGCCCTAATGCGCGAAGTTATCGCAAACCTCTAAGCCTTGGCAAAACCAGCTGGGGATGGCACCCGCTCAGTAGCTTTACTGATGGGCGGGCTTGATGCTCTTGTAGTGTCGGCCGGCGTCATCGCCCTGCTGGTTGGTGGAACCTCTCTAAGCTGGTGGCTCGACTCGGGCATGACCTCCAATTGGGTTGATTCGTTTCGCGACGCCTCTAACATTTGGTTTGCCATGCACGGGGTTGGGCTCAACTTCGCAGCCAGCACTTTTGGCACCTTAGAAGTTCCCGCTTTCGTCATCGCCAGCTTTCCACTTGGCGCTGTTTTGGCCATTTTTGGCCTCGGCTGGCGGGGTGGAATGCGCCTCTACGGTTCTAGCGAACTTTGGCCAGCGTGGATTAGCGCAACTCTCGTTTACGGCGGAATTTCGGCGCTAATGCTGGCGCTGGCAGCCACCAAAACACTCAGCCCCGACCCGGTTGCCGCCTACTTCCTGCCGGCTGCTGTTTATGTTGGGGGAGTTATTTCTGGTTCGCTCTTCGGTTCACTGCCCCACAGCGCCGTAAAGCTAGAACGCGCTATGGAACGAGTTGCCGGTCGCGAATTCATCGAAGGGCTGAGCGGGCGAGTGCACTGGATTGTTCGTTCGCTGGCATCGCCGGCGCTTAGAGCTGGAACCGGTTTCGTTTTCGCTCTACTGGCAATCGCCTCGTTGGTTGTGGCAATCCTGATTGGCCTCAACTGGCTCGGCGTGATTCAGCTTTACGAACAATTGCAGGGCGGTGTTTTTGGCGGACTCGGTTCAACCATGTTGCAGTTGGCGTTCCTGCCGAACCTCACTTACTTTGCCAGTACCTGGCTCTCCGGAGTTGGCTTTGCCATTGGCACTGGCTCAAGCGTGAGCCCATTGGGAACCGCGCTTGGCCCGATTCCTACAGTGCCGGTATTCGGGGCCATTCCAGCCGGTGATTCGTCGATTGGCATGATCGTTTTGATTGTTCCAGTTTTGGTTGCGCTGGTCGCCACCGTCCTGGTTAAAAATCACACCGGTGAGGCGCGTCACAATTTCGCAACTCCGCTTAGCGCTTCAATTGCGATGGGTTTGTCGATCGGTTTCGTTGCCGCCGTTGAGATGTCGCTGCTGGCGGCCCTCACTCGCATGGCGATTGGCCCCGGTCGCATGCAAGACATCGGCGCCGATCCGCTCTGGGTGTTTGTGTGGATTTTCCTTGAAGTTGCTCCAATTGCGTTTGTGGCTTCCTTCTATGCCGCCAAACCAACCGCCGCCAGCCCAATTCCTGAGCATCTGAAAAGGTAAACTTTAGAAGTGATTGGCGTTGTAGTTCTCATTTCCGGTAGCGGCTCGAATCTTCGAGCGCTGCTCGATGCAACACTCGACCCAACTTTCCCAGTACGCGTTCTAGCGGTTGGTTCCGATAACGCAGCCGGCGGTTTAGAACATGCTGAGCTTTACGGAATACCAACCTTCGTGGTTGCCCCTCAAAACTTTGCCTCTCGCGAAGCCTGGGCCGAAATGCTTTTGGAAAACGTCAACTATTTCGAACCAGACCTAACCGTTTTGGCTGGCTTCATGAGAGTTCTGCCGGCAAACTTTGTGTCTGCGCTTTCCCCGAAACTTATCAATACCCACCCGTCTCTGCTGCCGCTGTTCCCTGGCGCACACGGCGTGCGTGATGCTTTGGCCGCCGGTAGCACTGAAACCGGCGTAACCATCCACATCGTCGACGAAGGTGTCGATACCGGACCGCAATTGGCGCAGGAGCGTCTGGCGGTTTTGCCCGATGAAACCGAGCACGAACTACATGAGCGCATCAAGGTTATTGAGCGCAAATTGTTGGTAAGTGTGGTCAAGGACATCGCCGAAAACCGGATTCAACTAGACACCGCGAAATAACCTAAGGACGTAAATGGCCGCCCAGAATCCTCACAAACCTTCCGACTATCGCCACCGCGATCGGGTTGAGATAAAGCGAGCTCTGCTTTCCGTTTCCGACAAAACCGGGTTGCTCGAGCTAGCCAAGGCTTTGAGCGAGGCTGGCGTTGCGCTGGTTTCTACCGGTTCCACTGCCAAGACCATCGCCGATGCGGGTTTCGCGGTTACCGAGGTTTCAGAGGTCACCGGATTCCCAGAATCACTCGACGGTCGCGTGAAAACCCTTCACCCGAAGGTTCACGGAGGTCTCCTCGCCGACATGCGTTTGCAGGATCACGAAAACCAACTTGCAGAGCTTGGCATTGAAGCCTT
Organism: Actinomycetota bacterium; assembly: GCA_041180065.1. GTDB lineage: Bacteria > Actinomycetota > Actinomycetes > Actinomycetales > Microbacteriaceae > Rhodoluna. The sequence continues at coordinate 89,667 of JBEGSI010000014.1, read as the reverse complement.
CCAGCTTGTTGTGGTGAACCTTTACCCGTTCATGCAGACTGTTGCCTCTGGCGCCAAGGGCGAAGCCGTGGTCGATCAAATCGACATCGGTGGACCAGCTATGGTTCGAGCGTCAGCTAAGAACCACGCCAATGTGGCCATCGTGGTTGAACCAAGTCGTTACTCAGAAATCATCGACGCGATTGCCGCCGGCGGAACTAGCCTTCAGCAACGTCGTGAGTTGGCAGCCAACGCCTTCGCCCATACCGCCCGTTACGATTCAGCAGTTGCCGATTGGTTCGCATCCGAACTTTCGGCTCAGTGGAAGCAGCAGGCCGGCCAGAGCAACGACAACGAAACCAAGAACCCTGGCTTCCCAGCCGAACTTGTGGTGACCGGCGAACTTTCTAACATTCTTCGTTACGGCGAGAACGCTCACCAGGCAGCAGCGATTTATCGCTCAACCGGTGAAGGTGCGGTCGCAGGAATTGCTCAAGCAAAACTTCTCAACGGCAAGGAAATGAGCTACAACAACTACGTCGATGCCGACGCTGCCGTGCGAAGCGCCTATGACCACACCGAACCAGCAGTTGCCATCATCAAGCATGCAAACCCTTGCGGTATTGCAGTTGGTTCAACCAGCGAACCAGATCCGATTGCCGACGCGCATGCCAAGGCTCACCTTTGCGACCCGTTATCCGCCTACGGAGGCGTTATTGCCGCAAACCGCCCGGTCACCGAGGCGATGGCCCGCCAGATTGGCGACATCTTCACCGAGGTTATTGTTGCCCCAGGTTTCGAACTTGCCGCACTCGAAGTGTTTTTAACCAAGAAAAACCTGCGAGTTCTCGAGCTTCCTGCCAACTACTCGCGTGAGTCGCTTGAAGTGAAGCAAATCTCCGGTGGCCTTCTGGTTCAAAACCCGGACGAATTCACTGCTCTAAACGTTTCCAACTGGAAGCTGGTAGCCGGCCCGAAAGCCGACTCGGCAACCCTAAACGACCTTGCTTTCGCCTGGCGCGCTTGCCGTGCCGTGAAGTCAAACGGAATTCTCCTTGCCAAGGACGGCGCCTCGGTTGGGGTTGGCATGGGCCAGGTCAACCGCGTCGACAGTTGCCGCCTGGCTATCGACCGCGCCGGTCACCGCGCCAAGGATTCGGTTGCCGCATCCGACGCATTCTTCCCATTCAAAGACGGAGTAGAACTACTCATCGAAGGTGGGGTGCGCGCCATCGTTCAACCAGGGGGTTCGATGCGCGATTCTGAAGTAATCGACGCGGCCAACGAGGCTGGCATCACCATGTACTTCACCGGCGAACGCCACTTTTATCACTAAACAATTAGGCTAGGAAAATGACAAAAATCAAAGTTGTAGGCAAGGTTGTCGAGCTCGACGGCGACGAGATGACCCGTATTATTTGGCAGAACATCAAAGACAATTTGATCCTGCCGTTCCTAGACGTAGACCTCGAGTACTACGACCTTTCAATCGAAAACCGCGACGCCACCGACGACCAGGTGACCATCGACGCAGCTCACGCAATCAAGCAGCACGGCGTTGGCGTGAAGTGTGCAACCATCACCCCAGACGAAGCACGCGTTGAAGAGTTCAAGCTAAAGAAGATGTGGAAGAGCCCAAACGGCACTATCCGTAACATCCTTGATGGCGTTGTGTTTCGCGAGCCAATCATCATTTCAAACGTCCCTCGTTTGGTTCCAGGCTGGACCAAGCCGATCATCATCGGCCGTCACGCTCACGGTGACCAGTACAAGGCAACCGACTTTAAGGTGCCAGGCGCCGGTCGTGTAACCATCACCTGGACTCCTGCCGATGGCGGCGAAGTGGTTACCCAAACCATCGCCGACTACCCGGAGCACGGTGGTGTTGCCATGGGTATGTACAACTACATGGACTCGATCCGCGACTTCGCTCGTGCGAGCTTCAACTACGGTCTAAGCCGTAACTACCCGGTTTACCTTTCAACCAAGAACACCATCTTGAAGGCCTACGACGGCGCTTTCAAAGACGCCTTCCAGGAAGTCTTCGACGCCGAATACGCCGACCGTTTCAAGGCTGCTGGCATCACCTACGAACACCGTCTAATCGACGACATGGTGGCTGCTGCCATGAAGTGGGAAGGTGGCTACGTTTGGGCTTGTAAGAACTACGACGGCGACGTCCAGTCTGACACCGTGGCTCAGGGCTTTGGTTCACTAGGTCTAATGACTTCAGTGCTAACCACCCCAGACGGCAAGACCACTCTGGCTGAGGCAGCTCACGGCACCGTGACCCGCCACTACCGCGAATGGCAGGCCGGCAAGTCGACTTCGACCAACCCGATCGCTTCGATCTTCGCTTGGACTCGCGCGCTGATTGCTCGCGCTGAGATCGATGGCACTCCCGAGGTTCGCAACTTTGCGGAAACTTTGGAAGACGTAATCGTGAAGACCGTTGAGGCTGGCGACATGACCAAGGACCTTGCAGCACTTGTTGGCAAGGGTCAGGCATTCCAGAGCACCGACGAATTCATGTCGTCGATCGCTACCAACTTGAAGGCTCGTTTGGCATAAGCACCGCGAACCTGTGGAAAACTCCCGTCGTTGATTCGGCGGGAGTTTTACATTTAGCGGCATGCATTCAAACAAACTCAGCCGCTGGCTAAAACTATTTTTCGCAACCCTAGGCATCACCGGGCTGGTCGGTTTTGCCATAACCGCGCCCTCGCAGGCTGTAAGCCCGAATCCAACTCCCTACTGTAGCGAGGGAACCTGCTGGGTGACGTTCGACTACACCGGCGACAATTTCGTTTGGACGCCGCCGAGCAAAATCAACTCGCTTCACTTCGATGTGCTCGGAGCGCAGGGCGGTCGCTCGGGTGGAAAAGGTGGTTCGGTTTCTGGCGACTTTGCTGCGATTCCGTCATCGCTAGTCATCTATGTTGGCGGCATGGGGGCTAGTGGAAACTCGGCAGCCGGCGGATTCAACGGCGGCGGAACCTCAGGAAATGGGCACGGCGATCAGGGTTCCGGGGGAGGTGCTTCAGACATTCGAACGAGCACTAATCTCAGCGACCGCGTGGTGGTGGCCGGCGGTGGTGGAGGAACCGGTGGTTGGATCGGGGGAGTTGGAGGCCCCGGTGGGCTCACGATCGCCATGGCGGGAGCCAAGGGTTCCCTTTCGGGAACCGCGGGCGGCGGAGGCACCCAACTTGCCGGAGGAACGGCCGGTCTAGGAGTCAGCGTTGGAAATGGAAATCCCGGGACATTGGGTATCGGAGGCATGGGTGGAAGCGGTTCGATCGCCGGAGGTGGGGGCGGCGGCGGAGGTTTCTATGGTGGCGGTGGTGGCGGCTCCGACAGCATTTCGGGTGGAAGCGATGGCGCCGGAGGAGGCGGTGGATCTTCTTTTGCCACGATGGCTCTAACCAGTTCGGTGGCTCACCAAGCGGGAGTAAGAGCGGGAAATGGTCAAGTTGTTTTGCGCTACACGTTTGCCCCAACGGCAACTTCATTCGCACTAACCTCGTCGCAGAACTCAACCGATGGCAAGGCTACCTTCCAGCTCGCCTTCGACCAAGTGGTCTACGACCTAGACCCGTTCGATTTCAAAGTCTCTGGAACCTCGGCCGGTTGCAAAATTGGCAACCCGATCGGTGATGGTTATACCTTTCAGATTCAGGTAACCGAGTGTTCAAGTGGCACGCTCAACCTCTCCCTTCGACCTCAGGCGGTCAACGGAGCAACCGCTGGTCCAGCCGCGGAAACGCTGGCCTCGGGAACAGTAACCTTCGATTCCAATGCACCAGAATTCACCATCGTTTCGCCAAGTTCTCCATCGAATGCGGCAACTTTGACCTACCGAATTACCTCACCAGAGCCGTTTACCAAACCGTTGGCCTCAGCCTTTGAGGTAATCGGTAGCGGATGCCAGGTGGGAACAATCGCCATGGCGGGAGCTGCTACCGCTGATGTGGAGGTAGCGGGCTGCCAAAGCTCTGCCAACGTGCGGCTCATGCTTCTCGCAAATCAGGTGAGCGATCTGGCCGGAAACGCGGGTCCCGCTGTTTCGGTGGCTAGCACCGATGTGGCTGTAGACCGAGACGCACCAAACGTCATTAGTAATCAGCAAGTGGCGATCTCGGCTGACCTAATTGAGTATTCGGTGATTTTCAGTGAACCCGTGACCCGCCTTTCTACGGAGTCTTTCTCAGCCTCACCTGGATGCGTTGTTAGTAAGGTCGACGGCTCGGGAGACCAGTATCGAGTTTGGTTGGCTGGTTGCACAATCGATGCCGCTCTCACGTTAAAGCCTCAAACCGCAGCTGATGCTGCCGGTAACCTGGGGCCTGCCGAAGAAGAGAGCGGCTCTGGCACTGGCGATAATTTAGCGCCCAAGGCGCAACTAACCGAGCTGACTAGAAGCGATAAATCAATCAGTCCAAGCTTCGAACTGCGCTTCGACGAACTGATCACTAACTTCTCGGTGGCCTCACTGTCGAAGAGCGGCACTGCTAAAAACTGTGCGTTCACCGTTTCCGAGGTCACCGCTGGTTCGGTTTATCAAATTGACAGTTCCGATTGTTCGTCGGGTTCCTTGCGTGTGAGCCTGCTCGCCTTCAGCGTCCTTGATCTTCACGGTAATCCTGGCCCAGTCATGCAGGTTGACTCACCGATCGTGAGAATCACCGAACCGAACCAGAGTGGTCAGTTTGCCAATCGCTCGAACCTGAATCCGCTAATGCCAGCGCGTCCAAATAGCGTTCGTCCAACCAGGCCTAGCGCTGTGAAGCCAAACCAAAAGGATGAGGCTCAACAAGTTGCCGCAACGAACAGCCTTAGTTTTGAGAGCTTGAAACCGGAATCCTGGGTGTCGGTGGGAATCGCGCTGGTGGCTCTGGCTATCGCGAAACGCCCACGAGGTCGCCGGGCTATTCGAAGATAACGGTGCGGTCGCCGTCGAGCAGCACTCGGTGCTCGGCAAACCAGCGAATCGCCTGGGTGAGGGTCTTCGACTCAATGTCCTGACCCATAGAAACCAATGACTCTTTCGAGTGCGAGTGGGTAACGCGAATTACGTTCTGTTCGATGATCGGACCCTCATCAAGGTCGGCGGTCACAAAGTGGGCGGTAGCTCCGATTAGCTTCACACCGCGAGCGTGAGCCTGACCATAAGGGTTGGCACCCTTGAATCCTGGAAGGAACGAGTGGTGGATGTTGATGATTCGGCCTTCGAATTCGGCAACGAATTCTGGAGAGAGAATCTGCATGAAACGAGCCAGCACAATTAGTTCAATACCGGCGCTCTTGATGTAGTCACGGAGCATGTGCTCGAAAGCAGCTTTGGTTCCGGCATCAACGATCTGGTGAGCCTCAAACGGAATCGAGTAGAACTCGGCTAGCGAGGCCAGGTCGGAGTGGTTTCCGAATACGGCCGGAATTTCAACTGGAAGCTGGCCGGAACGTTGGCGGAACAGAATGTCGTTCAGGCAGTGAGCGCTCTTCGAAACCAAAACCAAGGTCTTCAGCGGGCGGCCAACTTCGTCAAGTTCCCAGGTCATCGAGTATTTTTCGATTACCGGGGCTAGTTCAGCCTCGAACGCCGAACGAGTGGTGTCGGCTTCAATCTGTAGGCGCATGAAAAAGCGTCCTGAGCCTTCCGAAGAAAACTGCGACGACTCGGTGATGTTTCCGCGAGCAGCAACCACGGCTCCCGAAATCGCGTGAACGATTCCCGGTTGGTCTTCACAAATTAGGGTTAGTACCCAGTGGCTCGCCTTTTCGGTCATAGAGCCAATCTTAAACGAGGGTTACTAAATCTCGTCGTCGTTTAGAGGACGAACTTGCTGACGATCACGAATCGTGGCAACGATGATGTAGACGCCAAGACCAAGCCCAAGCGCAATCAGAACTAGTCCGATAATCACAGGCAGCGGTAACATGACACTCTTTCGTAGGTTTTCCCCGTTTTGGACCCCAAGTCCAATAGTTCATCCTAACGAACATTTCAAACAGTGTCAGTTTTTGCGAAGAAAATGTGCCGAAACCGTGTCGACCCCGCTGAATTGCTAGAATTGAGCAATGCTGCCTACTTCCTTCACTAAGCCATTGAGCGAAACCGACCCAGAAATCGCTGCCGTTCTTCAGAACGAGCTAAACCGCCAGCGCAACTTCCTCGAGATGATCGCCTCGGAAAACTTTGTTTCCCGAGGAGTGCTCGAAGCGCAAGGTTCGGTACTAACCAACAAATACGCCGAAGGTTACCCAGGTAAGCGTTACTACGGTGGTTGTGAAGTGGTCGACGTAGCAGAAGAACTTGCCCGCACCCGAGCCAAGCAGCTATTCGGCGCCGAGCACGCCAACGTTCAGCCACACTCAGGAGCCAGTGCCAACGCAGCAGTACTAATGGCTCTTGCTAACCCTGGCGACCGCATCCTCGGTCTAGAACTAGCCCACGGTGGCCACCTAACCCACGGCATGCGCCTTAACTTCTCGGGCAAGATGTACGAAGCTCACGCTTACGAACTAAACCCTGAAACCTTCCTAATCGACATGGACATCGTGCGTGCGCGTGCCCACGAAGTGAAGCCAGCGGTAATCATCGCCGGTTGGTCTGCTTATGCTCGCCACCTCGACTTCGCCGAATTCCGCAAGATCGCCGACGAAGTTGGCGCCAAGCTCTGGGTCGACATGGCTCACTTTGCTGGAATGGTGGCAGCCGGTCTTCACCCAAACCCAGTTCCTTACGCCGACGTGGTGTCAACCACCGTTCACAAGACCCTTGCCGGTCCTCGTTCTGGCCTAATCCTTTGCAAAGAGGAATACGCCAAGAAGATCGACTCGGCAGTGTTCCCAGGTCAGCAGGGTGGCCCGCTAATGCATGTCATCGCCGCCAAGGCTGTTGCTTTCAAAGCCGCTATGTCAGACGACTTCAAAGACCGCCAGATGCGAACTCTTGAAGGTGCGAGCATCATCGCCGACCGCCTAAACCAGGCCGACCTAAAGGCTGAGGGCGTTCAGGTGCTAACCGGTGGCACCGAAGTTCACTTGGTGCTAGTTGACCTCCGTGACGCAGCAATCGACGGCCAGACCGCCGAAAACCTACTTCACGACATCCAGATCACCGTGAACCGCAACTCAGTACCAAACGACCCTCGCCCACCAATGGTCACCTCTGGTGTGCGCATCGGAACCCCAGCTCTAGCCACCCGCGGCTTTGGCAAGGAAGAATTCACCGAAGTTGCCGAGGTTATCGCAAGCGTCCTAAAGCCGAACCCAGACATCGCCAGCCTAAAGGCACGAGTCCAGAAGCTTGCCGATGCCTTCCCGCTTTACCCAGACCTAGAAAACTGGTAAATCTTGACCGCGATTAAGCTCGACGGCCTAGCAACAGCGAAGGCCATCAAAGCAGAACTCCACCAAAGAGTTATCGAGCTTAAGCAGCGAGACATTCACCCCGGTCTTGGCACGCTTCTGGTTGGCGACGACCCTGGTAGCCACCAATACGTTGGCGGCAAACACCGCGACTGCGCCGAAGTTGGCGTGAACTCGATCCGCATCGACCTCCCAGCAACGGCAAGTAAAAACGACATCAGAGCCGCCATCAAAGATCTCAACGATGCCAAGGATGTCACCGGTTACATCGTTCAGCTGCCACTTCCGTTTGGAATCGACACCAACGAAATGCTGGAACTAATCGACCCAGCCAAAGACGCCGACGGCCTTCACCCAATTAACCTAGGGAAGCTAGTGCTTGGTGTGAATCAAGAACTCGACTCACCTCTTCCTTGCACCCCTGCCGGAATCGTTGAACTTCTCAAGCGCTATGAAGTCCCAACTAAAGGCGCCGAAGTTGCCATCATCGGCCGCGGCATCACAGTTGGTCGCCCGCTAGGGCTACTCATGACCCGAAAAGGCATCGACTCCACCGTCACCCTGGTTCACTCGAACACCAAAGACCCTCATCACATCATCAAGCGAGCCGACATCGTGGTTGCCGCCGTTGGGGTTGCCCACTTTGTTCAGCCCGACTGGATCAAAGATGGCGCCGCCGTTCTCGACGTTGGCATCACCCGTCACGTAAACGATGACGGCACCAGCCAACTTCTCGGTGACGTTCACCCAGACGTAGCTAACGTAGCCAAATACCTTTCCCCAAACCCAGGTGGCGTGGGACCAATGACCCGAGCCATGCTCGTGAAGAACGTCGTCGACCAAGCCAGCCGCTAATGCAAAACGATTTCGCTAACCAAACTCTCCAGATCCTCGAGATCATCGGAACGGTAGCATTCGGAGCTTCCGGCCTCATCGCCGCCGCCCGTAAAAAACTCGACATGGTTGGTGTTGTTCTCCTGGTTCTAGTAACCGCATTCGGCGGAGGAACCTTGCGTGACATCCTTCTCGACCGTCACCCGTTCTTCTGGATGCAAAACGAGATCTGGATTTGGCTACTCGCCGCACTTGCCATCGGAACCCAGTTCCTAGTCAAGGCTCGCAACGTTGAACTCTCCGCCAAAGCCATCGACTGGCCCGATGCCATCGGACTCGGCGTATTTGCGGCATCTGGCACCCAGATTGCCCTAACCGCCGGTCACTCAGCCCTCATCGCCAGCATCATGGGGGTAATCACCGCGGCCTTCGGTGGCCTCATCCGTGACGTTCTAGTCGCAGAAATCCCAGGCCTCGTAAACGACCACCAGCTCTACGCTTCACTCGCATTCGTGGGCGGCCTCTTCATCTGGCTACTCGAATACCTCAAAGTAGACTCAACCATCGCCACACTCACCGGCGCCATCACAATCATCGTCATCCGCATCATCGCAATGCGACTTGGCTGGAAACTGCCAGCCTGGCGCAGCTAATTTATTACACCGAACCAATCAACGCTTTTGGGTATTCCGCTCTTTCGACTGCTCAACTGGAATCAACGGGTCTGATTTGCCGATAATTTCAAGTTGATATACGCTTGCGCTTAGTAAAATCGACAATCACGGGGGAGATTGAAATTAATATTCACGTCAGAAAACTAGCAATCGCACTTTGCTCTGCACTTTTCTTTTTGCTTTTAGGGCAGGGGATGGGTTCGGCTTTGGCGTCGACTGCGCCATTGGACTCGAACTTAAGCTGGGACAAGTCAGAGACTTCTCGGACTTTAGATTATTCATGCGTCTCTCAAATTGCAGACCAATTGCCAGAAGCAAAAACTGTTGACATCATGGGTCTGTGTTATCTGACTACTGTTACTCACTCCCGAGTGGAAACAGTTTCACCAAGTAAAGTCGTGTCAAGGATCGTAGCTCCTGTTTCTTCACCAATTCGCTCGAGGCTATGGGAGATTGAGAAATTTGGCGTCACCTACTATGAGGTAACGCGTGGGAAGTTTTATTACGATCTCGATCAGGTATGGTCAACGAAACTTTATAGAGGCTACAAGGGTTACCACGAATGCCAGGCAGCAGGCAGCTGGGGTGTCACAGTTATTGTTGACGTCATGAGTTGCCCGACTACCTATTCAAACTCAGGTCGCACTGTCATTGATCGTGAAAACTACAAAGTTTCAGTCTTTCTAGATGGATCGCCCGCATATTGGGTTTTAGCGATGTCGCAACTTAGTAATTATGACGGCTCGACTTACACCAGAAATTACTAATTTGGAAGACAGAAGCTCCAGTAAATACAAAAGCTATAGGCAAGTTGGCTTTTTTTTGCTCTCAATTGCTTTGTCTGTTTGTTACCCAGGCTTAGGATTTCTCCTCTATGTTCCGTTCGAGAAGTATTTTGGAGTTTGGTCTAGGCGAGGCCTAGTTTGCCTAATCGTTGTTCAGGTATTCCAAGTCCTGACCGCTCTTGGAACGCTGTATATTCCAGTCATGAGTACGGTTGGACAACCAACGCTAGAATAAAAAACTGCCCCGGGACTTTTGTCCCGAGGCAGTTTTCAGCTTTATGAATTATGCCTTGAACTCTGCTGCTGCGAATTCTTTGCTCTCTTCTGCAGACTTTACGCGTGCGATTACGAAGATGAGTAGACCGAATACACACTTAGCCAAGATGTCGGCGATGCTGTAGCCAACTTCACGAGCAACTACGGCTTCGAATGCTGGTGCACCCTTGTCGTTCATTGCAAGGATGAAGGTGATTGGGTAAACGCCCCAGGTTGCTACTAGAAGCACACGTGCGCTCTTTAGTAGTCCCTGAACCTTCTCAGACTGTGCTGAGAGGCTCTTGCTGATCTCCACGAACAATACATACATGATGTAAAGGAATGGAAGAGTCGACAATAGACCCCACATGCTGTTTGATAGACCAAACAGCTCGGTGTGCATGTCACCTGGATAGCCAAGAAGAATCATGGCAGCTGCGGCTGGCACTAGACGCTTTAGAAGCGACGACTGCACTGCACGGGCTAGACCCATAACTGCAACTAGCTCAACTAGTAGTAGTGGAACGGTTAGGAACCAGTCGACGTAACGGTAACCAACGTTGTAGCCTTCGAAACCGGCCTGGATGGTTCCGCCTACTACATACGATTCGTTGAACGAGTCGAACATGCGGAAGTAGTGGTACGCGGCGATTGAGGTTACGGTGGCCGAAACCATTACTGCCATGCGGTACTTGGCAAGAACGCGGTCGCGTGCGAACCAGAGGAAAATGCTGGTGAAGAGCATGCTAGCGATACCTAGTGAAAGCATGTTGTAAACAATATTGTGCTGCCAGAAATCCATTTTGTTACCTTTCATTTATGAATACTTCGTTGTACTTGTAAGTCATGAAGGTCGTTGAGACGGGAGTCTAACTCACACGTCGCGATCCCGATAAAGCGGGCTTACAGAGCAACTAACCTGAGAGTTGTCTGTGTAATTCCATTTGCTTTATAACGAATTGGCATATGTAAAGTGGGACTATGTCGCCAACTCCCAAACGTAAGAATGGTTTCGAGCCAAGAACTTGTGAACGCTGCGGTTTGAAGTTTGAGTGGCGTAAGAAGTGGGCTAAGGACTGGGAGAACGTGAAGTACTGTTCTGAGCGGTGTAAACGTGCCTAAACAAAGAATTCTCTATGTTGCTCACGATCATCTGAACCGAAACTTCGGTGTGCTGAAGGATGCCGATCCAGCAGTTGACGTTGTGGTCCTGGTTGAAAGTCAGCGGATGGTGACCGGCAGACCTTGGCATAATGAACGCATATTCTTCCTGCTTTCTTCGGCCAGGCACTTTGCTCGTGAATTACAAGAATCCGGATTCACGGTTCACTACATTCAGGCACCGACCACCTTGGATGGGTTGGCTGAGGCTCGAGGTTTAGTTGGAGATTTACCAATCCACTGCGCTGAACCCTCGAGCCATCGACAGTTTTCTCAATTGCAGGCGGCCGGTTTAGTTTTTCACCCTAACGATTTCTTTCTGACCTCGAGACCTTTGTTTGTGCAATGGGCTGAGAAGCAGAAGTCTTACGTGATGGAGAACTTCTATCGAGCTCAGAGAGTTCGGCTGAACATCCTGATGCAGGGACCAGACCCAGTTGGTGGTCGTTGGAACTATGACGCAGACAATCGACTCCCGCCACCGAAGAATTACACCTGGCCGGCCTACCTTGAACACTCTCGTGACTCGATTGACGACCTGGTTTCTAAACAACTCGATTTTACTCCGAGTTCGACTTGGGCAACCACTCGAGCCGGTGCCTTGAAGCAGCTGGATTACTTCATTGAAAACAGTTTGAAAGGTTTTGGCCCCTACGAGGATGCCATCACCAAGGAGAACTGGGCACTGCACCACTCTCTGCTTAGCCCTTACCTGAACAACGGGCTGCTCCATGCATCGGAAGTGGTTTCGGCTGTAATTCGGGAGTTTGAGGCAGGTGGGGCACCGATCGAATCTGTCGAAGCTTTTGTTCGTCAGGTAATTGGCTGGCGCGAATACATCAATGGAATGTATTGGTTCCTGGGCGAGGACTATCGAAACGAGAATCAGTTGGGTGCCACTCGCAAGCTTCTGCCCCTGTTTACGGACTCGTCGAAGACAAAGATGCATTGCGTTGGTTCAGTAGTTGCCGATGTTGAGGCACGTTCCTGGACCCACCACATCCCTCGCCTGATGGTGTTGAGCAATTTGGCTTTGACCACCGGGGTGAACCCGCAAGAGTTTCTCGATTGGATGCGTGAGCAGTTCATCGATGCCACCGACTGGGTGATGGTTCCGAACATCATTGGCATGGCAACTCATGCCGATGGCGGCAAGCTCATGACGAAGCCATACGCCTCTGGCGGCGCTTATCTGAACAAGATGACCGACAACTGCAAGGGCTGCTTTTATGACCCGAAGAAGCGCACCGGCGACGACGCCTGCCCATTCACGACCCTCTACTGGGACTTCCTAGATCGTCACAAGGATGCTTTCAGGAAGAATCACCGAATGTTCCAGCAGATGAGCGGATTGAATCGGTTGAGCGACCTGCCAGCGGTTCGGGGGCGTGCTCGTGAAGTTCTCGACGGGCTCGACCGAGGGCTAGTTTAGAGCGGAAATAACCTTCTCGATTCGGCGATCGCGAGTTTCAGAGGTCTTCGCCTCGGATACTTGACGGGCAAACTCTTTGCGCTTCGAATACGTCAAGGCTGAAAAGACTTCGAAAAGGCCAGCATGGTTGAGAGCCTCGGTTAGCTCCAGAGGCATTTGAACTTCTCGAACTCCGGTGTCGAGTTCGAGGGTTACTTGGATTTCGTCTCCAGCTTTAGCCTTTGCCGCGTCGCGATCCTTCTGGGGAAAAACCACCAAGCACTGGCCATTCATGCCCGCTGCTGTGCTTTGGTAGGTGTAACCATTTACGGTTACTTTTAGCGGCGCTCGTTTGTTGGTGCCAAGTTCTGCCAAAATGGCGTCGGGGATTTCAATGGCTGCGTGATTCCCGAAACCGAGAATGACTGTGGTGTAGGTGACCGACATTAGAAGCGCGAGCGAATAGCCCAAAGGTCTGGGAATACCGAACGGAAAAGGGTGCTGGCTAGATAGTCGACGCCTGCTGAGCCGCCGGTGCCCATCTTGCGACCAATGGTTCGTTCAACCATCTTCACGTGGCGATAGCGCCATTCTTGAAGGCCTTCATCGAGATCAAGGAGGCGTTCGCAGATAGCTGCGGCGTCTGGGTCGGTTCGGTGTAGCTTCAGCAGCACTTCTTGTAATTCTTCGTTGGCCTCGTAAGGTTTGGAAACGTCGCGCTTTAGAAGATCCTTCGGAACCTTATGCCCGTTCTTTTTGAAGTAGTGAAGGGCTGAATCCCAGAGAGAGTTTCTGGTCATGGCCTCTTCAACGGCTTTTCGAGCGGGGGAGCCTTCGATCAGGTGTTCGGCCATTCCCATGCCGGTCTTTTTGTCGGCGCCTTCACCAGCGCGATCTCTTCTGCCGAGGATGGCTTCAAACTCGCGGAACTGAGCAGACTGGAAGCCCGAACTGCTTTGGAGGAATCCTCGGAATGAGTTGAACTGCAGGGGAGTCATGGTTTCGAGAATGTCGACCTGGGCCACGCAGGTTTTCATGATGGTTCGCATTCGACCCAGGGTTGCGAGCGAGGTGTGAGTATTGCCCTTTTCAAGTTCCTCTTGGAGATGTTTGGCTTCGTGAAGAAGCTGTTTGAACCACAGTTCGTAGGTCTGGTGAATGATGATGAACAGCATCTCATCATGCTCGGGTCCGGTGCTCTCAGGTTTCTGCAGGTCGAGTAATTCGTCGATCTTCAGGTAGCTGATATAGGTAATCGCCTTGCTCAAGTTACGCGGCTTCCGTTGTCCTGAATTTCAAGGTACTTTTTGGTTTCAACGAGTTCCTTGAGCTTTGCGAATCCGTCGTAGACCTCGGTGTAACTGGTTGGAAGTGGAGCAATGGCCAAGCGAATCGAGTCTGGGGTTCGGTAGTCGGGAACCACCTTGATTTCGGTGCGCATCGCCGTGGCGATCTTCTTCGCGTCTGGGTGACCGATGGTGATGTGCCCACCGCGTTCCTTAGGGTCGCGCGGTGTTAGCAATTCGAAACCGAGCGGCTTCAACCAGGCGTCGAATAAGGCAATCATCATTTCGGTGCCTACGTTTGCCTTGTGTTCGATGGCTTCGATGGTTGCTTCTTCGATCATCTTGAAGCTCGACTGAATCATGCGCATGCCGATGATACTTGGGCTGGCAATTTGGAATCGACGGATGTCGTCGGCAGGTTCAAAGAACGGACCCATTGTGAACTGGTCTTTCTGTGAGAACCAGCCCTGAATGGGAACGCGGAGTTCTTGTTGGATGCTCTTGTTTACGTAAAGCCAAGCCGTGCCGCCAGGCCCGGCGTTTCCGTATTTGTAGGTGCAACCAACAGCAAGGTCAACGCCATTGGCGTCGAGGTTCAGTTCGATAGCGCCAATTGCGTGAGAGCAGTCCCAGACCACGAGGATTCCGTATTTGCGGCAGAGGTCGGTGATGCCCTTGATGTCGGGGCGAGATCCGGAACGGTAGTGAATCGCCTGCAAGGTAACCAGCGCAACGTCTTCGCTAAGGAAAGGCTCGAGCGCTTCCGGAGTGATGAGCTCCTTCTTGGTCTTAATGTCTTGGGCGTTCGGGCCACCCATTCCGTCATTGTTTAGGGTGATTAGCTCGAGGTTGCGGTCTCTAGCTAAGCCCTCAAGGATGTAGCGATCGGTAGGGAAGTTGCTTGAGTCGATGATGATCTTGCTTCGACCAGGTCTCGCCATGATGGCGGCCGAGCAAAGTTGGAAGAAGTTCACGCTGGTGGTGTCAACTGCCAGCACTTGCCCTGAGGCAGCGCCTAAGGCTGCCCGACCAAGTAGATCGCCGGTTGGCTGAGCCTCATCAATCCAGTGACTCCAGCCGTCAACGAGCTCTTCACTCCACTCGTCGAGGAAGTCATTCACGGCCTGCTTGGTGGCTTTTGGCATGCGACCCAGCGAGTTTCCGTCGAGGTAGCAAACCTCGGAATCTTTGATTACGAACTGGTCTTTAAATTTAGCCAGAGGGTCGTTTGCGTCTAGGTCGACCGCGGTTTGGCGGCTGGTGGCGTCTCCATTGAACATAGGTCTAGCCTACGACTTACGATAGCTCGAAACCCATGCCCGATAAGAGAAACTTCGTATCTAGCGGTGAACTACTAACAAGATTTTCAAACTCGGTTCTAAAGTCAATAAGAGTGGGGAAGCCTTTTAGCACGCTCTCGATTGAGAGAAAACAGGCTGCAAATGAGTTGCCATGTTTAACCAATCCTTGGCCTGGATTGATGGAACCAAGCCTCTTTTCTGGAATTGCATAATGAAAATTTCTATTCCAAAGTCTTGAATGATGGGCCGCTAAATTGCGAGCTTCGTTGAAATTGAGCAACAGTCCTGCCAACTCTCGGGGATTGTGGCAGCCAAAAGAGATTGCGATTTTCTGCTTGGCTTCGCTTGGTAATTCAGATGTTTTCTTTCGTAATTCGCCGAACGTTACAAAGTTTTTGTTACTTTGCAGTGCGCCCAACTTGACTTGAAGTTCTGTTTCTATGACTGCCATGGCTTTCATTATTAATGCACGTAAGTGGAGATCAAAAATGTAAAGTTCTTGGGCGCTGACTGTGCCATCCGGTTGCAGAACTCGGTAATTCCGAAATCGAAGTTCTTCCGCGTCAACCATTGGTCGGATTCACACAGGAAATGAAAAAGCGCCGCCCTTGGATACCGAGGTAAGAACAGAGGGGCGACGGCGCACTTTAGATGTTACCAGGACAATTTTTAGTTCCACAAGAACAACTTAGGTGTTGTGGGGAACGCCCTCACGGGCATTTTGTTCGCTGTGGAAAACCCTTAGTTGAGCATTTGTGTGGCAGCAAGTTCCTTGTAGAGCGGAGTGCTCTTCAGGAGCTGCTTGTGGGTGCCAGCACCGATCACCTTGCCGCTTTGAAGCACGATGATTTGGTCGGAGTCGACCACGGTTGAGAGGCGGTGGGCGATAACGATTACCGTGCGGTTTTTAGCTACGGCGTCGAGTGCTTCGCGCATGCGCTGTTCGTTGAGGCCGTCGAGGCTAGCGGTACTTTCATCGAGAAGCAGAATCGGCGGTGCTGCCAGCAGTGCTCGAGCGATAGCCAACCGCTGACGCTCACCACCGGAAAGCATGATGCCGTTTTCACCAACCTCGGCGTTTAGTCCGCGCTTGTCACGCTTCAAAACATCGGTGAGGTTCACTTCGCCAAGAACTGCTTTTAGTTCCTTGTCGGTTGCGTCTGGTTTTCCGATAAGAAGGTTGTCGCGCAACGAGCCGGCAAGCACCGGTGCGTCTTGTTCAACGTAACCAATCTGGGCGCGAAGTTCGTTTCGTGAGATTTCGGTGACCGGCTGGCCGTCGAGGAGGATCTGCCCCTTGGTTGGCTCGTAGAAGCGCTCAATGAGCGAGAAGCTGGTTGACTTCCCGGATCCTGAAGGGCCAACGATGGCAACGCGAGTTCCACGTTCGATCTTAAAGCTAACGTTTTGCAACACCTCGGCCTGGTCGTAACCGAAGTTGACTTTTCTAAATTCGATTGCGGTTGAGTTTTTGCTCTTGCGCTTGCCTTGGTGGGCTTGGTCCTCATGGGTTTCTTCAGTCTCAATGTCGAGAACTTCTTGAATGCGGGCAAGGGCACCCAGTGCGCTCTGGATGCTCGAGTAGGCACCGAATGCCTGACCCAGTGGTCGGCTCATGGTGAACATTAGGAGGATGAAGGTAATTAGGTTGGCGATGCTGGTTTCTCCGCTAGCAACGCGATAGCCACCGACACCGAGCACTGCGATGAAGGCTCCCTGGAACGCGATTCCGGCGATAGGGGAGACCGCTGCATTTAGCTTCGCAATCTTTACCCCTTGAACGTAGGCCTCTTCGGCGTTCTTGATGATGTATTCGCCTTCACGAGTTTCAGCTCGAGCGGCACGAATGGTTCGAACGGCGCTTAGAGCTCGCTCAACACTGGCTGCCATGTCACCAACGCGAGTTTGTGCTTTGGTGGTGGCGTCTTTGATTTTGCGAGAAGTGAAAGCCACGGCCATGATGGCGATGGCAATAACGGCAAGGGTGATTCCAAGTAGTAGCGGGTCGATGAATGCCATGGCTGCGATTGAACCAACGAAAATCAGCACACCACCGGCCGCGTCGACGAATCCTTGGGTCAGAACTGCACGCAGCAAAGTGGTGTCGGAACCAACGCGAGAAACCAGATCTCCGGTTCGGCGAAGGTCGTATTCCTTGATGGGCAAGCGAAGGAGGCGAGTCGCCAACTTGTTTCTAGCCGATAGAACCACGCCTTCGCCAGCCTTGGCTAGCACGTAGTACATTAGTCCACCGGTTAGTGCGGTTCCGAGTAGCACGGCGATTAGCCCGATTGCCCAGCCGGTTACATCCTGTTTTTTCTGCACCGCGTCGATGAGTTGACCCACAATTAGTGGCTGACCGAGGTTGACCACGGCTCCGAGGATGCTGAGTACTACTGCGAACCACAGAGCTGGCTTGTGTTCCATGAGGTACGGCCAAAGCTGTGAAAACTTTGCTTTCGGTCCGTCGTCTTTGCCTGGTCCGGCACCGCGGCGCCCTCTGCCCATCATGCTCATACTGTTTCTAACCTTTTACTTGTTGGTCTTGTTCCCCAGGGCCTCGTTGAGCAGGTAGTTGATCTCCTGAAACGAAAGTGCCTCGGTATAGGCGGTATTTTTCGAAAAACGCTGGAAGTTGGCGGTTTGTAATGCTTTCAAAGCACCGGGGTGATTGAGTTTTAGGAACATCCTGGTGGTGTTGGCCTTGCGCTCGAACTCGGTGTTCACTCGACCGCAACTAAAACCGAAAACGGTTAGAGCGATGTCGGCTTCGGCAGGCTTCACCTTGGTCACAAAACCTCGGTCTTCAACTTTGACGATTTCGCGCAGGTGATCCTGTCGCTTCCAAATTTGGAAACATGTCTTCAGATTGTTTTTCTGGGAAATGAGAGTGTGAGTGTCGTCGACGTAATCAATCGACAGGTCTTCGTCGTGGATTAGGTGGAACCGACGGTCGAGTCGGTTGATCACCGACCATTTGCGCCAAGAGCGCGGAACGATGAAAGCTATGTATTCGCTGTGGTCGGCGGCTCGATTGAAAAACGGAATGCTTAATGAATTGTTTCGACCAAACGGCGGGTTTGAGATGGTCACCGCGTTACTCAGCTTTAAATTCGTTGAAAGGTAGTCACCTTTGTTAACGTCGCCATGCTTGGGTTCAATGTCTACGCTGAGTACCTTTTTCGCGCCGGCAGCCTTAGCCGCTTCAACGAAAGCGCCGGTTCCGCCGGCCGGCTCCAACACGGTTCGGGAAGAAAAGTCGGAAACAATACGTTCTACCTTAGAGACCAGCGAGCTGGCTAACTCTCGAGGGGTGTAGTACTGCTCTTTGCCGGTCACTCGGCGATTGCCAAGTTTGGCACGCGCAGGTGCTACCGACTTCCGAGACATGTATCTAGGCTAGCAAGGTAGGAGAATCCGTGACTAAATCAGTAGCGCCAGAACTTGTAATTACCGCCAGGGGTTTGCGTAAAACCTATGGTGACTTCGTTGCCGTCGATGGCATCGACTTCGAAGTCAAACGCGGCGAATCGTTTGGTTTGCTAGGTCCCAACGGTGCCGGCAAGTCAACCACCATGCGCATGATCACTTCGACGCTTCAGCGCACCGCCGGCGAATTACAGATTCTTGGAAAAGACCCCGACAAGTTTGGGCCGGAGATTCGAGCTCACCTAGGAGTTGTGCCGCAGGCGGATAACCTAGACCGCCAGCTAAAGGTGTGGGAGAACCTCCTGGTTTATGGGCGTTACTTCGGCCTGAGTCGAAAGTTTTTGAAAACCAAGATCGAGGAACTGCTCGCCTTCGCGCAGCTTGAAGACAAGCGAAACGTGAAGACCGAAGAGCTTTCCGGTGGCATGAAGCGCAGGCTCACGATTGCTCGCGGGCTTGTCAATGAGCCGGAGATTCTTCTCCTCGACGAACCAACCACGGGCCTTGACCCTCAAGCACGTCACATTCTCTGGGACCGCCTGTTCCGCCTCAAGGAACTCGGAGTGACCTTGGTTCTCACCACCCATTACATGGATGAAGCCGAGCAACTCTGCGACCGCATTGTGGTCATGGACAAGGGTCGCATCATGGCCGAAGGCAGCCCGGCTGACTTGATCAAAAAGTATTCGAGCAAGGAAGTTCTGGAAGTTCGCTTTGGATCGAAGGGCAACGCCGACGCCGCTAAGAAACTTGAAAAGGTCGGCGACCGTCTTGAAGTTCTCCCCGACCGCATTCTGGTTTACACCGAGAACGGCGAAAAGACTTTGGAGAAAGTAACCAAGCTCGGACTGAACCCAGTGACTTCGCTGGTTCGGCGTAGTTCGCTCGAAGATGTTTTCCTTCGACTCACCGGTAGAACGCTGGTCGACTAGTGGCCGAAGTTTTCGCGAACTGGCAAGGTGCGGCCAAGCTGGTTGACCCTGCTAAACCCGCCCGATGGGGCTCGGTTTACGTTGGGCTTGCCCGGGGAAGAGAGTCATTCAAATGGATGACGCCAATGCTCGCCTACGGCATTGGGCACCCGCTCCTTTATTTAATGAGCATCGGTATCGGCCTAGGTTCTTTGGTTTCAAAGAACATGGGACTGGTCGACGGAGTACCCTACCTAACCTTCCTTGCCCCGGCGCTACTGATGGCCAGCGCATTGCAGGTGGCTGTAGATGAAACCTCGTTCGTAGTGCTTCAAGGGTTTAGTTGGGAGAAATCGTTCTTTGCGATGAACCAAACTGCAATCACCGGTAAGCAGATTGCCAGCGGGCTGATGTATTACGCGATCTTCCGAGTGCTCATGAACTCGGGCATCTATGCCATGTTCCTCGTGCTTTTCGGTGCCATGAAATTGGAAGCCGTCCCACTGCAGTTACTCATTGCGGTATTTGTCGGAACTGCGTTTGGCTTTGTGATGCTGGCCTACTCGGCTTTTGTGAATGAAGAGGGCGACTGGCTAGTGCTCATGATGCGTTTCGTCATTGCCCCGATGTTCATGTTCTCAGGCACGTTCTACCAAATCGAGAACATGCCTGACCTGGTTCAACAGATCGCTTGGGTTTCACCGCTTTGGCACGCCACCGAACTAGCCCGAACGGCGAGCTACGGCTCGACAGACCCCTACACGGTTTCGCACATCGTGATACTCATTATCACCGGCATCCTTGGCGCCTGCTTCGCCTATCCAAAGTTCACTAGGAGATTGGCTAAATGAGTTTGACCAGTGTGGCCGTTGCCCTTGCCGAACGTCGTGCCGGCAAATTCGGTGCCAGCATTTTCTCTGGACGGCCGGGGACGGTTGCCACCAGAAACCTAATGACCCTGAAGTCTTCAAGCGGTTTGACCTTCGTTGCCGGATTTGTTGAGCCGGTACTGTTCTTGATCGCCTTTGGTTATGGAGTAGGCGGGATGGTTGGCGACATCACCGATTCAAATGGAAACGTTATTTCCTATGCTGCCTACATCATGCCCGCGTTGCTTGCCACGAGCGCAATGAATGGCGCCATCTTCGACAGCACCTGGAACGTCTTTTTCAAAATGCATTTCGCCAAGCTCTATCAGGGCATGCTTGCCACCAGCTTGGGCACTCTCGACGTGGCCATTGGTGAAATCGGCTGGGCCATGTTCCGCGGAATGATCTATTCGCTTGGTTTCGTATCCGTGGTGGGTCTACTTGGCCTGATCCCGTCGATCGGGGGAGCTGCACTTGCCGTGCTTGCGGCAACTATTGTGGCCTTCGCATTCGCTTCGGTTGGCATGGGAATTACCAGCTACATGAAGAGTTTCCAACAGCTCGATATGGTGACGTTCTTCTTGTTGCCGATGTTCTTGTTTTCAGGAACTCTGTTCCCTCTAAACATCTTCCCAAGCTGGGCGCAATTCCTAATTCAGGCTCTACCGCTAAGACAAGCCATCGAACTGGTTCGCGATGCCATGACGCTAAACATCTCGGTGAGCATGCTCGGACACGTGGCTTACTTCGCGGTAATGATAATCGGCGGGCTGTTTTTCACAACCCGCCGACTAACTGCTTTGTTCTTGCGCTAGCTATTACGCCTTGTCAATCATGATTGGGCCAAGAACTGCTAGGCAGATGTTTAGGGTGGTCAGACCAGCGATTGCAGGTACAACCCACTTGGCGGTCTTTTCTTTCTTGTTGTAGCCATAGGCAATGAAGAAGATTGCGGTGATCACAATGCTCTTCACACCTAGAACCCAGTTGTTGATCTGTTCGCCTTCTTCGACCATCGGCACAATAGCTGCCATGGCGAATCCGGTGACCAACATGAGCCAAGCACCGTGAAGTATGCCGGCGTTAACCTTCATTCCAGTTCCCCAGTCTTTTAGCTGGTAGAAGAATCCGGATAGAAGTGCTCCAATACCGATTAGGTGAAGGATGAGTGCAATTTGTGCTGTTAGTTCCATGGCTTTAGTCTAGCCATCGCGATTGCAGCCTCAACTGCTTCAGCGCCCTTGTCTTCTTTGCTGTTTTCAAGACCAGCACGGTCTAAAGCCTGCTGTTCGGTGTCAACAGTGAGTAGCCCGAAACCGATCGGAACACCGCTGTCGAGCTGAACCCTGGTTAGTCCGTCGGTGGCAGCGTTACAAACGTATTCGAAGTGCGGGGTTCCGCCGCGAATCACAACGCCAAGGGCGATTACAACTTCAGCGCCATCCTCAATCGCATACTGAGCAGCCAGTGGAAGCTCGAACGCTCCCGGAACTCTCATGATTGAGTAAACGTCGTTGCCGGCTGCCTTCAAGGCGCGCTCGGCTCCAGCCAAAAGGCCATCGGTAATCTCGGTGTGCCAGGTGGTAACCACGATGGTTACAGCCAAACCGGCCGCGTCGATTTGAATCTTTGGTGCTCCTTGGCCGCTCATTAGTTTGCCTTCACTTCGTCTGGGAGGATGTGACCCATCTTCTCGCGCTTGGTTTCTAGGTATCCGATGTTCTCGGTTGCCAATCCGGTAATCACTGGAACGAATGAGTTCACTGGAATCCCGGCATCAACTAGGTAGGCCGACTTAGCTGGGTTGTTGGTCATCAGGCGAACGCTGGTTACGCCGAGGTCCTTCAAAATCGAGACGGCAGCACCGTATTCGCGGTTCTCCGAAGGCAGGCCAAGAGCCAGGTTTGCCTCAACCGTGTCGAGACCTTGCTCCTGCAAAGCGTAAGCCTTGAGCTTGTTCAAAAGACCAATGCCACGACCTTCCTGACCGCGCAGGTAAATCACCACACCGCCCTTTGGGTCGTTGGCAATCTTGTCTAGTGCGAAGTCGAGCTGCGGACCACATTCACACTTCAACGAACCGAACGCTTCGCCGGTGATGCACTCCGAGTGAATACGAACCAACACGTCGTCACCGGTTGGGTGTCCTGAAATGATTGCCACGTGGTCGGCGGTGGTCTTTAGGTCGAAGTAACCGCGCAAACGGAAGTTTCCGTGCGTAGTAGGCACGTTGGCTTCTGCCTCAAAACGAATTCGGTTGGTTGGGTTGTGCGCGTAAATGATGTTGTGAGTCTTTAGGTACTCAACAATCTGAGCGATGGTGATCACTGGAAGTGATTCGCGAGCACCGGTTTCAATTAGCTCAGGCAAACGCATCATCGAACCGTCTGCCGAAACCATTTCCCCGATAACACCAACTGGAGTCATTCCAGCAAGCTTCAGAAGGTCAACGGTTGCCTCGGTGTGACCAGGGCGACCAAGAACACCGTGGTGGTGAGCACGAAGCGGAACCATGTGGCCCGGACGTAGCAAGTCTTTCGCGCCCTTCGACGAATTCGCCAAAGTGCGTGCGGTCAGTGCGCGATCATAGGCCGAAACACCAGTTGACTCACGGTCGGTGGCGTCAACGGTCACGGTGTAGTTGGTGCGGTGTGGGTCTTCGTTGTTCTGAAGCATCAGCGGCAACTCAAGCTCGTTCGCGCGAGCATCTTCCATCGGCACACAGAGGAAACCGGTGGTGTTGCGAACAATCCAAGCCATCCACTCTTCGGTGACCAGTTCGGCGGCAATAATTGCGTCGCCTTCGTTTTCACGATTCTCATCATCGGCAACAAGTACCGGCTTTCCCGCGCGAAGGGCGTCTAGCGCTTCGTCGATGGTTGATAGAGCCATTAGTTGTTCCTGCTTTCAATGAGTTTTTCAATGTGCTTGGCCATGATGTCGACCTCAACATTGACCGGATCTCCGGCCTGCTTCTGCCCCAAAGTGGTGAGGCGAAGAGTTTCTGGAATGAGCGAAAAGCTCACGGTTTCTGAAGTCACGTCGTTGACAGTCAACGAAATGCCATCGATGGTGATTGAACCTTTTAAAACCACGTACTTCATCAAGGACGAAGGAATCTGAATGGTGACCCATTCCCAGTTCGACGAAGGCTCGCGTGACACAACCGTGCCTACACCATCAACGTGACCCAAGACCATGTGACCCCCGAAGCGGGTAGCCGCATTCATCGCGCGCTCTAGATTCACCGGCGAACCAACCGATAGAGCACCTAGCGAGGTTAGTCGCAAAGTCTCGTGCATCACATCAGCGGTGAAAGAAGAGCCCTCGATCTCAACTGCGGTCAGGCAAGCACCGTTCACGGCAATCGAATCTCCGCGGTGAACATCTGAGGTAACCAAAGGCCCAGCAAAAGTGATGCGCTTAGCATCGGGCTGATCCTCGATGGCAACAACCGTTCCCAGTTCTTCAACAATTCCGGTAAACATTAGTTACTCCTCGCTGCTCGAATGAAAATATCTGCTCCCATAGGAGTCACTTCCTTGAACGTCAATTGATAAGCCGATGCCATGTTTTCAACGCCCAAATCGGTAACGGCCAAACCAGGGCCACCAATCAGTTGCGGAGCCACATAAGTAACAAACTCATCAACCAAACCAGCACGAACAAAAGCCGACGCCACGGTTGGACCGCCCTCAACCATCACGTGCTTCACACCGCGAGCATAAAGCTCCGCTAGCAAAACCGTCACATCGTGATTACGAACCCGGATGGTCTCCGCCGAAGAATCAAACACCTTGGCATCGTTCGGAATCATGCTGTTACCCATAACCACGCGAAGTGGCTGGTGCGGGTATAAAGACCCATCTGGCTTTCGAGCGGTTAGTGAAGGGTTGTCGGCAAGCACTGTTCCAGTACCAACCAAAATCGCATCAATCTCAGATCGAAGCAGGTGCGCGTGTGCACGAGATTCCGGACCACTAATCCACTGCGACGAACCATCGGCCGCAGCAGCGCGTCCGTCTAGAGACTGAGCCCACTTCAAAGTCACAAACGGACGTTGATTTTGAGCAGACGTCAACCAAACACGAGACTGGTCATCAGCCAAAGATTCCAGAACCCCAGAAATAACCTCAACCCCAGCAGCACGCAAAGTCGAAGCCCCCGAACCAGACTCAACGCCTGGATCTGAAGAGGCATAAACAACTCGTGAAATACCCGCAGCAATTAGTGCCTGAGCGCAAGGACCAGTGCGACCGGTGTGATTGCAAGGTTCCAAAGTGACCACTGCGGTGTAACCAGCAGGCAAAGTGACAGGAAGTTTAGAGAGTGCCATAACCTCGGCGTGAGGCGTTCCAGCACCCTCGTGCCAACCTTCGGAAACAATGTTCAAAGATTCATCAAGAATCACAGCACCAACCTGCGGGTTTACCCCGAAAGCAGGTCCGCGCAGGGCAATCTCAAGCGCACGAGTCATCGCACTCTCATAAATAGCTGGCATTTGCCGCCCTCTCGAAAACATACGGGGGCGACGGAAGATAGGGCGAACGCCAAAAACGGCGAACGCCTCGTTCTTCTCCCATCCGGACTTTAACCGTCGGTGCTGGAATTCCACCAGCTCAACCGCCAAGTGTTTCCACCTGTCGGGTCGCGGACTATAACCGCCGGCTCAGATTTTCACTGACCCCGAAGAACTTTGTTACTTGTATAGCATGACAGATAAACCTGAGTGTTAGCCCATGTATTCCAAGATGACTAATCAAAATGCATTGCCTAAACCAGCTAATAATAGGGATCAACTACCCTGTGGATAACTTGATTTTGCGTTACCAAAGTGTCCTAGCCGCCACATACTTTTGTTTCGAATCAACAGTCAACTCAGACAAGAAAGGCGCTCATGGGTGGTGGCACTGGGGGAGGGTACTCGTCTCAATCGAGTACCTTATCCTCAAACATCAAAGATTTAGGAACTAAATATCCCTTAAATTCTGAAGGTAAATTCGGGAAACCGGGTAGTGGAAAATATACTCAACAGGTGTCTTCCAAAGACCCTTTGGCAACCGGTAACGAGTTTTTTAAAAAACTCAGTGCCGGCGGGAAAACTAAGGATTTGGGAAATGGTAAGGGCAAAATTACGACCTTTCCCGATAAATCAACCATCGTATTTAGACCAGTATCAACATCCGACGGGAGCCCAGCTCTGTCAATCATTGTTAAGGGACCTTCAGGGCTTGATTACAAGATCCATTTTGTGAAAGAAGTAGGTTAGAAAAATGAAAGAAATTGTGAACACTCTTGGTCGTGCCCAGCTAAACGAGCTGAAGTCGCTTGTGGGTCAGGAATTCAAATTTATTGGAGGACCAGAAGTACCCGATTTTCTTGTTAGTGATTCATTTGTCATTAGTTGTTCAAAATCGGCACTGACGGTGTTTGGCGACACGATGGAAGTCCAAGTCAATGAAAATGTTGAGGAATTTTCAAAACTTAAAGTTCAGGCGACGGATGTAAATTTGTTCGCTGCGACCCTGAAATCTGGCAACATGTTTCTAATGAATCGACGGAATGCAATAACTGGCATTTCAGTCGTTCGGGAGAGCTTGGTCCACGAAGGCAGTGATGGCGAAGAGTGGACGTCCAATTCCGACGTCGCTATAGTTCTTCATCTGGCTAAAGGAAACTTGATTCTTCGATTGTTAAGTCACAGTGTCGAAGCGATTGCGGTCGAGTTTGCCTTGGAATTTAATGTTTCCACCTTTGAAAAACCCTCAAGTCGATTCGAGAATGACCTTTTTGATGCGTACAGCTCCAAATGCGAGCTCGTTACTGTTTCCTAGTGCATTTTTAGGTTAATCGTTGGCACATCTTTTTACAGACACAGATAATCGACTGGCTCTTTACACTCGATTCCCAATCGGGTATCCAGTCGGAAGTCCAGTTGCAGGTTCATGGCAGGTCCCGACATTAGAAATATCTAAATCTCCAATCACTCCAACTGAATTAATTGCCTTCGATGACCGCAACCGTGCAATATCGCCGCTCAATTCGGCTATCCATTTCTATCGAGATGATCAGAAATTTGCTTCCGTAGTAAGAAATCCTCCTAGTTGGGTAAGCAGATTTAGCGAATTTGGTTTCATCCTCACCCCCGATATAAGTCTGGGCGATGACATGCCTTCTTGGATGAGGCAACAGATAACTTGTATTTCTCGTGCCGTGGGAGTGATTTGGCAAACTCGAGGAATGAATGTCATTCCCTCTTTGAGGTGGAGGTCAAATGATGACCTTCCATTTGTGACAGCAGGAATCCCAAAAGGTGGCACCATCGCCGTAAGTAACTATGGGTCCCGCCGCGAACATTCTGAAAGAATCATTTTCAGGGAGGGGCTTGAGGAAGTCTTGCAAATTCTTTCTCCCAATAAAGTGCTCTTGTACGGTTCAACAGATGCAAATTTGCAGGCTTTATTGGATTCGAATACGGAACTGCACACATTTCAAAGCCCGATCGATCTGGTTCGCGAGAGGGACCGGTCAGGCGAGGGTGACCAGTCGGCCAGTTTGCTGTTCTAGAGGCTCAGGGTTATTCCTTAGCTTTTAGAAAACCGATTGCGTCGTAAACCTTAGCCAAAGTTGCCTCCGCAAGCTCGTTTGCCTTGTCAGCGCCGTCGGCTAATAGGCGGTCTAGTTCGTTCTGGTCGCTCATGAGCTCTTGGGTGCGCTCGCGGATTGGTTCGATGGCGGCAATCACGACGTCAGCTACTTCCGCCTTTAGAGCGCCATAGCCTTCTCCAGCAAACTGCTCTTCGAGAGATTCAACGGTTCGACCGGAGATTGCTGAGTGGATGCCCAACAGGTTGCTAACGCCTGGCTTTGACTCGCGGTCGAACTTGATGATTCCATCGGTGTCAGTTACTGCACTCTTGATCTTCTTCAGGATCACTGAGTTGTCGTCCATGATGTTGACCAGACCTTTAGGGTCGGCGGCTGACTTCGACATCTTGGCGGTTGGGTTTTGAAGGTCGTAGATCTTTGCGGTTTCCTTGAGGATCACTGCTTCTGGAATTACAAAAGTTTCACCGAAGCGGGCGTTGAATCTGGTGGCAAGGTCGCGGGTTAGCTCAATGTGCTGGCGCTGGTCTTCTCCAACTGGAACTGCCTTTGGTTGATATAGAAGGATGTCGGCGGCCTGAAGAATTGGGTAGGTGAAGAGGCCAACGCTTGCTGTGTCGGCACCTGCCTTTTGGCTCTTGTCTTTGAACTGGGTCATGCGGCTGGCTTCGCCGAAGCCGGTGATGCAGTTTAGAACCCAGGCAAGCTGCGCGTGAGCCGGAACATGGCTCTGAACGAAAAGTGCGGACTTGCTTACGTCGATACCTGCGGCAATGTACTGTGCCGCGGTTCGGCGCGAGTTAGTGCGCAAAGCTTCAGGTTCCTGAGGAACGGTGATCGCGTGAAGGTCAACGATGACGTAGTAGGCGTTGTAGTCGTCCTGCATGTCTGCCCAGTTCACCAGTGCGCCTAGATAGTTGCCGAGGTGAAGGGAGCCGGCAGAAGGTTGCATGCCGGAAAGCAGGTTTGGCTTAGTCATGGGTTAATCCTAGATGGAGTAGTCGACGGTGACTGGGGAGTGGTCGGTCCAGCGGGTGTCATAGCTCTTGGCTCGGTGAACCAGATAGTTGCTGGCTTTAGCGGCTAGGGCAGGGGTGGCTAGGTGGTAGTCGATGCGCCAGCCGGTGTTGGAGTCGAAAGCCTGACCGCGCTGAGACCACCAGGTGTAAGGGCCTGGCTCTTCAGGGTGTTCCCGTCGACCGATGTCAATGTAGCCGATTTCGTTCATGAACTTGTCGAAGTAGGCGCGCTCCTCTGGGAGGAAACCGGAGTTCTTGAGGTTACCCTTCCAGTTCTTGATGTCGAGTTCGGTGTGACCAACGTTTAGATCACCGGTGATAACGGCTTTGGAGTCTTTGAGTTCTTCGAGTCTTTGGATCATGGCGTCGAGGAATTTGTATTTCTCAACCTGCTTCGGAGTTCCGGCTTCTCCGGCGTGAACGTAGGTGGAGACCACTGTGACGGTTTCGCCGTCGATGTCGAAGTCGGCTTCAAGCCAGCGACCCTTTGAGTCGAACTCGTCTGGGCCAAACGTGGTGCTGGTTCTGGTTGGAGTTAGCTCGGTGACGATTGCAACACCGGCGCGACCCTTCGCGGTTGCTTCGTCGAGGTAGATGTTGGCTTCAGGCCAAAGATCGGCAAAAACCTTTTCAACATCGGCAAGTTCTGCTCTGACCTCTTGAAGAGTGATGATGTCTGGCTTGTGTTCCTTGAGCCATTCGCCAAAGCCGTTGCGGTGGGCGGCACGAATGCCGTTGACGTTGATGGTCGCGATGTTCAGGGTCTTAGGCATAGCCCAAGTTTACTTTTACTAGATGGTTACGTAGACGTAGCCGCTCTTTACCTTGGTGGAGTATTTGGTGAGTGCGCGGTTGCTTTGGTTGGCTGAGCCGGTGGTGGCTCCGGTGTCGGCGTTGAACTGTTGGCCGTGTTCGTAGCAGGTAATTGCTCCACCAGAAATTTTCTGTGACGGAAGGCGCTTAGGTTCGTGAGTGCACTTGTTTCTAAAGGCGCGGAAAACGCCGGATTTCGGCTGGGTAATCAATATGGAAACGCCGTTGACTGTGAATACTTTGGCAGACTTCAAGGCGATGGCCGAAGTCTTGGCAACTTTATACGAGGTGGCTGCCTCGGCTGCGGCGTTACCAAAATTGGCAAGTCCAACTCCGGTTAGAAGCGCGGCGAAGCCACCGAGAAGTGCTTTTCGGCTCAGCTGCTTGTGGTTGTGTGTCTCAGATTCGCATGCGCCAACGCAGTTATTTTCCATGGATTCGACTCTAATTTGCGAAATGCGCATTGGTTGGATTTCTAGAGAACTTTGGAGCGAACTCTCAGTTTGATTTCACCTTGTGAGCACGGGTGAAGTAAACGGTGTTTGAGACACCGTCTTTTTTCAAAGTGATCCTGAGTTTGAGCCGCTTGCCCTCGAACTCTTTGGTGATTTGGAGGGTTCGGCTCTTTGCCTCAGGGATTGCTCGGCTGCCAACAAACCACTGGTAATCGGCGGAGACGCCCGGTTCCCAGAGTGATTCAACTAGGGCCCTGGTTTCGGTGCCAACGATGAGAGGGTAGTTCAGTTTCGCTGTGACGCGGCTAGGCGGGCGAACCTTCAGATAGTTCTTCAGGCTCTTTTGGCTGAGGTCAATATATGACGCAACCCAGTTCTGCTCCATGGTTTTGGTGTCTGGATTTACCCGATTCATGTCGTTCTTTACGAAACGCTTCTGATTGATTTTGTCCATGACTTTTTGAGCGTAACCAGCAAGATCGATGCGGTCGGCGAGTTTGGAAATTCGGTAGCCAGTTTGGAGGAGCTTTTCCTTGCAACGGGTGTAGGCAAGGCAGTGGGTGATTAGCGAGGAGCGCTCGGTGGAATCGGAAAGGTATACCGGCTTAGATGCGTTCCAGGTAAGTTGGTGTTTCTTTTCCCAAGGGAAGGTTTGGTCGGTTCCCCAGGGGATGAAGGTGAACTTTCCAGCTTTGTCGAAGTGAACGTAATGATTGTTTCGCATGAAATCGCCGTAGCCGTCCCAGTGGCTCAGGAAGATTTCCGTGGCCAAGAAGCTCATTAGTCGATCGATGTCGGTGCGTTTGTTTAGTTCGCGCCACCAGGCACTGCCGGATAGAACGTGGAGACCGCCGGCTTTCAGCACGTCACTTCGATCGGTGGTGCCGGTGTTCGACAGGTAGCAAGAGTTGTTTGGGGTGAGGTCGCAGGGTCTCGGGCCAGAGTAAACGTGTTCGGTATTCGGGAACCAACGTTTCAACATTTTGGAGTCAATGGATTCGAGATTTAGATAGAGACCGATGTAGCTGCCGTCGATGCTCACTCTGGCAAAACCTGCCCGGGGTGCTGGAACGCCGGCTGCCCGGAAGAGTCGGTAGGACGTGACCTCGTGAACCTGAGAGGGGTCGGTCATCATGGCATTTAGCGTGAGACGTTTAAGCCCTTTGAAGCGCTGATCTTTTATAAATGCGTCGAACTTTATCTTGAAAGAAGCTTTCTGGAACTTTCTCGTCGTGGCACCCTTTAGTCGCACTCCGACGTTGTGAAGGACGGTGTATTTCTTGCCTCCGGAGTAGGTGATTTTTACCGATGCTCGGCGGTAGGTTGGGCTGTCGAGATAGTCGTGAGTGAGAGCTCGACCGCCGATGGTCTGAAAGACCGAAACCTGAATTGGGCGAAGCGGGTCGAAAATGCTGGCGGCTTCGTCGGTCCCTTCGCGAAGCGAGTTTGGAACAGCCTGCGCGGATGCGACGTTACCGAAAAGACCGAAGAATAAGGTGAGGGTAACGAGCAAAGCTATTGCGCGTTTAGGCATAATTACCGATTTTACTAGCGGATTCTGGCAGTCTTACGGCTGGTGCGAACGGCGTCTGCGTAGGTTGCCTTAGTTCCGGAGACTCGAACCGAAATCTGAGTCCCAACGTCGAGGCTGGTTAGTTTGTAGGCGCTGGTGATTGCTCCATCGATTTCAACGCCGTTTCTAAGCCACTGGATGGTTTTCGCGGTGCCAGAATCCCAAGTTCCGGTAGATACCTTGAGTGTTTTGCCTCGAGTTGCGGTGCCCGAGATGGTTGGGGTTGGGGCAAGTTTGAAAAGACGCCCGATAACGACGGCCTCATTCGAAGCAACCACTGTGTTGGCCACTCCGGATTTTTGCAAGGTGACTTTGATGGTCAGGTTTTGCTCAAATTCAGACGTCGTAATTTTGTGGGTTAGTGCGGTGGCTCCATCTATTGGATTGCCGTTTAGTTCCCACTGGTAGCTGGCAGTAACGCCTGGTTCCCAAACCTTTTCAATGGTGGCTTTGGCGGTGTCGCCAACCCTAAGGGTTTCCGGAATGCTGGCCGAGATGACCCTTGGAGAGTTGGCGGCAAGGTAATCGGCCAGAACCTGCTGACGCTGAGGAATGAACACGTCGATCCATCCCTGCATCATGGTCAGTTCCCAAATGTCGGTCTGGTGAATCTCGCCGGGAGCGCTGACAATGGGGTTCACCTTGGCTGCGACCAGGTTCTTGTAACCAATCAGGTTGACACTAGTTGCCAGAGCGGAGATTCGAATTCCTTCCCGAATTAGCTGCGCGTGACAAGGTGCGTATTCAACACAGTGGTCAAACAGGGTGCTGCGGTGATCGCTCCATCCGCGAAAGACCGGACCTGAGCCATCCCAGGTTAGATTCGCCGACGGGTCAGCGGTGAACGTTTGGTCGAGACCCCAGGGGATGATGGTGAGTTTGCCCATGTCGTCGAAGTGGGCGAAATGATTGTTTTGAACTGCGTCGGTGTAGCCATCCCAGTTGCTCATGAAAACATCGGTGGCCATTAGTTTGATGATTCGAGGCATGTCGGCGTATTGGTTGATGGAGTCCCACCAGGCTTTTCCATGAAGGAGCGAGGCGTTACCGGCATTGTTTAGATCGCCTCGGCTGGTGTTTCCAATGGTTGCTTCGTAGCAGGTGTTTCCCGGCACCACGTCGCAGTTATAAGGACCGGCATAGATGTGGGCCGTGGATTTGTACCAACGGGCAGCAAAAACCTGATCAACCGATTCGATGTTTAGATACAAACCCATCGACGCGCCTTCGACCTTCACCTTTGAATAGCCGGTTCTTGGCGCGGGAACACCGGCAGCGCGATAGAGCTTGTAGGCGGTCGCCTCGTGGATGAACGAAGGGTCTTGAGCCATGTTGTTCAGGGTCATTCGCTTTAGACCGAGGAACAGCTGTTTCGGCACGAAGGCGTCGAACTTAATCTTCATCGGGAACTTGGCATCGCCTCTCGATGCTTGGCCCTTGAGGCGAACACCTACGTTGATTAGCGTAACCGCGGCTTTGCCGGGCAGCGTGATTTTGATGTCGGCGTGACGAAAGTCGTTTGAGTTGAGATAGTCGAAGGTTAGGTTCGGGTAACCGTAGGTGTGCGTAAGTTCAACTTGGCTAATAGCGAGCGGATCGTAGAGAACGGCAGCTTGGTCGGTGCCCTCTTTGAGGCTTACGGTGGCAGCTTCGGCCGGTGTGGCAACCGCAAACCCGAGCAGTAAAGTGAGGGCGAGGAGAAACGCTTTGCCGCGCTTCAACATGGCTTACGGCTTGCCGCGAAGAATTGCTTGCTTAACCTCTGCGATGGCGCGAGTAACCTCAATGCCTCGAGGGCAAGCCTCGGTGCAGTTGAAGGTGGTGCGGCAACGCCAAACACCCTCTTTGTCGTTCAAGATTTCAAGACGAACATCGGCAGCTTCATCGCGTGAATCGAAAATGAAGCGGTGTGCGTTCACGATTGCTGCTGGGCCAAAGTACTGGCCGTCGGTCCAGAACACTGGGCAACTCGAAGTACACGCGGCGCAAAGGATGCACTTCGTGGTCATGTCGAAGCGCTCGCGGTCTTCTGGGCTTTGCAAACGCTCGGCCTTTGGCTTGTCTGAGGCAATTAGGAATGGCTTTACATCCTTGAACGCCTGGTAGAACGGCTCCATGTTTACGATCAGGTCTTTTTCAACCTCTAGGCCCTTGATTGGCTCAACGTAAATTGGCTCGGTGATGTCGAGGTCTTTGATTAGGGTCTTGCAGGCTAGGCGGTTGCGGCCGTTGATGCGCATGGCATCAGAACCACAAACACCGTGAGCACAGCTACGACGGAAAGAAAGCGAACCGTCTTGTTCCCACTTGATCTTGTGAAGGGCGTCTAGTACACGGTCGGTGCCGTGGACGGTGACGTCGAAGTCTTCCCAGCGAGCCTCAAGACCGTCTTCTTTATTAAAGCGACGAACGAAGAGGGTAACGGTGAAGCTTGGAACTACACCAATTTCAGTGTTTTCAGCGACTGCGGTAGACATTAGTACTTACGCTCCATCGGTGGATAGTTGGTGATGACAACTGGTTTCCAGTCGATCTTGATCTTCGAACCGTTCTTGTAAGCCATCGAGTGAACCATGAACTTCTCATCGTTACGGGTTGGATAGTCTTCACGGAAGTGACCGCCACGGCTTTCGCGACGCTCTTTCGAGGTGACCACGAGAACTTCGGCAAGGTCGAATAGGAAGCCAAGCTCAATTGCTTCGAGAAGGTCGGTGTTGAAACGCGAACCCTTATCTTGCACCTGGATGTTCTTGTAACGCTTGCGGAGTTCGGCGATCACGGCAAGCGCTTCGTCGAGTGATTCCTCAGTGCGGTAAACCTGAGCGTTCTTGTCCATGGTGTCTTGCAATTCCTTGCGAAGCACGGCAATCTTCTCGGTTCCGGTTGAGTTCTGCATCTCTTCAATAAGATCTAGTACGCCCTTAGCGGCATCCTTTGGAACCGGAACGTGCTTGGCCTTCTTGGCGTATTCAACGGCTGCAATGCCGGCACGCTTACCGAAGACGTTGATGTCGAGAAGCGAGTTGGTTCCCAAACGGTTGGCACCGTGAACTGAAACACAGGCACACTCGCCAGCCGCGTAAAGACCAGGAACAACCTTCTTGTTGTTGCGAAGAACTTCGGCCTTCACGTTGGTTGGAATTCCACCCATCGCGTAGTGAGCGGTAGGGAATACCGGAACCGGCTCAGTGTAAGGCTCAACGCCAAGGTAGGTACGAGCGAACTCCGTGATATCTGGAAGCTTCGCGTCGATTACTTCTGGAGGTAGGTGGGTGAGGTCTAGCAGAACGTAGTCCTTGTGTGGGCCGGCTCCGCGACCTTCACGAACTTCGTTCGCCATGGCACGGGCAACCATGTCACGTGGAGCTAGGTCCTTGATGGTTGGTGCGTAACGCTCCATGAAGCGCTCACCAGAAGCATTGCGAAGGATTCCACCCTCACCGCGGGCAGCCTCAGAAAGCAGGATGCCAAGACCGGCTAGGCCGGTTGGGTGGAACTGGTAGAACTCCATGTCTTCCAGAGGAAGACCCTTGCGCCAGATGATTCCAACGCCGTCGCCGGTTAGGGTGTGGGCGTTGGAAGTGGTCTTGAAAATCTTTCCGAAACCACCGGTGGCAAAAATGATCGACTTGCCCTGGAAGATGTGAATCTCACCGGTGGCTAGTTCGTAAGCAACAACGGCACTAGGACGTTCTTCGCCGTCGACGGTGTTCATAACCAGGTCGAGAACATAGAACTCGTTGTAGAACTCAATGCCAAGCTTGACGCAGTTTTGGTACAGGGTCTGAAGAATCATGTGACCGGTGCGGTCGGCGGCGTAACAGCTGCGGCGAACCGGAGCCTTACCGTGGTCGCGGGTGTGGCCACCGAAACGACGCTGGTCGATCTTGCCGTCTGGGGTTCGGTTGAAGGGTAGACCCATGTTTTCTAGGTCGATAACGGCTTCAACAGATTCCTTAGCAAGAATCTCAGCAGCGTCTTGGTCTACCAGGTAGTCGCCACCCTTAACGGTGTCGAAAGTGTGCCACTCCCAGCTGTCTTCCTCAACGTTGGCTAGAGCCGCAGCCATGCCACCCTGAGCTGCACCGGTGTGCGAACGGGTTGGGAACAGCTTCGAGATAACAGCAGTCTTGGCGTGTGGGCCGGCTTCGATGGCAGCACGCATACCGGCACCACCGGCACCAACAATAACTACGTCGTGCTGGTGATTGTGAACCTTTGGCTTACTCAATTGGAGTCTTTCCTACTTGTTACAGAACTGTGGAAGTGCGTCGACGACGCTGGTGTCAGGGCATGGATCAAAGGTCGTGGTGACCAAGGTTCCGAGAACGATTAGCAAGATGCAAACGGTCCATAGCGAAACGTTCAGGAATTTACGAATTCCTTCGCGCTCGCTGTAGTCGTTAACCAAAGTGCGCATGCCGTTTGTTCCGTGAATTAGTGCGAGCCACAACATTAGGGTGTCCCACACCTGCCAGAACGGGTTGGCCCACTTGCCGGCTACGAATGCGAAGTCGATTGCCTTGATGCCATCGCCGGTGAAAAGGTTAATGAACAGGTGGCCGAAGATCAAAACGATCAGCACAACACCCGAAGCGCGCATGAACAACCAGGCTAGCTTTTCGCGGTTTGCCGACTTGCGGTTGCGAGGGCTACGTGGAGTTTCGATGGTAACCATTAGTGACCTTCCTGCATGTAGGAAAGAACGTGCATGATGTGACGCGGTGCGAAAGCAGCGAAGATTACTAGCGCCAAAACCAGAACCGCCCAGAACATCTGGTTTTGGTACTTGGTTCCCTTGCGCCAGAAGTCGATCAGGATGATTCGCACACCGTTCAGGGCGTGGAACAAGATCGCTGCGACCAAACCGAGTTCGGCAAAGCCGATCAGCGGTGTCTTGTAGGTGGCAATTACCTCGTTATAGGCAGCTGGGTCTAGGCGAACCAGTGCTGTGTCGAGGGTGTGTACCAGTAGAAAGAAGAAAATTGCGACGCCTGTGATGCGGTGTAAAACCCACGACCACATGCCGGTCTTTCCTCGGTAGAGGGTTCCGGTTGGCTTGGTTGGCACGATGCCTCCTGCTTGTTCAACGTTGATAGCAACGTTCCTAATTCTAGCCTGCTAAGGAAACCAGACTTTGAATGGTTGGGCTTAAACTTGGGTCTGTGCCAGAAAAATCTAGAAAAAGTTCAATCGCCAAGATAATTGGGCTGATTGCGCTCGGCGGTTTGCTGTCTGGTTGCTCTGAACTTCCTAAAGATGCTCCAATCGACGCCGTAACCTACCGAGCTTGTTTGGTCACCGACGGCGATGCCACCAAACCTGGCCTGAACGATTCCAGCCTTTATTCGCTAAATCAAGCAGTGGTCACCTTTGGTATCAAAAAGACCGTAAACGAAACCAATCCTTCGAAGTTCGAAGCCGTTGTGGGAAAACTCTTGAAAGCCAAATGCAACTTGGTAGCCGCTATCGGCTCTCGCTTCGCCGACTTCATGGTTCCACTGGCGAATGCCAACCCTGAGACCCACTTCCTGTTCATTACCGAAGGTTCGGATCGAAGCCTATTAAAAGCCGATCTTCAAAACCTGGCAAGCTATCGCGTCGATGTTTATGAAGCCGGGCTGCTGGCCGGATACGTTGCTGCCAGCATTTCGGAAAATAGTCAGCTTTCAACTCTCTGTGGCAACTCGGTGAATGCTAGCTATCTGGCTGGGGTTCGAGCGGGTGCGGTGGCTTTCGATTTTGAGCAGGAAACCAGCACAACTTTGAATGCTGGCGCTGAAGCATTTTCCGACGTGTTACTTCCATACGGTTGTCGCGATGCGATTCCGCTTGGAACCGACTACCGAACTCCATTCAAGTTGGTTGGCTACGGTCGTGACCTTTACTACGAGCCTGAACTTGAGTTGGCCAAACCGTTTGTTGCGGCAACCATAATTCCTCAGGCAGGTGCCCGGTTGCTCGAGATCATTGCCGCCGACCTCGAGAGCGAATACATCGGTGGCACGCTTGGCTCGACCGTTGCCACCTATGGCAATGGCGGTTTGGTTATTAGCGACGAACACGCGATGCCATTGCCGTCTGGCGAACTAGAAAAACTTAGGGCTCTGGCCGAAGAATACGAAACGTCTTTCAAATAAAAACTAGGAAAACAAAAATGAATATCAACAAGCTCCCAAAAATCTCGCTACACGACCACCTTGATGGCGGACTCCGTCCGCAGACCATCGTTGAACTAGCCGAGGAGATTGGTTTGGAACTTCCTGCCAACAACGCCCGAGAGCTTGAGCAGTGGTTCTTGGAGTCGGCAAACTCAGGTTCCCTGGTTGAATACCTAAAGACCTTCGACATCACCACCGCCGTGATGCAGACCAAGCACGGACTAACCCGCGTAGCTCGCGAGTTTGTTGAAGACCTTCACGCCGATGGCGTGGTCTATGGCGAGATCCGTTGGGCACCTGAGCAGCACCTAAGCCAAGGGCTATCCCTAGACGAAGTGGTTGAGGCGGTACAAGACGGTCTTGAACAGGGCATTGAAGCGGTTGAAGCAGCCGGCGGATACATTCGCACCGGACAGCTTGTTACCGCAATGCGTCACAACAATCGAGGGCTAGAAATTGCCGAATTGGCTGTTCGTCACCGCGACAATGGCGTAGTCGGTTTCGACATCGCTGGCGCTGAAGCGGGTTTCCCTGCCAGTAACCACAAAGACGCATTCGACTACCTAGCCGAGCAAATGTTCCCGACCACGGTTCACGCCGGTGAAGCCGATGGCGTTGAGAGCATCCGAGACGCCATCATCGCTGGCCGAACTCTTCGCCTCGGCCACGGCGTTCGCATATACCAAGACCTTCTTATGAGAGAAGAAGACGGCCGCGATTTTGTGCAGCTTGGCGAAACCGCCGAGTGGGTTCACTTCCGCCAGATTGCCTTGGAACTGTGCCCGTCATCAAACATGCAAACCGGAGCCGTTGCCGACCTTGGCGACGAATTTATTGACCACCCGGTGGCAATTCTGTTTGACCTCGGCTTCCGCGTGACCATTAGCCCGGATAACCGTTTGATGAGTGGCACCTCGGTAACCCGCGAACTAGAGCTGCTGGTAGAACACTTCGAGTTCGACCTCGACGATTTGGAGCAGCTACAGCTCAACGCTGCCGAAGCCAGCTTCCAGTCTTTGGATGCCCGCGAAGAACTGATCGAAATCATTCAAGAAGGTTTCGCGAAGGCTCGCAAGTAGTGAGTTTGATTCGGTTTGGTGTTAGCGCATCGAACTATTCCGAAGCCATCACTTCCGCCGGTGAACTCCTCGTTGCCAAAGGTTTCGTGAAGCCAAACTATGTTTCGGCCATGATTCGTGTGGTTGAAGAACTCGGCCCTTACATCGTGTTGGTTGATGGCTTCGCTCTCGCTCACGCAGCGCCCGGCGAAGACGTTGTAGAAAATGCCATTTCAGTTGCAGTTCTCGAGAATCCGGTCGACTTCGGTTCCGGAAAAATGGTCAAAGTGGTTTTCGCCCTGGCGGCCAAGGATCACAATTCGCATATCGAGTCGCTCGGTGCTCTAGCGGATTTACTGGCAGATGTCGAAAACCGAAACGTTTTGCTAAATTCTTGCGATTCCGAGCAGATAAGAATTTTGCTGGCTCAGGCACTGGGAGAATAGACCAATGCGAATCGTTGCGGTATGTGGTCTTGGCTACGGAACCAGTGTCATCTTGAAAAACAACATTGAGAAGGCTCTGAAGTCGCTCGATTACGAGGGTGCCACGGTTGAAGCCGTCGGCGTAGCCGAAGCCAGAGGGTTAGGTTCACTGGCCAACATCGTGATGACCACCGAAGAGCTGGTGCCCCTACTTGAAGGTTTGAACGCCGAGATCATTCCGATTCGTCACGTAATCGACATTGACGAAATCACCAAAGCCTTAGAGAAGGCTCTGCTCTAAACCAAAAGATTTCGAACCTCGGTTTTTAGTGCCTCTAGGTTCTCTTCACTGGTTTCCAGATATGCCTTGAACTTCGGTTCCGTTCCAGATGGTCGCAAAATGACCCAGTCGCCGTTGTCGAGGTGAAGCTTCAAACCATCGGTCGGAGGAAGTTCGCCGGTCGGTTTCGAAAGATCTTCGATGGTGATGCCTTGCCCTTGGAGCGAGGTTGGCGGAGTCTCGGTCAGGCGGCTAAGTATTTCCGCGACCATAGCTTTGTTTTCCACTCGAACGCTCACCTGGGCGGTTGGGCGATACCCATACTTCTTCTTCAGGCTGTCGAGGTGCTCGCTTAGAGAGGTTCCGGTTTGAGTAAGCCGGTCGGCAATTGCCAAGGCCATGAGGGCTGCAGAAATGCCGTCTTTGTCGGGGGTGTGGCTCGGATCGACCGAGTAACCGAGCGCCTCCTCGTAACCGAAGCTCAGATTTGGCACGCGCATAATCCACTTGAAGCCGGTCAGAGTTTGTTGGTAGGCCAAACCGTTCTGTTCGGCAACTCGCTTTAGAGCGCTCGATGAAACAATCGAATTGGCAAAGGTGCCTTTGGTGCTAGCCCTGGTGGCAAGTTCGTGCGCAAGCAGCAGACCAACCTCATCGCCGGAAAGCCTCAGGAAGCCACCTTTTACCGGCACCCCGAGGGCCAAACGGTCGGCGTCTGGGTCGGTGGCAATAATCAGGTCGGCACCAACCGCGCGAGCCTTGGCAAAAGCCAAATCCATGGCACCTGGCTCTTCAGGGTTTGGAAACGGGGTAGTTGGAAACGTGCCATCCGGCTGAACCTGCTCGGTGACCGGAACAGGAATCGAAGCTCCGGCGCGTTTCAATAATTCGTTCAAAGTGTCGAGGCCGACTCCGTGCATTGCGGTGTAAACCACTTTGAGGCGGTTATTGAAGTAGTGACTCTCGATAAGCTTCAGGGTCGACTCGTAGTAGGCCTCACGAAGATTTTCCCCACCACGTTCAAAGTTGGTTGATTTTGGTAGTTCAGCAAAAGTTTGGCTCTCGGCAACGGCAACGATCTTGGCTTCGATGTCGCGGTCAATAGGAGAAATGATCTGACTACCGCCAAAGTCGCCGCCGAGGTAAACCTTGTAGCCGTTATCGTTTGGAGGGTTGTGGCTCGCAGTAACCATGATGCCGGCAGAGAAGTAGCCAAACTTAACAGAGTGTGCCAGCACCGGGGTTGGCACATAGGTGTCGAAAAGTGTGACGCGAATTCCAGCACCCGCCAGAATCTGAGCACTGTCTTCCGCGAATACGCCTGAGTTAATGCGACCGTCGAAACCGATTACGACCGAAGGGTCGCTCTCTCGCTCGAGCAGGTAATCGGCCAGACCTCTCGCAGCCTGAGCCACCAAAACTCGGTTCATGCGAGCTGAGCCCGCGCCGAGTTCGCCGCGCAGACCCGCGGTACCGAAAGTGATTCGAGGTTCGAAAGCTTTTTGTAATTCGGTTTCATCGCCCGAATCAAGAAGTGCTTGTAGCTGGTTTCGGGTAACCGGATCCGGATCCTGTGCCAACCAGGACTTCGCCTGTTCCCAAAGCGACATTAGATGCGGCCGATGATCTCGGCTAGCAGGGCGCTAATTCGTGGTTCGGCCTCGCGTCCGGCTTCCAAAACCTCAAGGTGTGACAGCGGGTGATCCTGAATTCCGGCGGCCAGATTGGTCATTAGTGAAAAACCGAGCACCTCCATGCCACGCTCGCGAGCGGCAATGGTTTCCAACGCGGTTGACATACCAACGAGGTGAGCACCCATGCCCTTAGCCATCTGCACTTCTGCCGGAGTCTCATAGTGAGGTCCGCGGAACTGCATGTAAACGCCTTCGTCCAAGGTTGCATCAACGCTACGTGCCAGGTCGCGAAGTCGCGGGCTGTAAGCATCGGTCAGGTCAATAAAGTTAGCGCCTTCAATCGACGAAGCCGAAGTGAAGTTGATATGGTCGCTGATCAGAACAGGGGTGCCAGGCTTCCAAGACTCCTTGATGCCTCCTGCGCCATTGGTTAGCACCATAACTTCAACGCCGGCAGCGGCTGCGGTGCGAACACCGTGAACTACTCGACGAACGCCGTGACCCTCGTAGAAGTGAGTGCGAGCGCCCAGCACTAGGGCGTGCTTTCCGCTTGGCAAAAGAATTGAGCGAATCGTGGCAACGTGGCCTTCAACAACTGGCTTGGAGAACCCAGGAATCTCAGTGGCGTCAACGGTGGCAACGGTTTCACCAATCAAATCGGCAGCCTTTGCCCAGCCTGAACCTAGGGTCAAGGCAATGTCGTGCTTGGCGACACCAGTTAGTTCGGCAATCTTGGCGGCAGCAATTTCGGCTACCTCAAACGGGTTGGCTTTTGGATCATCTAAAAGATTGGTCATGGGTTAGATTCTATGGGTGAGCACAGTGTCGAAAAAGAAACATCACATCGTAATTATTGGCGGCGGCCCTGGGGGTTATGAAGCAGCACTCGCTGGAATCCAGCTTGGCGCCGAAGTAACCCTAATTGAGCGCAACGGAGTGGGCGGTTCAGCCGTACTAACCGATGTCGTTCCATCAAAAGCACTAATCGCAACCGCAGAAGCGGCAAACGCGGTTCGTCATGCCACCGACCTTGGACTTCGATTCCACGTCGCCGGCAAAGACATCGATCCTCAGGTTGATCTAGACCTGGGTGCCATCAATGACCGCCTCATTCACATCGCCAAGGAGCAGTCGGAAGACATGCTCAACACCCTGACCGCTCAGGGAGTTCGATTTATTCAAGGTTCCGGACGCCTAGATGGTAACCACTTCGTAATCGCCACTCACAGCGACGGCAAAGAAGAGCGCATCGAAGCGAAGACCATCATCGTTGCAGTTGGAGCCCACCCTCGCACTCTAGAAACCGCAAAGCCTGATGGCGAGCGCATCCTGACCTGGGTAGATCTTTACAACCTCAGAGAACTCCCAGAGCACATGATCGTGGTTGGTTCCGGGGTTACCGGTGCCGAGTTCGCTTCGGCTTATCGCGGCCTTGGCTCGCAGGTAACGCTGATTTCTTCTCGCGACACCGTTCTTCCTGGGGAAGACCAAGACGCCGCAACCCTGATTGAAGAGGTTTTCCGCCGCAACGGTATGCAAGTCCTCAGCAAGTCACGCGCTGAATCAGCCGTGAACACTGGCAGTGGGGTAGAGGTTACTCTTTCCGACGGAACCGTAGTTAAAGGCTCCCACTGTTTAATCGCAGTTGGTTCGATTCCAAACACCGCAGGTCTAGGTCTTGAAGAAGCCGGTGTTGAGCTCAACGAAACCGGCCACGTGGTTGTGAACAAGGTTGCCCGAACCAGCCGTGCCAACGTTTACGGCGTAGGTGACTGCACCAACTTCTTCCCCTTGGCATCGGTGAGCGCCATGCAAGGACGCACTGCCGTGTTCCACACCATGGGCGACGTTGCCGCGCCTACCGAACTTCGCAACGTGGCATCAAACGTTTTCACCAACCCGGAAATCGCTTCGGTTGGTTGGTCACAGAAGGCTATCGAAGAAGGCCTCGTCGATGGCTCCATCTACAAGGTGATGGCTGACGTAAACCCTAGAGCAAAGATTGCCGGCATCCAGGACGGCTTCGTGAAGTTGTTCTGCTCAGCAGGATCTGGAACCGTAATCGGCGGCGTTGTGGTTGCCCCTAGAGCCAGTGAATTAATCTACCCAATTGCGCTCGCGGTAGAAAACCGCCTAAACGTTGACCAGGTGGCTAAGACCTTCGCGGTTTACCCATCGATGTCGGCTTCGGTTACCGAAGCAGCGCGTGCGCTACACCGACCAAACGTCTAAGTTTTTAGTCTTCGATGTCCATCAGGTGGGTTCCAGCCGGAACGGTGGTTCCAACCTCCGCCTTGATGTTGGCAATTGTTCCCGCCTTGTGAGCCTTGATTGGCTGTTCCATCTTCATCGCCTCTAAAACGATGATGGTCTGGCCAACTTCAACTACTTCGCCTTCGGCAACTGCAATCTTCACAACACTCGACTGCATGTCGGCAACAACCGACTTGCCGCTCTTGCCGGTTCCGGCTGCGGCGTGACTCTTACGCTTAGGTGCTGCACCGGCGGTTGCGGTTGGCGCAGATCCGCCAAGGTGTGCTGGAAGTGAAACTTCGATGCGCTTGCCGTTAACCTCAACCACAACGTTGTTGCGTGGGCTGCCTTCGCCAGGCACATCGGAAATCCCATTCCAAGCAGGAATGTCATTGACGAATTCGGTTTCGATCCAGCGGGTGTAGATGCCAAATTTTCCGTTTGATCCGATGAAGGCTGGGTCGTTGACAATTTTTTCGTGGAACGGAAGCACTGTTGGTAGTCCGTGAACTTCCATCTCGGCTAGCGCGCGACGTGAACGAGCTAGAGCTTCTTCGCGGTTCTTGCCAGTCACGATTAGCTTCGCAACCATCGAGTCGAACGAACCAGAGATAACGTCGCCCGACTGTACACCGGTGTCAACGCGCACACCAGGGCCACCAGGGGCTTTGAACACGTGAACTGGGCCAGGTGCAGGCATGAAGTTTTTGCCGGCGTCTTCGCCGTTGATGCGGAATTCGAATGAGTGGCCGCGAACCTCAGGGTCGGCATAGTCGAGCTTGCCACCTTCGGCCAAACGGAACTGCTCGCGAACAAGGTCGAGGCCGGTGACTTCTTCCGAAACCGGGTGCTCAACCTGAAGGCGGGTGTTTACTTCGAGGAATGAGATGGTGCCGTCTTGGGCAACAAGGAATTCACAGGTTCCGGCGCCAACGTAGCCAACCTCTTTCAAGATTGCCTTCGATGAATCGTAAAGACGTTTGACCTGGTCGTCGGTTAGGAACGGAGCCGGAGCTTCTTCAACCAGCTTCTGGTGGCGACGTTGCAGTGAGCA
Source organism: Actinomycetota bacterium (assembly GCA_041180065.1). GTDB lineage: Bacteria > Actinomycetota > Actinomycetes > Actinomycetales > Microbacteriaceae > Rhodoluna. The sequence continues at coordinate 46,070 of JBEGSI010000014.1, read as the reverse complement.
GTCTCGGGTTGAGACTACGACTACGTTGCCGTGCTCGTCGGCGAGACACTGCGTCTCAACGTGACGAGGCTTCTCTAGGTACTTCTCAACAAAGCATTCACCGCGACCAAAAGCTGCGATGGCTTCACGCGTAGCTGATTCGAATAGCTCGGCCACTTCTTCTTGCTGGTAGGCAACCTTAATACCTCGGCCACCGCCACCGAACGCAGCCTTGATGGCAACCGGCAGACCGTGAATCTTCACGAAGTCCAAAACTTCCTGAGCGCCTTCAACCGGGTTGATGGTTCCAGGGGCTAGCGGAGCGCCAACCTTTTCTGCAACGTGACGCGCTGAAACCTTGTCGCCAAGACGTTCAATGGCCTCAGGGCTTGGGCCGATCCAGATGATGCCGGCTTTGATAACTTCGCGAGCGAACTCGGCGTTTTCAGCCAGGAAACCATAGCCAGGGTGAATTGCGTTGGCGCCAGATTCACGGGCAATCTTCAAAATTTTGTCGATGACTAGGTAGGTCTCTGCCGAAGAGGTGCCGTTTAGTGCGTAAGCCTCGTCGGCTACTTTCACGTGAAGGGCGTCGCGGTCTTGGTCGGCGTAAACCGCTACCGAGCCGATACCGGCATCCTTGGCTGCGCGAGCAATTCGCACTGCAATCTCACCGCGGTTGGCAATGAGGACCTTCGTAATTCTTCGTGTCGTCATGCAGACAAGCCTATTCGTTTGTAGGGGGTTTTAGCGGTTCCAGTAACTCGGATATTCAACGCCAAGAACCTGGCTGAGTTCGCGAAGTGTCGGCAGCGAAAGGCCGATAACGGTGTGGGTATCTCCCTCGATCTTGGAGAGAAAGGCTCCGCCCAGGCCGTCGACGGTGAACGCCCCCGCCACTTTTAGTGGTTCGCCGGTCGCCACATAGGCGTCGATTTCCCGGTCGGAGATGTTGGCGAAGTGCACGGTGGTTGAAGAGGTTTTGCCGGTGGCCGGTGGCATTGTGGCCCCGGTTCGATTGTCGATGAGCCAGTGACCAGAGTGGAGAGTGCCAGAGTTTCCACGAAGTTCCCGCCATCTTGCCTTGGCAACTTCAGGCTCGTGCGGCTTCCCCAGAGTCTTCCCGCCAAACTCAAGCGCTGAATCGCAGCCGATGATGATTGCGTTTTGGGCGTCGGGGTGGCTAACCACGGCTTCGGCTTTTGCCTTCGCCAACAGCAACACGAGGTCTTGGGATGAGCCAATCAGGCCCATCGATTCGGCTCGTGCAGCTACTGCTTCTTCATCGACACCAGGAGAAATTGTGATCGGCTCAATGCCTCCAGCGCGAAGCAAGGAAAGACGTGCTGGAGAAGTTGATGCTAGAACAAGGCGAGTCACGCCTAGATTCTGGCACACTTGAGAGGTGAATAAGACTGAATCTTGGGTAGGCCGCTCGTTTGAAGTGGCAATTGAAAAAGTGGCGCACGGCGGCATCTTTGTGGCGCGTCATGAAGGCCGTGTGGTGTTCGTGTCTCACGTGCTACCCGGAGAACAGGTCAAGGTTCGTGTTTTCGAAGACGCCGGCAAGGGTTTTTGCCGCGCCGAACCGATTGAAATTCTTCAGGCATCACCTGACCGCGTTACCCACTTTTGGAAGGAAGCTGGAGTTGGCGGTGCTGGCGGTGCTGAATTTGGTCACATCAAACTTGAACGTCAGCGCGAACTAAAGGCAGATGTTTTAGAGGAAGCCCTTGATCGATTTGCCGGTTTAAAGCAGCGCGTTGAGGTTGAGGCAGCTCCTGGCGACGACGAAAAGAATGGTCTTGGCTACCGCACTCGTATTCAATTGCACGTCGACGAGCAGGGTTTCGTTGGTCCTTACCGTGAGCGCAGCCACGAAGTGGTTCGAGTTAAGACTTTGCCGTTGGCAACCGAAGACATCCAAGAGATGGAGTTCCACCACAAGAACTACCAGAGCGTGGACAAGATCGAAGTGATGGCCTCAAGCACCGGCCAGGTGCAGTGGCTGATCGACAAAAAACTTCAGGGCGACGAACGACTTATCGAGCGCGCCGGCGGGCGCACCTTCCGAATCACCGGTGGCGGTTTTTGGCAGGTTCACCGCAAGGCTCCGGATGTTCTTACTTCTGCGGTAAACAACTTCATTGAAAAAGCTGGCGTTCTAAAACTTGATGCCAACAACCTTGATCTTTACGGTGGGGTTGGCTTGTTTACCGGAACTATCGCCGCGAAGTTCGGTGAGAGCTTGCGCATGACCACGGTTGAATCATTCAAGCAAGCAACCGCGGATGCAACTTTGAATCTGAAGGACCTGCCGAACGTCAAGGCGGTCTGTGAACCAGTTGAGCGTTTCCTCGCGCCTCACAAAGATGAAACCGGCGAAGCCACTGTGGTTCTGGACCCACCTCGTTCTGGTGCGGGTGCCAAGGTGGTTGGGCAGCTCATGAAACTTGCACCGAAGCACATTGTGTATGTTGCCTGTGACCCGGTCGCTCTGGCTCGTGACCTAAAGACTCTTATGGAAACTTACGATCTGGTTGGGATTCGTGCGTTCGACCTGTTCCCACACACTCACCACGTGGAAACGATTGCGAGCCTCGTTCGAAAATGACCGAGACGCCCGTCTTATTTCAAGACACCGTAACCGTAAGCATCGTTGATGACCACGATGCCATCCGGTTCGGTTTTGAGGCGATTTGTCAGAGATTCAACTTTGAGCTTTTGGCGCAAGCACCCACGGTTACCGAATGTTTTGAGGCGCTGGAAGATCGTGTTCCGCAGGTTGCGGTGCTCGACCTTTCGCTCGCCGATGGCTCTAGCGTTTACGACAATGTGCGTGCCTTTGTTGAGCGAGACATTCAGGTTTTGGTGTTCTCGATTGGCGACAAAGCCAAGAGAAACCAAGATGCTCTTCAGGCCGGAGCAGCAGCTCTAGTTACCAAATCGGCCGGCTTAGAGAAGCTGGCGCAGACTATCTACTACGTGGCTCACGGAGTTCTAATCAATAACTTACAAACGACGGCTGCCATTGACTCCGACGTTGAGTTCAAAGATGCCAAGCTTTCTCCTAGAGAGCGAGAGGTGTTATCGCTTTACGCCTCCGGCTACACCCAGAAGCAAATCGCTTTCGAGCTACACATTGCTCAAAGCACTGTGAAAGAACACATCGATCGCGTGCGAACCAAATACGCCGATGTTGGTCGTCCGGTTACCGACAAGACCGACTTTTTGAAGCGCGCCATTGAAGACGGAATCGTTGACGACAGTGAGTAGCCTTCGTGCTCCGTCGACGTTTGCAAAGGCTCGCATTGAGCGAGTTATCGGACGTGTCTTCTCATTGGCTGCCACGGCCATGTCTTTGGTTCAACTCTTCCTGGTGGCGATTCCCCATCTGAAATTCGGAGATTCAACCTATTTACTGGTTGGCCTCGGCTTGATTTTGGCGGCGCAATTTTCGGCAATTTTCACTTTTTGGTTTGGCTCGGCAAACACCAACGTTTACCTACTTCACGGAGCCGCGTATGTAGTGGCTTTTGCCCTATACCCCTTGTCGGTGGCGAGTGTCACCGAGTATCCAGATGACTACCGAGCTTGGATTTGGTGGTGGACGGGCACCGCCACTATCGCCATGACCATGTATCTACCAAAATGGTGGTCGTTTGTTTATTTGGGTTTCGTGCCCCTCAGCTACTTCTTCCTGAGGCTCCAGCCTGCCGGTGGGCATGCCGATGTCGGTTCAGCCACTCTCGACGCCACCTACATTTCGCTTTACGCACTTGCGGTTCAGGCGCTGGTGTTGTTGCTGCGGGCAGCTGCTGTTGAACTTGACGCGCAAAACGATGCGGTGGCCGAAACCGCTGCAAGGCGAGCAGAGATCGACGCCACCGAGTTAGAACGACAGAAACTTGACGAGTTGGTTCATGATCAGGTGCTAACGACTTTGCTACTGGCAGCAAATGCCGACTCTCCCGAACGCAAAGCTATGGCTGCTGAGAGCGCCAGAGTCGCTGTCGAGCGTTTGCAAGCTGCCGCCAGCGGTGAGACCGGTGATTTGCAGGAAATTTCCGTGATCTCGCTAATCGACTCACTGTCAGCCAGCTTGAAACGCGGCTATCCAGAGGTAGAACTGAGCATCACCAAGGATCTCGACTTCATGATTCCGATTTCGGTTGGAATTGCCCTGGCCGACGCCACGGTTCAAGCAATGACCAACTCGATGCAGCACGCCGGCAACAAAGCCACTAGACAGGTTCGCCTCAAGGCGGATCACCACGGACTAAAAATCGTAGTCAAGGATGACGGTAAAGGTTTCTGGGAATCTAAGATTCCAAAGAACCGATTCGGAATCAAGAATTCGATTCGACGCCGTGCCACTGCGGTCGGGGCAGAGGTGAGAATTGCCTCATCACCAAGAAAAGGTGCGACCGTAATTCTGAAGTGGAGCCCAAATGCTTAAAGCTCCCCGCTGGCTACTAGCCCTCGTATCGATTTTGTTTGGTCTCTATCACTCGATTCTCGGAATCGCAGCCTGGCGAAGTTATGAGAATCTTTACATCCTGACGCTTTCGATTTTTATTTATTTAGGATCCCTTGTGCTTTCGGTGGTAGCCAGCCGAGGCCTGGCCATCGGCAGACTCTACGGTTCCCTAGTTGCCCTCGGAGGCGTCTCCACAGTTTGGGTGGCTCACCTTGGTTTGAACCCTGGACACACCGACCCTTATTCAACCTGGTACGTAGGCGGAATGTCAGCGCTTTTGGGAGTCTTGGCAGCCAGAGGTCAAGCGATTCAGGCGTGGCTGGCGGCCTTTGGGGTTGCCTGGCTCGTAGTCATGGAAGACGGCCTGGCTCGTTTGGGTGAAGTTGGTATCGAGGGCATGGTGATCTTGATTGCAGCAGCTTCGGCCACAGCGTTTGCTCTAAGGCGCGCCGATCGCGAAGTCATCGAATTACAAGAATCGGAGATTGCTGCTGCCGAGGCCATCATTCGTTCGGAGGCTGCTGGCCAAGAGCGTCGAATCCGCCTGCAGAACGTTCTGGAGCGAGCGCTACCCTCGCTGAGTTTTATCGCAGCCAACAAAGGCAACGTTTCCGAAGAGTACAAGGAAACCTTGCTCCAGCTTGAGGCAGGTCTTCGTGATGATATACGCGGACGCTACCTACTGAACGACAGTGTTCGTCAGGCTGCCTCCGATGCCAGAGACAGGGGAGTGGAAGTTTTGATCCTCGACGAAGGTGGGCTGAGCGACGTTCGCGACGAACAGCTGGAGCACATTTTGGAAAAAGTTGTGGCTGCGCTGAACTCGGTCAGTTCTGGCAAAGTTGTGGTTCGATCTCCGCGAGGTGAAAAGTGGCTAGTTACCATCATGGCAACTAGGCCGGGAACGCAAGCACCAGACCTCTGGCTCAAGTTTTAAATTAGGGAAGCCGGTGAATTTCTTCACCGGCCATTTCCCCCGAAGTCTGTATTCAGACTCTCCCCCGAAATCCCGAGCCCCATGCCTCGTTGGATTCCTTGACATAAGTATGTCGTTGGAAAGTGGGGATACCTAACGAATCCGTGTCCACACTTTGGGGGATAGGGGGATAGGGGGATAGGGGGTTAGTCCAGTCCTGGTCTGGTGCTAGCCGACCACTGGCCAAAACCCGGGGTTAGGCTTCCTCGCAAGATGGCCGTGTTTCGACCCCAAGTGGAACGGAATGCCTTTGGCGCTCTGGCCTTAGCTGCTTCGGCATCGTTGATGGCAGCATTCAGAACCGCAATCACGGTGGCGAGTTCGGCATCGGTTGGGTTGCCACGCACCACCTTGAGTGCTTGTTGAACTTCTTCCTGCTCACTCATTACAGCGGAATGTTTCCGTGCTTCTTTGGAGGCAAGCTAGCGCGCTTGGTGCGAAGTGCTCGAAGAGACTTGATTACCTCGATGCGGGTGGCAGCAGGCTCAATGATTCCGTCTAGCTCGCCGCGCTCGGCAGCCAGGAACGGGCTGGCAACGTTGTAGGTGTACTCGGCGGCCAGTTTGGCGCGTACCGCAGCAACATCCTGACCCGATTCTTCGGCGGCCTTGATTTCGTTGCGGAACAAAATGTTCACAGCACCCTGACCACCCATCACCGCGATTTCGGCGGTTGGCCAAGCCAGGTTGATGTCGGCTCCGAGCTGTTTTGAGCCCATCACGATGTAGGCGCCTCCGTAGGCCTTGCGGGTGATTACGGTGACTAGCGGAACGGTTGCCTCTGCATATGCGTAAAGCAACTTAGCTCCGCGACGAATGACGCCGGCCCACTCCTGGTCGGTGCCAGGTAGGTAGCCAGGTACGTCGACCAGGGTCAGGATTGGGATCGAGAAGGCGTCGCAGAATCGCACAAAGCGAGCTGCTTTTTCGCCGGCCTCAATGTTCAGCGTTCCAGCCATCTGTGACGGCTGGTTTGCAACGATGCCAACGCTGCGTCCGTCGACGCGGGCAAAACCAATCAAGATGTTTGGTGCGAACAACGGCTGAACTTCTAGGAATTCGTTTCCGTCGACAATCGACTCGATGATTTCCTGCATGTTGTATGGCTGGTTAGGCGAGTCTGGAATAACCACATCGAGCGCGCGGTCGGCTTCGGTGATTTCGAGCTCCCCGGCACCCTCGTAAACCACGGTTTCGCTGAGGTTGTTTTCAGGAAGGTAGCTGAGCAGGTTTCGGCAGTAGTCGATGGCGTCGTCTTCATCTGAAGCGAGGTAGTGAGCCACACCTGAAGTCTTATTGTGAGTGAGTGCGCCACCCAGCTCTTCCATGCCAACGTCTTCGCCGGTAACGGTCTTGATTACGTCTGGGCCGGTAACGAACATGTTCGAGGTTTTATCAACCATGATCACGAAGTCGGTTAGGGCAGGAGAGTAAACCGCTCCACCCGCAGCTGGACCCATGATTAGGGAGATCTGGGGGATTACTCCAGAAGCCATGGTGTTGCGCTTGAAAATTTCGCCGTACTTACCCAGAGCGATTACACCCTCTTGGATGCGAGCGCCTCCCGAGTCGAGAATTCCGATGAGTGGTACGCCGGTGGCGATTGCTAGGTCCATTACCTTGATGATCTTGTTTCCAGCGGCTTCACCGAGTGAGCCACCGAAGATGGTGAAGTCCTGTGAAAAGAGTGCAACCTGACGACCCTGAATGGTTCCCACGCCGGTGACCACAGCATCGCCGTAAGGACGGTTCTTTTCCATGCCGAAGGCGGTCGAGCGGTGACGCACAAACTCGTCTAGTTCAACGAATGAACCTGGGTCGAGCAGCATCTCAATGCGCTCGCGGGCGGTCTTCTTACCCTTTGCGTGTTGCTTTTCGATTGCGGCATCGCCACTGGCGTGAACCGCCTGGTGGTAGCGCTCGCGCAGATCAGCTAGTTTTCCCGCGGTGGTTGAGTAGTCTGGCTTGTCGGCAGTCATGAAGTAACGATACAACCTGATTCGCTGATTACGATTGTGCCAATGGACTTTTTCAAAAGCGCGCAAACGGTGAAACGTTTCGAATATGTGGAACAAACCGGCTCGACCAACACCGATTTGGTGGCCGAGGCAACCGCTAAACCTTCCGCATACCCGCACCTGAGCGTGTTGGTTGCCGGCTCGCAAACCGCCGGACGCGGGCGTACCGGCCGAGAGTGGGTTTCGCCAGCCGGCAAGTCGCTTTCAATCTCGGTTCTGGTTCGACCGTTTGGATGGGCTCCGGAAAACTTCGGCTGGCTACCTCTTGTTGCCGGTGTGGCGATGCGTCGGGCGGTGTCACAGGCGCTTTTGAATTCCAATGTCGGTTTGAAGTGGCCCAATGATGTGCAGGTAGCTGGACAAAAGATTTCGGGAATCCTGAGCGAATTACTGCCTGGTGCTACCGGGGTCGTTATCGGTGCCGGGGTAAACCTAACGTTGGAGAAACACGAACTGCCCATCGAATCGGCGACCTCACTTTTGCTCGAGGGCTCAACTATTTCTCCTGATGAATTCTTGAACTCGTATCTAAACTCGCTCGCTGATTTGCTCAACGAGTTCGATTCGGTGCCGGAAATCGTGAGAACCGAATGTTCAACAATTGGTCAAACCGTTCGGGTGATTTTCCCCGATGGCAGCGAACAGGTAGGCCTTGCAACTGGCCTCGACGATTCAGGCCGCCTCTTGGTTTCAGTGCCTGGAGAGACGCAGCTCTTGGCTGTGTCTGCCGCCGACATCCAGCACCTGCGACACAATTAAATCGTGAACCATTACGCACGCCTCCGTCCTCGTTTGTCACGCCTAACCTTTCCTCTTATCTGGTTGGCGTTGATCAGCGGCGTCACCAGTTTCTTTTCGGTCTACGAACTAGCCGACTGGCTGCGTTACACGATCTGGGCGTCTGGCGCGGTGACCGCACTCGTCCTGTGGCTGATCCCGTCGCTGAAATTTTCGGCAACTTTTGTTGATGTGAAGTCGTCGGGGTTGTTTGTCTCTCGAGGTTTTGGCTCATCTAGAAGAAGAGAAATCGCTTGGACGGAAATCGCCGCGATAAATCATTCGACGATGCGAGGAATCGTAATCACCACCAAAGACGACTCCGAACTTTTCCTACGCGGCTACGCTAACCAGAAAGCGATCGTGGCGGAACTGGTTGCCTTACTTCATGGGAAAATAGGGTCATGACTTTTCGAGTAGGCGTTATTGGCGGTGGGCAGCTGGCCCGAATGATGACACCTCCGGCGATTGCACTAGGAATCGACCTCAAAGTATTTTCGGAAAGCACCGGCTCTTCGGCCGAGCTGGCAACCACTCAGGTTGGTGACTACACCCAGGTGGATCAGGTGCGAGAGTTTGCCAAAACCGTCGATGTGATTACCTTCGACCACGAACACGTGCCGCTCAGCGTTTTGGAAACCTTGGAGGCCGAAGGGGTTTCGATTCAACCTTCACCGAAGGCGTTGCGTTTCGCTCAAAACAAGCTGCGCATGCGTGAGCGTTTAAGCGAACTTGGATTACCGATGCCGGCGTGGGCGGAAATCAAAACCGCGCCTGAGCTCGACAAATTTATTTCGCAGAATGGTGGGGTCGCAATCCTCAAAACCCCAATTGGTGGCTATGACGGCAAAGGTGTTGCCGTGGTCCGTTCCGCAGCCGAAGCGCAGGATTGGCTGTCCAACATCAATGACTTCGGTGGTTCCCTGTTGGCCGAGCAGAAAGTTCAGTTTGTGCGTGAGCTGGCTCAGCTTGTGGCTCGCCGACCAAGCGGTGAACTAAAGGCTTGGCCGCTTGTGCAAACCGTGCAGCTCGATGGTGTTTGCTCGGAGGTGCTCGCGCCTGCTCCCGGCGCCAAGGATGAAACTTTGGAGGTGGCCGCTCAAATTGCAAAAACCGTAGCCGACGGCCTTGGCGTGACCGGAGTGCTTGCGGTGGAAATGTTTGAAACCGCTGACGGCCAACTTTTTATCAACGAGTTAGCAATGCGCCCCCACAACTCGGGGCACTTCAGTATTGAGGGATCGACCACCAGCCAGTTTGAACAGCACCTTCGTGCCGTGCTCGACCTTCCGCTCGGTTCTACCGAAGCCACCGCACCCCACAGCGTGATGATCAATCTCCTGGGTGTTGATGACTTGAATGATTTCGTTTCCTCGTATCCACGCGCGCTAGCCGCCCACCCGAGCGCAAAGTTTCACACCTACGGTAAGTCGGCTCGCAAGGGTCGCAAGATGGGACACGTCACTGTTGTCGGAGCCGATGCGGATGCCGTGCTGGCTGACGCCAAGGCCGCCGCTAGCGTGTGCCTAAAGGGCTAGAGGCAAAGCCCCGCCTAAAATTAGTCCCATGAGCACACCTCTTGTTGGCGTAGTTATGGGATCTGATTCCGACTGGACCGTAATGTCCGACGCCGTTGAAGCACTTAAAGAATTCGGCATCGGTTTCGAGGTTGAAGTCCTCTCGGCTCATCGAACCCCAGAACGCATGATCGAGTGGGGTAAAGCTGCAGCCGGCCGCGGCATTAAGGTAATCATCGCCGGAGCCGGTGGTGCAGCGCACCTACCAGGCATGCTCGCCTCGGTCACCACACTGCCGGTGGTCGGAGTTCCAGTTCCACTTGCCAAACTTGATGGCCTCGACTCGCTTCTCTCCATCGTTCAAATGCCTGCGGGGATTCCAGTGGCCACGGTTTCAATTGGTGGTGCACGCAACGCCGGAATTTTGGCCGCACGTATTCTCGGTTCGTTCGACGAACAACTTTCGGTGAAGCTTCAGGCATTCACCGACGCACTTAAAACTGCCGTCGCCGAAAAGAACGAGAAACTAAAATCTCAAATTTAGGTCAGCGCAGGAGCCCGTTCCGCGACCTAGAGCGAGCCGACAGTAACCAGTTACGCAAACGCGCCTGGTGGCTTTTGATTCTCGGAACACTCTTTCCGGGGACCGCACAGCTTCTTGGCGGAAACCGCAAACTAGGGCGCTTCGCAATGCGATTCTCACTCGCGAACCTAGGGCTACTAATCCTCGGAACCATCATTTTTCTGATCAATAAAAACTGGCTGGTTGGTCTAGTAACAGTGCCATTTATCACCACGATCCTTGGCTGGTATCTCTGGTTCTTCGCGGCGATCTTCGCGCTGGTAATGCTCGACGCACTTCGTTTGTCCCAACTTGGTCGAATCGTTGGTCGATCTCGCTGGTATCTACTCGGGTCGTTTCTGGCTGTCGGTATTTTTGGAACCAGTTCGATTGTTTATGCCGGAAACGTTTCAACCGCCAGCGCTTCGGCGATTGGCTCGATCTTCAACCAGGGTGGCAGCACACAGCCGGTCGACGGCCGTTACAACATCCTGGTGATGGGCTCCGACGCCGGCTCCGACCGTTTTGGCGTTCGTCCCGACAGCATTTCGGTTTTTAGCGTGAGCGCTGCAACCGGCAAGGTAGCTGTGATCGGAATTCCTCGCGGACTGGAAAAAGTGCCGTTCAGTGCCGATTCGCCACTTTGGAAGGTTTATCCAAACGGCTGGAACTGCTTGAACGAATGTCTGATCAATGCGATCTACAAAAACGTGATGGACAGCCACCAAGACCTTTACCCTGACGCCGAGAAGCAGGGTTCGACCGCTGGGGTTGAAGCCACCAAAGACGCCGTTGAGGGTGTCACCGGTCTCAAGATCACCAGTTACGTGATGGTAGAAATGCACGCTGTAACCAAGCTGGTCGATGCCCTCGGCGGAGTAACCATCGACGTGAAACAGCGCCTACCAATCGGCGGCCAGCTCGATGACGGTTCGGATGCCAGAGCCTGGATCGAAGCTGGCGACAACCAGCACATGAACGGTTACACGGCACTTTGGTACGCGCGTTCGCGCCACACCACCTCCGACTTCGACCGCATGCGTCGACAGAAAGAAGTGCAAGCAGCAATCTTGAAGCAGGTGAGCCCAACGGTTATTTTCACTCGCTTCCAGGAAGTTGCAGCGGCTGGAAAGTCGCTCATCAAGACCGACATTCCGAAAGACATGTTGCCGACCTATCTTGATTTGGCAAACAAGGCCAAAAAGCGCGGCTTCAAAGTGCTCGATTTGGTTCCGGAAAAGGGCTATCACCCCGGAAATCCTGACTATCCAAAAATCCAGGCTGACGTGGCAAAAATCATTGCCCAAAATAAGTAACAACTAAACTTCTTGAAGAACCAATCGACCAGAGTGGAGAGCATATGAGTACCGAAGAGTACGCGCTTTCGCACGGATTGAAGAAAGTAGGCGCCCGTCCTGGTTTGATTCGCTACGTTCGCGAAGCGCTAACCAGAATTGATTTTGCCTACACGTTGGCCAGTTACGGAAACGAAGCCTCGAACGCTAAGAGCCGTTTGGGTAGCTGGTGGAACATTCTGCTGCCAACCATTCAAGCCGCAACCTACGGTTTGATTTTTGGTTTGATTCTCGGTGCCAGTAAGCCGGATAACTTCCTTCCATTTTTGTTTACCGGCGTTTTTCTATTTAGCTATGTTCAGGGATCCTTCACCAACGGTGCCGGTTCGATTGTGAACCGTGCCGGTTTGGTTCGAAGCCTGAGCTTTCCACGTGTCCTACTGCCTCTTTCCGTGGTGATGTCGCAAACCATCGCGCTCTTTCCTCAGCTTCTGGTGCTCGCCGTGATTCTGATTGTGGTTCAAGGTTTTGGCAGCATCACCGTTGGCTGGCTAATGATGATTCCGTTGATCGCTCTCATGTTTGTCTTCAACTTCGGTTTGGCGATGATCATGGCTCGTGTGACCGTTCACGTTCAAGACCTCAACAAACTGGTTCCGTTTATCACCCGAATCATGTTTTATGTCAGCGGTGTTTTCTTCTCGCTTGAAAAAATCTTCAGCGACCCAAACAGCATCTGGGCCAAGCTGATTCAGTTCAACCCAATCTTCGACTTCCTGAACCTTGCCCGCGGTTACCTAGTGACGGGCTACCAGGTGCGCGTGGAAGAGTGGATAGCCGTAATCATTTGGTCATTCAGCTTGGCAGTGCTCGGGCTAATTTTCTTCTGGAGTGCGGAGGAGCGTTATGGCCGCGAAGACTAAGCAGGCTGAGACACGCAACCCGGTGGTTGTAGTCGACGACGCTCACATTGTTTACAAGGTTTTGGCTTCCGGTCGCCGCGCCACAAGAGGTTTGCGTGGCGGGGGCTTACTTTCCAAAAAGATGGAAGTTCGCGAAGTGCACGCCATCAAGGGTGTCACTTTCACCATCTACGAGGGTGAATCGGTTGGCATTATCGGTAGCAATGGTTCCGGTAAGTCATCTCTTATGCGAGCACTCGCAGGCCTAACCCCGCTGAGCGATGGAGCCATCTACGCTTTCGCCCGACCAACGCTGCTCGGTGTTGGCGCGGTTCTGTTGCCAGATCTTTCAGGTGAGAAAAATATTTTGCTCGGTGGCTTGGCAATGGGCTTCGACAAACAAGAAATTAATTCGCGCGTCGATTCGATTGCGTCGTTCGCCGGTCTCGAAGAGTTCGTTAGCTATCCAATGCGCACCTACTCATCAGGTATGTCGGCTCGTCTTCGTTTCGCCATCGCGGCTTCTAAAGATCACGACATCCTGATCATCGACGAAGCTCTTGCTGTTGGCGACCAAGAGTTCCGCAACCGTGCCGAGGCACGCATGCGAGAGCTTCACCAGAACGCCGGAACCGTGTTCCTGGTTAGTCACAGCATGAAGTCGATTCTCGACACCTGCACCCGCGTTATCTGGATTGAAAAGGGTGAGCTGCGAATGGACGGCGACCCGAAAAAGGTCATCAACGCCTACAACAAATTCGTCGGCTCAACCACAATCGACTAGACCATGGCAAGCAAAGCGCCTAAGGTTTCGGTAATCATGCCGGTGCTAAATGAAGAGCACCACCTAGCCGATGCCGTGGCCTCGGTTCTGGCCCAAAACTTCGACGGCGAACTTCTAATTGCCCTGGGCCCATCAACCGACGGAACCGATCAGGTTGCTGCCAAGCTGGCTAAATCCGATTCGCGCATTCGTTTGGTTCCAAACCCTCGCGGGCTAACCACGGTTGGCATGAATCTTTGTATCGCGCAGTCCAAGCACGAATACATCGTGCGCATCGACGCCCACAGCGAGCCAGCCGCCAACTACATTGCCCGCGGAATCGAGATTCTGAACGAAACCGGTGCCGACCTCCTCGGTGGCGTAATGGCGGCCAAAGGCAAAACCCTGTTCCAACGAGCGGTGGCATGGGCTTACACCAGCCGCTTTGGCTTGGGTGGAGCCACGTATCACGTTGGCGGTGCCGCAGGAGAAGCGGAAAGCGCTTACCTGGGAATCTTCCGTAAGAGCGCCCTGGACCGCGTCGGAGGTTACGACGAAAGCATCATCCGAGGAGAAGACTGGGATCTTGCCCAGCGCATTAAAGCCAGTGGTTCGCTGGTCTGGTTCAGTCCAGAACTTTCGGTTACCTACTGGCCACGATCCAGTTGGACTGGTTTGGTAAAACAGTTTTACTCGACTGGGGTTTGGCGTGGCGACCTAACCAAACGCGATCTCGCTCGAACCTCGCTGCGCTACTTCATTCCGCCGGCCTTGGTCATCGCCCTCGTCATTGGAAATGTGCTCGCGACTTTCGGTTTGGCTGTCGGCTGGATTCCGCTGCTTTCTTATGTCGCAGCCATCATTGCAGTTGGTTTTTACTCGAGGCTGGCTCCGGTTCCACTTACTCTGGCCACGATGCACCTCTCGTGGGGATTCGGTTTCATCATTGGCTATCTCCGCGGAGCTTCCGGGACCATCGACCGAAGCCGCGTGACCAAGTGAACCTGAAGGCCTATACGCCAGGGCGAATTCTCGGGGCACTTCGTCGCCGAGGTTTGGCCTACCTGAAGAAGGTTCAATACCGTCCAGGGGCGCTGCCCATAAAACGTGGCACGGTTTTGTTCGACGCCTTCAACGGCAAAGTGATTGGCGATAGCCCGCTCGACATTTTTCTTCAGCTTCAAAAAGTTCGCCCGGATCTCACATTTCTCTGGACTGTCAACGACGCTTCAACGGCTCCAGCCGGTTCGGTAGGTGTCAAGTTTGAATCTAAGGCGTGGTTTGAGGCGTTAGCCACATCGGAGTATCTGGTCGCGAACTCCGCACTACCTTGGTACTTCAAAAAGGTCGAAGGGCAGACCTACTTGCAGACCTGGCACGGAACCCCGCTCAAGCGGTTGGTGAAGGACCTGCCAGAAGGAGAGCTCACCAAGAGTTACCTAGATTTGATGGACCGAGAGGCAGAAGCCTGGGATTACCTAATTAGCCCTAACCCTTTCTGCAGTGAGGTTCTGCCGCGCGCTTTTGGGTTTAGCGGAGAAGTTCTTGAAACCGGCTACCCCAGAAACGACCGGCTAACAACTCACACGGCTGCCGATCGCCAAGCGATTCGAGCAAAACTAGGCGTCACCGACTCGAAAACCATTCTGGCGCTGTATGCGCCCACTTGGCGTGACTACCAGCGAACCGTCACCGGAAGCTGGGAAGCGGTTAGTTATCTTGAACCTGACATGGTTTACCCCGATGGAGTGCAGATGATGTTCCGCGGGCACACCAACACCACGCCGTCGAAGAGCACCGGTTCGGCCATCAATGTCACTTCCTATCCCGATATCACCGAGCTATACATAGCCGCCGATGTTCTGATCACCGATTATTCGTCGGTGATGTTTGATTTCTCGGTAACTGGTAAACCTATCCTTTTCCTCGCTCCAGATCTCGAGCGCTACCGTGCCGAACGAGGTTTTTACTTCGACTTTGAAACAGAGGCGCCGGGTCCAATTTTGAAAACGGCAGACGAAGTTTTAGAAACTCTAGGAAAACTCCCAGAAACGGCCAAGACCTTCCAGAGTGCTTATAAACACTGGCAACTAAAGTTCAACTCACTCGAGGATGGGCGTGCCTCGGAGCGAGTCACTAGTGCTGTTTGGGCTGCTCGCCAATAGGCTAGAAGTGGTAGTCCTAGGAATTGGAGGACGCACATGAAGCACAAGTTACTAACTGCCGGCGTTACCTTGGTCGTGTCCGTTACCCTCGCTGGTTGCAGCATCTTCTATCCAAATCCGACCCCCACCCCAACACCAACGGATACGCCGACTCCAACCGTCACGCCAACACCGACCCCAACCGTTGATCCGAACCTGAACAAAGCCGAAATCAACATC
The DNA here is from genome assembly GCA_041180065.1 of Actinomycetota bacterium. Classification (GTDB taxonomy): domain Bacteria; phylum Actinomycetota; class Actinomycetes; order Actinomycetales; family Microbacteriaceae; genus Rhodoluna. The sequence goes on along the minus strand of JBEGSI010000014.1, from coordinate 30,418 downwards.
ATCGACGCATCCGCTTTCCGTGCAAACGGCACCGTCGACGTAATCGCAGAAGCTCTCGAAATTTTGGAAGACGACGGCAAGTGCACCCTGGTCGTGAAGCAGGGGTCGGTTTCCCAAACCATCACCGTGAATGCCGAATCGAACGTAAATTCCACCCAGTGTTTCCCGATGTCGATTCCTCTAACTGGCTTTAAAGACGGCAACCTGAGCTACACGGTTTCCTACGTTTCCGACGCCTCGGCAGGTACTTCCTCAAGCGGAACGATAACCATTCAGTAATGTTCACAAAACTTCGCAAAGTTTTAGTAGGGCTCCTAACTTTTAGTTTGAGCCTTACTGGAATTGTCGCGACCGAGGCACCTAGCTACGCTCTGAATGCCAGCACCTTCGATCCTGGTTGGATTATTTCCGACAGCGTGTTCTTCGACTGGGGAACCATGGACGCCGCCGACATCCAGAAATTTTTGAACGCTCGCGTTGCGACTTGTACCGATGACGACGGTGGTCCTAAGTGCATCAAGAATTATCGCGAAGACGTGGTTGGTTCCTATGCCATCCGAGGTTCGCTTCATAACTACTCCGACCGAATTTGCGCCGACGTACCTGCTTCAACCAACCAAACCGCGGCTCAAATCATTGCCAAGGTTGCGGTTGCTTGCAAAATAAACCCACGAGTTCTAATCGTGACCCTTCAGAAAGAACAAGGGCTGATTAGCGCCGCCGACCCCACGACCTATATGTACAAAGCCGCGATGGGTTATGGCTGCCCAGACTCGGCACCGGAGATTTGCGGACAAGACTCGAATTCGAAATCACGCTTGTTTTGGCAACTGTACCGCGCTGCCTGGCAGCTGCGTTGGTATGGCGACCCCCGCGGATCCTTTACCTATTTGAAGCCTGGCAAGTACATCAGCATGGGTTACAACCCAAATAGCTCCTGCGGTAAGAAGAGTTTCAAGCTGAAGAGCCAGGCCACTGCCAACCTTTACTACTACACCCCATACGTGCCTAACAAGGCTGCTCTCGACAATCTGTGGGGTTCTGGCGACAGCTGCAGCGCCTATGGAAACCGAAACTTCTGGCGACAATTTTGGACCTGGTTCGGGTCTCCAGTTGCCGGCGGTTACCTATTGAAATCGTCGACGAGCCAGACCTATTTGGTGAATCAAACCACGAGCAAGCGCTTTTTGATTACCAACGAGTCAATGGTCAAAGACTTTGAACCGCTTGGCCCGCTCGGAACGGTTTCAGAAGACTACATCGCCAGCTTCACCGACGGCGGTGAATTGAAGCCTCTGGTTTCCGATGCTGCTGGTAAAAGGTACTTGGTTGCCTCTGGTTTGAAATACGAAATCGCGACTTCTGCTCAGGCAACGGCGCTCGGCCTCGACTGGGTGACGGCTCCCCAGCTTACCGATGTTCAGATTTCCAACTTCGGCGACCTAACGTTTGGAAAGTCAGCGACCACCGACGAAACTTTCTTGCTCAACGGATCGACTCGAGCGCTCATCAACAATGCCGAACTATTAAAGACCCTGAGCAAACTGGGCTCAACCGCGGTTATTCAAGACACGGTTTTGAATGGTTTCACACTTGCCAATCCAGTAACCAATCTCGTTCAAGATTCCAGCGGGAATCGTTTCGACATCGAAGATGGCCTTAAGATTCCGATTGGCAGTCAATCCATTGCATCTGCACTCGGCCACAACTGGAATACCGCAACCGTTGTGGACACCGAGAAGCTTTCGCGGATCGCCACCGCAGCCTTCATGAAAACTTCCGGCAGTTCAACTACCTATTACCTGGGTCCCGCTACAAAACACAATGTGATTAGCTCGGCAATGCTCAACTCGATGTCGAAATTCGGTAGCACCGCAACGGTAACCGCTGATTACCTAGCCAAGTTCCCTTCGGGTAACACCATCGGTGCGCTTTTGAAATCCGACATCAAAACGTATTACGTGAACGCTGGGCACAAATTCGTGGTGACCCCGAGTCAGGCCAGTGCAATGGGTTACGACGCAACCAAGGCGGTTCTAGTTGCAACCACACAGTTGGCCACGCTTCCATCACCTCTACTCATTAAAGCCAGTAACGGTGGTTCCACCTATCTTGTCGACGACTACTTAGCCAAGCACCCAGTCACCGATGCCGACCTTTCGAGCTACACCACCTTGAGTGCCGTAGGGGTTGTGCCAGCAGCATACTTGAGCGCCATTCCAACCAAGACCGATCCGGCCAGAATGGTGAACAGCACCGATGGTCTTCACTACTTCTTGCTCGGCGCAAAAAAATATCGAATCCTGAACGTGGCGACTGCCAAATCAATTTCGCCAAGCACTTTTGGTGCTGGTACCGACTACGCATCGCTACCGACCCTAACCACTTCGCAACTGTCGAAGTATCCGCTCGGATCGTCGACGGCTTATGTGACCACCTATGTGAAAACCACCGGTTTGAGTTACATCATCGAAAACGGAACCCGTCGTGAAATCCTAGACTCCGCCAGCCTCACCGCACACTCACCCACGCCACCAGCGCTCAGTGCACTTTCGGCATTGCACTTCAAAGCTCTTCCGTTAGGCGCTCCGATTATCGCCGACAACAATATTTTCAAGACGACAGAAAGCTCCAACTACGGACTCTACATAAGTGGCGTTTACTATCCGATGTCCTCGGATCTATACAACGATGTCAAAGCGGCTGCCACTTGGAGATTTACAAAATCCACAGGAACGCTCACGTCGGCTTCCGTTGCGAAACTGAGCGCTGGAGTGAAACTAAGTAACTTCGCCAAAAATGCATCGAGCGGTTTCCTACTGACTGCGGCTGGTAAACAGGCAGTAACCGACATCCAAAACGTCGTGGCATCCCCGGCAACTCTTCCAAACGTTATCCTCGACAAAATCGATCCAGCCACCAATTTAGTTCTGACCACACCGCTTGTGGTTCGCGAGTCGAACTCGGCCACCACGTCGTTTTTGATTGGTGATCAGAAGGCTAGAACCATCCTCGACGCTGATGAGGCGAATAAGTTGCTTCCGCTCACCACCGGCGGAATCGCGCAAATTTGGCCGAAATACGTAATCGCTCAGCTGACAGCCGGCAACAAGGTGCTGTCTCCGGCCAGTGTGGTCAAGGTCAAGGAATCTGGAAACATCTACCTCATCGACGGCCTATCAAGAGGCCTGAGAGTCAGCGCAGCTACGGCAGCGGCATTTACCAAAGCCAAACTCAAGGTGGTCACCAGAGCCGACCTAACCGGCTACAACACAACTGGAACACTCGACTGGCAGAAGATTACTTGCGGGGCCGACAGTTACTTGGTCGACGGCGGAGTGCCACTGCTATTGGATCAGGCGACCGCGTCACAGTGGCCGAAAACAGCAAAAGCTCTCGATGCCAAGACCTGTCAGAAGCTTCGTCCAACTACCACCCGTGTTGGAGTTTTCGTTGCGAATGGGTCAGCCAAATACAAGGTGATCGGTGGCAAACTGAAAGCCATCAGAACTCCGGCTGAATATACTGCAATGCTTGGCAATCAAACGCCGGCCGCCTTGGTTTCCAGCGAGTTGATTGCATCGATGCCAAAACTAAATCCAACTAGTTATGTAGTTGTCGCGAATGACACCCTTTACAAGGTTGCGGTGAAATTCAAAACCACGCGAGCGATCTTGAGAACACTCAACAACTTAGCGACCGACGTACTTCAGCGCGGCCAGGTTCTGATTCTTCCTTAGCGTTTAGCCAGGCGCTTGAGTCGCGATAGCTTCATGGTTCGTCCAAGCGGCTCAAGCGACTCGGCCGGCTCAGCAACCTTCACCGCAAACAACACCAACAGCACCCATCCGATTTCAACCAAAATGCGACTCTCGGTAAGGTTCTGCGTCACGATTCCAACGAACACCAGGATTGGCCAAAGGTAGAGCGGGCTAGTGTGACGAACCGCTAGTCGCCAGAGTTTCACAAAAGTCATTCCAATTAGCAGGACGAAAAGTCCAAGCCCTACAATTCCGAGTTGCAACCAAACGTCTAGGAAAGCGTTGTGAGCCTGAAAATAGGGAACATGGTTGATGATCACCAAGCCGTGATACGGCTCCACCCAGGGAACCCAGTAGGAACTCCAACCCCAGCCTTGGAATGGCCGCTGGTCAATAAGCTCGAGCACTATCTTCCAGATCTTGGTTCGCCCGGTCATGTCTGGCGACTTTCCGATAAGGCTAAAGATTTGCGCTCGATAGGTGAGAACGAGCAGGGCTCCAACGCCGATGACACCCCAGGCAATGCGGTAATAGCGGTGGCGAACTTCGCGAGTTTTACCTTCGGCCGCAATCGAAACTATGGCAGCTGCCATTACTGCAACCAGGGCAAATCCGATACTTGCCGAACGAGCTAGAAGCAACATGGGAACGGCAACCGCAAAACTAAAAACCGTCACCAGGCGTCCCGTGGTGTTGGCGGCACGTTCGATAGCGAACACCACCAAAGCAATCATCGCCATGTAGGCCAGCATGTTTGAGTTGCCAACAATGCCTTGAATGCGGTCATCGGTAAATAAATTGCCTTGAGTCCAATAGAACGCCACCGCCGGCGGGTGGTCTCCGTCATAGTTTGGAAAGAATGGCTCGATTGGGCCTCTAATCACCAATGCGGCAAAAAGTTCGAAAAGAACTGAGCCGTAAAGGATAACCCGCAGAGTGTTGCCAAACAGTCGAAGAATTTCGCGCCAGTCAAAGGCCGCCGCGAGATAAAGGGCGAAGGCGCTGGTCGCGAGTTGAACCACAGCTGCCCCGGCACTGACCAGTGGATAGTTCGACCAAATCGAACCAACCAGCATCAGCGCCAGCAACCCTGCTAGAGGCCAGGGAACCCGTTTGACGGTTGCCAGCCACTCAGATTGAAAGAAACTCACTAGAACCCCGATAAACAGGACTCCAAGCAGAATGCCCCAGCCCAGCCAGCCGATCGCGTAACGAACCGCGTCGCCGCCCATCAACACAAAGAGTGCCGAATAAGCAATGGTGAAACGAGTTCTATAGCCGGCAACACTTCTGTCGACGACCACACGTATCGAGGTTGTGATGGGCTCCATTTACTTTTTTTGAGCTTCCCACACCGACGAAATGATGTCGTGAAGGTCGTGCTTAGCACTCCAGCCCAAAACGTTCTTGATGCGGCTCACGTCGGCTTTCAAGGCGGCCGGGTCGCCAGCTCGACGAGGTTCGATAATCGGCTTAATTTCTGAGCCGCTTACCTTGGCCACCTCGTTGATTACATCGAGCACGCTAGAGCCAACGCCGGTTCCAACATTGAATACATCAAATGGTCGATCTTCGCGCGACAGGTAGTCGATGGCAGCGAGGTGTGCCTGCGCCAAATCCAGCACGTGCACGTAGTCGCGAACGCAGCTGCCGTCTGGGGTGGGGAAGTCATTTCCGAAAACTCTCGGCGAGATGCCTTGTTCCAAGCACTGGAAAACGATTGGAACAAGGTTGGCAGTTTGGGTGTCCATGAGCTCGGCCCAGCCGGTGCCAGCCACGTTGAAGTAACGCAAGCTAACCTGGCGGAGACCCCACTCCTTAGCAGCAGCCTGCGACAGGTGTTCACCGTCGAGTTTGGTTTGACCGTATGGGTTGATTGGCTTGCATTCGAAGTCTTCATCGACCTGATCCACGTCAGGCACCCCGTAGGTAGCTGCTGAAGAAGAGAAGACTAGGCGATCAACACCAGCCTGTTTCATTGCAGCCAGTAGGTTTTTCATTCCGCCAACATTTTGCAGCTCGTACCAGTCGGGGCGTTCTACCGACTCTCCAACCTTTTTGCGCGCAGCCAGGTGAATCACAGCGGTCACGGAGTGGGTTCGGAAGATGTCGGTGAGTAGGTCAACGGCGGTCGAGTCGGAGAGGTCAACCTGAACTAATTCCGCATCGCCGATTCGGCTGCGAATTCCTTCCGACATGTCGTCGACGACAACCAGTTTCTCACCGCGCTGCTGCAGCAAACGAGCCACATGAGAGCCGATGTATCCGGCGCCGCCGGTGAGTAATACAGTCATGCCGTTTAGCCTACCAAAGCGTCCAAATCAGGCTTCAAGCAACGGTTTAGAGTTCGATTTCGCAAATTCAGCATTTGGTAATAACATCATTGTAATTACACCGCGGTTAGTTCAACCGGGGACATAGATTGGGTGAAGATGCGAGACGAAAACGGAATACCAGCAAACTGGTTTGTTGATCCACAATTCCTTGGTGTCGCGGGGGCTTACGCAACCGATGATGACAATCCTTTGGCTTGGCAGGGCGAGGCAGTATGTGCCGAAACCGACCCTGAACTGTTCTTCCCTGAAAAAGGCGGATCGACCCGCGAAGCCAAGCGTATTTGCGCCGGCTGCGATGTAAAGACTCAATGCCTCGAATATGCACTCGCTAACGACGAGCGCTTCGGCATCTGGGGCGGTCTCTCGGAGCGCGAGCGTCGCAAGCTAAAGAAGCGCGCGTAATAACTCCTAGGAGTTAGCTCGTGGTCAAACAGGTAACCGCAATTCTCGTCGTTCACGACGAGTCGGTTTTGGCACAGCGGGCACTGGCTTCGATCAAATCTCAAACCGTTTCGCCAGACCGAATTGTGGTGGTTGACACCTCGCAAAACCCAATTGAACTGGGAACCCATTCGATAAAACTCTCCTCAAAATCCAAACTTGGGGAGATTGTTTCTGCCGCAACAGCAGGCCTTACTCCCAGCGAAGAGCACTGGTTCTGGTTGGTTCACGATGACAGTGAACCCAAGACCAACTCACTGGCCGAGTTGCTAGATGCTGTGTCAGTTTCCGAAACGATCGCCCAGGTTGGTTCGATGCAACTTTCGGCTGAAAATCCGAGAGCAATTACCCAACTCGGCCTGACCCTGTCACCATTTGGTGAACCGATTAACCCGATCAACCGCCAGCTTGACCAGTCGCAGCACGACCACGTTGTCGATTCGTTTGCAGTTAGCACTTCGAGCATGATGGTTCGAAGCGACGTCTATGAATTGGTGGGTGGTTTTGACAATCGCTCACCGGCGCTAGCCACCGACTTCGACCTGTCGATCAGAATTAGACGTCACGGTTTCAGAGTCGTCGTGGCGCCTCGGGCCAAGGTGGTTCACGCCAGGCTGAGCCTCTCTGGCAAACGCCAAAACGGCTGGCTCGGCGGCAGTACCAAAACTGCCATGCGTCGCGCAGCCATAAACCTTCACCTGGTTCATGACCCACTGCCATTGGCACTTTTGTACTGGCTGGTTTTGCCCGGTATCACTCTTTACCGAGTCTTCTGGCGTTTGGCGCAGAAGAGACCGGGACACATTTGGTCTGAGCTTCGCGCTGGTTTCTGGGGAAGTTTCACGCTTCCGAAGCGACTTCTTTCCAGAGCCAATTCTGGAAAGGCAAGTTTTCGTTCACTCAAATCCCTGCGAGCTAGCTGGTCGACGGTATCGACCCACAAGCGCGCCGATTTAGAAGCAGAAGAGTCAGCTAATTCGCTGGCAGCTTTCGAACGCGGAGATCATGAAGCCCCGCTTGAAGAGCGTTCCAAGTCATTTGCACAAGCCGGAGGCTGGATTCTCGCCATTTTGTTGCTGGCTCTCTCTTGGAAACTGTTCCCGCTGTCTCCAGCATTAACCGGTGGCTCGGCAATTCCGCTGAGCGGAAATTGGTTTGAGTTATTTGCCAGAGCCGGCGCAAGCTGGCAGCCAATTGGGCAAGGATTTTTCGGGCCATCCGATCCGTTCAACTGGGTCTTGCTAACTCTCGGGTCGCTTACCTTCTGGTCTCCAAGTCTGAGCCTGGTGATCCTGGTCTGGGCCGGCAAGGCTCTAGCTTTCATCACCGCTTGGAAAGCACTGTCTCTACTCACCGCGAAGGCTTGGCAGCGAAACCTCGGAGCCTTGGTCTACGCCCTGTTGCCCGCTTTTGCATCGGCACTCGGAGCTGGTGAATACCCAGCGATTGTTGCCACCATCACGGTTCCCTGGCTGGTTTACTCAGTAGCGAGAGCCGCGGGAATCGGTCGCCGCGGTTCAGCTAGATCAGACGCCAGAACCTGGTCGTGGATCGGCCTTTCCGGGGTCCTCCTCGCCATCATTGGAGCCGCAGCGCCCGTGGTGGCTATTTTGTCGCTGGTTGGTCTCGCGTTGGTGGCGTTTACCAAGATCAGACGCTTCGGCTATCTCTTCTGGATTCCTCTTCCATTGGCCGCAATTTATCTGCCGCTAAGCGTCTACCAAATTTTCGTGGTCGGCCAACCGTTGGCGCTACTCGCCGAACCAACACTCGGCATAACGGTCAATAGTTCGGCGGTTACTTCGCTTTTCGACCTGCAAAATTGGACGCACTGGTCGCTCGCTCTTCTAATCGCTTTCTCGGTCGGAGCGCTCTTGGTTCAGCGTTGGGTAGTGGCCCTCGTCATCGCGCTGTTCGGCGCGCTTTCGTATCTGCTGCTCACAGTTACTCAGGCGTTGAGTTTCCCAGCCGATCTACTTTCTGCTCGCGCCGGGTTTACCCAGGTGTTTACCACCGGTCATTCTTTGGCGGCGTTTATCGGTCTGGTCGCAGTCGCCCTTAGCATCCATTTACTGGCTGCCTTGAACCGTAAAGCGGCAATTCGCATCTCGGCTGGGTTGATGGTGTTGGCAACAATGCCCCTCGGCTTTGCAGCGGCAACGCTGTCACCTAAAGTTTCCGGCACCGATGGCACCGTTGTACCGCTTCTGCTTGAAAAGCAGGCCGAGCAGGGAACCGACTTGCAGCTACTAGTGATCAACAAAAAAGATGACGAATACCGCGTCGAGTTATCGAGCCTTGCCGGAAACACATTAGAAGACTCAAATTTGGCTTACCGGTTCTCGGCAGAGCTAAATGCAAAGTCGAAAAATTATCTTGCGCTCTCGCAAGTTGTCGGGGATCTGGTTTCAGGAAACGGTGCTGCCGATGGTTCGGTCCTGAAGCAGAACCAAATTGGTTACCTATTAGTTCCAAATAATCCCGCCAACGCTGATCTGGTAGCCGCTCTAGAGTCGTCATCGTTACTCGAGGGTGCGGGAATGACCCCATACGGCGATCTCTGGCGTGTGCTCGGAACGTCAGCCGAGGAAACGCCCGCCAGTAGCCATAGCCCTTGGTCCATAACTAAAGCGGCACAGCTGATGGCTCTGCTGGGTTTTGTATTGCTCGCGGTCCCGTCTCGTCCCAAGGTTCGAAAAGCCAAGGACACCGCAATTTTCATCGATCAAAGCGAGAGTGAGTTAGATGTTTAAACGCCTTCTTTCGCTGGCTCTGGTTGCTGGGGTATTCTCGGTGCTGCTTTTAGTTGTCTCGATTCCGAAGCTGTCGGTTGGTGTTTCAGTAAACCCGGCAGAAATCGCTGTCGAACCAAAGCGACCGCAGCTAATTTGCCCCGGTCCGGTGTTCGTCAACGGGGGCGACTCGGGATTGAAGTTGGGTAACTTCACTCAGGCGGGTCAGGCGCAAATTCAGGGACGAAATGATCAAGCCTCGGTTTCCATAACCGCTACCGGCATCAAAACCATCGACGGCTCATTGGCCGGTTCAAAAGATTTCAATGCGATTCAGTCGCAGCGGGCGTCGCTAAAGCTGGCCGCCGGACTAGCGGTAGCAAACTGTGAGTCAGGCTCAAACGAAGCTTGGTTTGTTGCTGGCGACAACAGCATTGGGCGCGAAGCACTTCTGGTTCTGGTGAACCCAACCAAGGTTGATGCCACCGTTAGCCTACAAATTGTCGGCACCAACGGGCCGATTCAGGGAACTGGACTAAGCGGCATCTCGGTTCCGGCAGGGAAAGTTACGGTTTTACCGCTGGCAGCATTCGCGCCAAAGGCTTCCACCTTTGCTTTGCAGGTTTCAAGCAGGGGAGCCGCACTGGGGATGTGGCTTCAACAGAAAACCATCCGAGGCCTCACTCCAGGTGGCTTGGATTACGTTCAAGCTTCACCTTCTGAAAGTAAAACGGTGGAAATTCCTGGGCTATTTATTCGAAGCACAGCCAAACTTGCCGCTCTTGCCGCGAATGACCAAGACTTCCTCGACACCAAGCCAATTCTTCGAGTGGTGGGGAATGCGAAAGCCGAAGCCACCTTTACCGCTCAGGTGCAAGGAGCCGACGGCAGCAGTTTCGGAACAGTTATTCAAGGAACCGTGCCAGCTGGAAGCGTGAAGGATTTTGATCTCGGTGAACTTGCCGATGGTGATTATGTTGTGCATGTAGAGTCCAGCGAACCAATCATGGCTTCAGCCAGTTTTAGCCGTGTAGCTTCCGCTCAGCCAGACTTTGCCTGGGCGATTGCCGTAACCCCAAAGAAACTTGATGCAGGTTTCACCACAGTGTCCGGCGCAATCAGCAAACTGTCGGTGACTAACCCGAGTGACAAAGCTGGCAAGATCACCCTGAATGGCCGAATCGTGAGTGTTCCGGCCAAGTCAAATATCGTGGTGACTCTGGCAGCCGGAACCAGCTATCAAATCTCGTCGAATGTGGCCGTTTCGGCAAGTCAGGTAGTCGACATTTCGTCGACGGTCGCCGTAGTTCCGGTTCTCGATTACCGCTCGGAAGCCAGCCGAATAAAGGTCGTTATTCGCTAACGCCTGAACTGCTCTGGGATTAGATCGCCAGGGTCTCGGCCAATCAATTCGGCTGCTGCCTGAAAAACGAATTGTTCGATGTGAAATCTTTCATCAAGCCGATCGGTTCGTCGGTGATGGGTCATACGCTCAATCGGAATTCGATAGAGAGTAATTCGGAACGTTTGCGGGTTAGAGCTGTATCTGAGCACTTCGCTTTTTGGATCAATGGCAAGCGGTGCATCGGCTACTCGATAATCGAGTCTGCCTAGTTCCTCCGGCCATGAAACTCTGAGGAATTCAACGGTCTGGGAAACAACGGTTTCGAAAAAACTCATCGGGCTTCTGGCTCCGAGATGCGCTAGTAACGACCCTCTTACTGAACGTCCATGACGTTCGCGTTTTGCGCGGAGCGGTGCCATAGTGGTGAGTTTAGTGCGAGTAAACTTGAACCATGCAGAAGACCGATTTTGAGTACCGCGTCGCCGATCTTTCCCTTGCCGAAGCTGGTCGTCACCAGATTCGCCTAGCTGAAAACGAAATGCCAGGGTTGATGAGCCTGCGCGAAGAGTTTGCAACATCCCAGCCGCTTGCCGGTGCCAGAATTACCGGATCACTGCACATGACTGTGCAGACCGCAGTGCTCATAGAAACTCTGGTTGCTCTTGGCGCCAAGGTGCGCTGGGCTTCGTGCAACATTTTCTCTACTCAAGACGAAGCAGCAGCAGCCGTTGTGGTTGGCTCTGGTTCAGAAGTCGCACCTGCGGGTGTTCCGGTTTTCGCTTGGAAGGGCGAAACCTTAGAGGAGTACTGGTGGTGCACCGACCGCATCTTCGACTGGTCGGCTGAAGCCGCAGCCGAGGGCGCCGATTACATCGGCCCAAACCTAATCCTCGACGATGGCGGAGACGCCACTCTTTTGGTTCACAAGGGTCGCGAATACGAGCTAGCTGGTTCGGTTCCTGCAAGTGGCGCCGATGACTCACACGAATTTTCGGTCATCCTTGATCTCCTTCGTTCATCGCTTTCAGTTAGCAAAGACCGCTTCACAAAAATTGCGGCTGAAATCATTGGTGTAACTGAAGAGACCACTACCGGTGTTCACCGACTATACGAACTGTTCCAGGCTGGCGGGCTTTTGTTCCCAGGTATCAACGTCAATGACTCGGTTACCAAATCGAAGTTCGACAATAAGTACGGTATTCGCCACTCGCTTCCAGACGGCATTAACCGCGCAACCGATGTGCTCATCGGAGGAAAAACCGTGTTCATCGCTGGCTACGGCGATGTTGGCAAAGGTGCGGCCGAGGCCATGGTTGGTCAGGGTGCTCGCGTTATCGTTAGCGAAGTTGACCCAATCTGCGCTCTTCAAGCTGCCATGGACGGATACCAGGTTGCCACATTGGAATCGGTAGTCGATAAGGTCGACATCTTCATTACCGCCACCGGTAACCACGCGGTGATTCGCACCGAGCACATCGAACGAATGAAGCACCTAGCAATCATTGCCAACGTGGGCCACTTCGACAACGAGATCGACATGGATGGCCTGGCCAAGGTCAAGGGTGCTCAAAAAATTGAGATCAAGCCGCAGGTTCACGAGTGGCGCATGCCTTCGGGGCGCTCGGTACTAGTGCTTTCAGAGGGTCGTTTGATGAACCTAGGAAATGCCACCGGTCACCCAAGTTTCGTGATGAGCAACTCTTTCGCCAACCAGGTGCTTGCGCAGTTGGAGCTCTTCACCAAGCGCGAGAACTACCCGGTCGGCGTCTACGTGCTACCTAAAGCACTCGACGAAAAAGTTGCCCGTTTACATCTCGACGCACTTGGTGTGGAATTAACTAAGTTGACTCCGTCACAGGCACGCTACATTGGCGTGGATGTTGCCGGTCCTTACAAGGTAGACCACTACCGCTACTAAAGGCACGCATAAACTATGGTCCAAAAAGTTTTAGTTGTTGAAGACGAGTTACTGCTCAACCAGCAGCTGACCGACCTCTTAGAGAATGCTGGTTACGAAGCGGTTGGCGTTACCGACGGAAACAATGCCTTCGCAGCCTTTAAAGACTTCGACCCCGATTTAGTTTTGCTCGACGTAATGTTGCCAGGGAAAACGGGCATCGAAGTTTGCCGCGAAATTCGCGCCGTTAGTGGCGTGCCAATCATCATGTTGACCGCCAAGACCGAAGACGAGCACGTTGTTGAAGGTTTGGAAGCCGGCGCCGACGACTACATTTTGAAGCCCATGCCTTCGTTCAAGGTGCTTCAAGCGCGCATTGAGGCGCGTCTTCGACCTATGCGCTCACCTGAGGTTAGTGAACTCATCCTCGGACCATTGGTTATCGACGTTCTCGGCCACGAGGTTCGACGCGATGGCGTTCGAGTTTCATTGACTCCACTTGAATTTAATCTTCTGCAAACGCTGGCTGAAGCACCAAAGCAGGTTTTCAAGCGCGAGGACCTGTTGAAGAAGGTTTGGGGTTACCACTACGACGCCGACACCAGATTGGTGAACGTTCACGTGCAGCGTCTTCGTTCTAAAATCGAAGACGACCCGGACAACCCGAAGATTGTAGTTACCGAGCGCGGCGTCGGTTACAAAGCCGGCCAGTTCTAACCAATCAGTGTTCACAAAATTCGTTTCGGCAGTTTTCGACGTTTTTCGTCGGTCGATTCAGGTGCGCTACGTAACTATTACAGTGGCCTTCAGTTTGGCTGCACTCATCGCCGTTGGTGGATTCCTATCGTTTTCAATTGGCAATGGACTTTTTCAAACTAGAGTCGAGCAAATCCTGCAGGAGTCAAAACAAGCGACTTCGGAAGTGCAGAAGACCTTTTCCGCAACTGGTAACACCGACGTGGTTGCCCTGCAAACCCTGGTGAATGAAATCATCCCCAACCTTGAGCAGAAAACAGCCAACGGGTCTCGAAAGGTTGCTCTTTTGCGTAGCCCAAACCAGACCACCAATCAGTTTCTGCAATCACCAATTTCAGGTGAGCTAACTGTTTCCGACATTCCACCAACACTTCGAACCCAGGTTGCCAAAACTGAAAACCAATTGGTCTACCGCTCAATTTCTTTGCTAGTAAACGGAGTCAAGCACCCTTCTATCGTGGTTGGTTCGAAGGTTCTGATCCCGGTTGCCGGCGACTACGAGCTCTATTTGGTTTACGACATTTCGGATGCTCAAAGCACGCTCGACTTTTTCCAATCGACCTTGGCACTCGGTGGGCTTGCCATGATTCTCCTGCTCGGCATCGTGGCTTACTTCGTTACCAGGCGTATCGTAGCTCCGGTTGAGCGGGCAGCTTTGGTTGCGGAGCAACTAGCTCAGGGGGCGTTGGATCAACGCCTACCCGAGCGCGGCGAAGACGTTGTTGCCACACTGGCACGTTCGTTCAACCGCATGGCCCAAAGCCTAGAAACTCAGATTGGTGAGCTCAGCAAACTCAGCAAGATGCAACAGCGATTCGTGTCTGATGTTTCCCACGAACTCCGAACACCGCTCACCACAATCAAGCTGGCCACCGAGATGCTGCAGGCGAAAACCAGTGAGCTCGACGAAAAGGCAACTCGAGCACTCGACACTCTGGTTTCTCAGATTGCTCGATTTGAGTCGCTACTCACTGACCTTCTTGAAATCTCTCGCTATGACGCTGGTGCAGTGGTTGCCGAAATTGAACCGAATAATCTAAGCGATGTCGCCAAGCAGGCGGCAGGCGGGCTGGAACCTCTGGCTGAGACTCTTGGATGCGAACTGATTGTGAAAGTTCCTGCTAAAGCCGCCGACGCAGAATTTGACCGTCGAAGAATCGAACGCGTGCTCAGAAATCTGGTTTCAAACGCGATTGAACACGGCGCAGGCAAGCCGGTTGAGATCCGCGTTGGTGTTTCGAAAACTGCGGTGGCCGTAACCGTAACCGACTACGGCGTTGGAATGAGCCGCACTCAACTCGACCGAGTTTTCGACCGATTCTGGAGAGGCGATCCTGCTCGAAAGCGAACCACTGGCGGTACCGGACTTGGGTTAGCCATCTCGCTGGAAGATACCCATCTCCACCACGGCTGGTTGCAGGTAACCTCTAAGCCGAATCAGGGAACCACCTTCAGGCTCACCCTTCCTAGAAGAGCCGACGGAATCTTCACGGAATCCCCTTTGCCTTTGGGCGAAACTCTGAGCCAGAGGAAGAGCATATGATTCGTAATCTAGCTCGAACGCTTGCCCTTATTTTGGCTTCTACTCTGCTCACCGCATGTGCCACTTTGCCGAACCTCGCTCAAAATCAACTTGGTCCGCAGATTGAAACTGGTAACGCCAATGAGACTCTCTACTACTCACCATCAGGACCTTCCGACAAGGCATCGCCGGAACAGATCATTTCCGGTTTCCTATACGCGGGAAACGGTCCGCAGGAAGACTATGCGGTTGCTCGAGAATATCTAACCGCTAGCTTTGCTGCCAAATGGAAACCGGCCGTTGAAACTCTGATTCAAAGTGGTGAAACCAGAATCATTTCCAACACTGGAACCAAAATCCGCTTGGAAGTTCCCTTCGATGCTCGCGTGGCTCAGGACGGCACCTATGAGAGCACGCCTGGGTCAACCAGAGTCATCGAATTTAGGTTGCTCCAGGTTTTCGGCAACTGGCGAATCGCGAGTGCTCCTAATCTCACAATTTTGCTTCGTCCAAATTTCGGCCTTCTGTTCCAGCCGGTCTCTGTTTTCTTTTGGGATCAAACTCTCACCCACCTTGTTCCCGAAATTCGCTGGTTTCCAACTAAGGCGGCTCTAGCCACCAGGATCACTAATGCGATGATTGCCGGACCGAGCCCTTGGCTGGATCCGGTGGTCCAAAACCTATTGCCAAATGGAACCAAACTGAACATCAACTCGGTTACCGTGACCGCTGGTAACGCACTGGTAGACCTAAACTCTTCAGCTCTTAAGATTCCCGCCTGGAAGCGACCGTATCTTCGTTCTCAGTTGATCGCAACGCTAGGTGAGGTCGAAGGCATCACCGACGTGACTGTTTCCATTGAACGAACGGTTCAAGAAATCACGAATGGTTCTTCCGGAATTTCCGAGTCTCCATCGAACTTGCCGGTGGTACTTACCCGCGATGGGCTATTCCATATCGCCGGCAGTAACACTTTTGAAATCAATGACACCCAGTCGCTGGTGCAAGAGATTGCTGCTACCGGTTTTGCCATTTCCGTCGACGAATCTTTCGTAGCACTCTTGGGTAAGGACGCAGTTCACACCTACACCCTCGGCCTGATTGGGGTGAAAGACAAGCTGATCGACCAGCGGCCTAAGCTGCTTGCACCAACCATCGACCCTTATGATCAGGTTTGGACAGCTAGTTTCAAAAAGGGTGCCGAAATCAGAGTTATCGACAAGCGCGGGAACGTCGTTTCAATCCCGAATCCATATGGTTTTGGCACAGCCATCCGCGGTATTTCAATGAGTCCGGAAGGCTCACGTTTGGCAATCGTGCACGACTACTACAACGGCTCGACAGTTGACATCCTTCCGGTGATTCGCGACAAATCGCGCAAGGTGACCGGGCTGGCTCAGCCATTCCAGCTCAGTCAGTTTGGGAAATCAACGCAAACGATTACCTGGGTTGACCGAGTTACCGTGGCTGGTTTGGTTCGTGATCAACAGGGAAGTCAATCGATGCTCACGGCACTGGTTGGAGGAGCGTCAACTATTGGCCGCATTACGGAAAATGGTTTGGCGTTAGCCAGCGCAATCGGTGGGAACCACTATTACCTAGATTCCAACGGCGACCTTTTTGTGTCGAAAACATTCGGATGGGAAAAATCCATCGGGCAGGTTCTGGCAATGCGGATGGCTGGACAGTAGTTCTCCACAGATTTTGCATCTCAAGTTTCAGTCGTTACATTGTTTGAGAATGTTTTTGGGTGTCAACGTTAATCGACCTCTTGATCCCATCAATCTGTCTGTTTTGTGGAAAATTAGATAAGCGAGTTTGCGGGTTTTGCGAATCCAGAATTGGGTTTGACCCAAGGCTCGTTTGCCGCGAATCGCTAGTTGGCTTTGCCAGTATGTCCTACACTCCAGACGCGAAGCTGCTGCTTCGTTCGTTCAAGGAACTGGGGGAGAGTTCGCTGGCTTATCCAATCGCACAAACCATGACCTCGCTACTGGGTTGCTTTGAGCAGGTTCCAACCCGTTTGGTGCCGATTCCAAGCAACTCGAGATCGATTAGAGAACGTGGCTTTAACCCAGCCGAAATAATTGCTCGCGAAATCGCCAAGCAGGTGCCCAGCCTGCGGTTTGAGAACCTGCTGGCTCGAGCCAGACAGACCCTGGATCAGAGCAAACTAAACCCTTCAGAGCGTCGAGACAATCAACAGGGATCCATGGTTGCCAGGGTTGGAACAGAGCAGGTACTGCTCATAGATGATGTTGTCACCACGGGCGCAACCTTGAAAGAGGCAACTCAGGCCCTGGAAGAAGCTGGACATTCGGTAATTGGTTTCCTGACTTTTGCAGAAACTGAGGCGAAAAGGTGTAACTTGACTACACAGGCAACGTTGCCTGCAGATGGAGGAACAACATGGAACTCAAAATTTCCGCAAAAAATCTAACCGTCTCCGACCGCTTTCGAGACTACGTTTCCGAGCGGGCCGAAAAGGTAGACCACCTCCTGCATAAAGTTCAAGAACTTGCCATCAAAGTAACCAGGCACGATCACTCACGCAACACGGGTCCCGAAGACCAAGTTGAACTTACCGTTTTCGCCACCGGGCAAATTATTCGCGCCGAGGCCCACGCCCAAGACAAATTTGCAGCATTCGATGTTGCCTGGGGCAAGTTAACCGAGCGCCTTCGCCGCGCCAACGACCGGAGGAAGCCGCACCACGGCCACCATGGCGCACCTGGCACCGCTGAACTTACCGCCACAGAATTCGCCTCGCTCGACATCACGCCAGCCGACCTCACTCTGCTACACCCAACCGAAGCTGCCGAGGAAGCAAAAGACTTTGGTGAATCCCCGGTCGTTATCCGCCGGAAAGAGTTTCACGCCGAGAAAATGAGCGCCGACGATGCAATTTCCAACATGGAATTGCTCGGTCACGACTTTTACCTATTCGTCGATGCTGAAAACGGAAAACCAAGCGTTGCCTATCGCCGTAAAGGCTGGAACTACGGGGTTATTGCTCTCACCTAGAGCACAGCCCACACCCAGACTCCGCGGGTAAGATTGTAGAAGGATTGTCCCTGAAGACTTGGAGTCGTTTTGGCATCGTTTATTGATAAGTTGCTTCGCGCCGGTGAAGGTCGAGTTTTGGCCCGCCTACGTAACCATGTTGTGGCCGTAAACGCCCTCGAAGAGGACTTCAGAAACCTAACCGACGAGCAACTTCGAGCCGAAACCGCCGCACTCCGCGAGCGATTCGCTGCGGGAGAATCACTCGACGACCTACTTCCAGAGGCTTTTGCTGCCGTTCGCGAAGCAGCCGGTCGAACTCTTGGCATGCGCCACTTCGACGTTCAGATCATGGGTGGTGCCGCTCTGCACCTAGGCAACATTGCCGAAATGCGAACCGGTGAAGGTAAGACCCTTGTGGCAACCCTTCCTGCCTACCTAAATGCCATCGCCGGTCGCGGTGTTCACGTGGTTACCGTGAACGACTTCTTGGCTAGCTACCAGAGTGAACTGATGGGTCGCGTATTCCGCGCCCTTGGCATGACCACCGGTTGCATCATCTCCGGACAGGATCCGCAGGAACGTCGCGAGCAGTACCAAGCCGACATCACCTACGGAACCAACAACGAATTCGGCTTTGACTTCCTTCGCGACAACATGGCTCACAGTAAGGCTGAACTTGTTCAGCGCGGACACTATTACGCCATCATCGACGAAGTTGACTCGATCTTGATCGATGAGGCCCGCACCCCGCTAATCATCTCTGGCCCTGCCTCCGGCGACGTAAACCGCTGGTTCAACGAATTCGCCAAGATCGTTGAAAAGCTGGAGCCAATCATCGACTACGAAGTTGACGAAAAGAAGAGAACCGTTGGCATTCTTGAGCCAGGAATCGAAAAGGTCGAAGACTACCTAGGTATCGACAACCTTTACGAGTCAGAAAACACCCCGCTGATCTCATTCCTAAACAACGCCATTCGCGCCAAGGCCCTGTTCAAGCGCGACAAAGACTACGTAGTTATGAATGGCGAGGTTCTAATCGTAGACGAGCATACTGGCCGTATGTTGGCAGGTCGTCGCTACAGTGAGGGTATGCACCAGGCTGTTGAAGCCAAGGAAGGCGTTGAGGTCAAGGCCGAGAACCAGACCCTGGCAACCATCACTCTGCAGAACTACTTCCGCAGTTACGGAAAACTTGCCGGCATGACCGGTACTGCTGAAACCGAAGCGGCTGAGTTCATGAGCACCTACAAACTTGGTGTCATCCCGATTCCAACCAACAAACCGATGGTTCGTATCGACCAACCAGACCTCGTTTACAAAAACGAAGAGGTCAAGTTCGATCAGGTCGTTGAAGATATCTTCGCCCGTCACCAGACCAAGCAGCCGGTTCTTATCGGAACCAACTCAGTTGAGAAGAGCGAATACCTTTCAAAGCTTCTGGCAAAGCGCGGAGTTCGCCACGAGGTCTTGAATGCCAAGAACCACGCACGTGAAGCCCACATCGTGGCTCAGGCTGGCCGCCTTGGTGCGGTAACTGTTGCCACCAACATGGCCGGCCGCGGTACCGACATCATGCTCGGTGGTAACGCCGAGTTCCTAACCGTGGAGGCTTTGGCCGCCAAGGGACTCGACCCAGACACCAATCCTGAGGAATACCAAAAGGCTTGGGACAAGACTTTCGCCGAGATCAAGGAAACCGTAGCCGAAGAGGCAGAACAGGTTCTAGCAACCGGTGGCCTTTACGTTCTGGGTACCGAGCGCCACGAATCACGCCGCATCGACAACCAGCTTCGCGGTCGTGCCGGTCGTCAGGGTGACCCGGGTGAGTCGCGCTTCTACCTTTCGCTAACCGACGACCTAATGCGCGCTTTCAACTCAGGTCCAGCCGCAGCGATGATGAACCGCAGCGACATTCCAGATGACATGGCAATCGAGTCGAAGTTGGTTTCACGAGCAATCGCGAGCGCGCAGTCGCAGCTTGAAGCACGTAACGCCGAAATTCGAAAGAACGTTTTGAAGTACGACGACGTGATGTCACGTCAGCGTGATGCGATTTACAACGATCGTCGTCAGATCCTCGAGGGCGAGGACATTACCGGTCGCATCGACCAATTCCTGGCTGATGTCATTGAGACTGTAGTGAACCAACACGCTGGAGACGCATCTTCTGACTGGAATCTAGAGTCACTATGGAATGACTTGAAGGCTATTTACCCGGTCGGTTTGGAAATTTCGGAAGTTCTGGCCGAAGCTGGAACTCGCGCCCGCCTGACCAAGAAGTTCTTGCTTGCCGAACTGGTAAGTGATGCTCGTTTGGCTTATAACCGTCGCGCCGAATCAATTGGCGTGGAAGCAATGCGCGAACTTGAGCGTCGGGTAGTTCTCTCCGTGGTCGACCGCAAGTGGCGCGAACACCTATACGAGATGGATTACCTAAAAGAAGGCATCGGCCTGCGTGCGATGGCTCAGCGCGACCCACTGGTTGAATACCAGCGCGAGGGTTACGTGATGTTCCAGCAGATGACCGGAGCGATTCGTGAAGAGTCGATCATGTACCTGTTCAACCTTGAAGTTCAGGTGGCCCCAACTCCTGCTCCTGAGCCAGAAGAGCTAACCTACAGCGCTCCTAGCGAAGAAGGCACTCCTGAGATCACCCATGAGGCCCCGGAAAACAAGGGCAATCACAAGCCAGGCAGCAGCTTCTTCAAGAGCTAAAGAACGGTGATTGCGGTCGCTAACCAGCGACCAACATGATGTTCTAGTTTGATAGTCATCGCCCTGGTTCGATTTCGTATCCGCAGCAGCACGATGGAATCAATTGATCCCGGACGGCTCGATTCTTGATGGATGTTAGTAACCGCAATCTTGGGGAACTGAGCCGGTTTTTGACCGCGTTCCCTGCGTAATGTGGCCTGCTCTATGGCTCGTCGTCGAAGCGTTTGGTAGACATCCTCATTGATCAACCCACCGAGTTGAGTTACGCTTCTGGCTCCTTCGATTACCTCGATGATTGCCGGGGCGATAAATTCGAGTTCCCTCGATGCGTCTGCTAATTCACTTTTTGTTACCCCTGGACTCTTGGTTTCTGTTCCCATCCCCAGTTCCTTTCTGTTGGGAACACGTTATGACTGGCGCAAGTTCTCGTCTACGAACCTTGCCGAAGCCTGTGGATAACTTTTTTGCGATTCCGCGATTCTTCAAATAATCGTTCTATGAATCTTGACGAACTCTTCGAAGACCTTGAAACCCAGTTCGATGCGGCCTTAGCCAATGCGAATTTGCCGCAACGATTTGGTTTAGACCGGCTGAGCGCCTCAATTGCAGGCACGCGAATAACCCTTGACCGGCCAATCCTCGGCAGCAATTTCGTGGCAGGTCTGATTTCGGGCAAAGCGATTTGGCGCTTTCAACCTCATCGCACCCTGGGTGTAGCCAATCTCACGTTTAACCAAAACCCAACCTCCGACGGGGATGCCCAGAACGACATCGCTCTACTCACCGAGAGTTTGGTCGGCAGGTTCGTTCGCTACTCGCTTTCTGGCGATGGTCAGCAGATTCGAAGGGGCAGAGTGCTACAGATACTCAACGCCCTGATTCTGTTCGAATCGACGGCCGAGGTTTCAGCGGTGGCAATTGAACGCCTGGCCTGGCTCGAAGTTCACGCTGGTGACAACTGATGGAACTGAAGCTAAAACGTGTCAGCCGCAAGTATCTACTGCCAGCTATTTCCTTCTCGGCGCTTGCGATCACCGTGCTGATAGCCGGGTTCACAATGGCCACGGCACCCAGCAAGCAATCCGTGTTAGTTGCCAGGGAGGCAATTGCAGAAGGTCAGTCCTTAACATCGCATGACTTCACCATGGTTTCGCTTCCGATTGGCAACCTAGCCGCGAATTATGTTAGCGACCTAAAACCTGGACTGGTTGCAGTTCGCCCAATCGCCAAGGGGGAGCTCATCACCAACCGGGTCCTCGCCCCAGGAAATGATGAGCGAATACCGATTCGTTTGAATAATCTCCCTCAAATTTCGAAAGCGATCTCGGTCGGCGACGTCGTCGATGTTTGGTCAACTCCGATGTCCGGGGGAATGGCTTTAACGCCGGAACCGGCAGCATTCAACGCGATAGTCACAGCCATTGAAACCAACAGTTCTATGGCACAGATCACCAACGCGGTTGAACTGAGGATCTACCCTGAATACTTAGAAACACTTCTGCAAGTAACCGATTCGAATTACAAGATTTCGCTAATTCTGCAAGAAACCCTGAGTGACCTCGAATGACCCTCACTCTGAGTAGAAGCAAACCTAAGCCGAAGTTGGCCTCAGCCAACGTGGTCTTCGCCGTCCACGGACCACCCGGTTCAACCGGTAAATCATCTTTCGCATTGAACTTGGCCTATGAGTTTGCCGAACTGGGGAAAACCACTCTCCTTATCGACCTCGACACCCATGCCCCCTCGCTCGCTCACCTTATGGGCGTAACCGAGCCTTCGGCCTCTCTTGCGGGATGCGCCAGACTCATTCGCCAATCCAGGTTCGACCGAGAACAACTTCAACGGCTAAGTTTGCTCATAAAACATCGCCGAGCCAATTTCCGGCTTCTTGCCGGACTAACGACGCCGAGACGATGGGGTGAAATCTCATCGGAAACAGTTATTCAACTCCTGAATCTAGCCAGATTTGAGTTCGAGCTGGTCATCCTTGATTTGGCATCCGAGATTGAAGACAACCTAACCTCAACCACCCAGCCGATTAGTCGTAATTCCGCAACCAGGGCTGCTCTGAGAGCTAGCGATTGCTTGATAACCATAGTCAGTAGTTCAACACTTTCGCTTTCCAGGCATCTAAACGACTTTGCCGAACTACAAGAAATTCAACCCAACCGGCTTTTGATTTTGAACCGATCGGAACCGAATCAGAAAATTGCCAGGACCCTGAAAACGCTCACCAAAGAAACGATTTTCGCGACAATCCCAGACGACCCAACCTCGTTTGAACTCGCGGAGAGTGAGCATCTTCCTCTTGCCCTAGCCAGAAGGAAATCACCAGCAAGGAATGCGATAGCCGCTATCGCCCATAAACTTTTAGAGTGTCCACCCTCAGCCAGATAATCTCGAAGCGCGGCAAGCTACCAAACGCCGACGTTGAGTGGCTTAACCTGCTCATCGGTGACTGGCAGATGGTCGCCGACTTGGTGAACTGTGACCTTGTGCTGTGGGTTCAGTCGAAAGACGAAAAAGACTTCATCGCCGTGTCTCACGCCCGTCCTTCCAGCGCCGGAACTATCTTCTACCGCGACATCATCGGTGAAACACCAGCCAAGCTCTGGACCAAACAGGTGACCAAGGCGTTCACCTCAGGAATTCACCAAGATCTACCGGTTCCAGATCAGTACGACGGAATTTCAATGCGCATTCGAGCCGTTCCGGTCAGAAGACGCCTAAAAGCGAACCAAAACGATTTCTCCTCCCCAATCGCCGTGGTAACAGTTCACACCAACCTGAGTGAAGTTCGCGACCCAACCAAGCAGCGCATCAACTTCCGCAAAGTTGGCAACGAACTTCTCGACATGATCGAAGAAGGCAGTTACCCCGACTTCCAAAACGCCACCGGTTCCAAGCGTGGAGCGCCTAGAGCCAACGACGGCTTGGTGATCCTCGACAACACCGACACCGTAACTTTCGCCAGCCCCAACGCACTTAGCGCGTTCAATCGCTTCGGCATCTCTGGCGAATTGGTTGGCCAGAGCCTTCAGAATGCAATGGAGAAGGCGATCGGCAAGAACCTACGTTCCGACGAAGACCTCACCGTGGTAGTAAACGGTAGATCGCCATGGCGAGCCGATGCCCAGGGTCCAACCATGACCCTTAGCCTTCGAGCCGTTCCTCTCAAAAAGAAGAACGAGCGTACCGGCGCCATCATCATGTGTCGCGATGTTTCTGAACTCCGTCGTCAAGAGCGTGAACTGATCACCAAAGACGCCACGATCCGTGAGATTCATCACCGTGTGAAGAATAACCTGCAAACCGTTGCCAGCCTACTGCGCATCCAAGCGAGACGAACTAGTAGCGAAGACGCCAAAGAAGCTCTCGATCAAGCTATGCGTCGCGTGGCCGCCATTGCTCTGGTCCACGACACCCTTTCCACCGGTCTTACCCAAGACGTGAACTTCGACGAGGTCTTCGACCGAGTGCTAAAACTCACATCAGAGGTTGCCGCAACTTCTGGCACGACGGTAAAAACCATCATCGATGGCAAGTTTGGTCAGCTTCCGAGCGAAAAAGCCACCAGCCTAGCCATGGCCATCACTGAAATCGTAACCAACGCCGTTGAGCACGGGCTTGCCAACCGATCGGGTGTGGTTCACGTGAACGCCGAACGCAAGGGTAAAAAACTTACGGTCACCATCTCAGACAATGGCAAAGGCCTCCCAGAAGGAATACTTTCGGAAGGCCTTGGCACAAGTATTGTGAAGTCGCTAATCGAGGGCGAACTTCGGGGGAGTATCAACTGGTTTTCGCCAAAAGAGGGCGGAACCAAAGTTGTGGTTGAATTACCGCTTAGCTAGCGCGGCGAGCTCGAGCGTACTTGCGCTTTAGCGACTTACGCTCGTCTTCTGAAAGACCGCCCCAAACGCCAGTGTCCTGGTTTTCTTTGATGGCGTACTCTAGGCAGCTGGTTGAAACCGCGCACTCACGACAGATGGCTTTCGCCTGGTCGATCTGGTCAACCGCAGGGCCGGTGTTGCCAACCGGGAAGAATAGCTCTGGGTCTTCGGTGAGACATTTAGCTTCATCTTGCCAGTGCATATCCATGCGGTTATTCCTTTATCTAGAACTAAAAACTAAAACAAAAAGCCAAACTAACTGAGGCTTTGAGTGGGTAGAAACTGAAGGGTGTTTTACTCTTGATTAGAGATTTGAAACCTTTGTTTCCTTTACAAATCGTTTCACAGAAGCCCCCACTAATCAAGACCCAATTTCTTAGGACGAGACCATGAACAGCCCAAGACCAATCCAGCTGACTCTTGCCCTGATATTCGCAAGCATCGAAACTCTCACCGCTGCCGTGGTCACGATTTTCTTCGCCTACGGCCTTGTCACCAATCAAGCGAACGACTTCTTTATCTTGCTAACCATTGTGGGACTTATGCTTGCCACAACCGCTTTCCTGGCCTCAGCAACCCTTGCACTCAGCAAATTCAAACGCTGGGGACGCTCGGCTCTAATCTTTTGGCAGTTTCTTCAGATCAGCCTCGGCTGGGGTTCAATCGACGGAAAGAACGGGATCCTGTGGCTTGGCATCGCAATCTTCGCCATCTCTGGCATCACAGCAATCCTGCTGTTTTCGAAAGCTGTTAGTAAAGCAATCCCGAACTAAAGACCGAGTAGCTTGCGCAGCATGGTCACGTGACCGGTTGCCTTCACGTTGTAAAGCGCTAGCTCAACCACTCCGTTTTCATCCAACACAAAGGTCGAACGCAGAACGCCCTCATATTCGCGGCCATATAGTTTCTTCAAACCGTAGGCTCCGTAAGCCTTGTGAACGGACAGGTCTTCATCCGACAATAGGTCGAAGTGCAAGTCTTGATCTTTCACGAACTTTGCCAACTTCTTTGGAAGGTCTGGCGAAACGCCAAGAACCGAATACCCGGCGGCTGTAAACACGTTTAGCGACTCTTCAAAGTCACAGGCTTCTTTGGTGCAGCCAGGGGTAGCGGCGGCTGGGTAGAAGTAAATGATCGCCTTCTTGCCTGCCAGCGATGCCAGGGTAACAGCCTTCTCGTTCTGGTTTGGAAGGCTAAATGCTGGAGCCTTAGCTCCACTCTCTAAACGAACGTCACTCATACCAATAGCCTAGCGTTTGCCTACACAAAGAACCTTTGGTAATGTTGTAACTCGTTGCCTAAAAACAACATGCACCTCTAGCTCAATCGGCAGAGCAACTGACTCTTAATCAGTGGGTTCTGGGTTCAAGTCCCAGGGGGTGCACGAAATCCCGGTTTCTTCTCACGAGAGCCGGGGTTTTTCTTCGTCTGGAATAACATTTGCTCTCAGGTCGTTTAACCCAAAATGCACGAGAAAATCGACCTGACCGGTTCTAATGAATCCATCGTCGATCGTTATTTTGAAGGGCTTCACTCAGGTGGTGGCAAGAGCTCAATACAAGGTGGCCAGACTGCTGCGAACAACGCGTTAGTAAGCCTCGACATCACCCGCTACGCCTCAGATCGCTCGGAAGTCTTGCCAGTCAGCCGTCGAGGCGCCACGGTTCTCTCGCCTTATATCCGCCACAATCTTCTTACCCTCAAGCAAGTTTGGGCTGCGGTCAAGGACGCACCATTTAAAGATCGCGAGAAATTCCAGGACGAATTGATGTGGCAGGAATATGCCCGCCATCTCTACGCCCGAATCGGCAAACACTTCTTTGACAATCTGAGATTTGATCAAGAGCGCGACGCGGCTGGCGATGGCTGGAATCGCCAGATGCACTGCATTGACCAGGTTGTGAACGAACTCGAGACCGACGGCTGGTTGGTCAACCAAACCAGAATGTGGCTGGCTTCCGAATGGACCGTTCGTAATGGCAAAGGCTGGCTTCACGGCCAAGAGCGAATGTATCAAAACCTGTTGGATGGATCACGAGCGGCCAACCTGCTCGGCTGGCAGTGGACGGTTGGTTCAGCCGGCAAGCCCTATGGCTTTGCCAGATGGCAGGTTGAAAAGCGTGCACCAGGCCTTTGCATGAAGTGCCCGCTCAAGAAAGCGTGCCCAATCCAAGAATTTCCTGAGGAAAAGACTTTGCCCCAGTTGGAGCGATTGAGTCTCTTGGATCACGACCCAGAGCTCGAAAAAACCACCGGTCCTAAAGCTGTTATCCGAAGTGCCGAGCCCAAAGAAGTCTTGATTACCATCGACTCGATGGGTGACTCTGACCCTGCTTTACAGGCAAACCCCGAACTACCGGTGGTGTTCGTTTTCAACCGCGACGCACTGGCTAAATTGCAGTTGTCGTCGAAGCGAATTCACTTCTATCTTGAAACCCTTCAAGACCTGGCAACGAGGCGAAACCTTACGGTTTATCTCGGTAGCCCATACGAGTATGCGAAAGTGAATCCGGTGGCCGTTACCTTTGCTCCAGTTCCAAGCTTTGAAAAGTTCAGCGATGTCGCCGAACTTCACCCATACCCCTGGCTTCGCGCACCTCACGATAGGAACATCCAGTCATTCACCGCATGGCGAGCGAAGTTGGGTGAGCCAATGAGACAAGATGTTTAACTCTGATCGGCCAATTTACTTGAGCGCTCAAGTAAAATAATTAGATGGAAACGCTTGAGAAATATTTAACTCTGCGCACTTTTGTACATGAAACAGAAAAGCGTAGTCTTGTCTATGGCACTACCTTCTCCGAGTTTCTAATTCTCCGTGCCATAGATAATCAGGGAGATACTGGTATTCGCCGTGTAGACCTGGCAGAGCTGGTTGGTCTAACCATCTCTGGTGTTACAAGAGCAATAGCACCACTCGAGAAGCAGGGTTATGTTGAAACTCTCGATGAGTCAACCGACGCCCGCGTTCGCAAGGTCGCTATGACCAAGACCGGAGCCAACCTGTTTCTCGATATGGAAAAAGATGTTGAACGTCAAATGGTCTTTATCCATTCGAAACTGCATCACATGCTGCGCGAAGTGTCAGCTTAACCACTCACCGAAAACTTAATTTTCAAGAGGTCGCCTATGTCGATGGATTCCGCCCTACGAACTGGCGCTTTTAAAGGAACAAAATAGGTTCCTTCACGGGGGATCAACGCTGTGCGAAAGGTTGCGTTACCGATCTTCACGTCCACGGGGATACGGCCCCAGCCATACCTGAGATGAACGACACGGGTTTCAAGTTTGTGTGTCACAGTTTCGGCACGTCTAAATTGAAATCTATTGGTTGGTAGGGGTTGAACGAATTGTCGTTGTATCCCCGGCACCTATTTTATTCTTTGCTTGGACTGTGACCCGCCATTCCAGCGATTGGGGTACGTTTGGGACTGTAAACTCTCGTTTGGAAAATTCTTTGGAGCCGACTTTGAATTCGTAGCGTTTCAGATTGAGATCGGAAGCTACGTAAAGCACATAGGATGTTATCGGACTACCACCAGTATTTTCACAGGTTTCCCACTTCACGACCAAACTGCTTGGATTTTTCCTTGATAAAACGAGGTTAGTTGGAGAGGTGGGGGTTCCCTGCACCAGCATAGGGTCGGAAACTCGAATCATGCTCTCATAATTCTCAGCCGACCCCACAACTTGTATGCTTAGGCGCTTGCCTTTATCTGCCTCCAAAATTAGGTAGTTCTGCCCATTTGCACCACTAATAGGTGCACCATCCCTGAACCACTGCACTCGGATTTGCGCCTGAGTATCCCAGGCACCTTGCCTGAGGGAGACGGTTTGGCCCACCAACAAACTTCCCGACACCGTAGGCTTTGGTGCTGGTATAAAGAGCGAATCGCCAAAAACTATTGAAGAAACTGGACTCGGTTCGCTTGTACCAAATTTGTTAGAGGCGTAAACAGTTACCGACCAATTACGATTGCCACTCAAGCCAACGAGCATTGTGCTTCTAGATTTGAAGTTCGAGGAACCACTTGTCAGGGTGACTTCTTTCGATAGCGATCCTGATACAGCTTTGATCTTATAACTAGATATGGGAGCGGAACCAGTAAACAAGGGTGCTTCCCAATTCACTTGCAGCGAATTTCTAATTCTTGAGTCTAGCCTTACATTCTCCACGCGCATTGGTTTAGTGTTTCTAACGAAAATAAAGATAGGACTCGTGGCAACAGCTCCAACTGCTCGAATTACGAATTCCCCGGATTTAGATGCGCAAACACGAAGTTCGCCTTTTCCGATTGCATTTGTCTTTGTAGTCGTTCGAGTGGCGGATTTACACAGATTAGGAATAGTGCCAGCCGGTGACTCAATGGAAATATCCAAATTTGAAACATTTGCTAAGGCATTGTCTTTGAAAACTTGAATTGGAATCTTGACAATTGAATTCTTGTCAGCAACAAGTGGGTTCCCAAGACCAATTTGCACTCGAGGTAGATTATTCAAATTTATTATTGTCGTTCCTGGTTCGGAGTTTTTCCACTCAGATATTTGATTGATTCTTGCATCAAAGTACTTTGCGCGAACCTTGACAACTCCATTTGAAAATCCAGATATGTGAATTAGGCCATTAGAGTTTGTTAGCCCAGATTGTACTGCTCGGGAACGGACCTCACCCTGAAAACCAGTGGTAGAAACCGAGAAAGAATTACTCAACCCTGAAGACTCTACTTCCACATACGGCGCCGAATCACCAGAAGAATGCTCAACTTTAATGAGGTATTGCTCTTCAATTGGTAGCAAAGGAAGTGTAACAATCTGCTCGTTTTCGTTGACGTCAACCAGGAAACTACCCGAAATAGTTGAGCCATTTTCAAGAATTCCGTCAATAACAGAAAGTCGAATTTGTGTTTGCGGTACTTCCGAAAAAGTAAGTTCTCCTAGGGAAGTGCCTTTCTTTGGGGAAGTTGATTCGTATCTTTGATCAACCGTAGCCCAGGTATATGAACCTAGTGAAACGGGTTTTCCGTTTGCGTCAATGACCTTTACTTTAACAATCGGACTAAACGGCATTGAAATTTCATAATCAGGGGTCACAACTCTTATAGATTCGTACCCCGACTTTCGACCCGTAATTTGCAGTGAAACCCTTTTCCCGGCAGTTGCGCTAGTCACGTGAAAAACTAAATCGGTCTCGTCGGTGACAGGTTCGCCATTAAGTAGCCAAACAAATTCCAATGTCACTCCAGAATCCCAAGTTCCCGTAACACCCGTAAGTTCACCGCCTGGGATGAATAAACCAATAATTGTGGGCGTTGGTGTGTTGGTTTGGGTGCCGGCTGCGATGGATGTTGCTGAGCTTGTTCTGGTGGCCTCTGAGTAGCCGGTTTTTGCGCCGGTTACTGAAACAGAGATTTGTTTGTTGAAGTCATAGGTTGTTAAAACAAAAGTAGATGTTGTGGCGTTTGGGATTGTTTGCCCGTTCCGTAACCATTGATAACTAAGTTGAACGGATTGACCCCAATCACCAGGCACCGCAATGAGTGTAGATCCAACTTTGAAAGTTCCCGAAATTGTAGGCGTTGGTATGGTTTTGAAATCTGCGAGTACTAGAGTGTCTTCACTTACTCGATAAATATTGGCAAAATCATCGGTTTGCCCAGTGATTACGACGCTGATTGCTGAACTTATGTCAATTTCCAGAATTGTGTAATTGATGTTTGTGGCATTTGGGATTGTTTGACCGTTCCGTAACCATTGGTAACTCAGTTGAACTGATTGGCCCCAATCCCCAGGAACAGCAGTGAGTGTCGATCCAACTTTGAAAGTTCCCGAAATTGTAGGTGTTGGTGTGTTGGTTTGGGTGCCGGCTGCTATGGATGTTGCTGAGCTTGTTCTAGTGGCGTCTGAGTAGCCGGTTTTTGCGCCGGTTACGGCAACAGAGATCTGGTTGTTAAAGTCATCGGTTGTTAAAACATAAGTAGATGTTGTCGCATTTGGGATTGTTTGACCGTTCCGTA
>JBEGSI010000013.1:0-5910 GCA_041180065.1 Actinomycetota bacterium | reverse complement strand
GAACTCCATGATGTTTACACCGTGCTGACCTAGCGCAGGTCCGATAGGTGGAGCTGGGTTAGCAGCGCCTGCCTGGATCTGAAGCTTGATCATGCCGGTGATCTTTTTCTTCGGTGCCATTATGTTTTCCTTTTACTTTGGTTTATGAAACTTGTTTTGAAACTTAGTTGAGTGGGCCAACCTGCTCGAAGCCGAGCTCGACCGGAGTCTCACGCTCGAACAGCGAAACCAGAACGGTTAGCTTGTTGCTCTCAGGCTTGATCTCCGAGATGGTTCCAGGAAGACCTGCGAATGAACCGTCGCGGATCATGATGCTCTCGCCAACCTTGAAGTCGGTGGTGATTGGAACAGCCTTCGACTTGCCCTTAACAGCAACGCTGCCCTTCTGAGCTGCCTTCGCGGCAACATCTTCAGGAAGCTCGAATAGCCACTTCTTCAACATGTCGAACGCTTCGCGTGGGCGAAGTGGGCTCGGGTTGTCGGAGTTGCCAACAAATCCGGTGACGGCTGGAGTGTGACGGATTAGGTCCCAGGTCTCTTCGGTCATGTCCATGCGAACCACTACGTAACCAGGAACGCGAACGCGGGTAACCAGCTTGCGCTGACCGTTCTTGATCTCAACTACGTCTTCTAGTGGAACTTCGATCTGGTAAACGTCGTCGCCACCAGGCTGTGAAAGCTTGCGGTTCTCAACGTTCTGCTTTACGCGCTTCTCGTAGCCGGCGTATGAGTGGATGATGTACCACTTACCTGGCTGCGACTTGAAGTCGGCGAAGAACTGGTCGTATGGGTCGTCGGAGACTACAGCGGCTGGTGCCTCGGCAACTTCGATAACTTCATCAGCGGCAACTGGCTCTTCGGCTAGTTCTTCGTCAGAACCTTCGATGTGCAGTGCTGCTTCTTCGGCAGGAGTTTCGTCTTCGATAAGGTCTGCAACCTCTTCGGTTGAAGCCTCGTCGGCCGAAAGCTCTAGCTCATCGGCTAGTGCGTCCTGGGCCGAGTTCAACTCGTCCTCGTGCTCAATCTCAGTCATGCGACTTCCTTACTTACTAAAAACTATTTGGTGGTGGTTGGGCTAAAGCCCCAAACAACTAGAGCTGCGAAAGCCCAGTCGAAAAGAACAATGATCATCATCACAACGATGACGAAGCCGAGCACCACAAAGGTGTAGTTGCGAAGTTCAGCCCAGGTTGGGCGAGTGACCTTCTTCAGTTCACCTAGTACCTGGCGAATGAAAAGGATGATGCGAGCAATCGGCCCGCGAGCGCGCTTGCGATCGGCCTTGGCCTTCTCTACGAGGTCTTCACCAGACTTCTCGTTCTCATCAGTCATAAGACTTTCCTTCTTCTAATGCCTTGCGGCTGCAGGGCGGACAGGACTCGAACCTGCAACCTGCGGTTTTGGAGACCGCTGCTCTACCAATTGAGCCACCGCCCTAAGGCGCTAACAACCTAACCAAAAATGGGCGCACTTCTAGATTGAATCTATTTGTGATTAAATTTGCCAGATTGGCGAAGTTGTCAACTTACTCACGCAAGTTTACTGGCAACTAAGCCCAAAAAGCAAAGCCAATTCCTTACTTCGACTTGGTGGTCGCCGGTGCGAACAAGGTGATCGTTCCCACCGAGTTAGTGTTCTTCACCGCAACGCTTAGGTACTTACCCTTTTGTTTGCTGGTTACCTTGAACGTGGCAGCCGTTGCCTTGGCAATAGCGACACATCCGGCCGGAAGAATCGTAGTGTTTGGTGCGACCGCCCTTGAACACGCGTACCACTGGAAAGCGTTAGCACCGACACCGCTGATGCTCTTGAATCCGACAATTGACGATTTCAGAGTTACTCCGGTTTTTGCTTTACCAACGATGCTGGGACCAGCACCCGAAGCGACCGGAGCAGAGGCTCGCTCAATCGCTACGAACTTAGCGACATTGTTGATGTTCGAGCCAATGAATGCGTTTCCAGAAGCTGACACTGCAACCTGCACTTCACCGGCCACACCGGAGTCGAAAGGCACGTCGACATTGCCGGTTGAATCGCCCGGGGTGAAGATTCTCACCCCAGCCGTTCCTGAGGAGTAAACCAGCGAAAACGATCCAGAAGGGTTAGGAATGATTTTGTGAAGACCCAGCCCGCTGGAGTTCTGAGTTAGCGGAGTTGATGCTTCGAAAACTCGACTGCCTTTGAAGGTGTTGAAGTGAATGGTGTCTGCTGATGAGAGCTCAGACACAACGGCAGCGGCAACGGTTCCATCTGGGGCTACCGCGGTAATCAAATCACCGGTTAGGTAATCGGCGGCG
This sequence comes from Actinomycetota bacterium, assembly GCA_041180065.1. GTDB lineage: Bacteria > Actinomycetota > Actinomycetes > Actinomycetales > Microbacteriaceae > Rhodoluna. Next base: position 3,613 of record JBEGSI010000013.1, on the reverse strand, counting down.
CCAGAAACAAATAGTCGTTGTTCTGGGGACCACTTCTTGGTGACTAATGAGAATCGGCGTGCTTCAACCGCGTATCGAACTTCCATGTTTGGACCGTCGACGTAGACCAAAGCCACTTCAGTTGGACTAGTCAGCAGCAGCTGACCTCCGTAGTTCAGTTGGTCGTGCGATGCGATTGCAATTGGATCTTGCCAAACGCCGGTGATCGAACCATTCGACCTTGTGGCATAGCGGTTCATGAACTGACCGGCCCAGTTGGCAACCCAACTAGCGATAAATCCACCGGTAGGTAAACCGATTATGGTTGCGCCGAAGATGCGGGAAGACTCTGTGGTTTTCCAGTCAACTGGCTTCCAGTTTTGACCGTCGACCGAGGTGGTTAGTGCTTGTGCCCAGTCCTGACGAATACCACTGCTGTAGGCGAACTGAATGGCAAGGCGACCGAAGCCATCGCTTGCAATCTGCGGATTTTTATGCCCACAGAGTGGGCAATCGACGCTATTGTTTGACAACAGGTCGATGTTGCTGGAACTGACAACCGTTGGGGTGTTCCAAAACGAGCCGTCATCGGTAATTGCCACCATGACGCTGGTTGAAAGGGTTTGGGCATCTTCATATCTGGTCATCCAGGTTAGAGCGATACTGCCGTCGGGGAGTTTGGTCCAGGCATCGGTAGCAGCAAGTCTCACCGAAGCTGGTAGGTCTGGCATGTAAATGTTGACCGAAGGCTCGATTGTGCCATCGAGGTTTACGACCGAACTCACTAGACGGTTCACCTGCCCCGAACCATCGCGCCAAATTAGCAGCGACCTTCCGTCATCTAACGGAATCATTCGCTCTAGATTTGCGGTAGAAGAAACCAAAGTCGGGCCGTGATTCACTGAAGCTTGGGCGCTGGTACCCCCAACCATCGTTAGAGACAAAGTGACTACTGCGGCTAATAAAAGGCGAAGCTTGGCAAACATGAGAACCCTCTCGGTTGAATGCTTTAACGCTAACCGTTTCAGGGGTGGAACTTCCAAAGTAATTCCGAGTGTTACAAATGAGCAACACTCGTTCAAGAACTGCAAACTTGTAGGCTTGAAGGTATGAGCGAACGCATCTCGAAGAAAATTGCTGCCATTGCCGAATCGGCTACCTTGAAGGTTGATGCCAAGGCTAAGTCTTTGCAGGCGGCAGGTCGTCCGGTTATTTCTTATGCGGCGGGTGAGCCAGACTTCCCGACTCCAGCACACATTGTTGATGCTGCTGCGATTGCGGTGCGTGACCCTAAGAACCACCGCTACACCCCGGCAGTTGGTTTGCCAGAGCTTCGTGAGGCGATTGTTGCTAAGACATTGGCCGACTCGGGAACTTCTTACCCAGCATCGCAAGTGGTAGTGACCAACGGTGGCAAGCAGGCGGTTTACCAGGCGTTCCAGGCGATCGTGAACGAGGGCGATGAAGTTTTGCTTCCTGCTCCTTACTGGACCACCTATCCTGAGGCGATTGCTTTGGCTGGTGGCAAGACCGTTGAGGTTTTTGCTGGCGCCGACCAGAACTACAAGGTGACAGTGGAGCAGCTTGAGGCGGCTCGCACGGACAAGACCAAGGTTTTACTTTTCTGCTCTCCTTCGAATCCAACCGGTTCGGTTTACACCCGCGACGAAGTTGAAGCGATTGGCAAGTGGGCACTGGCTCACGGTGTTTGGATCATCTCCGACGAGATTTACCAGAACTTGGTTTATGACGGCATCAAGGCTTACTCGGTTACCGAAGTTGTGCCAGAACTTATTGACACCACCATTTTGGTGAACGGTGTTGCCAAGAGCTTTGCCATGACCGGTTGGCGTTTGGGTTGGATGGTTGGCCCAGCCGACGCCATGAAGGCCGCAGCTAACCTGCAGTCGCACCTTACCTCGAACGTTTCCAACATCTCCCAGCGCGCCGCTATTGCTGCACTAACCGGGCCTCAGGAAGAGGTTCAGGCGATGGTGGTTGCATTCGACCGTCGTCGTAAGTTGGCGGTTAGCGAACTCAACAAGATTCCTGGCTGGGTTGCTCCAATGCCTGAGGGCGCTTTCTATGTTTACTCAGACGTTCGCGGGCTATTAGGACGCGAGTGGGGTGGCAAGATGATCAACACTTCGCTGGAACTATGCGACTACATTTTGGATGCTGCCGAAGTGGCACTGGTTCCCGGTGAAGCGTTCGGACCTTCGGGTTACGTTCGTATGAGTTACGCGCTTGGCGACGAGGCAATTCTCGAAGGCATTCAGCGCCTGCAGAAACTTTTTAGCTAAATAGAAAGCAGCGACTTCACCGAAGCGTTCACAACGTCGTTCCAGTCTTGAGAATCGACGTGCTCAGTTTCACTGGCAACGTCGTCGATAACGCGACCTAGCGTATAGGCCTGCATGAATACCGCGATGGTTTTTGCGTCGAAAGTTTTATTGACCCAACCCTTTTCCTGACCTTCGCGAACGATGTCGGCCATGGCTGAGGTGAGTCGGTCTTGCTCGCGCTCGAGCAGTTCCAGCAGGTTCGGTGAGTTCACACTAAGGCCGATGACTCGGGCTCGTTCCAAACGGAACTTTGAGCGGTCTCGACCTTGCGTAACGGTGGTTACCTCAATGATTTTTTCCACGAACTCGTCGGCAGTTTTTGCACCGTTGACGGCCGCCGCCACCAAATCGATTGAAACATCGACGCTATATGCGAAGCGCGTGATGAGAGAAGCCTCGGTTAGCTCTTCGAAGTTTTCGAAGTGGTGGTAGAGCGAACCCTTGGAAATGTTTGATTCGCGAAGAACATCATCGACCTGAATTGAAGACAGGGCGTGCTCATCCATTAGAGCAACCATCGTTGCGATGAGTTTCTCTTTTGTTGGGTGTGAGCTTCTAGCCAAATCAAAATCCGATCAGGTTGGGTTCTGGTACAAGGTTAATGCCGAAGCGGTTTGAAACGCTGGTTTGAATGAATCTGGCAAGTTCTAGAATCTCGCTGGCCGTGGCCGAGCCGCGGTTGGTAATGGCGAGACAGTGCTTGGTTGAGGTGCTCGCCTGTGACGCCCCGAGCGAGAAGCCCTTGCCCACACCGGAGTTTTCGATTAGCCATGCGGCACTTAGTTTCTGATGGCTTTCATCTTCCACATCCCAGCGAGGTACTTCTGTCGGCAGGCTGGCTGCGAAAGCCCGGCTGACAATCGGGTTGGTGAAGAACGAACCGCATGACCAGGTGTCGTGATCTGGTTCGTTTAGAACCATGCCCTTTTGAGCGCGAAGGCTCAGCACGCGCTTTCGAACCTCCAGCGGAGTTTCCTCTGCATCGCCAAGTGCTTCGATGAGCCTCTGAGTTTTGTGGGTGTGCGTGGTTTGGGTGAGCTTGAACTCAACCCAGAGCACGATGCCGGTCTTGCCTCGTTTGAAGATGCTGTCACGGTATCCGAAACCTAGGGTGCTGGCTTCCAGAATTTCAGTGTCACCGGTTTCGAAATCGAGAAACTCAACACGAGTGATCACGTCGGCAACCTCTTGCCCGTAGGCGCCAATGTTTTGAATTGGGGCTGCACCAACCGTGCCGGGAATCCCACTCATGGCTTCGATGCCGGAAAGCCCGGCGGCCACGGTGTGTG
>JBEGSI010000012.1:0-4665 GCA_041180065.1 Actinomycetota bacterium | reverse complement strand
ACTCGAACTCGAAAAAGGCAACTCTGCCTCGGGTTGCGCAGCTGTTTTTGCCGCCTGGATTCGCTTTGCACTAGATGGTCGCGTCGAAAGCGATTCTAAGATCACCGAAATCGAAGACACTTTGATGCAAAACCCAGATGAAATAGAGCGCGCCCTTCTCAGCCTAGTTGCCCCAGACCTAGCCGACAACGAAGCGTTCATGTCACGCATCCTAGAAATTCTTGACCGCCAAAAAATTTAACCACAATGGCAATCGATTGCCAGAAAGCAAGGAAAAAATGTTGAGACCGCAACAAAACGCAGCTCGCGAACTTCAGAATCTTGATGGGCTTTGGCAGTTCAAGGTTGATTTTGATAACCAGGGTTTTGAACAGAATTGGGCATCGCAAACCCTCGAGACCACACTTCAGGCCCCTGTGCCTGCGAGCTATAACGACATTTTTACCGATACGGCAATACGCGACCACAGCGGTTGGGTTTGGTATCAGAGATCAGTTCGCATTCCTAAGGGATGGACCGAGGACCGCATTTTCGTTCGCGCCGACAGCGCAACGCACGAGGGTGTCATCTTTGTAAACGGCCAAGAGGTTGCTCGACACCTCGGTGGCTACATGCCGTTTGAAGCCGAAATTTCTGGCTTGGTCTCGGCCGGTCAAGAGTTTGTGCTCACCGTTGCCGTAAACAATGTGCTCACCAATGAGACCATTCCTCCAGGCCGCGTTGTCGAGACCGCTGCAGGTCGTCGTCAGCAAACTTACCTGCACGATTTCTACAACTACGCCGGTTTGGCCCGAAGCGTTTGGCTCTACTCTTCACCGATCAATCGCATCGAAGACATCACGGTCACGACCGATTTTGAAGGTGCCACCGGTTCGGTCTCCTACTCTTTAGAGACCACAGAAACCGCAGAAGTTATAGTGGCGCTTTTTGACGAGGATGGCCGACAGGTTGCCAGCGGAGCAGGCTCTTCAGGCACGCTCGCTGTCGAGAACGTTCACCTTTGGCAGCCAGGTAACGCATATCTCTACCGACTTGTTTCTGCGATTGTTGAAGACGGAGTGGTGCTCGACAGCTACGAGCTCAACGTCGGAATACGAACCATCCGAGTCGATGGCAACAAGTTCTTGATCAACAACGAACCCTTCTACTTCACCGGTTTTGGAATGCACGAAGACCACGTTGTGAAGGGAAAGGGTCACGACAATGCTTTCTTGGTAAACGACTTCGAGCTGCTCAAGTGGGTTGGCGCTAACTCATTCCGAACTTCGCACTACCCATACGCCGAAGAGGTTCTCGACTACGCCGACCGCCAGGGTTTTGTCGTAATCAATGAGACAGCCGCGGTGGGTCTCAATCAGAGCTTTTCGAGCATGTTTGGTGGTCCGAAGCTACCAACTTATGGACCAGAGACAGCTAACGAGAAAACACAGCAGAACCTTCTCCAGGCCGTGAGAGAACTTATTGCTCGAGACAAGAACCACCCGAGCGTGGCAATGTGGTCAATCACGAACGAATCAGAAACCGGACTACCAGAGGCCGTCGACTTCTTCGGCCCTGCCATCTCGCTAGCCAAGCAAATGGACCCGACGAGACCCGTTACCTACGTAAACGTAATGACCGAACCATTCGATCGTTGCCTCGTTGCACCGCTGGTCGACGTCATTTGTCTTAACCGTTACTGGGGTTGGTACGAAGACCACGCAGACCTCGAAAGTGCCGCTATTCATCTAGAGGCAGAGCTCAAGGGTTGGACTGAGAAATACAACGTTCCGATTGTGATGACCGAATACGGTGCCGACACCATGTCGGGTGGCCACAGCATTCACAACCTGCCTTGGAGCGAGGAGTACCAGAATCAATACCTCGAAATGAGCCACAGAGCATTCGACAAGATTCCTGGGGTAGTAGGTGAGCATGTCTGGAACTTCGCAGACTTCCAGACCAAACCGGGCATCTTCAGAGTCTTGGGAAACAAAAAGGGCATCTTCACTCGTGATCGTCAGCCGAAAGCTGCGGCTCAGGTGCTGAGAACCAGATGGACCAAGCTGAACAACCGCAAACCTAAGAAATAAGCCAGAACGCTAGAGAAAGAACAAGCACATGAAAATCGCAAAGGCAGAAGTATTCGTTCACTCGCCGGGCCGCAATTTTGTGACTCTGAGAATCACTACCGAAGATGGCATTGTCGGTCTTGGCGATGCGACGGTTAACGGAAGGGAACTAGCGGTTGCATCGTATTTACGTGACCACCTAGCCCCCATGCTCATCGGTCGCGACGCCCACAACATCGAAGACACCTGGCAGTACTTCTACCGAGGGTCTTACTGGCGTCGTGGCCCGATCACTATGACTGCAATCGCTGCAATCGATATGGCACTCTGGGACATCAAGGCTAAAGCGGCCAACATGCCTCTCTACCAACTTTTGGGTGGCGCTAGCCGTGAGGGTTGTCTAGCCTATGGCCACGCTTCTGGGCGTGACGTTCAAGAAATTTTCGACTCGATTCACGACCACCAAGCCAAGGGCTACCGCGCAATTCGCGTTCAGACCGGTGTGCCTGGACTGAACTCGGTATACGGAGTTGCCGCCTCGGCAAACGCGTCGGCAGGTGCTGGTAGCGGCAAGGGCGCGAGCTCAGAGCGTTACGACTATGAACCAGCACGTCGCTCAACCGTTCCGGTCGAAGAGGAATGGGACACTCGGGCCTACCTGAATTACATTCCGTCAGTCTTCGAAGCTGTTAGAAACGAATTCGGCCCAGACCTTCCGCTGCTTCACGATGGTCACCACCGGCTAACGCCGATTCAGGCAGCGAGGCTGGGCAAGTCACTCGAGCCATATGACTTGTTCTGGCTTGAAGATCTAACCCCAGCAGAGAACACGGATGCTTTCAGATTGATTCGCCAACACACCACCACCCCGTTGGCCGTTGGTGAAATCTTCAACACCATCTACGACTACAAGGACTTGTTCGAAGAGCAGTTGATTGACTACGTGCGCAGCCCAGTCAGTCACGGTGGAGGAATCACCCCACTCAAGAAGATTTTCGATTACGCCGCTGTCTACCAAATCAAGTCGGGAGTTCACGGCCCTACCGATGTATCACCTATCGGTCACGCCGCTTCTTTGCACCTTGGCATGGCAATTCACAACTACGGAATCAGCGAGTACATGCAGCACTCAAGCGATACCAACGATGTGTTCCAGCCTGAGTACACCTTCTCTGATGGCCTAATCAGACCAGGCACCTCACCAGGTTTGGGTGTCAGCTATGACGAGAAACTTGCTGAGCAATTTGAATACGAGCCAGCGTACCTTCCGGTTAACCGTCTGAAAATCGACGGCACCATGCACGACTGGTAAGAGCGCTTCGGTGAATGAGATGCAAACCCGAACACCCATGACCAATCTGCGAATCGTGGTCATGGGTGTCTCGGGCTGCGGCAAGAGTACGGTGGGCGAACTTCTCGCTCAAGCTCTAGGTTGCCGATTTATCGACGGAGATGACCTTCACCCTGAGGCCAACAAGAAAAAAATGGCTGCCGGCACTCCACTGAATGATGAAGAACGCCTACCCTGGTTGAATCTCGTGAGTGCTGCTTTGTCTGGAGCGCCAAACCGAGTGGATTGGTTCGCAACTATCAAACCGGTCGGCACTGTGGTCGCTTGCAGCGCTTTGAAAAGGAGTTACCGCAAGCGAATCTTGGAATCAGCTCCAGGAACCGTTTTCGTTCATCTGCATGGATCAGAAAACTTGCTTTTAGAGAGACTCAATTCCAGAACCGAGCACTTTATGAAATCGTCAATGCTCAAGAGCCAACTCGAAACGTTAGAGTCTCTATCGGCAGACGAGCCGGGGTCGGTTTATGACATAGCCACACCAGTCGAAGAGCTTGTAACTCAGATAACTGGTGACCTGCCAAAATTCGTTGCACAATAGAAGCACCAGTTGCTTTCGAAACCTAGAAGGCAACGACAATGAACGGGGCCATCATGGAATCACTAGCGCTATTAGTTACGATCATGCTTTTGGTCATCTTTGGAGCCGGATTTATAGCTTTCGGCTTGTCTTGGTTTAGGTCGCAGGGTGCGCGAATCGCTACCTACGTCTTCGCTGCTTTCTCGATTCTCTCGGGGCTCTGGTTGGCAGTGACTCTGATTGATGGCAACGGTCTGGCAGTTGGATTCTTGCCAGTCGCGCTAGGCGCGTTCAGCATCTTTAACACCAGACGTAAAGCAAAGGCCAAGCCAAAGGCTTAGTCGAGCAACCTCGCGTATTTGAACTCGAAACGAGCAGATTGCTAAGCCACGAAGTGAGACAAATGTTTAAGAAGTTGCTTACCGCTGGCCTGGTTCTGACTCTGGGCCTCACCCTAACCTCTTGCGCCGCCGTGGCTGACGCGCAAGTTTGCCTCGACTACGCCAACAAGGTGGGTGCATTGCTTTCGAATGCTGCAGAGCTTGACCCGGCGGCGGTTGAGACTTTTCAGAGCGAGCTAACCGCGCTTGCCGATCGTGCCAGTGGCGAATTGAAAGACGCCCTGCTGGCCGATGCTGCGGCTGTGCCAGGCACCAGCACCGAAACTGCAACTGTGTGCGCCGCCTACATTCAGGGCTAACGAACCGGCTGATGAAATAGTGCACGCTTCGTTCGTGTTGCAAAAC
>JBEGSI010000011.1:0-2954 GCA_041180065.1 Actinomycetota bacterium | reverse complement strand
GGAGAAGCCTGGCTCGACGAAGTGATGCACAAGCTCGATGCCAACCGAAAGTTTTTGCAGCAGGAGCTCTACAAGAGTCCGGGCGCCAAGCTGTTCATGCCGGAGAGCACTTATCTTGCCTGGGTCGACCTCAGTGAAACGTCACTCGCGAACAAACCATTCGACAAGATCTATGAAGGCGCGAAAGTTGCCTTTGTCAGTGGATGCGAGCATGGCCCAGCATACGGAAATTTTGTGCGAATCAACTTTGCTACCAGCCAGTCGATCATTGCCGAGGCAATCAATCGAATTACAAAACTTTTGTAATTACTTCATTGCTTTGAAGGCAGTCTCGAGATCCTTGATTAGGTCTTGAGGGTGCTCCAAGCCAACCGATAGACGCACTGTGGTCTCGGTGATGTTCATAGCCTTCTGCACTTCGAGCGACAGGCGTCGGTGGGTGGTTGAAGAAGGGTGAGTCATCAGAGACTTGCTGTCGCCAAGGTTGTTCGAGATGTCGATCACTTGAAGTGCGTTCATAAACTTGAACACCTTGTCTTTGTTGCCCTTGAAGTTGATGCCGATTGTCGAACCGCCGCCGGTCATCTGCTTCTTAGCCAGCTTGTAGTCGGGGTGTGACTTCAAGAACGGGTAGCGAACGCTTGACACCTTGGCGTGACTCTCGAGCCACTGAGCCACCTCGAGTGCGGTGTCGCTCATACGGTTTACGCGCATGCTCATAGTCTCGAGTGACTTGGTTAGCACCCAGGCCTCGAACGAGCCCATGGCCTGACCGGTGTGACGAGTGAACTGACGAAGCACGTTATAGATGTAGTGCTTGGTTCCGCAGACCACACCACCGAGCACGCGGCCCTGTCCGTCGATGTGCTTGGTCGCCGAATACATCACGACATCTGCTCCAAGCTCAAGCGGCTTCTGCAAAACTGGTGAGGCAAGTACGTTGTCGACAATCACTGTGGCACCTACTTTGTGCGCCAAACCTGAAACCATGCGAATGTCTACGATTTCCATCAGCGGGTTCGAAGGTGTTTCTAGAAAAACAACTTTGGTCGGCTTGCTAAGTGCAGCGGCCCACTTCTTTTTGTCGTTGCCTTCGACGAGTTCAATAGTCACGCCCCACTTCGGCAAGATTTCGGTAAGCACCACATAGCAGGAACTAAACATCGACGCCGAAGCGACAATGTGATCGCCAGCACTTACCAAACAGGCAACCGATGCAAACATCGCAGACATTCCGGTTGACATCGAAAGCGCAGCTTCTGATCCTTCGATTGCAGCAATGCGGTTTTCAAAAGTTAGGTTGGTTGGGTTACCGAAGCGTGAATACAAAAAGTGTTCGGTCTGCTCTTTGAACGCGCTCTCGGCTTGCTCTGCAGAGTCGTAGGTGAAACCTGAGTTTAGAAATAGTGCTTCGCCGGTCTCGCCGAAACCGGTGCGTGACAATCCGCCGCGAACGGCAACGGTGTCAGGGTGTAGTTCCCAGTTTGGTGGGGTGGCGGTTCCGGGGTCTTGATAACCCCATGGGCGAGAGCGCTTGGTCATTCGACCAGTTTAGTCTTCGCCGATATCTTCGTTCCAGAGGGCGTCATTGTTCTCAATGAAGTCAGCCATCAGTTTGATTAGTCCTGGGTCATTCATCACGTGCACTTCTGCTCCGTGCTCGGCCACCCAGTCTTGGCCACCCATAAAGTTTTTGTCGTCGCCAACCAGCACTCGACCGATACCGAACTGGCGGATCAATCCGCTGCAGTACCAGCATGGCGACAAGCTAGTCGCGAGGGTTACCTTGCGGTAACTGCGCTGACGTCCGGCGTTACGAAATGCCGAAGTCTCTCCGTGCATCGAGGCGTCGCCTTCTTGCACACGGAGGTTGTGACCACTGCCTAGCAGTGCGCCGTTCTCGTCAAAGAGTGCGGCACCGATAGGGATACCGCCCTCTTTGAGTCCGAGGTGTGCCTCGGCAATGGCTACAGATAACTTCTCTTCGTCAGTCGCAAAGATCTGACCTTTTTCGAAGTGTTCTGGATAGTTAGTCATTGCCGAGGCCTCTCTTTTGATTACTTCTTTTTGTTTAGAAGCTTGAACAGAATGAAGTAAATCACTGCTGCGCTCAAGCCACCGGTGATGGCAGTCCAGTCACCGTTTTCTGCTCCAGGGCCGGTTAGTGCACCGTAGAACTGAACAGTTGGCATTTCGGCCTTAGCGAATAGCAAGACTGAAACAACGGTGGTTAGCACGAAGGTAATTGGACCAGCGATGTTTGAGTGCTTGGTTTCTTCCTTCACTAGCTTGTCGATGTCCTGACCCTTGCGAAGTAGGCGGTCGACCACCAAGATTGCCACCCATGGGGCTAGCCAGTAACCAACGGTTAGCAGGAATAGCTCAAATAGGAAGCGGAAGTTGTCTTCTACTGCAAAGTAAGAAAGCGCTCCACCTAGAACACCGGCGATAACCACCATGATCGCGCGACGAGTCTTGAAGCCAAGCTTCACGCCGGCGGCAATAAATGACATGGTTCCCGAGTAGATGTTGAGAACGTTGGCCGAAACCGAACCAACAGCAATACCTAGAAGGGTTAGCACAGCTAACCAGCCAGGAAGGATCGCGGTGAAAGCCGAAGTTGGTAGACCTTCGCCAACAACGCCGCTCCAGGCAATGGCTCCAACAGACATCAATACTGTGGTTGCGGTGAAGTTACCGAGGCCAGCTGCCAGTCCAACCGCACGAGGTGATGAATTTGCTGGAAGGTAGCGAGTGAAGTCGGCTGCGAACGGAGTCCAACCCTGGGTGTAACCGTAGGCAAGAGCAACGCCAACTGAGAATGCTCCCCACTTGAAGTCAGTTGCTGGGCTCACGTTGTAATTACCCTGTGTAAGTACGACCACAGTAACGATGGCAAATACCACTGCTAGGTAGAAGAATGCGTAACGCTCAAACTTCTGAATGAAGTTGTG
>JBEGSI010000010.1:0-3445 GCA_041180065.1 Actinomycetota bacterium | reverse complement strand
GATCTGATGCGCAACGACATCGGGCGCGTCTGCGAGCCCGAAAGTATCTCGGTGCCAAAGCTGTTTGAGGTCGAAACATACAAAACAGTGCACCAGCTGGTCAGCACCGTGGTTGGACGATTGCTTCCCGACAAAACTTTCTTTGACGCCATCGAGTCTGCTTTCCCCGGTGGCTCCATGACCGGAGCGCCTAAGGCTCGAGCCATGGAAATAATTGCCGAACTGGAACGGGGAAATCGCGGCTTTTATTCGGGTGCGCTCGGCTACATCGGCTTCAACGGAGCGGTTGACCTCGGAATGACGATTCGAACGATAGTTTTCGAAGGCGATACAGTTCGAATAGGAATCGGTGGAGGAATCACCATCGATTCGGATCCGAGAGAAGAACTCGAAGAAACACGCCTGAAAGCTAAGGCACTCATGCAGGCGCTCGGGCTCGAAGACCCCTGGGCTTGGTAACCTAGTCCTTAGACCAAATCAGACCCGAAGAGTTGAATTTATGACCGAGCAAGAACGCGAATACGACGTAGCTTCCATTCAGGAACGCTGGCTGCCGGTCTGGGATGAGCTGAAGCCTTTCGACTCCGCCAAACCGGGCGATTCGAGACCGAAGAAGTATGTGCTCGACATGTTTCCATACCCTTCGGGCGACCTTCACATGGGGCACGCGGAGGCCTACGCTCTAGGTGACGTGATCGCTCGATACTGGGTTCAGCGCGGTTACAACGTCATGCACCCGATTGGTTGGGACTCCTTTGGTCTTCCTGCCGAAAACGCGGCAATCAAACGCGGCTTGGACCCTAAGGGTTGGACCTACGACAACATCGCGCAGCAGAAGGCTTCGATGCGCCGATACGCATGCTCGTTCGATTGGGACCGCGTCCTAGCAACCTCTGACCCAGGCTATTACCGCTGGAATCAGTGGCTGTTCCTGGAGTTTTATAAGCGCGGACTCGCTTACCGTAAGAATTCGCCGGTCAACTGGTGCCCTTCGTGCCAAACCGTTCTAGCCAACGAGCAGGTCGTTCAAGGTCTTTGCGAGCGCTGTGACTCGGTTGCAACCAAGAAGACCCTCACCCAGTGGTATTTCAAAGTCACCGAGTACGCCGACCGTCTTCTCGACGACCTAGACCGACTAGAGGGCCACTGGCCGTCCAAGGTGCTTGCTATGCAGCGCAACTGGATTGGTCGCTCCTTTGGAGCCGAAGTTTCATTCGAAATCGAAGGACGGACCGAACCAGTCACAGTTTTCACCACGCGTCCGGACACCTTGTTTGGTGCGACTTTCATGGTTGTCGCGGCCGACAGCGACCTTGCGGCCGAGCTCGCTTCGGGCTCTGAACCCTCGGTTCGAATGGCTTTTCAGGCTTACCTAGAGACGGTAAAGCAGTCCAACGACATCGAACGCCTAGCCACCGATCGCGAAAAGACCGGTGTATTCCTAGGTCGCTACGCCATCAACCCAGTGAACGGTGAGCGGCTGCCGATTTGGGCGTCCGATTACGTGCTGGCCGACTACGGCACCGGCGCAATCATGGCCGTGCCAGCGCACGACCAGCGTGACGGCGAGTTCGCTAAAGCTTTCGACCTGCCGGTCCGCGTGGTTGTCGACAATGAGGAAGACATAGCGGGCGATGGGCCTCACATCAACTCTGGGCCGCTCGATGGTCTCTACAAGAAAGAGGCGATCGAGAAGGTAATCGAGCTGCTCGAAGCAAGTGGCAAAGCCAAGGCAACCAAAAACTTCAGACTGCGCGACTGGTTGATTTCGCGCCAGCGGTACTGGGGCACTCCGATTCCGATCATCCACTGCGAAGACTGCGGTGAGGTTCCGGTTCCAGAGCAAAACCTGCCGGTGGAACTGCCGTCCGCAGAAGGTTTAGACCTTAAGCCGAAGGGTACAAGCCCGCTCGGTGGCGCAAAGGACTGGGTTGAGGTTTCCTGCCCTAACTGCTCGAAGCCTGCGCTCAGAGACACCGACACCATGGACACCTTCGTCGACTCTTCTTGGTACTTCCTTCGCTACCTGTCGCCAAACAGCGACTCCGTCGCATTTGATGTTCAAGCGGCAAAGGAGTGGGCGCCGGTTGACCAGTATGTTGGCGGCGTTACCCACGCGATTCTTCACCTGCTCTACGCACGTTTCTTTACCAAGGTTCTCCACGACATCGGCCTAATTGATTTCGAAGAGCCATTCACTCGTCTCTTGAACCAGGGCATGGTCTTGATGAACGGTTCGGCGATGTCGAAATCGCGCGGAAACCTAGTTCGCCTAAGCGACCAGCTTGATGAGCACGGAGTCGATGCCGTTCGACTAACCATGGCGTTTGCTGGACCACCAGAGGACGACATCGACTGGGCAGACGTATCGCCTTCAGGTTCCGCAAAGTTCCTCGCTCGTGCCTGGCGCACGGCGAATGACGTAACTAGCGAACCAGGCGTTGATTTCACCAAGGGTGATGCCGCACTTCGTAAAGCCACGCACACCTTCCTTCGTGATTTTGGTCCGCTTATTGAGGGTTTCAAGTTCAACGTTGGCGTGGCCAAGTTGATGGAACTCGTTAACGCTCTTCGTAAGGCAATTGACGGATCCGCAGGGCCAGCCGACCCAGCCGTACGCGAAGCTGCCGAGGTTCTTGCCAGAGGACTCTCTTTGTTCGCTCCCTATACGGCAGAGGACATGTGGGCAAGGCTTGGCCACCAGCCTGGCGTTGCACTTGCAGTACTTCCCGATGCAGACGAATCGCTTTTGGTTGAATCTTCGACCATTGCGGTAGTTCAGGTAAACGGAAAGCTTCGAGACAAGTTTGAAGTTTCAGTGGACATCAGCAAGGAAGCCTTGATTGCTAAGGCGCTCGAATCCGAGCAGGTGCAAAGGGCTATCGGTGACGGTCAAGTGGTTCAGCAGATCGCGTCTGCGCCAAAGTTCGTCAACTTCGTAGTCAAGTAATCCACAGGGTAATCATCCAGGCCTAAAGAGTCACCTAGGTCGCCTAGCCTCTGCTGGTGGAGTGGCTAAGAGAAACAATCGAGCTTGTTCGAAAGCGCGACCAGGCCGCCCTGAAGAGGGTCATCTACTTCGTAGTGGTAGCCGTAATCGCGCTGGCGGTAATTTTCTCCAGCCTTGGACCAGCAGAAACCGGCAAAGCTCAGACGAGCGAAACTACGATCACCATAGCCACACAGTACGTCGCCATTTCCGGTCAGGTAGTAATGCCGGGTGTGTATCCGGTTGATTCGACGACACGACTCTTTGAAGTTGTATCAGCGGCTGGTGGATTCACAAAAAAGGCCGATCAGAGCAGCGTCAATCTTGCGCGTTTAGTTCAAGATGGTGAACAAATCATTGTCTTAGCCAAGGGCGGTTCGAATCCGGATCAAACCAGCCAATTGATGAGTCTGAATGCCGCAACCAGCGACGAGTTGGAGACTCTACCCGGCGTCG
>JBEGSI010000009.1:0-60588 GCA_041180065.1 Actinomycetota bacterium | reverse complement strand
GTGATCACGTCGGCAACCTCTTGCCCGTAGGCGCCAATGTTTTGAATTGGGGCTGCACCAACCGTGCCGGGAATCCCACTCATGGCTTCGATGCCGGAAAGCCCGGCGGCCACGGTGTGTGCGACAAAGTCGTCCCAGTTTTCACCGGCCTGAACGCGGATGATTGCGCCGGAAGGGATTTCGTCGATTTGAATGCCCTTGGTTTCAACCTTGATTACGTTGAGAAGGGGAAGTTCGTCGGCTGCCACGATGTTGCTGCCACCACCGAGCACTAGCCAGTCTTCGCCAGTGCCCCAGAGGTTCAGAGCTTCGGCGATAAGTTCATCTTTGGTTTGCGGAGCCACCAAGGATGCCGGGCTACCGCCGACTCGCATGGTGGTTATCTCGCGCAAAGCCTGCATTGGTTAGAGACGAACCTTGGCCTGAGCTTTACCAAGCACGTTGGTTTCGTTGCAAACCACGCTGAGGTCGATTCGCACGATGCCGTTTTCAGCATCGATCTCGCCGATCTTGCCGGTAACGACAACGACGGCTCCCAACGCTGCATCAACGAAAACCGGCTTGGTGAAACGAACGCCGTAGTCGATGACTTTGCCGGCATCGCCAACCCAGTTCGCCGCCACCTGCACGGCAACGCCCATGGTGAGCATTCCGTGCGCAAGAACGCCGGCTAGGCCAACACTTTGCGCGAAGTCGTCGCGGTAATGAATCGGGTTGAAATCGCCAGAGGCTCCGGCATAGCGAACCAGTGAGTCGCGGGTGAGCAAGAACTCTTGGCTGCCGATCACTTGGCCAACCTCAAGACTGGCTAGGTTGATGTGAGTCATTCGTCGCCCCTAACTACCAGGGTGGAAATTGCGGTGGAAACGAGCTCGTTGTTGGTGTCGAAGATTTCAGTTTCGAAGGTAACCATCGAGTGGCCGCCGAGCGACTTCACGCTGGCGACCTTGAGGGTTGAAGTTAGTTCATCGCCGGCCACGATCGGACGAACGTGCACAAAACGCTGGTCGCCGTGAACCACGCGCGAGAAATCGATGTCGGCTTCAGGGTCGGATAGCACTGTGGCTAGCGAACGCTCCTGAATTACCACGGCAAAAGTTGGTGGGGCAACCACATCGGTGTAGCCGGCAGCCTGGGCTGCGAAAACATCGAGGTTGACTGGGTTGGTCGACATAACCGCGTGGGCGAATTCACGGATCTTCTCGCGACCGACCAGGTAGGGAGCGGTTGCGGGATATTTCTTGCCCTCAACATTTGGATTAACCATAGGCACAAGATTACTTGGGTTGAAAGGGTTTGGGGTAGGTAAGTGCTGGTAGCGGAGGCGGGACTCGAACCCGCGACCCCACGATTATGAGTCGTGTGCTCTAACCACCTGAGCTACCCCGCCGCAGAGCCCCGAGACAGGATTGAACTGTCGACCCCTTCCTTACCATGGAAGTGCTCTACCACTGAGCTATCGGGGCGGCTTGCACAGCGTTTTTAGGCGCCAGGCACCAGAAGAGATTATCACTAACCTCGAGTGGTTCGCAAACTCCAAATGTTGGCCGAAAGAGCTTTGCCTGGAAGTTTGAGGAATGAACCCTCAACCTTGATTTCCGCTCCACCGAAAATGTTGGTTGCCTTGACCAGATGTGGCACGGCGTCTTTAGGGATCAGGATCTCATCGTCGGTGCCGCGGGTAACGCAAACCACCACGCTTTGCTTGCTGTTTTCGCGAACATAAACGATCGCTTCGGCGCTGGCATAGATAAAGCGCATCGAGCCGTCGTTTAGTGCCGAGTTGGTTTTGCGAAGTTTGGTCAGCTGTTGATAAATCGGAAGCATCGACTTGTCGTGTTTACGTTCGTTGTTCCACGGCATTGGGGTTCGCGAGTTTTCGCCATTGAAACCGTCGAGCCCAAATTCGTCGCCAGCCCAAATCACCGGGATGCCAGGGAAGGTGAACTGCATTGCGGCGGCAACCTTTTGAGCACCCTTGATGGTGAACGTTTTGAAGCGAGGGATGTCGTGGGTATCGAGCGGGTTCATGTTGTGAAGTCGCACGTGCCAAGGGAACGCGGCGATGAACTGTTTATAAGAGGTGACCAGGTCAACGCCGTCGGCGGTGTAATCGCCATCCCACATCATGAAGCCAGGGTCACCCTTGACCTTCTTGTTGTAGAACCAGCGCCAAACCGGCTTGGTGAAGTTTGAGTAGGTCATGGCACCCTGCCAGCCATCGCCCTGAACCTCGTAGGCCGCATCTCCGGTGTACTCTCCGAGCATCAGGGTGTCTGGGTTTTCCTTCACCATGGTTTTGCGAATAACCTGAGCGACCTCAATATACATGTCTTCATCACGGATGCGACCGGTCATGTTCGCTACGTCGATGCGCCATCCGTCCATGTGAAAAGGCTTCTTCAACCAGCGGGCAACCACCGACTTTGGCCCTTCGATGAAACGTTTGCGAAGTTCCTTGGAATTCCAGTTGAACTTAGGCAGGCTAGCAACACCGAACCAAGAATCGTATTTGGTGTTCTTTTCGCTGAAGTAATAGAAGTCACTTTCGGCAGCCTTCGGCTTTTTGTAGGAAGCCTGGAACCATTCGTGACCAACGCCAGAGTGGTTAGAGGTGAGGTCGCCCATAACCTTCATGCCCAACTTGTGAGCCGCCTCGATGAGAGCTGCGAAGGCCTCATCGCCGCCTAGCAGCGGATCGACCTCGTGGAATGAAGACGCGTCGTAGCGGTGGTTAGAGCGAGCCGGGAAGATCGGGGTTAGGTAGAGCAGGTTCACGCCGAGTGACTTCAGGTGATCAAGGTGCTCGATAACGCCCCAAAGGTCGCCGCCGAAGAACTGCTCGCTGGTGCCAGGACCCTGGCCGATAACCTCGTCGCCCCAGTTTTTGGCGATAGCCCACTTCGGTGTTTTGTGAGCATCTGCTTTGGCTGAACGCGCAAAGCGGTCGGGGAAGATTTGGTACATGATCGCCGACTTACCCCAGTCTGGGGCGCTGGAAAAGGTGTTGAGGCGAAAGTCAAGGGTATCTGGCTGGTTTAGAACCGCTAAACCCTGGGTGTTGTACCAAAGCACCGATCCGTTGGTGAGCTTGATATAGAAGCGGTAATTCATCTTCGGGTTATGAATCGTAATCGTGGCTTCGTACCACGTCCAACGCCCGTCGCGCTTCCAAACTTTGGCCTTCTCAGAAGGGAAAGCCTCCCCGCTTTCGCTGAACCGAGCCCGCACTTCGGCCACCTTGCCAAGGGCATCGTGGATACGAATTCGAAGCTTTACCTTCTCACCCAACTTAGGGTTATGATTTGGCACATAAAGGGCCGAACCATCGTGATGAGGTTGTAACGCCAAAGACAAACTAGGGGCTTTGTTCATAGCGTAATCTTTTCACATGTCTAATTCCGAAACCCTTTACATCACTAAAGAAAACGCCGAATGGTGGCGCTCAGCCGTTATCTACCAGATCTATCCACGATCATTCGCCGACGGCAACGGCGACGGCATGGGTGACCTAAAGGGAGTTACCGCTCGCCTAGATTCTTTGGCTGATTTGGGCATCGACGCCATCTGGTTCTCACCATTTATGTTGAGCCCGCAGAAGGACGCCGGATACGACATCACCGACTACAAGCAGATCGACCCACTGTTTGGAAACCTCGACGACTTCGACGAAATGCTAAAGGCCGCCAACCAGCTCGGAATCCGCATCATCGTTGACATGGTTCCGAACCACTCCAGTGACCAGAACCCACTGTTCCAGGCAGCACTAAAGGCAGCTCCAGGTTCACCGGAACGCGACATGTACATCTTCCGCGACGGAAAAGGCTTCTTAAAGCGCAAAGCTCCAAACAACTGGCCATCGGTTTTCGGTGGCAGCACCTGGACTCGCATTCGCGAAGCCAACGGCAAAAAAGGTCAGTACTACCTCCACATCTTCGACTCATCCCAGCCAGACTTCAACTGGGAGAACCCAAAGGTTCAGACCTACTTCAACGACATCCTTCGTTTCTGGCTCGACCGCGGGGTTGCCGGATTCCGAGTCGATGTGGCTCACGGCCTAATCAAGCGTGCCGGTCTTCCAGACACCGTTGAATTTTCAACTGAAATGGGTGGAGCCAAGGGTGACGACGAGCTAACCCTCGAAGAGCTTGAGCGCAAAAACCCTTACTGGGGTCAGCCTCAGGTTCACGAAATCAACCGCAAGTTCCGCAATGTCATCAACGAATACGACGACCGCATCATGGCCGGTGAAGCATGGATCATGCCACTCACCCGCATGGCCGAGTGGGTTCGTTCGGATGAATATCACCAGGCCTTCAACTTCGACTACATGTTTGCCGCCTGGAGCAAGGAAGGTCAGAAGCGTTCCATCACCGATTCGCTCAAGGCTTTCGGCGATGTTGGTGCGCCGAGCACCTGGGTGCTTTCAAACCACGACGTAATTCGCCACGCCACCCGCTTCGCCTACAACGATGGCGAACTGCCACCGCAGGGTGACGGAATTGGCGCTCACTTCCCTCAGCCGGATGAGGCTCGCGGACTGCGCCGAGCACGCGCGGCTACCAGCTTCATGCTTGGTCTTCCGGGTGGTGCCTATCTATATCAGGGTGAAGAGCTAGGGCTTCCTGAGCACACCACCTTGGATGGCAAGTTCCGGCAAGACCCAACCTGGTTCCGCACCAAGGGTAAGCGCGTTGGCCGCGACGGCTGCCGTGTGCCTTTGCCATGGGAAGCAGGAGTTGGCGCTGCCAACGGCTTCAACGAAACCGGCGAAAGCTGGTTACCTCAGCCTGAAAACTACAAGCATCTATCTCGCGACCAGCAGACCGGGGTTGCCGGTTCAACCCTTGAGCTCTACAAGCGCCTGCTAAAGGTTCGTAAATCGCTAGGTCTTGGAGCAGGCGACTTCCGCTGGGCTCCAGAATTCGAAAACGAGAACTCACTTGCCTACGTGAACCAGGGCGTTGCGGTAGTGGCCAACTTCGGCACCGACCCTGTGGTTCTTCCAAAGGGAGAAGTTCTTGTGACCAGCCAGGTTGACCTGTCGGCCGACGGCTACCTCGAACAAGATCAAACCGCATGGATTCGCCTCAGCTAGATTGGTGGCGCTCCGCCGTCATCTATCAGATCTACCCGCGCTCATTCGCCGACGCCAACGGCGATGGCATGGGTGATCTGCCAGGCATCACGTCGCGGTTGGGTTCTCTCAAGTCGCTCGGAATCGACGCCGTTTGGCTTTCGCCATTCATGCGTTCACCACAAAAAGATGCCGGCTACGACGTTTCCGATTACTGCGATGTTGATCCACTGTTTGGCACCCTTGCCGATTTCGACGAAATGCTAGCCCGAGCACACGAGCTAGGTTTGCGAGTGCTAATCGACCTAGTTCCGAACCACACCTCGGATCAGCATGAATGGTTCAAGCGTGCCGTGGCAGCAGGGCCAGGTTCACCCGAGCGCGAGTTCTACCACTTCCGCGATGGCGATGTTCCTCCCAACAACTGGCAGTCGATGTTCGGCGGGCCAGCCTGGACGCAGCTTCCCGACGGCCAGTGGTACTGCCACCTATTTGATTCATCGCAACCAGACCTCAACTGGGAAAACCCAGCGGTTGAGAAAGCATTCGAAGACATCCTCCGTTTTTGGCTAGATCGTGGCGTCGACGGTTTCCGAGTTGACCAGCCTCACGCAATGGGCAAAGCCGAAGGTCTCCCCGACCACCCAGACGTTGAGCGTGCCGGAGCCGGATTCATCGAAGGCGAACCAAGCCCTCCGATGTGGTTCCAAGAATCGGTTCACCCAATCTTCCGCAAGTGGCGTGCCATTCTCGATAGCTACCCTGGCGAGCGCGCAATGTGCGGCGAAGCCTATGTGCTTCCACTGCGTTTCATGGCGCTCTGGGTTCGCCCCGACGAGTTCCACCAGACCTTTAACTTCCGTTACCTCGACTCCCCTTGGACCGCCGCCGACATTCGCAAAACCATCGACGAATCATTTGAGGCATTCGGCTCGGTTGGCGCACCAAGCACCTGGGTACTTTCCAACCACGACGTAATGCGCCACGCGTCTCGAATGGGCGGCGACTTCGGACGAACCACCGCTAGCGATGGCGTTGGTCCAAACGATCCGCAGCCTGATGCCGAACTTGGGCTCAAGCGGGCAGTGGCAGCAACCTTATTCACCCTCGGGCTACCAGGCTCAATGTACCTATACCAGGGTGAAGAACTAGGGCTGCCTGAGCACACCACCTTGGCTCCAGAATTCCGCCAAGATCCAACCTTCGCTAGAACCAAAGGTGCCCGCGTTGGCCGCGACGGCTGCCGAGTGACGCTGCCTTGGGAATCTGGGGTCGGTGCCGCCAACGGTTTTAACACCACTGGAAAGTC
The DNA here is from genome assembly GCA_041180065.1 of Actinomycetota bacterium. Lineage (GTDB taxonomy): Bacteria > Actinomycetota > Actinomycetes > Actinomycetales > Microbacteriaceae > Rhodoluna. The sequence continues at coordinate 54,202 of JBEGSI010000009.1, read as the reverse complement.
TTGGCTACCTCAACCGGAGATTTACGCGAAATACGCTCGCGACCTTCAAGAAGGAGTGCCCGGCTCCACTCTGGAAACCTACAAAGAGGCGCTTCGCACTCGCAAAGAACTTGGCCTTGGCCACGGCACCTTCGAGTGGGCTACCGAACTTTGCAGTGAAAACGTGCTCGCCTATCGAAACGGCTCACTTCTGGTAACGCACAACTTCGACACCAACGAAACTACTTGGACCTTCAGTTCCTAAGTGTGTTCCTGGGGAATCCGGTCTCGGTCGGTAGAAACCTCGGTATAACCGTGTGAAGTTGGAACACCCTTTTTGTCTAGGCCAACAAACACGATGCGATCAACGGTGAGAATATTCTTCTTCGTAACCATGTTTCTGACTTCAGCACGCATGGTTATCGATGTGTTTCCAAACTTTGTTGCCACCAACCCCATTTCAATGAGGTCGCCCTCAATGGCTGATGACACGAAGTTGATTTCCGAAATTAGCTTGGTCACCACGCGACGATTGCCGAGCTGAATAATGGCGTAAATGGTTGCCTCTTCGTCGATCCATTTGAGCAAACTGCCACCAAATAACGTTCCGTTCGCATTCAGATCTTCTGGCCGCACCCACTTGCGGGTTGTGAATTCAATTTCGCTCATGTTGACCTAACTTTGTATTAACAATAGGTCATTTACTTTCCACCTAAAAGCGCGGAACCCCGGACTGCTCCGAGGTTCCGCCTGTCGCGGCTAGCCGCTAAGAATCTTAATAATCACCTGCACTATAGGATTTCCGAGGAGATCCAGTGCGAGCTTTTTCAAGACCGCTGAGTTGAAACACTTTCGCATCGCAACACCTTTCAGTACTACGTACCGATCGGTCCACACTCCCAACAAACAGTTGAATGGCTTCCAACTGAGTGCTATGGTTACCAGTAACGTGCTGTTACTGGATGAACCAAAAGCTCATCAAGAAGTCGCCGTTATGGTGATAAATGATCGGACCCGCGCTAACGGGTCCTTTCGTTTTTAACAGCCCTGCCCGCGCAGCCAACAGGGATTACACAAGTCTGAGTGCGAAATCGACATCGATTCAGTTATCCACAGGCAAGCGGTTTAGCGGTAGCCTGCGCATATGGCTAAAAAAACTTATGACACTGATCAGCAGATCTCACGCTTGCGCAATTACAACATTGTTGCCGGCATCCTTCACCTAGTGCAGGCGGTAACCTTCGGTTGGTTCCTTTTGCAGCTCGAGACCCAGGTTGCCTTCCCAGTAAAGATCGAATACATGACCGGACCTCCGGGATCACCGCTTCCTTCGGAGTCGGTAAACCTGTTCGACATCAACCTTGGTGCTGGCGTAGTTGCCTTCTTGGCGATGTCTGCTTTCTTCCACTTCCTCATCTCGTCGCCGTGGTTCTTCGGACGCTACGCCAACGGTCTAAAGCAAAACCACAACTACTTCCGCTGGGTTGAATACTCGCTCAGCTCATCGGTGATGATTTGGCTGATCGCTCAGCTTTGTGGCGTGAACGACATGGCTGCTCTGTTCTCAATCTTCGCCGTGAATGCGTCGATGATTATGTTCGGTGCCATGCAGGAGAAGTATGAAAAGCCTGGCAATGGAAAGTTCTTGCCATTCATTTTCGGTTCGATGACCGGCATTGTGCCTTGGATCATCATCGGTATTTACACGCTTCAGCCAGGAAGCAAGGACGCCGCTGAGGTGCCTGGATTTGTTATCGGCATCATCATTTCGCTGTTCATCTTCTTCAACACCTTCGCCATCAACCAGGTCTTGCAATACAAGCAGGTTGGCAAGTGGGCAAGCTACCTTCAGGGTGAGCGAAGCTACATCACACTCAGCTTGGTAGCTAAGTCGATTCTCGCTTGGCAGGTATTCTCGGGAGCAATCATCCCGGTTCTTACTGGAACCAACTAGAGCCGACATAAGGAAAAGCCCCCGCCAGTTTGGTGGGGGCTTTTGCTTTAGGAGTTACTTCGCTGGCTTGCGTGGCCACCAGAACTTTTCGCCGGCGATAAACGCTAGTGCCGGAACGATGACGGTACGAACCAGTAGGGTGTCGAGAAGCACACCGATACAGACGATGACACCGATCTGGGTAAGTGCCAGAAGCGGCAGCACGCCGAGCACGGCGAACACCGCAGCGAGCAAAATACCAGCGCTGGTTATAACTCCACCGGTCGAGCTAAGCGCCTTGATCATGCCGTCTTTGAGGCCAAGCTTTCTGCTCTCTTCTTGGGCTCTGGTCACGAGGAAAATGTTGTAGTCAACACCAAGCGCCACGAGGAAGAGGAACGAGTAGAGGAACACCGAAAGGTCGAGTCCTGGGAAGTTGAACACGTTGACGAATACCAACCAACCCGCTCCTAGCGATGCGAAGAACGATGCCACCACGGTGATTAGCAAGAGGACTGGAGCCACAATTGAACGAAGCAGCAGAACCAGAACCAGGAACACGAGGCCCAAGATCATTGGGATGATGAGTGCCTGGTCGCGGGCATAGGCGTTCTTTACGTCGAGCGCCTGGGCGTCTTGGCCACCAACGAGTGCGTTAGCGCCATCAACCTTCTTCACCGCTTCACGGATGTCGACAATCGACTCGTAAGCTTCCTCTGAGCGACTTTCACCCATCAGCACGACTTCAATCTTTGCGATTTTACCGTCGGTAAGGGTTTCATAAACCGGCCCCTGATCGGTGATGGTCACCTTCTGAGCGACCTGAAGCGAGGCCACGCCCTTTACATCTTTAATGCGGCTAATCACAGCATCGAGCTTGTCTTTGTCGGTGATCACGATGGTTGGGCTGGTCGCTCCGGCAGGGAACGACTTGGCAAGCAACTCGATACCAGCAACGGCTTCAGGCTTCTTCATGAACTGCTCGGTTGATGAAAGCCCAATCTTTAGGCCGGTTGAACCGAAAGCGAGAGCGATTAGAACCACGAAACCGGCAATTGCCACAATACGAGGACGCTTGCTAACACCCTTGCCAAGCTTGGCCCAGAGACCGTTGTCGGTCTTGTTGACGCCGCCAACCTTTGGAGTGCCTGGCCAGAAGATCCAGCGACCGAATGAAACAAGTGCGGCCGGGAGAACGAACAGGGCCGCAATCATTGCCACTAGAACGCCAACGGCACAGGCTAGACCTAGTGCGCGGGTTCCGGCTAGGTCGGCAAATGACAGCGTGAGCAGAGCCAAAATTACGGTTCCACCGGAGGCCAGGATTGCTTCGGCCGATTCACGCCATGCAACTGCCATGGCTTCGCGGCGGTCGGCGAACTTGAGCAACTCTTCGCGGTAGCGAGAGATCAGAAGAAGTGCGTAGTCGGTACCGGCACCGAACACCAGAACCGAAAGGATTCCGGTCACCGAACCATCGAGCGTGATGTCGAATGCGGTTGCCACTTGCCCGGCCAAAATCTGAGCCATGCGGTCGGCGCTACCGATCACTAGAAGTGGAACTAGCCAAAGGGTTGGGCTGCGGTAGGTGATTAGTAGCAAGATGATTACCACCGATGCAGTCACGGCAAGAAGCGTGAAGTCGGCTCCGGCAAATACGCCAGCAATGTCGGCCTGGAAACCTTCAGGGCCGGTTAGCTTCACGATAAGACCAGAAGGAAGGTCTTCCTTCATGAGTGCGCGAAGTTCTTCGACTCGCTCGGTGATGTCGTCTGAGGCTTCGTACTTGGCCATAGGGATGGTAACCACAGCCGCGTTTTTCACATCAGAAATCACAGTTGGAGGAACAAACTTCTTGCCATCAACTTCCACGTTGCTGTATTCGGCAAACTTCTCACTGACCGGGTTTTCATAGGTCGGGTAGTAGTCGATGCCGCCACAGAGCGGAGGCACGGTGCCAGGAATGTAGCAAACCACTGGCTTCTCGGTACCTCGAAGGAAATCCAACTGCTCGTCGGTTAGCTTCGAGCCGTCTTCGGTGGCGTAAACGATAACGGCAGCCGTGCCGTCTTGACCAGGAAGTTTGGCTAGCGCCTCATCAACTAGAACGGTTTCGTTATTGGCTGGAAGGCCAACCCCAGGCTGGGCCGAGCCACCTTCGCCGGCAGCGAGTGGACCAAAAGCGATGACGGCAAAGAATAGTGCGATCAACATGGTTACTGGCGCAGTGATACGACCAGATAAGAATTTGGCGATGCTTTTCATGAGAACCCCTCAGTGATGAATGACAACTTACAAACTAAACCATAGGGAGCAGATAATCATTCCGCAGGAATACTGCCTTCTTTCAGCCCAGTCGAGGCGTGTGCTGCGGCTATGGCTCTTTTACCTGAAGGCAAAGCGATGGCAATGAGTGCAATGGCCACGGTGACGGCTCCGGTGATAATCAGTAACCACTCCACTGGGAACACATCGGCAAGCGGGCCGAGGATAGCCATGCCTAGAGGCATCGCAGTAGACATCACGATTCCCACGAAACCAAACACGCGACCCTGGCGTTCGGGCTCGACGGTCTCCTGAAGCAGGGTGAAGGCAGAGGTTGAGAATGCTGGAACGATAAGCCCGATAACGAAGAACAGACTGTAAAAAACAATCAGGTTCGTGGTGAAGCCCATGCCGATTGCCAACAACCCGAACAGGATTGAGGTGACCACGATTGCTCCAAGGCGATCGATCTTCGCTGCAAAAATTGAGATCAAAATGCCGCCGAGGAGCATGCCTACACCGAAGGAAATTTCGAGAACTGTGAGCAACCAAACTTCGGTACCGAAGTTGCGAACCAACATCAGTGGCGAGAGGTTTGACGGAGCCACGATGAGCAGGAACACGATTCCGAAAATCGCCATGACCCAGCGAACTAAGTCGTGGGTGAATACATAAGTTACGCCGTCTTTGAGATCGGCAAAGTACGACGGCTTGTCGGCGCTGGCGGCTCGGGCCAATGTTGGAACTGCGACAAACGCTAGAAGTGACAGTCCGATAACAGCAGTAATCACGTCGATAAACAAAATGGCTTCAAGCGACATAGTGGCGTAAACCGCTGCAGCAGCAACCGGAGCCAGCAGACCGAGCGCCGACTGAATGGTGCTGTTGATACCGTTGACACGCATCAGCTGGTCTTCAGGAACGATTTGCGGCAAGAGAGCGGAGACGGCTGGCATTTGAACTCCCGCACCAACCGAGCGCACGGCCATAACCAGGAAAATCAACCAAAGATCGTTTACACCTGAGAGCATGAGCAAGGCTAGGCCGAGGGTGGCCAGAGCGATGGTCGAATCGGAAACGATAATCATGATTTTGCGATTTACGCGGTCGGCCCAGACCCCCGCGAAAACGGAGACGATCGCCTGAGGGAGGAAGCCGAAAACAGCAGCCAAGGCAAGAACTAAGCCCGACTTGGTGGAAAGAGTTAGGTGCCACATGATGGCGTATTGCACCAGAAAGGAACCAAAGGTTGTGATGGTTTGTCCGGTTAGGAAAAGTAGCACTTTCTTCACGGGCGATCCTTTCGTTGGGTAAAAGAAAACCCCAGCCGTGGAGGGCTGAGGCTTTCGTGGCTAGTGAGGGATTCGAACCCCCGAAGGCTGAGCCGGCTGATTTACAGTCAGATCCCTTTGGCCGCTTGGGTAACTAGCCTTGTTGGTTTGCTTTGCAACAAACAACCTTTCAAGAATAACTTATCTTCTGGGCTAAAATCACACTCATGGCAGATTCCTCATTCGACATCGTTTCCAAAGTAGACAAAATGGAGGCCGACAACGCCCTCAACCAAGCAATCAAAGAGGTTGAGCAGCGTTACGACTTCAAGGGCGTTGGTGCTTCCATCGCTTGGAGCGGCGAGAAGATCCTAATGAAGGCATCCTCTGAGGAACGCGTTAAGGCTGTTCTCGATGTTTTCCAATCGAAGCTGGTGAAGCGCGGCATCTCGCTGAAGAGCTTTGTTGACGGTGAACCTTTCCCATCTGGAAAGGAATACCGCATCGAGGGCGAGCTAAAGAATGGCATCGACCAAGACCAGGCCAAAAAGATTTCTAAGATCATTCGCGAAGAAGGCCCGAAGAGCGTGAAGTCTCAGATTCAAGGAGACGAGCTTCGTGTACAGTCGAAGAGCCGCGACGATTTGCAGGCTGTGATGCAGTTGCTTCGTGAGAGCGAACTCGACATCGACATCCAGTTCACTAACTTCCGCTAGATTTTCACGACCGGCGTTGAACCGGTTGGCGGGTAGTTCTCCAAATTTTGTGCTTCCAGTTTGTTGGCTTTTTTGCCGACCAAATTCTGCATGTAACCAGAGCCGAAGAACGCCAAGATCGGGAAGATCATGGCTAATGCCAAACCAACTGCGTCGGCTAGAGAGCCCATAACTCCCTTGGCGATGATGAACATTAGCGAGTTAGCCAATCCCATTCTTGCCAATACCTGCGTTGCGGGAATGGTGCGAATGTGGGAAGCCGCCGAATAAAACGCGGGAACCATGATGGATTCGCCAAGTCCGGCGATGAAGAAAAAGCCTGCCTGAACACAAACCGCTAGCAACTGATTGACGGGCAGCAGGTAGTAACCAGAAACTAGCCCGAGTAGCATTGCAGCTCCACCGAAGTAGCCGCCAAACATTCCGGCTTTATTGATTGGCATGCGGCTAGAAATCCAGCCGGTTGAGAATCGTCCGACGATCATGGCGATGGCAAATGCGGTGTACGGAATTGCGATCAGGCTAGCCGAAAGTTGCATCACGTTCTTGGAGTAAAGGGTCATCCAGTCGCCCATAACCAGTTCGGGCCAAATGCCTAGAACTAGACCGAGCGCTAAGAGCCAGACAATCCGGGGAGTCTTGAGCCAAGAAACCTTCTTCTCGGTGCGGGTTTTTATTTGGCTTCGCGCTTCTTCGTCGCGAGTCATCATTTGGGTGTTCAGAATCATGTGGGCGATAAAGCCGGCAGCAGCAATGATTCCCATGTGCCAAACCAGCGGCAGGAAACTAGCGAGAACACCGGATATGAGTGTGGCAACGGCGACGCCTAGCGACCAAGCCCCGTGAATGGAACCGAGGACCACGCGGTTGAGACGTTTTTGAATCAGCAGAGCCTGTGCGTTCGCGGCATTGTTGTAAAGGCTGAAGAAGAAAAACTGCAGGGAGGTTGCGAGAAAGTAGATCCAGTAGTTCCCGATTAGCGGGAGTAAGCCCTGAATCAGAGTGGCTGAAAGGGTGCCAATCTGTGTGACTCTGGTGGTTCCAAAACGTAGTACCAACCGGTGGGCAAACACCAGAGCGAGCATGCTGCCAACGCCAGAGAGCCCGGTGATAGTTCCCCAGATGGCTAGGTTCTTAGACAGACCAATGTTGTCAATGATCTCTGGGATGCGAATGATGATGGCCATCGAAACCAACGCCTGTGTGAAGAAGGTGCCAACCATCACATTCTTGATGCGATTGGCCCTGGCTATCGAGATTTTTTCAGTAGCCGCCACTAGTTGGTGCGATCTACTACGGCGTTAGCGAAAGTCACCAACGCTTGCTTCACCGAACCTTCCGGTAGCGGTTCGATGGCTGAGATAGCTTTGGCAGCCCAACGGCGAGCTTCGGCTTCCGCGGCTTTGGCAGCTGGGTGAACGCGAAGCTCGGCAACAACCTGCGCCAAAGTTTCATCGCTCTCGAGATCGCCATCGATCTTGGCGAGAAGTGTTGCCGCATCGGCATCGGTTTCTGCTTGCTTGCGAAGTAGGAGAACCGGAAGAGTTGGAACACCGGCGCGAAGGTCGGTGCCTGGGGTTTTACCCGACTCCCCTTCTTCGGCGATATCGATTACGTCGTCGATGAGTTGGAATGCAACACCCACCGCTTCACCAAACTCGATTAGCGGCTCTTCGTATTTGCGCTCGCCGCCTGAGGCAAGCAAACCCATGTGAGCCGAGGCCGCGATGAGTGAACCGGTCTTGTCGGCTAGAACCTTGATGTAGTGGTCGATCTTGTTTTCGCTACCCTGAGGGCCAACGGTCTCATGCATTTGACCTAGGCAGAGGCGTTCGAAAGTGCTCGACTGGAGTCGAATGATTTCGTCGCCAAGGTAAGCGGCGATTTGTGACGCTCGGGCAAAAAGCAGGTCGCCGGTGAGGATGGCGATGTTGTTTCCCCAAACCTTGTGAGCGGTTGGAACGCCGCGACGGGTGGGCGCTTCATCCATCACGTCGTCGTGGTAGAGCGTGGCAAGGTGCGTGATTTCGGCGACAACCGCTGAGTCGATAACCTCTTTGCGGTTTGGGTCGCCAAGTTGAGCACAGAGCAAAACCAACACCGGACGAATTCGCTTGCCACCGGCGTCGACCAGGTGACGCGCGGCGTCTTTAGCAACCGGGTCGGTGTGGGTTGTAGCTTCAACCAGACTGGTTTCAACTAGCTTCAATCCGTCTTCAAGTTTCTTCAGCAGCTCGCGGTCGGCAACCGAGCGGAACTGTTTAGGTAGCAAATTCTTCAATTAGGAAACCTGACCTTTGAAGCCAACGTGGATGGCCACAACACCGAAGTTGAGATTCTTGTAGGTCACGTTTTCGAAACCGGCATCGATGAGTTCAACTGCAAGACCCGCCTGATCCGGCCAAGCGACAATCGAATCGGCTAAGTAGCTGTAGGCCTCAGGGGTCTTACTGAAAAGGCCAGAAACCTTTGGCAAAATGCGCGTTAGGTAGAAGTTGTAAAACTGCTTGAACCCGGGCAGGGTTACCTTGCTGAACTCGCAGATGACCACGCGACCGCCAGGCTTTAGCACGCGAAACATTTCGTTAAGTGCCTTGGGAACATCGACCACGTTGCGAAGGCCGAAGGATATGGAAACGGCGTCGACGCTCTGGTCTTCAAAAGGAAGCTTGGTGGCATCGGCAAAACGGAAGTCGAGTTCTGGGTGGCGCTTGCGACCCTCGGCCAGCATCCCTTCCGAGAAGTCTGTGGCAATCACCTTGACGCCAGGCTTGGCGAACGCGATTGATGATGAGCCGGTACCCGCGGCTAGATCGAGAATGGTCTGCCCCGCCTTTGAGGCAACTCGCTTTGCCACACGCGACCGCCAAAGACGTGATTGTCCTAGTGAAAGAAGATCATTGGTGAGGTCGTAGGTAGGGGCAACCTCGTCGAACATTGCGGCAACTTCCGCAGGTTTTTTATCAAGATTGGCTTTGCTCACCGTATAAGTCTACTCGCGAGCCAGAGCGGGAAAATTGGTTACTTGTTGTCGTAGAAGTAATCGCTCTTGCCGCTGCGGCGAAGGCGAATTGCTCGAACTCCAGCGGTTGCTCCAAGCCCAATCGCCGCTGCTCCCAGAACACCCATGCCGATGTAGGCGGATTCTAGGAACTGGTCTGCCGGAGTTCTCATCTGAGCGCGAATAAGTTTCACATCGATTGGCTGAGACTCGTTTGGGTTAGCTGCTTCGAGTGGAATGTCGGCTTCGGGATCGTTCGATGCAACCACAACGTAATCTGCGTCAGCGATGTCGACCCCAGAAAGCGACTGAGCAGTGGCATTTGGGTCGGTGGTTGGATTTTCCGCAACCGGAGGAAGGGTCGGCAAGTCTTCTTTGCGGGGAGGGCGGTGGTGGCCTTTTCCAAGACCTGGAACGGTAATTACCGGAGGGATGATTTCGTGACGCTCGTCGTGATGTTTCTCATCTTCGTCTTCGTCGTCGTCTTCGTCGTCGTCTTCATACTCGTCGTCGTCTTGGAAGATTGGCGAAGGAACTGCAACAGGCGCATAAGCCGGGGTTGCGGCATTGGCAGCGAGAGGAGCTCCAAACAGGGTGATTAGCAACACTGAAGCCATTACGCTCGACTTCTTTTCAAACATTGCTGCACCTCCAAACGCCTAGACTCAAATCTGCTCTTGTTTCAAATTTAGGCGTGAGCACTGGGAACAAAAAGGCTTTTTAGCTGGTTCACAGCAAAGACACAGAGAAGGGACAGCCATGACTCGCGTGGTTACAGTTGCCCTTCCGGCCGACCTTGGTTCGAGACTCATCGACCTAGCTCCAGCCAATTCCAACGTGTTTATTCGCGGCGACCAAGGCTTGATCGGCTGGGGCGAAGCCAAGCGTTTTGAGGCTTCTGGCGCAAATCGAATTCAGCAGTTGGCTGCCAGTTGGCGCGAGTACGTTGCCGACCTTGAAATTAGCGACTCCAAGAATGTGCCTGGTTCAGGCCCGGTTGCATTTGGAACCATCGCCTTCGCCGACGACTCGGCTGCCAAGAGTGTGCTGATCATGCCGAAAGTTGTGATTGGTAAACGTGACGACCGCTACTGGATTACAACCGTTGACAACGCAACGTTGCCCGAGGTGACCGAGCTGGGTAATAACCCTGCCGTCTCGGTAGGAGTTGGCCGCCTCGACCGTGAAGAATTTGCTGAACTTGTCGACCGCGCTGTTGCCATGATTCAAGAGGGATCACTCGAAAAAGTGGTTTTGGCCAGAGATTTGGTTGCTGAATTACCCGAGGGGTTCGATCTTCGCCCGGCACTGAACCGCCTACTAAATCGTTTCCCGAGCTGCTGGGTTTACTCGGTTGATGGAATGTTTGGGGCATCGCCAGAGCTTTTGGTTCGAGTCTCGCACTCCCAAGTCTCGGCACGAGTGCTGGCCGGAACAGCCGCAAGAGGCACCGACCCGAGCGTTGACCTTGCTATTTCCAAGGCCTTAGCTGAATCACACAAGAACCTGGCGGAACACGAATTCGCAGTGCGCTCGCTGGTAAATGCTCTCGAACCATTCTGCGATCACGTTGACGCCGACACCCAGCCGTTCAGCCTGCAACTGCCAAACCTTTGGCACCTGGCCAGCGATGTTCACGGCGTGCTGAAATCGGAAGGGTCGGTGCTGGATTTAGCCAGCGCCCTGCATCCAACTGCTGCCGTTGCCGGAACGCCAAGGCGAGAAGCACTTGCGCTGATTGAAGAGTTAGAGCCGTTCGATCGCGGACGCTATGCCGGCCCGGTTGGTTGGATCGGTGCCGATGGCGATGGCGAATGGGTGATTGCTCTTCGTGGTGCTCAGATCGAGGGAAACCAGCTCACGGCCTTCGCCGGTTGCGGTGTGGTTTCCGAATCTGACGGGCAGTCGGAACTTACCGAAACCGATTTGAAGTTCCAGCCGATTCTCGGCTCGTTAGCCTAGCTTCACTTCGATGAGCACTCGACCCTTGGTGCGAAGAGCCATCTCCAACTCAACCTCGGTGTGAACCGGAATGTGTAGCCAGCCGTAGGTTACTGCCAGAGTGGCTAGGTTCACGTTTTGCGGAGTTCTGAAAAGGCGGTCGAAGCTCTCTTTCGAAAGTTGCTTGGCCGGCTCCAAAGTTTCGAAGATGCTGCCACCGTGATCGTTGACCACAACCAATTGCAGATCGATCGGGCCATCTAGCTCGTCGATTACCAGCGAGCTGGCGTCGTGAAGCAGCGTTAGGTCGCCAATCAGAGCGCGGGTTTGCGCTCTCGTTGCCAGAGCGATTCCGGTTGCGGTTGCCACCGAGCCATCGATCCCGGCAAGTCCACGGCTGGCATAAATGTTTAGGTTTCCGGCCTGAGCCCAAACTTCGGCTTCGCGAATCATGCGCGATGCCCCAAGAAATAAGTTGTCGGTGGCTTGGGTTGCGGCCCAAACCTGCTCCACAATTTCACGCCGGCCTAATTTTTCGGAAACCGGAGTGGAAAGTTGAATCTTTTGGTCGGCTACGCGCCATGCTTCCAACCATTCGCCATCAACATCAACGTCGAAGGTGACATCATCAACAAACATGCCGGCTCTGCGGGAAACATCGAATAAGCCCATCGAGGCGGAACGAACCACAACTACTTCGATGTGCTCGCTGTAGAAGAGTCGGTTGATAGATCTGGAGAGCGTTGGCTTTCCGAACACAATCACGCGGCCGATGCGCGAGGCCAACTCTGGTTGTTCCACCAAAAGTTTCGGGTAACTCAGGATGGCGTTGTCGCCGAAACGAGCACCTGAGGATGGCTCAGCAAAAATCGGTAGCCCGTAGGCCTCAGCCAACTCAACCGCTCCATCGCCGGAGTTTGCGCCGGCAATCACGACGGTTGAAACCGAGCCGTCGAGAATGGCGAACTCGAGCTCGCGTTCAACCTCGCCGCCCATTGGCACCTCAACCTGAAGCTCTCCCGCGTTTGGTGAATCACCAGATAGCGGCTCGCGGAAAGCGAGGTTCAGTTGCACCGGACCCGGACGAGTGCCGCCTAGACCAAGCGAGGCTCGGATTGCGGTAGAAACCAGGGTGGCGATGTCATCCACGCCATTGTCTTCGGCAGTTGGTGCGTCAACGTCGAAGACCACGCGAACTGCGTCGTCGAAGATTCCAACCTGCTTGGTGGTTTGGTTTGCACCAACTTCACGAAGCTCGTGCGGTCGGTCGGCGGTTAGCAAGATCATCGGAACACCGGAATGGTGTGCCTCCAAAACTGCCGGGTGAAGATTTGCCACAGCCGTGCCGGAAGTGGTGATCACCAGAGCGGGCTTGCCGCTGGCCATTGCTGAACCGAGCGCGCTGAAGGCAAGTGAACGCTCGTCGAGGCGAACGAAGAGGTCTACCCGATCGGCATCTGCCAACTGCCCGGCGGCAATCGCGAGTGCCTGGGATCTGGCTCCGGGAGCCAGATAAATCTGATCAATTCCGGCGCCACTGAAGGCTGCTAAAAGATTGGCGGCGAACGCCTGTGCTGGCGACTCAGGCATCTTTGTCGTCGTCCTTGTCGGTTTCTTTTTTGAACTTCTCGGAGAGGCGTCTCAGGAAATCAGGGTCGTCGTCGGGGGCAAGTTGGGTTGGTGCCGGCTTGCCGAGCGGGCGTCCTTGAACCAGGTAAAGCAGGGCGCCAAGAATTGGCACACCGATGATTATGAGGATCCAAATACCCTTACGAAGCACGCGAACTTCACGTGAATTGGCGCTGGCGGCGAACACCGTGGTGAAAACCGTGAGCACCACCCACACAATGACTCCGAGGTAAATAAAACGCATAACTCCAGCCTATGGGTAGCCCTAGACTTAAGCGTATGAAGAATCCACTCTTGGTCTATACCCTTGCCCGACTAGGAGTATTTGCGGCAGTTTTGACCGCACTGATTCTCATCGGAATCCACCCAATCTTGGCCACGGTTTTCGCCACAATGATTGCGTTTTCGATTTCGCTGGTGTTTTTCCGCAAACTACGTGCGGCTTCTAGCGCCCAGCTCGTACAAGCGGTTTCGAAGCCAAAAACTGGCGTCGACGAAACTCACGAAGACTAAACCAACACCCAAAGACCTAGCGCCAAGAGCACCGAGTAAATCAGTGCCGAATAGCTGGTTAGCTTCAACGCCAAGATGTGTTCCTTTGGTGTTTTCGCCGTGGCCACAATCAATGTAAGCGGCAACAACAGCAGAACTAGGGCGAGCGGAATCACGAAGGCGTAGGTCAGGTGAATCGTGGCGTAGGTGTAACCAATCGCCAAGGGAAGCCAGATCATCGCCAGGTAGATTACCTTGGCTGGTGTTTTGCCCACGCGCACGGCCAACGTCTTTTTGCCAACCGGACGATCGGTTTCGATGTCGCGAATGTTGTTGATCATCAAAACTGCGGAAGCGAAAAGTCCGAGACCAATGGCCCCTGGAGCCGCAATCAGCAAAACCTCTTTCGACTCAAACATCAGTGGGAACTGAACGTAGACGGTTCCGAAGACCGCGACGATTCCGAAGAAAACGAATACCACCAGTTCACCGAGGCCGGCATAGCCGTATGGACGTTTTCCACCGGTGTAGAACCAGGCGGCCAGGATGGCTACCGCGCCAACGCCAATTAGCCACCAGAGACCACTGATGGCAATCAGGGCCAAGCCGACTATTCCACCGAGACCAAGGAAGGCGAAGGCAACCAACTTCACGGTTTGTGGTTTGAAAGTTCCCGAACCGGTCAGGCGAAGCGGTCCAACGCGGTTGCTGTCGGTGCCACGCACGCCGTCGGAGTAGTCGTTTGCATAGTTCACGCCGATTTGAAGAAACAGTGCCACCGCGAGCGCAAGTAGAGTCTTTACCCAATCGAACGCCTGCAAAGTGTTGGCAATGCCGGAAGCCACGATGATCGGGGCCACCGCTAGCGGAAGTGTGCGGAGTCTGGCTCCCTCAACCCAAAGGCTCAGATCGCTTTGCTTATCAGCCAAGGTTTCCTCCCAAAGTTTTTGCCTGTTCCGTAAGTTCGATGAGGTCTGGCTTGCCGCTCATCAGGGTTGGAAGTGCGTCGATAGCCTTCCACTGACCCGATTTGGCAACCACGCCTAGTGTGAAGTGTGCCTTCGATGCGTCGAAGTTGGTGCCATCGGCCAGCGTCACGAAACACACGAAGCTCTCGCCAAACTTCGGGTGCGGAGCCGAAACGGCTGCCGCAGAAACCACGCCAGGCTGCTTCAGAGTCCACTCTTCAACGGCTTCTAGCGAAAGCTTGTGGGCACCGGAAATTACCACGCGGTCGGCTCGGCCCTTCACATACAGCTTGCCGTCGGTGAACTGCCCTAAATCTGAGGTGATGTAAGGGCGCTTCACGTTTGAGGCCAGGGTTGGTGAATCGATGGCGATCAGGCCATCCTCCAAGATTGAAAGCTCAACGCCGTCGAGTGGTTCACCGTTGTAAACCACGCCACCACAGGTCTCGGCCATGCCGTAGGTGGTAACGATGTTGATGTCTTTTTTGCGAAGCGCATTGATCGTGGTGCGATTCGGCTTCTGGCCACCGATCAGAATGGCGTCGAAGCGCTGAAGCGAAGCGAGCAGCGTTGGCTCGGTCTCAAGGTTCTCCAGCAGGCGATCCAGCTGAGCTGGTACCAAAGAGGTGTAGCGGCGCTCGCCGGTCATGAGACTTGCGGCTCTGGCAAAGCCTTCGGCGGTAAACGGCATCGACGTGTTCATCAGCACCGGCTGAGTGTCGGCGACCAATGAACGAACCAAGACCATGGCTCCGGCAACGTAGTTGATCGGAAGGGCGAGCAGCCACTGGCCATTTCCACCCAAACGCTTTGCCGACATTTTGGCAGCTGCGGTTAGTGCCTTGGCTGAAAGTTCGAGGCGCTTCGGTGTTCCGGTTGAGCCACTCGACTCAACGATCAGACCAACCTTCTCATCAACCTCATCCGGCAGACCGTGGACCTCTGGCATCAAGCCATTTACTTCTGGCGGGGTGATAAAAAGTGCTTGCGAGCCATCGAGCACGTTGCCGAGTGCGAGCAGCGCCTTGACCGGGTCATTGGCTCCTACGAGCAGAAGAGGTTTCATCGGATTGCTTAGAAGTGCCATGGGAACGCCGACCAGTTCGGTTCGCGTCGTTCTAGAAAAGCGTCGCGGCCTTCAACGGCCTCATCGGTTCCGTAGGCGAGGCGGGTGGCTTCGCCGGCGAAAATCTGTTGACCAACTAGGCCGTCGTCTACCGCGTTGAACGCATACTTGAGCATTCGAATCGACTGCGGGCTCTGAGCCAGAATTCGCTCGGCCCAGGCGATACCCGTTTTCTCAAGCTCAGCGTGATCAACCACAGCGTTCACCACACCGATTTCATAGGCGCGCTTGGCATCGTATTCATCGGCTAGGAAGAAGATTTCGCGGGCCACCTTCTGACCAACCTGACGAGCCAGGTAGGCGCTGCCATAGCCGCCATCAAACGAACCAACGGTTGAGTCGGTCTGCTTGAACTTGGCGTGCTCGCGTGAGGCAATGCTCAGGTCGGCGATGACGTTTAGCGAGTGACCGCCACCGGCTGCCCAGCCAGAAACCAGGGCGATTACCACCTTCGGCATGAAACGGATTAGGCGCTGAACCTCGAGAATGTGTAGGCGACCGCTGGAAAACTGACCATCCTGGTATTCGTAGCCCTGTGGGCCGCGAACGCGCTGGTCTCCGCCGGAAGAAAATGCCCAACCGGCGTCTTTTGGCGAAGGACCGTTTCCGGTTAGAAGTACCACGCCGACCTTGGCGTCTTCGGCGGCGTGAAGCAGGGCTCGATTCAATTCGTCGACGGTTTGAGGGCGGAAGGCATTGCGAACCTCAGGACGATTGAACGCAACGCGAACCACACCGAGTGAAACGTGGCGGTGGTAGGTGATGTCGGCCAGTTGCTCAAAACCTGGAACGATGTTCCAAACCTGAGCGTCGAAAATTTCGGAAACCTGATTTGCCATACTCCTAGACTAACAACGTGACCGCCAGACCTGAATTGTCGGATCTACTCGCCAGCGCTCGAGTAGTGAGCCTGCCGCTGCGCACAAGCTTCCGAGGAATCCAAACTCGCGAGGCACTTTTGTTTGAAGGCGAAAACGGTTGGGCTGAGTGGGCACCGTTTTTGGAATACGAAGACGAAGAGGCCTCGGTTTGGCTAAACGCGGCGATTGAATTTGCCTCAGGGAGCCTTCCTCCACTGCTCAGAACTCAGATCGGAATCAATGCCACACTTCCGGCGGTCGGACCCAACGATGTTGAGAGAGCACTAAAGCCGTTCGGCAAGTTTCGCACCGTAAAGATTAAGGTCGCCGAAAAGGGGCAGGCATTACAAGACGACCTGAACCGAATCATCAAGGTTTGGCAAACCTATCCCGACGCAAAAATTCGCTTAGACGCAAACGGTGGTCTAACGGTTAGCGAAGCAATTTCCCTGGTCGGCATGATGCTGGAGAACGGCATCAAGCTCGAGTACTTCGAGCAGCCTTGCCAAACCATAGCCGAACTAGCAGAGTTCAAACATCTGCTTCGCCGATACAGCGACAGCGTGAAAGTTGCCGCCGATGAGTCGGTACGCAAAGTCAGCGATCCGCTAGCCGTTGCCCTGGCAGGCGCCGCCGACATCCTGGTTCTAAAGGCAGCTCCCCTGGGCGGAATTAGGCGCACTCTCGACATCGCTCGGGAAGCGGGCTTACCGGTGGTGGTTTCAAGTGCTTTAGACACTTCCGTCGGTATCAGCATGGGTTTGCATCTGGCCGGCGCGCTGCCAGATTTGACCTACGAATGCGGTTTAGGCACGGCAGCGATGTTTATCGGTGACGTTACCAAGGAGCCTCTAATCGCCGAAGACGGAGTGCTCGAGGTAAGGCGCGTGGTGCCTGATGACAGCAAGTTGCAGGTTTTTGCTGCCGAAGATCACCGATCCGACTGGTGGCTCGAACGCCTTGAGCGCTGCTACCGACTTATTTGAGACCGGAGTAAACGTGAAGACCTTTGAAGAAAAGGTTCACGATGGTGAAGTTGAAGATCACCGCGGCAAAACCAACCAGTGATAACCAAATTGCGCGAGCGCCGGTCCAGCCACGGGTGGCGGTGGCGTGAAGATAACCTGCGTAGATGGTCCAGATGATGAAGGTCCAAACCTCTTTGGTGTCCCAGCCCCAGAAGCGGTGCCAGGCACGTTCGGCCCAGATGGCTCCGGCTACTAGGGTGAAGCTCCAGAGCATGAACCCGATCACGTTGAAGCGGTAGGAAAGCTGCTCTAGCTTTCTTGACTCTGGGAAAACCGTCAGCACTCGTTTCGCGATCTGAGCAATCGGCAGCTTCGATTTCTCCAGCCAACCCCAGCTGCGGAGGAGGTAAGCCACCGAAAGTGCAGCGGCGATGTTGAAGAACGCGGTTGCCAAAACGGCCACGGTTACGTGAATGACTAGCCAATAGCTCTGAAGCGCCGGCATCAGGGTTTTCACCTGAACGTAGAACAGGGTGGTTGCCGAGCCGAGCACCAGAAGCGCAAAGCCAGTTACCAAAACCGCGATGACTCGGATTTCTTTCACAAACCAGGCGGCCAGGAAAATACCAACGATGACGAGCGAGCCAGAGACCGAGAATTCATACATGTTGGCCCATGGCACACGCGCTGCGGCGATTCCGCGCATTACGGTTCCGGCACCGTGGAGCAAGAAACCCAAAACAGTGATTGTGAGTCCAGCTATTTCCAACTGACCGGCGGTTTTGCGAAGTTTCTTCTCAGTTGAAGACAAACGTGAGAGGTGCCAAACGAAGGTTAGAAACGCCACCGTGTATAGCGCCATCGCTCCGTAAATGGCATAGAGCGCATAACCATCGAGAACCGGGTTCAGCAGTACGTCTTTCACTTCTTCCTAACTTTCAAATCCTCAGAAATCTCTTGCAATAAACCGAGCAGTCTCGGATCATCGTTTTTGGCCATGGCAGCCAGTTCGTAACCGGTTTCGGTCTTTCGAGCGAAAATTCGTCGACGAGGAATCAGCAACGATGTGAACAAACCGAAGAACGCAAGCACCGTGAACACCAACACCCAAATCTGCATCGGGTTGTAGTCGATGTCGAGCGATGCGAAGCGCTTCAAGCCATCCCAGGAAACTGTGCCGAGACCGTTTGGAAGTTCCGCACTACTACCAAGCTCCAACTTGATCGGTTTTGTTCCCGACTTTCCACCGGCAACCTGTTTTAGGCCGTGAACCGAAAGTTCGAAAACGTTCGACGGAATGCCGTTGTCGAGACCGAGGTCGCCGACGTAAACGTTCATGGATAGCAGCGGATCAACCGGTGCCGGGTATCCGGAAGTGAACGCGCCGGTTTTGAGCTCGGCCTTGGTTGGGTAGAAGAACGAAATCACGCCGAACTGTTTCGGCTTGGCATCGGGAAGCTTGATCACACCGAGCGAGGTGTAGTTGGCGTCTTGAGGCATGTAAACCACTGCACCGGAGAATGAAATGTTGCCATCGGCATCACGGAAGGTGAGTACCGGTGCATAGCCGTTACCGGTGAGGTAGATGTTGGCACCAGGTGCTTCGAGCGGGTAGTTCACCCGAATCTTCGACTTATCGGCACTGCCATTTGGTGTTTCTCGAAGCGAAACGAACGCCTCAAAATCCAGCGGGGTTCCGATGTTGGTCTTGTTGCGAAGATCAAAGGTGGCTCGGAATTCGTTTAGCTTCACGCTAAACGGAACCAGCTGCTTCGAGTCGAACCATGCACCAGGGCTGAATGAGTCATAACCGGCGAGATTGTTTACAAAGGTTTCGCCTTCAACCAAAACTCGCTGACCGGAGAAGCTGGTGGCTCCGCCGATTCCGATTGAGATGAGCACCCCGAGCAGCGAAACGTGGAAAAGCAGGTTTCCGGTTTCACGCAGGTAACCCTTTTCGGCGCTA
Source organism: Actinomycetota bacterium (assembly GCA_041180065.1). GTDB lineage: Bacteria > Actinomycetota > Actinomycetes > Actinomycetales > Microbacteriaceae > Rhodoluna. The sequence continues at coordinate 35,087 of JBEGSI010000009.1, read as the reverse complement.
ACCGATGTTTTGGTTACCTTCACACGGAAGCGGCGCGCACGGAGGTTATCGGCGATTGCGTCCAAGATATTTGCTCGCCTCGACGACTTAACGAGGTGTGCTGGGAAACGGTTGAAGTTTCGAGGCGTGGAAATTGGCTCGCTCTTCATAGCTTCCCAGTGGTGCCCGATACGTGGAACCACGCAACCAATCAGCGAGATGAAGAGCAACACGTAGATCGAAGAGAACCAGACCGAGGTGTAGACGTCGAAAAGTTGGAAGCCGTCTAGGGTTTTGGCTAGCTCCTGATTGTTTTGGAAGTAACTGGTCACACCGTTTGGGTCGGAAGAGCGCTGCGGGAAAACCGAACCTGGGATTGCGGCAACGGCCAGCAGCAGAAGCAAAAGCAGTGCCGTGCGCATGCTCGTGACCTGAGCCCAAATCCAGCGAACCCAACCCGAAAGGCCAAGCTTTGGCGAGCGAATCTCATCGCCCTGAGGAACGTTAGATGGCAGGGACATAGTTGCCGGTCACCTCCTGAAGCCAAGAAACGATTGAACCCCACAGGCCGAAGGCCATGAGCAGACCAAGAACAATCAGCAAGCCGCCACCGATCAGGTTAAAGGTTCGGATGTGCTTCTTTACAAAAGTTACCGAGTTGGTTGCCCAACGGAAACCGAACGCCATCAAAATAAACGGAAGCCCGATACCGATGGTGAAAGCGATGGCCAGGACGGCTCCCCTGCCGGCACTGGCTTGGTCGAGTGACAGTGCCAAAACCGCAGACAGGGTTGGGCCAATGCACGGGGTCCAGCCAAGGCCGAAGGCAACGCCGAGTAGCGGTGCGCTCCAAATTCCGAGCTTCGGCGAAACCCTAATGCGCAGGGTTTGCTGCATGAAGCCAAACTGACCAATCATCACCAAACCGAGCAGTGCGATTACCACACCGAGAATTCTTTGAACCAGTGGAATCGATGAAACCGCGATCCCCAGAGTTCCGGCTAGAACTCCGAGCAACACAAAAACAGTTCCGAAGCCGAGCACGAATAGAACCGAACCGAAAACAACGCGAGAGCGGTTTTCGGCAAAACCCCCAACAAAACTCAGGTACCCGGGGATTAGCGGCAAAATGCACGGCGACAAAAACGAAACCAGACCAGCCAGCAGTGCCACCGGCACGGCTGTTAGTAGGGAAGCAAATTCGTTCATGATTAGCCTTTGAGAGCCGTATCGATCAGGCTCTTGAGCGTTGACGGTTCGAAGCGTCCGAGCACGCGAGCGGTGATTTCACCCTTGGCATTGATCACCAGAGTGGTTGGAACTGCCGAAGGAGAAACTACTCCGGTGTAAGCCTGCACGACAGCGCCGGTTTCAATGTCCATCACGCTCGGGTAGTTCAGGTCGTGGGTGCGAGCGAAAGCCAGAGCGGTTTCTGCGGTGTCGCGAACGTTCACACCAACTACCTGCACACCTTGCGGCTCAAACTTGGTGGCCAGAGCAGCTAGGTCTGGGGTTTCTGCTCGGCACGGAGCGCAACCGGCGTACCAGAAATTTAGAACAACCACGTGACCGAGTAGGTTCTTGCTATCTAAAACCTGACCGTCGAAGGTTTCGGCAACCCAATCGGCTCCCTTAGATTTCTCGCCTTGGAACTCGGTAACCGAACCGTCGCCGGAGATGTAGTTCTTGTTGGTGCCAGACCGGAACTGGTCGGCCAGCGGGTCGTTCGAACAAGCCGAAACCGATAGGGACAAGCCCAAAACCATTAGCCCTGCAAAAACGCGCTTCATACGGCACCCTTATCGATTCGAACGAGGTTTGCAGCCGGCTCCAAATAGCCAACCTCTTTGAATTTTCCGTCTTGGTATTCGAGGGTGGTAATACTGGAGAGCGAGCATCGACGCTTCGACGGATTGTGAGCCAAACGAGCACCCGCAAGGTGGCGGTGCACCATCCAGATTGGAAGCTGGTGGGTAACCACTACAACGTGGCCGTCTGACACCGATTCGGCCGTCTCGCGCAACGCGTCCATCATTCGCTCAACCACGGAAACGTAACTTTCACCCCACGAAGGCTGCATTGGGTTTCGAAGGTGAAAGACCAGGTGAGGGCGAAGCAGCACGGTTTTGGCTGAAACCTTGCGGCCTTCAAAAATGTTGTATGGCTCAATGAGTCGCTCATCGAGATCAGGAACTAGCGAAAACTGCTTGGCGAAGGGCTCGGCCGATTGCTGCGTGCGAAGCAGTGGAGACACCAGAAGTTTGGTGGGTTTTACACCTGCCTCGGCGAGTGCCAGCGCTGCCGACTCGGCCATTTTCTTGCCGTTTTCACTGAGGTGAAAGTGCGGAAGCCGCCCGTAAAGAACACCACCAGGATTGTGAACCTCACCGTGGCGAACCAGGTGAATGTGGGTGGCAGGCATACCCCTATTCTACCTGCCGCTAAACTTGTGAGTTCAGGGCGAACAGCCCACTCTCAGGTATGAAAAGAGCTATAAACAAATGCGCGAACGCACACTCGTTAAAGACCTCGCAGCCCGCACCGACGGCCCAGTAACCATCGGTGGCTGGGTTGAAAAGCTTCGCGACCAGAAGCGCATTCAGTTCATCATCCTCCGCGATGAAACCGGCGACGTGCAGGTAACCTACCCTCGACCGGTCATCAACGAAGAGCCAGACCTAGACGATGCACTGGCCGCCACCGTTTCAACTTTGACCGCGGGTTCATTCGTTTGGATCACCGGACGTTTGGTGCACGACGAGCGTGTGAAGCTCGGCGGACTCGAGATTCAGCTCGACAACCTAGAAGTGGTTAGCCTCGCCGACCCAGAAACTCCAATCGCCGACGACACCAGCATCGACAAGCGTCTCGACTGGAGATTCCTAGACCTTCGCCGAAGCGAAATGAACTTAGTATTCCGCGTGCAGACCACCATCGAACACGCCTGGCGCCAGTGGTGGTACGAGAACGACTTCATCGAAGTTCACACTCCGAAACTAATGTCGAGCCCTTCGGAATCAAACGCCGAACTGTTCAAGCTCGAATACTTCGAGACCGTTGCCTACCTGGCTCAGAGCCCACAGTTCTTCAAGCAGATGGCGATGACCGCCGGCTTTGGCCGCATGTTCGAGGTTGGATCGGTTTTCCGTGCCGACCCATCGTTCACCTCACGCCACGCCACCGAGTTCATCTCAGTCGACATGGAAGTTTCCTGGATCGACAGCCACGAAGACATCATGGCTTTCCAGGAGCAACTATTGGTTACCGCTCTCAAGGCGGTTAAAGAGAAGCACGGCGAAGAAATAAAGCGCCTATTCGACGTTGACGTAGTGGTTCCTTCGGTACCGTTCCCGCGCATTCCGCTGGCCGAGGCCATCGAGATTGTGAAAGAACGCGGACACGAGATTGCCCGCGGCGGCGACATGGACCCAGAGGGCGAGCGTCAGATTGCCGCTCACGTAGCCGAGAAGTTTAGTCACGAGTTCGTGTTCCTAACCGACTACCCAGCAACCGTGCGTCCGTTCTATCACATGCGTCACCCGGAAGACCCGTCGCTCACCAAGAGCTACGACCTCATCTGGCGTGGAACCGAAATCACTACTGGCGCCCAGCGTGAACACCGCATCGACATTCTTACCGAGCAGGCCAAGTCGAAGGGTCTTGAGCCTGAGGGCTTGAAGTCTTACCTCGACTTCTTCCGCTACGGAGCACCAGCTCACGGTGGTTTCGGTATGGGTCTGATTCGCGTTTTGATGCTGCTCTTGCACCAGCCAAACATTCGCGAAGTTGGCTACCTGTTCCGCGGACCAAACCGCCTGGAACCATAAGCAGAATTACTTACGAAGGGTAACCGCGTAGTACTTGGTTGCCTTCAGGAAGTTTGCGTCTCCGGCAACTGAGACCGAGATGATGCACTTGCCACTGCTGGCTAGAGCCTTCACGGTTTTGCCTGAAACTCGGCATCGTCCCGACTTTAGCTTCACGCTTACTGCTCCCGAAGAGTCGGTAACTGTGCTCAGCGAGATTGATCGGCCAATTCGAACCGCTGAATATTGAGCCACGTTGATTCGCGAGGCCAGCTTCGGAATGGTCAGACGCACGCTGGTCATCTTGGCGAAGAAGTTCGCGGTTTGAGCCATCTGAGCACCAACTCGACATGTGCCAGAGTTCAAAATCAGAACGGCGCCGGTGTTGGAATCAACCTCGCAGACACCGGTTCCCTCGATTCTCCAGAACGTCGTTGCTCCATCGCCGGTCATGACCAGTTTTGGTCGCACTGTTCCACGCACGGTGAATCCCGTTTTTGGGTAGGTCACGGTTATCGCGCTAGCTCGACGCGAGCCGTTGTTACTGACCAACTCTTGGAAACGACTGTTGATAACCGACTTGGTTGACTCCATCGAACTAACCGAGTCCTGATATCCATAAGGTTTGCGAGGGTCACTCAAAACCGAAGGGCTGATCTTTGCCCAAATTCGGTCGACCATGCTAGCTAGAGCCAAGCTAGGTAGCTTCACCTGAATCTCACCTAGTGCGGTTTGGTAAAGCTGAAGACAAGGCTCGTACTGAACACATCGAGTCATCATCGTCGCGCCGTCGTCGACCAGTGGATTCCACTGAACCCAAGTTTGGTCGGTTCCCCAGGGGTGCATGGTGAACAGGCCGCCCTTGGCCTTATGAAGGTAGTAGTTGTTTGGCCAGCCTCGGGTATAGCCATCCCAATGCATGATGTAGTGCTCAACGGCCCAGTTCATGATCATTTGGTTTAGGTCTACTCGTAATCGAATTGCGTCGAACCAAGCCTTGCCATAGAGCGAGTTGTTCAGGTCGCGCAATTCCGTGACGTCGGCAAGGTCGGTAAGTGAACCCTCATCAACTTCAAGCTGCGGGCCAACTTCAACTCCGTAGGCGCCCTCGAAGAGATGCTCGGTGCCACTCGGAAACCAGCGGCTGAGCATTGGCTTGTCGTAGGTTTCAATGTTCGAGTGCAAACCGTAGTTCACGCCGTTGAAGTAAACATTGGCATAACCAACTCGAGGAGCCGCCACTCCCATGGCACGGAAGAGTCGGTAGCTAACCGCCTCGTGCAGCATCGAAGCATCCTGAACCATGTTGTTCAGTGTGAACTTTTTGATTCCGTAGATGTTTTGGCCTTTTACCGAGTAGTCGACCTTAATTTTGAAACCGGCTTTTTCGTCGAGAGAACGGAACGAGCCCCAACCACCTTTCACGTGAACTCCAACGGCATAGGTTGTGGTTGCTCCGAGCGCGGTGGTTAGTTTTAGGGTGGCCGGTTGATTAGTTCGAAGGTCGGCGCGAAGTGCAGCTTCCGCTTCCGGCGTCATTGTTACATCGACGCGATTGACCTCAAGCGGATTGAAAACAAACGCCTGACGATCGGAACCTTCAACATAGGTGTTGTCCACCGGCGCCGCAGAAGCCGGAGCTGCCGCAGCGAAGCTCGCAACGAATACCAGAGCGGCTAGAGCCGAGCGCCAGAGCCTCATCAAGATGCGCTCAATGCTGCTCGAAGGCGGTCGGCATCAATTCGCCAATAGTTGTGAACCTTGCCGTTGATTAGGAGCACTGGGATTTCCTCTGAATACCGAGCGAAAAGTTCGTCATCGTCGAGGATGCTTTGTTTGGTCAAAGAAGTCTGATTCGGAAACTCAGCCAGCACGGTCGTCACAACAGCCTCGGCATCATCACAAAGATGACAACCTGGCTTACCAATTAGGGTTAGCTGGAATTCGGGGGACACACTTACATCCTAGGCTTACGCCTAAACTTGTTGAGTGCCCCAGACTCCGAAGCCAATCAAGATAGAAGCCGCGTTCTTCGATCTCGATAACACCCTCTTGCGAGGCGCTTCGTCGTTTCTTTTTGCAAAAGCAGCCTTCGAGCGTAAGTTCGTAAACCGCCGGGAACTCTGGCGCTTCGCGTGGCAGCAGTTCAAGTTCATCACCCGTGGCGAATCGGCAAAGATGCTAGCTCACATCGAGGACCGAGCTATGAGTTTGGTTGTGGGGCAGAGCGCCAAAGCACTTGAGTCTCTGGTTGGCATCACCTGGGAAGAATACGTAAAAGCCAAGATGTGGCCGGAAACCGTTCGCATCGCGCAGGAGCACGTAAAGAACGGCCGCGAGGTATGGATCATCACCGCTGCCCCGGTACAGATGGGTCAATACATCGCCAAGCAGCTAGGGCTCACCGGAGCTTTGGGAACCGTGCTTGAGGTCAAGGACGGATTGCTAACTGGAGAATTCGAAGGTCGTCCGCTGCACGGTGAAGAGAAAGCCGTGGCTATCAAGAAGCTGGCCAAGGACCGCGGCATCAGCTTAAAGCGTTCTTACGCCTACTCCGACAGTCACAACGACCTTTACATGCTTACGCGCGTCGGGCACCCGGTGGCAGTAAACCCAGACAAGACTCTCGAGCGATATGCCAAGGCCGCGCACTGGAAGATTCTCGACTTCAAAAAACGAGAACTAAAAGCCAATAAGTAAACCCGCCAAGAGACCTGGCGGGTTTAACTTTTTCGAAGATTTACTTCTTATTGCGACGCTGGTGGCGAGTCTTGCGAAGCAACTTGCGGTGCTTCTTCTTCGACATGCGCTTACGACGCTTCTTGATGACGGAACCCATACGGACCTCACTAGTTAGAAACTTGATGGCCCAAAGCCAAACAAACGATTTCTCCATTCTAGGGGATACTGGTTGGAGTGTTTGAACGGAGAGAAAAATGAACGCCCTGTTGAAGAAATCCATCGCCGAATTCATCGGAGTCACCGTTTTTCTTACCGCAATTACCGCGTCGATGAACGACTACAAGACTTTTGCGATTTCCCTAACCATGGCAACCATGATCATCATCCTCAGGCCAATCAGCGGAGCACACCTAAACCCAATGGTTTCGCTTTACTTCTACCTAAAGCGCGAGATTACCCTTGGTAACCTGCTGGCCTTTATTGCAGCGCAGTTCGCAGGAAGCCTAGCCGGCAGCCAACTCGGCGCTCTGATCTCTGGAAAAACCATTGCGGGGTTTGCCGGAAACAGTGACAACCTTCCTATTTCCTATCTAGCCGGTGAAGCGCTGGTCTCGGCTGGAATGGTTTGGCTTATCGCCAGCCTCATCAACAACAAACAAACCACCTGGATCCCATTTGCGGTGGCTGGATGGATTCTGGCGGCGACTAACTTCACCCTGACCGGCGGACAAGCAAACCCTGCCGTAACTTTCGGAGTCATGTTTCAGGGAATGGCTGCCAACCAGGGAGTCTCCCTGATCGTGGCCCAGCTAAGCGGTTTGGTACTTGCTCTGATCCTGCTGATGGTGTTCGCGCCCGCAAAGGCGAAACGACCTGCGGCCAAACGCAAGTAAACAAAAGTTGAATAGACGGGCTTAGGGATTCATTCTCTGAGCCCATCTGTTTATCCTTGAGTCATGACTATCAAAGCCTCAGTACTTTTTGTTTGCGTACACAACGCCGGACGATCACAAATGGCAGCCGGTTGGTTGCAGCACCTAGCCGGAGACCGCGTTGAGGTGCGTTCTGCCGGTTCGGCCCCAGGCAATTCAGTTAACCCGGCAGCGGTTGAAGCGATGGCAGAGGTTGGCATCGACATCTCGAACGCGACCCCGAAATTACTCACCACCGACGCGGTTGAAGTTTCCGACTACTGCATCACCATGGGTTGCGGCGATGTTTGCCCATTCTTCCCTGGCAAGCACTACCTTGATTGGAAACTCGACGACCCAGCCGGACAGGGCGTTGGAGCGGTTCGTCCGATCCGTGACGAAATCAAGAAACTCGTTGAAGGTCTAATCGCCGACATCGACGCCAAGTACTAGTTACTTACCGGCAGCAATCTCTTTGGCGCGAGCCAGCGCCGCCTCGGTGGCCTTGGTGAAAATCTTGGCAAGCTCGGCTTTTTCCATAACCGCAATGGCCTGCATGGTGGTTCCGTTCGGGCTAGTTACCTGCTTACGAAGAGCCTCTGGGCTTTGGTTTGAAGCTGAGAGTAGCTCGGTTGCGCCGGCGAAAGTTTCTTCAACCAGCATCGCCGCCACACCCTCGCCGAAGCCCATTTCCTGAGCCGCCAGAGTGAGCTGTTCGATGAGATAGAACACGTAGGCCGGGCCTGAGCCAGAAATTGTGCTGAGCGCATCGATTTGCTCTTCTGGCAAAACCACAACACGTCCAACGGTTTCAAAAAGATCTAGCGCGGTCTCAAGCTGTGCTTCGGAGACTCTAGAACCGGTTGAGATTCCAGTTACCGCTCGGCCAACAATGGCCGGAGTGTTCGGCATCGAGCGAATCACCGCGACGCTTTCCGGCACAACAGATTCCATCGAAGCCGTGGTGATGCCTGCGGCAACCGATATGACCAGTGAGTCAGAGTGTAGCTTTTGGGCTGCTTCCTTCAAGACCTCGACTACATACACAGGCTTGACCGCCACCAAAACTACGTCGGCACCGACCACCGCATCTTGATTTGCAGTGGCCTGCTCGTCTAATGCAATCGCATTGACCCCAAGCTCGTCGGCAAGCTTTTCAGCGCTCTCTGAAGACTTGGTGGTAATGGTCACTTTCGAGGCTTCAAAACCAGAAGCGAGCAGACCCGACAAAATCGCGGTTCCCATGGAACCCGACCCGAGGATGGCGATGCGATTGATATTCACCAGTTCAGTTTAGGTTAGGGCCAACGTCTTACCGGCTTGGTAGTTTTGTTGAATGGCAGCGAAACCTAAATCCGAATACACCTGTGCCGAGTGCGGCTGGGGTAGCGCCAAATGGGTTGGCCAGTGCGGCGAGTGCCAAGCCTGGAACAGTTTGGTTGAAGGCGGGGCCTCTTCAAACCGCGGGCTCGGCGTTGCCAGGTCGGTGAAACCAGCGGTGATCGTGGGTTCCTCGGCAGCCAAGCCAATCACGGAGATTTCCACCGAAAACGTAACCGCCTGGAGCACTGGTGTTGGCGAGTTCGATCGCGTGCTCGGCGGTGGGTTGGTTCCCGGTGCCGTAATCCTGCTCTCCGGTGAACCAGGCGTTGGAAAGTCAACCCTGCTACTTGAAGTTGCCTCAAACGCAGCTAACAAAGGCCTTCGAGTGCTCTATGTTTCGGGGGAAGAATCGGTTGGTCAGATTCGCCTTCGCGCCGAAAGAACCGGAGCACTCACCCCGAATCTCTACCTGGCATCGGAAACCGACCTAGCCAGCGTGCTCGGGCAAATCGGATCCGTCGACCCTCAGCTACTTATCGTCGACTCGGTTCAAACGATTGCTCACGCAGAAATCGACGGCGCAGCCGGCATGCCTAGCCAAATCCGCGAAGTTGCCAGCAACCTGATTCGAGTGGCCAAAGAGAACAACTTGCCGATCATCTTGGTTGGTCACGTTACTAAAGATGGCAACATCGCCGGACCTAGAGCACTGGAACACCTAGTCGACGTGGTTTGCCATTTCGAGGGAGATCGTCAAACCGCGCTTCGCTTCGTGAGAAGCCAGAAGAACCGCTTCGGTCCAACCGATGAAGTTGGCTGTTTCGAAATGACCGGCGAAGGCATCAACGAGGTTCCAGACCCATCGGGTCTATTCCTCTCCCGCCCAGAAACCCCGGTATCGGGAACTTGTGTAACCGTTGCGGTTGAAGGCAAGCGCGCACTGATTGCCGAAGTGCAAGCTCTCGTTGTGAAGTCATCTTCGCCAAACCCCCGTCGTGTTACCAACGGCGTCGACTCATCTCGTGTCGCGATGCTCCTTGCCGTTCTAGAACGCAGAGCAGGCTTACGCGTTGGCGAAATGGATGTTTACGTTTCGACCGTTGGCGGAGTGAAACTCACCGAGCCAGCCGCCGACCTAGCAATTGCCCTTGCGATTGCCTCGGCGGTTCAAGACAAACCAATCGCTCACAACTTGGCCGCCTTTGGCGAGATCAGTTTGGCTGGCGAGGTTCGCAAGGTCAGTAACGGCAAGCTTCGCGAAAACGAGGCTTCTCGCTTGGGATTTGTTCGAACCGTTGATTCGGGTGTGCAGTCGGTTAAGGCAGCTCTCGCCCTGGCGTTGAACTGGTAATTACTGAAGCGTGAAGTTTTCGGTGTTCATCGATTCCACGTTGTTCACCTTCACCGAGAAGCTATAGATTCCCGGATAGGCGGCAGCTTGACCTTCGCCACAACCTTCCTCAGATGAATAAACCTTCAGCCAAGGACTTGGGACCGACCTTTCCGGCTTGCCGGGAGCAAGGGTAATTTTGGCATCCTTCAAACCGCTGCGGTCGCACTGCTCGTTGGTCCAGATGACCTCTTGCCCAAACTTGATGGTGTAAATCTGTGCCTTGGCTCCGGCATTAAAGTTGCAGGCAACCTTGCCGTTGTTGGTTACGGTGAACCAAAGCTCAGGGTTGGTTTGGAGGTCGTAATCGGAAACCCGGTTTTCGCCGTCGCCGACAAACGCTTCTACGACCACGGTTCCCGGAGCACAGTCGGTGGTCTTGGCGACACCATTTTCTGGATTTGCCGGAATGAAAATAGCCAGAAGCGCAGACACTCCCCACCAAATCAAGCCAATCAACAAACTCAAAACGATTAGTCCGGCAACTCGCCGACGGCGAATGATGTGCGGTGGTGGGCGGCGACTCATGGCTTAGATCAGGGCAAGCATTCTGGTGTTACCCAGGGTGTTTTCTTTGACTCTGGCCAGATCAAGGAACTCGGCAACGCCGTCGTCGTTCGAGCGAACCAGCTCGGCGTAGGTTTCTTCATCAACTGGAACATCTGAGATTTCCTGAAAGCCGTGCTTGGCAAAGAATTCGGTTTCGAAGGTTAGGCAAAACACACGAGATACACCAAGGGTTTTCGCGCGCTCAAGTAGGGCTGCCACGAGGAGGTGCCCGACCCCCTTTCCGCGCTGATCATCTCGAACAATTAGCGATCGAACTTCAGCAAGGTCTTCCCACATAACGTGAAGAGCGCCAGCACCAACAATCTCGCCTGAATCGTTTACCGCAACCAAAAACTCTGGAACCTTCTCAAACAGCGAGACCAGCTCCAGCTTGAGCAACTTGCGCCCAGAACCTTCGTTCGGCAGGCGCATGGCCGCGATAGCACGAACGTCCAGCGCTAAGGCTGGACGCACGTGGAAGTTAGAGGAAGTCACCTCTAAATGCTAGCGGGAACATTCTGTTTGGTGTCGAAGACAAACTCACCATCGGTGACATCGACCACAATGTGAGAAGAGTTAGAGAGCTCTCCGCGCATAATCTGCTCGCTCAGCTTGTCTTCGATTTCACGCTGCACGGCACGACGCAATGGTCGTGCACCCAGCGCTGGATCGTATCCAATCTTGATGAGGTGCTGCTTGGCCGCTTCGGTTACCTCGATGGTCATGTCGCGCTCTTCTAGGCGGCGACCCAACTTGGCAATGAAAAGGTCAACAATCTGCTGCAACTCGATTGGGGTGAGCTGAGGGAAGATGATGGTCTCGTCGACGCGGTTTAGGAACTCTGGCTTGAAGTGCTTCTTTAGCTCTTCGGTGACCTTGCCCTTCATGCGGTCGTAGTCGCCGGCGTCGTCGCCTTCAAGGTTGAAGCCCATGGCACCGCGAGCGATGTCACGAGTTCCAAGGTTCGTGGTCATGATGATCACGGTGTTCTTGAAGTCAACCATGCGTCCCTGGCCATCGGTGAGGCGCCCTTCTTCAAGAATCTGAAGTAGAGAGTTGAAGATGTCTGGGTGAGCCTTTTCGATTTCGTCGAAAAGCACCACGGAGAACGGCTTGCGGCGAACCTTTTCGGTTAGCTGTCCGCCTTCTTCGAATCCAACGAACCCTGGAGGAGCACCGAACAAGCGAGAAACGGTGTGCTTCTCCGAGTACTCGCTCATGTCGAGTGAAATCATCGCGTTCTCGTCGTCGAAGAGGAACTCGGCCAAAGCCTTGGCGAGCTCCGTTTTACCAACACCGGTTGGGCCGGCGAAGATAAACGAACCGGATGGGCGGTTTGGATCTTTCAACCCAGCACGCTGACGACGAACCGACTTGGAAACAGCCTTGATGGCTTCTTCCTGGCCGATAACTCGCTTGTGCAGTTCGTCTTCCATGAAGATGAGCTTGGCGCTCTCCTCCTCGGTCAACTTGAAGATTGGGATGCCGGTGGCCTGTGCCAAAACTTCGGCAATCAAACCTTCGTCGACGGTGCCTTCAGGGGTGATTTGTCCACCTCGGAACTGTGCTTCCAAACGAACGCGCTCGGCGAGAATTTCCTTCTCTTCCTTGCGCTTGTCTTTAGCAATGTCGAAGTCCTGGTCTTCAATGGCCTTCTCCTTGGCAACACGAACAGCGGCTAGGCGCTCTTCGACGTCGCGTAGTTCTGGTGGTGAAGAAAGTAGCTGAAGACGCAAACGAGCACCGGCTTCATCGATTAGGTCGATGGCCTTGTCTGGCAAGAAGCGGTCAGTGATGTAGCGGTCGCTGAGGTTACAGGCAGCCACGATAGCTCCATCGGTGATGGTTACCTTGTGGTGCTTTTCGTAAGCCTTGCGAACACCCTTCAAGATGTTGATAGCCATTGGCAGTGAAGGCTCGGCAACATTTACCTTCTGGAAACGACGAGCCAAAGCTGCGTCTTTCTCAAAGTACTTGCGGTACTCGTCTAGGGTGGTGGCACCAATGGTCTGAAGTTCACCACGAGCAAGCAGTGGCTTCAGAATTGAGGCGGCATCGATGGCACCTTCGGCTGCACCGGCACCCACCAGCGAGTGAATCTCATCGATAAAGGTGATGATGTCGCCGCGGGTGCGGATCTCCTTGGTGACCTTCTTCAAACGTTCTTCAAAGTCTCCGCGGTAACGAGAGCCAGCGATTAGGGCACCCATGTCTAGGGTGTACAGCTGCTTGCCCTTTAGAGTTTCTGGAACTTCTCCTGCAACGATTGCTAGAGCCAAACCTTCGACAACGGCGGTCTTACCAACACCTGGCTCACCGATTAGAACCGGGTTGTTCTTCGAACGGCGGGAAAGAATCTGCATCACGCGCTCGATCTCACGCTCGCGACCAATCACTGCGTCGAGTTTGCCATCGGCAGCTGCCTGAGTGAGGTTGGTTCCGAACTGGTCGAGAATCTGAGAGCCCTTTTGAGGAGCAGCGTTCTCTCCCCCAACGTTTACGGTTTCCTTGTTGTCGAAACCGGATAGCAGCTGCACCACCTGCGAACGAACCTTATTGGTGTCGGCGCCAAGCTTGGTTAGAACCTGAGCGGCAACCCCTTCACCTTCCTTGATCAAGCCAAGGAGCAGGTGCTCGGTGCCGATGTAGCTGTGGCCTAGCTGAAGGGCTTCGCGAAGTGAAAGCTCGAGAACCTTCTTGGCGCGAGGAGTAAATGGAATGTGCCCGGTTGGAGGAGTCTGGCCCTGACCAATAACTTCCTGAACCTGCTCGCGAACCGACTCGAGACTAATGCCGAGCGCCTCTAGCGCCTTGGCAGCAACGCCTTCGCCCTCGTGGATCAAACCAAGGAGCAGGTGCTCGGTGCCGATGTAGTTGTGATTAAGTAGCTTTGCCTCTTCTTGGGCAAGAACGACTACGCGACGGGCTTTGTCAGTAAATTTCTCGAACATGTATTCAGGTTAGCGAGCCGACCTGACACAAAATAGGCTTGTTCGCCGTGAGCGTTAGGGCTTTTTGGCTTCGAGCTTGGCGCGTTCTTCAGCTTCAATCTGCGAGTAGACCTCACGCTCTTTCGAGTCGGCGCGGATGATGGCTCGCATGATGAACCAGAACAATAGACCGATGAGAATCGGCGGTGCGATTGAGGCGAGAATCTCTAGGAAGAGATCCATTACTTCACCAGTGGGAACATGATGGTTTCGCGAATGCCAAGGCCGGTGAGGCTCATAAGCAAGCGGTCGATACCCATTCCCATACCGCCTGATGGTGGCATACCGAATTCGAGTGCCTTTAGGAAGTCTTCGTCGAGTTTCATGGCTTCAGGGTCGCCGGCTGCTGCCAGGGTAACCTGCTCAACGAAACGTGCCCGCTGAATCACTGGGTCAACTAGCTCTGAGTAGCCGGTCGCCTGCTCGTAACCGCGGATGTATAGGTCCCACTTCTCAGCAACGCCACTCTTTGAGCGGTGTCCGCGAGTTAGCGGCGAGGTGTCTTCTGGGAAGTCGATTACGAAGGTTGGCTTTTCAAGACCTTCCTTCACAAAGTGTTCCCAAAGTTCTTCCACGTACTTGCCGTGCAGTGGGTGATCAATCTCGATGTCGACTTTTTCGGAAATCTTCTTGAGCTTTTCGATTGGCGTTTCTGGCGTGATTTCTTCGCCGGCTGCCTCCGAGAGACTCTCGAACATAGAGATGCGAGGCCACTCACCTGATAGGTCGTTGACTGTGCCGTCGTCCAAAGTTACCTGTTGGGTTCCGAAGACGTCTTGGGCTGCGTTCTGAATTAGCTTCTGGGTTAGGTCGGCAATCGAGTTGTAGTCGCCGTAAGCCTGGTAGGCCTCGAGCATTGCGAACTCTGGAGAGTGAGTGCGGTCGGCACCTTCGTTGCGGAAGTTGCGGTTGATTTCGTAGACGCGGTCGATACCGCCCACGACTGCTCGCTTGAGGAATAGCTCAGGAGCAATGCGCAAGAACATTTCAGTATCGAATGCGTTTGAGTGAGTCTTGAAAGGTCGTGCCGATGCGCCACCGTGAATGGTCTGCAGCATCGGGGTTTCAACCTCGAGGAACTTGTCTTCGGTGAAGGTCTTGCGAAGCGACTGCATCACCTGGGCTCGGATCTGAACCACTTCGCGAGCGCGGTCGCGAACGATTAGGTCGATGTAGCGGTGACGAACGCGGAACTCTTCACCAAGGTCGTTGTGAAGGTTTGGCAGTGGACGAATGGTCTTAGCTGCCATCTTCCAGCTGTCAACCATGATCGAAAGCTCGCCGCGCTTCGAGGTGATAACTTCACCTTCAACGAACAGGTGGTCGCCGAGGTCGACTAATTCTTTGTAGTTCTCAAGTTGCTCTTCGCCGACCTTGTCGAGGCTGAGCATGGCTTGAATGCGCTCGCCAGAACCAGCCTGAAGGCTTGCAAAACAGAGCTTTCCGGTGTTGCGCTGGAACATCACACGTCCGGCAAGGCCAACCTTTTCGCCGGTGGCGACGTCGATTTCAAGATCTGGATACTTCGCGCGCACGGCGTCGATGGTGGTGGTGATTGGGAGACTGACCGGGTAGGCATCGTTCAGCTGGTTTAGGCGCTCGCGCTTGGCAAGACGAATCTCAATCTGCTCGGGAAGGTCTACTTCCTGCTCAGGGGTGCTGGTGACTTCGTCGGTCATGCGTTTGTCGCTTTCACGTTTAGGTTGTCGATCAATCGAATTTCGCCCACTTTGGCTGCCACGATGATTTTCGCGGGTCCTTGGTAGTTGTCGTCGACCGGTCGGAAAAGTTGCGGATCAATTACCGCTAGGTATTCAAGTTTAGCCTTTGCTTCACTTTCGATGGCTTGGGAATGCTTGGCTAGCGCTACTGAGGTTGTCGCTCCCGATTCGAGATCGGTTTTGAGAGCATCGAGATGTTGGTAAATGGTTTCGGCATCACTAAGCTCTTCGGTGCTCAAGAATCGGTTGCGGCTCGACATCGCTAGTCCGCTGGCTTCTCGAAGAGTAGGCGCTTCAATGAAGGTGCAGTCTGGGAATCTTGCTCCGATTAGCTTTCGAACCAGAAACACCTGCTGGGCATCTTTTTCGCCAAACACCACGGCGTTTGGTTCCACGATTTCCATTAGTCGATTGACCACGGTCAGCATGCCGTCGAAGTGACCCGGACGTGCGGCGCCTTCGAAGGTTGAACCAATCACACCGGCTCGCTGGTTGATTTCAGTGCCGTTTGGGTAGATGTCGGTGACCGTTGGGGCGAAAAGGTATTGAACGCCGTGCTCTTCGAGCAGTTCAGAATCGGCCGCCAGGGTTCTCGGATATTCGTCGAAGTCTTCTTTGGGTCCAAATTGCAACGGGTTCACGAAGATGCTGACAACAACCACATCAGACGCTTCCCTGGCAAGGTCAACTAGCGACAGGTGACCCGCGTGAAGTGCTCCCATGGTTGGAACGAAGGCGATGCTTCGGCCGGAAACTCTCTCCCTCTCTAGCGATTCTTGTAATTCGGCGGCGCTGTGAATCAGTTTCATTCGAAAGTCTCAACATCATCCGGGTCTAGACCAACATGTCCGTTGGCAAGAGCGCGATCGACGGAGCTCTTCACTACCGGGCCAATGATGTCACGTGCGTTTTCAATTCCAGCGGCTTCGAGCAGCCCGATTGCTTGGCTAACTACCATGGCCGAAAATTCGGAAGCCACCGAGAAACTTTCGGCATAGGCGCTTCTGGCTTCCTCTGGGATGATTACCGGCTCTCCCCCAATTTCGATAGCGAGAGCTTGTGCGATTGGCAGAGCAATCTTGGGTGCCGAGACCGCAATGCGGGCATCGCGAAGACGCGGTAGATCGATGCTGGTTCCGGTGAAACGCATTGCCGGGTGAATCGCGAGTGGAATCGCCCCTGCCTTGGTTGCCGGCTCTAGAACCGAGTATCCAAAATCTGGTGAAGTGTGAGCCACCAGTTGGCCAGCGCTCCAAAGCCCAGCCTTGGCATAGCCTTCAACGGTTGATGCGATCTCTTCACCCGGAATGGCAAGTACCACTAGGTCGGCATCCAATGAGTCGTGTGGAATGTGCTGCACGGCTTCGAGTGCGAGCTGAATGGTTTGGCCAACCGGACCTTCGCCCACCACGTGAAAAGTTAGCCGGCTTTCGGTCATGCCGCGTCTCCATCGCGATCCGGCGGAATTCGGAACAGGTTTTCAACAATCAGTCCGACCGAGATCATGATGAGTGCTCCGGCAACGCCGAGAGCGGGGTTCAGAAGCGATGTGGTTTGCGGGGCCAGCAACTGGTAAACCACGATGGCCGAGTGCCAGCCGGAAAAAACACTGCCAGTTAGTGCGATGGATTTAGCCAGAGCCAGCGAACGAATTGCGTAGGTTGGGTCAACCGGTTTTGGTCGTTCGCCTTTGTTGTCAACAAACTTTTTCAGGGCGGCGCGATAGCGAAGCATCGGGATAGCCGAAAGGAACAGGATGAGTGCCAGGCCAGGCTGAAGCAAGATGATGTTGATTGCCGTGGTTGGAGCAGGCAGACCGTTTCCGACCATGAGTTGAATTACAAAAAAGCCGACGATGCCAACGGCAAAGGCGATTGAAGCAAGATTCATCAGCTTGGTCGGCTTCACTCTAAACCTCCCAAACTTGAGACTTTAGATTCTCGGCCAGCGCTGCCACCGAGCCATGTCCTAGCAATTTGGCGCTCGGATCCATGGCTGCCCAAGGAACCACCACGAAGGCACGTTCATAGGCTCTAGGGTGAGGCAGGGTTAGGCGTTTGCCATCCTTGATGAGATTGCCGTAGGTAATTATGTCGATGTCTAGGGTTCGTGAACCCCATCGTTCCAATCGCACCCGTCCGTGGTTAGTTTCAATTTCGCGAAGCTTGGTTAGCAGAACACCTGGCTTCAGAGTTGTCTCAATTTGAATGACACCGTTTAGGTAGCGAGGAGCTTTTTCGTCGACGCCTTCAGTGGTGGCGGCGAAGCTTTCAAATAGCGGGGATTTCTTGGTTACCTCAACACCATCAAGATCCTTGATGTGTTTGATCGCAGATTTGATGGTTTTCTTGCGGTCACCGAGGTTTCCGCCCAGAGCCAAGACGGCCTGTTCAGCCATGTTTTCCCTTGATGGTTACCGAAACGTCTTCGAAGTCGTAAGGGATCGGTGCGTTTGGCTTGTGAACGGTAACTTTGGCCTTCTTGACCAGTCCGGACAGCGAACCACCACCGAAGTTTAGGGTGAGGTCTAACAGTCGCTGAGCCAGGGTTTCGAGAAGATCGACCGGCTGGTTCTTAGCCGCCTCAACGAGAGACTTGGCGAGGTCGCCATAGTGAACCGTGTGATTCAAGTCGTCGGTGAGAGTTGATTTTCCTTCGACCCAGAGAGTTACGTCGATGTAGAAATCTTGTCCGTTTTGGCGCTCAAAATCGAATACGCCATGGTGAGCGTAAACACGTAAGCCTTTGATTTTGATTTTGTGAGCCATGCTTCAATTCTGCCTTGCCAAAACGGTTCGTACGTTGTGAACTCTTAGTCCCCACAGAGAATATTTCGCGGTTAGTTTTGCCATGAGGTGTGCCGTGGCTTCGTCTCTGGCGGCAACCGTGTCTTCTCCAGTAAGGCGGGCGGCGATGAAACGCTTGCGAGAGGCGCCAATCAGGATCGGCAGGTTGAGTTTTTCGAGCTCCGCAAGCTCATCGAGTAGCTGCCAGTTTTGGTCGGCATCTTTCGCAAAACCTAGACCCGGGTCGATAACGATCTTGGCGACTCCGGCCTCTCTAGCGAGTTCAACCTGAACCAATAACTCGCCCGCCACATCACGACCAATGCTTTCGTAGGTGTTTAGCGAATCCATTTTGTCGCTGTGTCCGCGCCAGTGCGAAATGACTAGAGTGGCACCGGTTGCTGCAGCCACATCAAAAATTCGCGGATCGTTCTTGCCGCCGGAAACGTCGTTGATGATGGTTGCTCCAGCGGCCACGGCAGCTTCCGCTGTTTCAGAATTCATGGTGTCGACGGAAATCAACGCACCGAGGTTTTTGATTGATTCAATCACCGGAACCACTCGAGCGATCTCTTCGGTGACGCTTACCCGCACCGCGCCAGGACGAGTGCTCTCACCACCAACATCGAGAATATCGGCGCCATCGGCAACCAGCTTTTTCGCCTGGGCTAGTGCTGCCGCAACGCTTTCAAACTTCCCACCATCGCTAAACGAGTCAGGTGTGATGTTGAGCACACCCATGATGAGCGGCTTGGTCATTTGCTGATCAGTGCCATAACTTCGGCACGGGCGGCTGGTTCGCCGTAGCAGCCACGAGCGGCCATGGTTACGGTGTTCGCCTCTGGTTGGCGGGCACCACGGGAAACTACGCAGTGGTGACGCGCCTCGATGACAACTACGGCACCCTTGGTGGAGAGGCCTTCCTCGAGTGCGTCGGCAACCTGAGCGGTGAGGTTTTCCTGAAGCTGTGGCCTAGCAGCAATTAGCTCAACCAGTTTCGGTAGTCGGCCGAGCCCAATCACTCGATCGGCTGGCAGGTAGGCAATGTGCGCGACACCAGTAAATGGAAGCAAGTGATGCTCGCACATCGAAACGAATTCGATGTCCTTCAGGATCACAACTTCGTTGTGTTCAGCCGGGAACGTTTCCGCCAAAACCTCTAGAGGATTTTGGTCGATACCCTTGAAGA
The DNA here is from genome assembly GCA_041180065.1 of Actinomycetota bacterium. GTDB lineage: Bacteria > Actinomycetota > Actinomycetes > Actinomycetales > Microbacteriaceae > Rhodoluna. Next base: position 15,761 of record JBEGSI010000009.1, on the reverse strand, counting down.
ACTCGGCGTAGGCTTCGGCAAATTTGCCCGGTGTTGACACCAGTTCTTCACGAGTGGGGTCTTCGCCAATGGCCGAAATCAACTCGACCACCGCGCGCTTTACCCGCTCGGAATCAAACATGTTTAGGCCTTTGGCTTTGGGGTGCGCTTGGCCGCAGGCTTGGCTGCCGGCTTGGCTTCGCCAGGCATGGCTAGTTTTGGAGCCTGTCGCTTTGGAATCGCGATTGGTCCGACCTTAGAAACCGGTCGAGTCTTCTTTGATAGCCACTGGGTGCGCTTTGGAAGCTTCTTCACGGTCTTGAAGATCTTGGCAATCTCGTCGGCGTTTAGAGTCTCGCGCTCCATCAGAGCCTTGGCAGTAGCATCTAGAACCTTGCGGTTCAGGTTGAGAGCCTGGTAAGCCTCGTCCTGAGCACCATCGAGGATGGCACGGATTTCGGCGTCGATAACCTGTGCGGTTGCCTCGCTGTATTCCTTGGTCTGAGCCATGTCGCGACCGATGAAAACTTCACCGCCGTTTGCGAAACTTACCGAACCTAGGTTTGCTGAGAAACCGTATTGGGTAACCATGGCGCGGGCGATGTTGGTTGCCTTCTCGAAGTCGTTCGAGGCGCCGGTGGTTGGGTCGTGGAACACGATCTCTTCGGCAACGCGGCCACCCATTGCATAGGCAATCTGGTCGAGAAGCTGGTTGCGTGAAACCGAGTAGCGGTCTTCAAGCGGAAGCACCATGGTGTAACCAAGGGCGCGGCCACGAGGCATGATGGTGATCTTGCTAACCGGGTCGGAGTGGTTTAGGGAGGCGGCAACGAGTGCGTGGCCAGCTTCGTGGTACGCGGTGTTCAAACGTTCCTGCTCCTGCATCAAACGTGACTTCTTCTGCGGGCCGCCGATAACTCGGTCGATTGATTCGTCCAAGATTTCGTTGGTGATCTTCTTCAGGTTCAAACGTGCGGTAAGGAGCGCCGCTTCGTTTAGAACGTTGGCAAGGTCAGCACCGGTGAATCCTGGAGTGCGACGAGCCACCACTGATAGGTCAACATCGTCGGCCATCGGCTTGCCTTCCGAGTGAACCTTGAGGATCTGCTCGCGACCGTTTAGGTCTGGTGCCGAAACGCCAATCTGTCGATCGAAGCGACCAGGGCGAAGTAGCGCTGGGTCGAGCACATCTGGGCGGTTGGTGGCTGCGATCAGGATGATGCTGGTGTTCGCCTCGAAGCCGTCCATCTCAACCAAAAGCTGGTTCAGAGTCTGTTCGCGCTCGTCGTTTCCGCCACCGATACCGGCACCGCGGTGACGACCGACGGCATCGATTTCATCGATGAAAATGATTGCTGGAGCGCTCTGTTTAGCCTGGTTGAAAAGATCGCGAACGCGCGATGCACCAACACCGACAAACATTTCTACGAAGTCTGATCCCGAGATGCTGAAGAACGGAACTCCGGCTTCGCCAGCAACGGCTTTAGCGATCAGGGTCTTACCGGTTCCCGGAGGGCCGTAAAGCAATACCCCGCGAGGAATCTTGGCACCGAGAGCCAGGAACTTCTTTGGCTCCTTCAGGAAGTCTTTAATTTCCTGTAGTTCTTCGATGGCTTCTTCAGCTCCGGCGACATCCTTGAAAGTGATCTTTGAGGTTTCTTTGTTAGCAAGCTTGGCGCGAGACTTTCCAAAGTTCATGGCACGGCTGTTTCCGCCACCGGCACCAGACATGAGGAAGTAGAAGATTCCACCGATTAGCAGAATCGGGAAGATGCTTCCTAGCAGGCTTAGGTACCAAGGGGTGTTTGGAACTTCGTCATTGAATCCATCGACGATGTTGGCATCGGCAACTGCCTGAGCCACCTGAGGTCCGCGCTGCGAGATGTAGAAAAACTGAACGGTCTTGCTCTTGGTCTTGGCATCGGTGCCAATCAGCACAATGTCAACGCGCTGCTCGCCGTCATAGATCTTTACGGTCTTAGCTTTGCTGTCGGCAATTAGCTGCAGACCGTAGCTGGTGTCGACCTTCTGATAGGTAACCGACGAACCGAGCGACGAACCGATAAAAATTGCGACAACAGCTAGACCGATCCAGAGAACTGGACCCTTCAAAAGCTTCTTCAAGTTTTCAGACAAGGACTTAGGCCTCTCCCTTTTTTAGGTTTGTAGGGGGAATAACAACAAGGCTACCTGCTGAACTTCCCCAAAATTCAGTTGTTCGCCGTGGGGGTAAAAACCTTACGAATAGACCGAAGGAGCCAGAACGGCAACTCCGCGAAGGGTTCGGTAACGCTCGGCGTAGTCGAGGCCGTAGCCAACCACGAATTCGTTTGGAATGTCGAAGCCAACCAGCATCACATCCACCTCAACCTTGGCGGCTTCTGGCTTGCGCAGCAATGTGACAATTTCAACCGATGCGGCACCTCTGGCCTTGAGGTTGGAAACCAACCATGACAGGGTCAGGCCGGAATCGATGATGTCTTCAACGATTAGAACGTGACGACCGAGCACATCGGCGTCGAGGTCTTTGAGGATGCGAACGACGCCAGAAGACTGGGTTCCAGAACCGTATGACGAAACCGCCATCCAGTCCATGGTCACCGGAATTTGCATCGCTCTGGAAAGGTCGGCCATAACCATAACGGCGCCCTTCAAAACTCCTACAAGAAGCAGTTCTTTGCCCGCATACTTGGCATCGAGCTCACTGGCCATCTCTTTGATTCGAGCGTCGATCTGTTCGCCGGTGACGAGCACCTTGGTGATTTGGTCAGTTACCTTTTCTAGATCCACTTAGCAAGCTCCAGGTTTGAGTGTTTTTGTGCTTTTGAGAACGATGTTTTCGCCCGTTCGTTCTACTCTAACGCTTGGCACGGCTAGCGGTTTCTGTCCGTGCCAATTGGTTACCAAACGATCGATTTCGACCACATGGCTTCGGTGTAGGTGGCCACCCAGTGTGCTTGCCGCCAACCTGATTACTCGGTAGCGAATCGCAGGGGCTAATTCCTCTAGCGCCTTCACGCTGAGAGTGAGAGAAGTCGCTCCAGTGGTTACAACCTCTTGGTAGGCGTGCTCGGCCAGGTTGTCTAGAACTTCGTCGTCTTCGCGCAGTTGATCGGCGGTACGAGCCAGCGCCTCGGCGATGCCTGGTCCCAGTTCTCGTTCCAGTAACGGCAATACCTGCTCTCGAACCCGCACCCTGGCAAATCTCTCCTCAGAGTTGTGTGGGTCGTTCCAAACCTCGAGTTCGGCATCTTGGCAAGCCTGAACGGTGGTTTCACGAGTGATGGCAAGTAGCGGGCGCAGGTAGCGGCCGGTCAGTTCGCTCATCCCGCTGAGGCTTCTTGCCCCGGCTCCTCTGGCTAAACCGAGCAACACGGTCTCTGCCTGATCGTCGCGGGTGTGACCGAGCAGTACGTATTTGGCATCAATTGCCGCAGCAACTTCGTCGATGGCTTCATACCGAGCCGAACGGGCAGCAGCTTCTAAACCGCCTTCGCTGCCAACTGTCACGGTGACGATTTCAATCAACTCGAAGCCGAGTGCGCCCAAAGTCGATGCGGTTTTCTTGGCAACCTCGGCTGTCGCTTTCTGAATGCCGTGGTCAACAATCACCGCTGCTAGCTTCAGTTCAAGCTTCGGAGCCTCGAAAGCCGTTGCTGCCGCCAGAGCCAAAGAGTCGGGGCCGCCGCTGCAGGCAACCAAAACATAATCGCCTGACACACAGCCGTGTCGCTCCAAGCTCTCCCGAACGGCACGACGAACATCGGCCACACTCGGTGTCAATCTGGTTCGTCTAGTCATCGGTCACTTTCGGTAGACTTCTTGGCAACAAGCCTATTTAGGAGAACCATGGGTTACGAAGTAGTTATTGAAATTCCTCGCGGAAGCCGCAACAAATATGAGGTTGACCACGAGACCGGCCGCGTGCACCTTGACCGCGTTTTGTTCACGCCGTTTGTTTACCCGGTTGACTATGGCTACTTCGACAAGACCCTGGGCGGCGACGGCGACCCGCTAGACGCACTGGTACTACTTGAATTCCCTGTCTTCCCTGGCGTCGTAGTAGACGTTCGTCCGGTTGCCGTTCTTCCTATGGAAGACGATGGCGGCATCGACGAGAAGCTGGTCTGTGTTCCAACCAAGGACCCTCGCTGGTCTCACATTCAGGACCTAGCCGACATCCCAGAGCAGACCAAGAACGAGATCGAGCACTTCTTCACTCACTACAAGGACCTTGAGCCTGGCAAGTGGGTAAAGGTTGGTCAGTGGGCAGGACGCGACGCCGCCGAGCAGCTAATCAAAGAAGCTCAGGAACGCTACGTTCACTAAGCACTAGGACGCGCTGCGTAAGGGTATAACTCTCCCCAACGCATTGGCACTTCTCGCACGACCGCACCCGGGCGAGGCGCCTCAATCATCATGTTGTTTCCGCTGTAAATAGCGATGTGATATTTGTCACCGTCGAATGCGCTCGAAGTGGTGTAGAAAATCAGGTCACCCGCTTGGCGTTCACGCATTGGCACAAGCTGTTTGCGCTGAGCAGCCAATCGGAATTGAGCCACTACCGAGTGCCAGCTGATGTAGATGCCGGCAGCCTTTTGATAGGTGGTCATGGTGAGACCGGAGCAGTCCCAGTAGGTCATTCCGGCCGCGCCGAAGACATACTTCTCGCCGAGCTGTGCCCTGGCAAAATTCAAAACCTTGCGCACCACTTCAGGGTTGGCATCTTGCACGTTATAGAGCGAAGGCGCGGTGAGCACGCTGCCGGAGTTTCCGGCGTTCTGTCTGTTTTCGGCAGCAATGCCTTCAGCACGCCGACGCTCTAGGTCGGCGCTTGTGCGCTGAAGAACGGCGAGCTGTGAATAGAAGGTTGTTTGAAGGCCCTTGTTTGCAGATATTTTGGTGGCCAGCGCATTGGCGGCTCCGGCGGCTTTGTCGTAGGCGGCCTTAGCAACCTTGGCCTTGGCAGCCAGGTCTTGCTTCGCCACGTTCAACTGATCGGTAACCGACTGGGCGTACCGCTGTTTCTCAACGGCCTTTTTGTAGGTGGTGTCGTTTTGAACGGCCAGGCGATCCTTGGCTCCGAGTTGATAGAGCAAGTTGTCGGCTTGTCCGGCATTCAAAAGCAGCGAGATGCCGTTTCCGGCCGAACCGTTGCGATACATCTGCGAGGCGATCTGAGCCAAACGAGACTTGGCCGCATTAGCTTGCTCGTTGGCAACATCAGCCTGAGCCTGCAGCGTGGCTACCTTGGCCGAGATCTGCTGCAACTGCTGTTTGGCGATGTTGTACTTTTCACCAAGCTGTAGCGAAACCTTGGAAAGCTTGTCTTCTTCTTTTAGCTGCTCGGCGAGAATCGCGTTGAAACGTTTGATCAACGCTTTCTTTTTTGTGACGTTATTCTTGGCCGCCTGAACCTCAGACCAGGTTGGGTAGCTCGGCACGGCGAAGCTCGGTGCCACCACGCCTGCGGTTACAACCAGCGAAGTGGCGAGCACGGATACCCCGAGCGCGCGCCAAAACTTCCCTGAAAACTTCACTTTTCAAAACTAGCATCAGGGCGTGAAACCGCTCCTGAAGAAAGACTGAGAATTGTCGGGTTGCGAAGTCGGCTTTCGTCAAGTAATCTTGACCCTTGGTGCTATCAAGTATCAAGCTTTGTAGGCCCCATCGTTTAGAGGCCTAGGACACCGCCCTTTCACGGCGGCAGCACGGGTTCGAATCCCGTTGGGGTCACCACAAAGCCTGATTCGAGTAGCAACATCTGGTCCTGTAGCGCAGTTGGTTAGCGCGCCGCCCTGTCACGGCGGAGGTCGCGGGTTCAAGTCCCGTCAGGATCGCTGGGTTGTTGAAAAACTACCTTTGGCTCTGTAGCTCAGTTGGTAGAGCGAACGACTGAAAATCGTTAGGTCACCGGATCGATGCCGGTCGGAGCCACAAAAATCCCGGATCTCACGATGCGGGATTTTTTGTTTAAGGGAGGAGCGAGCCATGATCACCATCGTCTTGGGCTTTGCAACATCCCTGGTCTATGGCTTCGCCGACTTCTTCGGCGCACTCAGTTCTCGCAAACTGAAACCAATTTTTGTGACCCTAATCTCCGGACTTAGTGGTCTTTTATTCCTACTGGTCATGAGCCCAATCTTTGGAATGCCGGCCAATCCAGACGCGATTTTCTGGGGAGTCCTCGCCGGTTTGGGTTCTGCCATTGCAGTAACCACGCTTTATGCATCGCTGGCGATCGGTCCGATTTCGATTCTTTCTCCGCTTGGCGCGATTATGTCGGCGCTGATTCCGATGTTTTTCGGAGTTCTCTTCAAGGGTGAGCAGTTCACCTCGGCCGGCTGGTTCGCCCTAGTTGGAATTTTGATTGCGGTTGGCCTAGTTGGCTTCGTGCCGTCGAACGATGTGCGGCTTCCATCGCTAAAAGGGTTGCTGCTAGGAATAACCGCCGGTTCGTTTATCGGGCTCATCCTGATTTTCATCAACCAGGCACCGGCAAACTCTGGGCTGACCTCGGTGGTAATGATGCGCGGCGTTAGTGCAACCACGATTGCTGTGTTCGTGCTGGTTTCTTTTTTGATTCGCAAAAACATTAGGCGAAGCGAATTCTCGCTTGGCTACAAAGTTTGGATTATGGTGGCGTTCACCGGGATCTTGGATTCATCTGCGAACGTGTTCTTCTTATTCGCGATGCGTTACGGCTCGCTAACCGTGGTTTCGGTACTTACCGCGCTCTACCCACTGGGAACAATTATTTTGGCTCGCATCTTTTTGAAAGAAAAGATCGCGAAAGTACAACTGGCGGGAGTGCTACTGGCACTCTCGTGCAGTGCGCTCCTCGCCAGTGGTATTTAGGGCTACTTGCCGCAGTTGCAACCGCCGCAGTTGCAGCCATCTTGGAGCTTGATCATTTTGCGCCTCCTTCCAATGTGCTTCTACTTTGAGCATACGCTCGAGGGATAGACTCGCAATAGATTTCACAGCAAACTGTTAGGCAGAAATGACCAAGACTCGCAACCGTTGGATTGGCCTCGTATTTATCTCGATGGCCATCTCTCTCGTCATCATCGATGGCACCATCGTCAACACAATTTTCCCTAACGTCATCAGGGCTCTCGACCTCACCTCCACCGAGGTTCAGTGGGTTCAGGAGAGTTATGTCTTGGTCTTTGCGTCACTACTTTTGGTCTGGGGCTCGCTAGCCGACCGCCTCGGCCGCAAATTCGTTCTGGTTCTAGGTATCGCGATTTTTGTAATCAGTTCGGTTTGGGCGGGTTACTCCACCGACGCAGCCGGCATGATTGCAGCTCGAGTAGTTCAGGGCATCGGTGGCTCAATGGTTCTACCGACCACCCTGTCTCTGGTCAACGCCAACTTCCAGGGCAAAGAACGAGGAATCGCCTTTGCCGTTTGGGGTGCCACCATTGGTGGAATGGTTGCTCTGGGTCCGGTGCTCGGTGGCTGGCTCGCGACTTCATTTGGTGAAGACGGCTGGAGACTAGCTTTCAACATCAACCTTCCACTCGGCCTCATCGTGATGGCTGGTCTGATCTACTGGGTGGCCGAGTCGAAGCAGGCTCAGCGAGCCGGAAGCATCGACGTGGTTGGCGCAATGCTCTCAGCGGTAATGTTCCTAACCTTGGTGTTCGGCCTTATTGAAGGGCGCATTTACGGCTGGTGGGACCAGACCGCAACCCAGTTCCAGCTAGGCGACTTCAAGTGGGGAACCGACGGAATTTCGATCATTCCGGTTTCGCTAGGCATTTCGCTAATTTCGTTTGTCGCTTTCTACTTCTGGGAACGCCACCGCGAGAAGGCTCAAAAGAATGTTCTGCTAGACCTGAACCTGTTCAAGATTGCTTCTTTCCGCAACGGCTCTATTGCCGCGCTAATCATCTCAATGGGTGAATTCGGACTTCTATTTGCAATTCCACTTTGGCTTCAGAACGTTCTGAACCTGTCTCCAATCGACTCTGGTTTGGTTCTGCTTTTCCTAGCCGGTGGAGCCTTCCTAGCATCAGGTGCTGCCGGTGCCCTTAGCGGCAAGGTTGCGGCAGCTACCGTTGTGCGAATTGGTGTGGCTCTTGAGCTTGCGGCCGTGGCAACCGTGGCCATCTTTGCTAACGCCGAAATCGGTTGGATATCAATCGCCCCGAGCTTGTTCATCTACGGAATCGGTGTTGGTATGGCAACGGCTCAACTAACCGGGGTAATCATGGTTGATGTTCCTCAGGAGATGTCGGGTCAGGGTTCAGGAACTCAGAGCACCGCACGCCAGGTTGGTTCGGCACTAGGAATCGCAGTTTTGGGAACCATGTTGTTTACCGGTACTCAGAACTCAATCGACACCCGTTTGGCAGAACTCGGAATCGAGAAGGCTCAGGCGACCCAGATTTCCCAGATTGTCATTGACAGCGCCGGTTCGGCAATTCCAGGGCTAAAAGACGGCCTAGTCGCACAGCAGGTTCCTGCCGATGTAGCCGACAAGATTGTTGCCGCTGCCGGCGATGGTTTCACCGAGGGCACCAAGTTTTCAGCATGGGCAGCCGGTGGCTTCCTAGCCCTTGGCTTCCTCTCTTCGTTCCGTCTGGGAAGCCGTAAGCGCAAGGAGTAAAGTAATTCCTTGTGAATGAAACTCCAAGAGAACCACGCACAAAGAGAATTTTCCTAGGCAAGAAGCTTTCAAACAAGAAACTAGAAGGCGAACTTCTTCCGAAAACCATCGCCCTGCCAATCTTTTCCAGCGACCCATTGTCGTCGGTTGCCTATGGCCCTCAGGAACTTCTAATGATCCTGACTCTAGGTGCCGTTGGCGGAGTTTCAACCCTTACCTTCACCCCGATCATTGCCTCGGTTGTGGTGATGCTCCTCAGCATCATCATCCTCAGCTACCGCAAGGTCATCAAGGCTTATCCATCGGGCGGTGGCGACTACGAAGTTGCCCAGAAGAACCTTGGTGAAAAGGCCGCACTTATTGTTGCGAGCGCTCTGCTAATTGACTACGTGATGACCGTTGCGGTTTCGATCGCGTCAGGCACCGACAACCTGATCTCGGCGTTCCCCGGCCTCGACCCGTTCCGAATCGAAATCGCCGTTGGCTTCATCATCTTCCTGATGGCAATCAACCTGCGCGGTGTTCGCGAATCTGGATTTGCGTTTGCTGTTCCTACCTACCTCTTCATCGGCAGCGTGATGATCATGCTTGGCACCGGTCTCTACCGAATGTTTGTGCTTGGTGAAGACCTGGCGGCTCCATCGTCGGGATACCACGTCATCGTGGAACACGAACTACAGACCACCCCGTTCCTCCTCATCTTCCTGCTGCTTCGTTCGTTCGCTTCCGGTTCGGCTGCTCTTACCGGTGTTGAGGCGATCGCCAACGGTGTTCCAGCGTTCCGCGCGCCGAAGGTGAAGAACGCCCAGATCACCATGACCTGGATGGGTATCACCGCCATCACCATGTTTGCCGGGATCATTTTCTTCGGTTTGGCTACCGGCGTGAAGTACATCGAAGATGGCGCTCTACAACTTCAGGGAGCCGAGCTCACCGCATTCGAATCCGGCCCTCAGCAGTCGGTAATCGCCCAGATTGGTGTTGCCATCTTCGGTAATGGCTCAATCATGTTCTTCGTGCTCCAAAGCGCGACCGCGGCCATTTTGCTGCTCGCGGCTAACACCGCGTTCAACGGTTTCCCGCTTCTGTCGTCGGTTCTAGCCAAAGACAAGTACGCGCCAAAGGCTCTGCTCACCCGCGGCGACCGCTTGGTTTACTCAAACGGAATGCTTTCGCTAACTGCAGCAGCCCTAGTGATGGTGGTTGGTTTTCAAGCCGATGTGACCAAACTAATTCAGCTTTATGTTCTCGGTGTATTCACCTCGTTCACCGTTGGCCAGATCGGTATGTTGGTTCACTGGAAGCGTGGGCTGAAAGACGGTTCGATCACCCGACGTGAAGCGCTAAGTGGTCGAATTATCAACGGAATCGGCGCCACTATGACCGGTATCGTGCTCGTCATCGTTACGCTAACCAAGTTCCTTGAAGGCGCTTGGATTGTCTTTGTCATTGCCATTCCGCTCTACTGGGTGATGTTGAACACCAACCGTTACTACAAGACCATCGAGGCTGAAATCGCTCTCGATGAGAGCACCGAATTCGGCAGCAAGGGAGACTACGCGGTAGTGCTCATGGACAAGTTGAACAAGCCTCAGCTGAAAGCCCTCGACTACGCACTGTCCAGCAAGCACGACCGCCTCGACGCAATCCACGTTGCCGTTGACCCAGAGCGCGCCGAAGCCTTCCGACTCGAGTGGAAGGAATATGGAATCAAGGTTCCACTCAAGATCATTGAATCTCCTTACCGCGAGTTCAGCGCCCCGCTCATCGAATTCTTGGAAGACCACCGCAAGCGTCACGGCCGCGAGCGCATCTCGGTTTATCTTCCGAAGTTCATCGTTGGTCACTGGTGGGAGCACATCTTCCACAACCACCGCGCCAACCGCCTGCGTTCGCGCCTGCTTTACGTTCGCGGAGTGATGGTTACCCTCGTGCCTTGGCGCTTGGAGTCGGCTGAGAAGTTCAACCCATTCCTTCGTAATCCGCTACCCGGTGACGCACGTCGCGGTGAGCGAGTTCGTCCGGTTCAGCGTCGCCACCACAAGTTGGCTCGCAACGAGGTAATCGTTATCACCGCAGACGAAAAAGACGACGAAGACTAAACAATGAAGTTCAAGCTCCTTGTGCTCACCTTTGTTGGTGGAGCGGTTGGTAGCGCGCTTCGATACCTAATCAGCGCATCAGCCGATTCGCAGTCGGCAGCTCTCTGGATTGTGAACCTTCTAGGAGCCTTCGTGTTGGGCTACGTTCAAGTGGCCCCTAGATTCAAGTCAGAAACCGTTCAGGCACTTCTTGGAACGGGCTTCGCCGGTGGTTTCACCACAGTGAGCGGTTTGATGATCTTCGCCATCCTCACCCCTTATGGCATGTGGAGTGTGGTCACACTTCAGGTGATTCTCGGAATTCTGGCCTACTGGCTTGGTCGCCTCATCGGAGGTGAGCGGAAATGGTCGAAGTCTTAGTCGTTGCTTTTGCTGGTGGCATTGGAGCCGTTGTTCGCCAGCTACTCGGTAGTTTCAAGGGTTACCTGCCCTGGGGTATCTTGATTGCCAACACCCTGGCCACCACCGTTGCCGCTTGGGCTTTCCTTTCGCAACCACAGTTGGGGTTGGTGCTGGTCGCTGGCTTTGCCGGCGGACTCTCAACGTTCTCAACGTTCGTTGGGCAAACCTGGCAACTGCTGGCGGAGCGAAAAAGGTTGGCTGCCTTTCTAAACATTTTGCTCAACCTGGTGCTTCCATCCACAGCCGTGATGCTCGTCGGAGTTTGCCTGTAACGGCTGATAAACTCTTCACAGGTTTCTTATCCCGTTGATTTTCAGTTAGGGGGCTCGCCATGGGGCGTGGCCGTCAAAAAGCAAAGCACACTAAGGTTGCTCGCGAACTAAAGTACTTTAGCCCAAACACCGATTTGTCTGCGCTAGAAAAAGAGCTAGCCGTTGAGGGCGAAGGCGAATACGTTGACAAGTGGGCCGACCTCTACGCCGACGAAGAAGAAACCGAAGACGAAACTTCCGAAGAAGAGTCGAAATAGTTAGTTAGCGTACGAGCCGATTAGGCGTACTGCTCCACCGTCAACACCCTTAGCTCCCTGAACGTAATCGCTCAGATCAGTGCCGGCGGTCTCAATTGAACCGAGAACCCAAGTTTTGTAACCCTTGGCGTTTAGCTGCGCCGAAATTGCCTCAGCCTTACTTGCAGAAACTACTAGTGCTTGGCCAAGGCCTAGGTTCCAGGTGCCCTCAACCGACTCCAGCGAGAAACCGCCCCACTGCGAGAGCACGCGGAACACATCTAGCGGCGACCAACTGCCACGGTCAACGTCAAGCGAAACACCCTGAGGAAGCACTCGAGCCAGGTTGGCTGCAATTCCTCCGCCGGTGATGTGGCTCATTGCGTGCACGCCTGTGCCAAGATCACTTTCCAGTAGTTCGTTCAGAACGCCGGTGTAAAGGCGGGTTGGGGTTAGCAGAGCTTCGCCTAAGCTACCAGCGAATTCGTCGACGTGATCGGTGTACTTGAAACCTTTGTCGGCGACTACCTTGCGAACCAAAGAGTAACCGTTTGAGTGGAGGCCCGAGGCTTCGATACCCAAAACCACATCGCCTGCAGAAACCTTCTGCGGGCCAAGAAGCTTTGATGCCTCAACCACACCAACAGCAGCGCCAGCTACGTCGTAGTCGTCTGGACCCAAAAGACCAGGGTGCTCGGCAGTTTCGCCACCGACCAGTGCCACACCAACCTGAGAGCAGGCTTCGGCAATTCCGCGAACGATGTCGGCAATGCGGTTTGGAATGACCTTGCCACAAGCAATGTAGTCGGTCATGAACAAACTCTTGGCGCCAACTACAACGATGTCGTCTACGACCATGCCAACCAGGTCCTGACCGATGGTGTCGTGTTTGTCGATGGCCTGCGCGATGGCTACTTTGGTACCAACGCCATCGGTGGAAGTTGCAAGAAGTGGCTGCTGGTAGTTCTTAATAAACGAAACGTCCATCATTCCGGCGAATCCGCCGAGACCGCCAAAAACGAGTTCGTTGTGAGTGGCAGCAACCGAACGTTTCATCAGCTCAACGGCAAGATCGCCGGCCTCGGTGTCGACTCCGGCTTTGGCGTAGGCGTTTTCAGTCATCAGTTCTTTTCCGCGTCGGTGACCACAGCGTTTAGCTCTGAGTCTGGGCCAGGTTCACAAGCTGCCGCTTCGTCGCGTTCAAGCAGGTTTTTACCCAACCGGTCTGCGGTTGGAAGTTCAATCGGGTAGGTGCCGGTGAAGCAGGCAGTGCAAAGTTCGCGCTCTTGCTGTCCGGTTGAGGCAATCATGCCGTCCTTGGAAAGGTAACCAAGTGAATCGGCTCCGATTGACTGGCGCACCTCTTCAACACCGAGACCCGTGGCAATCAGTTCAGCACGGGTTGCAAAGTCGATTCCGTAAAAACATGGCCAAGTGATTGGCGGGCTGGAGATGCGAATGTGAATCTCGGCAGCACCCGCCTCACGCAGCATCTGAACCAAAGCTCGCTGAGTATTACCGCGAACAATCGAGTCATCAATGACGATGATGCGCTTGCCACGAATAACTTCCTTCAGCGGGTTTAGCTTCAGGCGAATACCGCGCTGGCGAATGGTTTGCGAAGGCTGAATAAAGGTTCGACCAACGTAGGCGTTCTTGACTAGGCCGTGACCAAATGGGATGCCGGATTCTTGCGAGTAACCAATAGCGGCTGGGGTGCCCGACTCTGGAGTTGGAATAACTAGGTCGGCTTCAACCGCGTATTCTCGAGCAAGCTGTCGGCCCATTTCAACGCGAGCGTCGTAAACGTTCTTACCGTTGATGCTGGTGTCTGGACGAGCGAGGTAAACGTATTCGAAAACACATCCGGCCCGTTTGGTGTCGGCAAAACGAGTTGAACGCAAACCGTTTTCGTCGATGGCAATCAACTCACCCGGTTCAACTTCACGAACGAACGAAGCACCAACAATGTCGAGGGCAGCGGTTTCCGAAGCAACCACCCAACCGCGCTCCAGGCGACCCAAAACCAACGGACGAACGCCCTGAGGATCGCGAGCGGCATAAAGAGTGGTTTCGTCCATGAACACCAAACAGAAAGCGCCCTTGACCTTCGGCAATAGTTCTAGAGCGGTCGATTCCAGAGTGTGATCCAGGTCGCCGGCCATCAGTGCGGTTAGCACTGCGGTGTCGGTGGTGTTTCCTCCGGTGATCTCGTTGCTCTCCTGGTTTGGGTAGCGTTCCTTCAAAAGTTCGAGCAGATCCGCAGTATTAGTGAGGTTACCGTTGTGGGCTAGCGCCACAGTTCCGGCGGAAGTGCGTCCTAGCGTTGGCTGAGCGTTGCGCCACGACGATGCGCCGGTGGTTGAGTAGCGATTGTGACCAACCGCGATGTGACCAACCAGGCTCTCCAAAGCCGATTCCGAGAAGACTTGTGAAACCAAGCCCATGTCTTTGTAGACCAAAATCTTTTTGCCATCAGAGGTGGCGATACCAGCCGACTCCTGGCCGCGGTGCTGAAGAGAGTAAAGGCCGAAGAAAGTTAGCTTAGCCACTTCTTCGCCTGGAGCCCAAACGCCAAAAACGCCGCACTGGTCTTTTGGCAGCTCTTCATCGGGTAGCAAATCGTGATTTAACAAGCCGTCGCCACGAAGCATAGCTACCCTCGATTCAAAGTTTGGGGGAATCCTTCTATAAGTTTAGCGGCTACGCTCGGCCACCACAGTCTTGGCTCGCAACCTTGAGACACCATCGACGATCAAGGCAAAAATAAGTCCGAGTGCTGCTCCAGCGCCTGAAAGATAGGTCACCAGCATTCCGAAGATGGAGGCTGTTCCCTTCGACGACTCATCGATATTGAGATAAATGATTACCGCAACGATGAATCCGATGGTTGCGAATAACAACAGGAACGCCAAGTACTTCGGAGCTTTGCGGATGGAAACGGTTTCTTTAGCCATATAACTATTGAACCATCAACGCCAGATCGGCAGTGCATCGGAAATGTCGGCACGGGTCCCTGAAGCCAAAATTTTCCCTGAAGAAACCAGCGAATCCCAACTAGCCTCGCCCACCGCGAGCGCAAACCATTCCAGCGGACCTAACTCAACCGTGTTTGGCGGAGTACCGCGCCTATGGGTCAACCCGTCAACGCACTGCACGGCGCCGAGCGGTGGGACCCGAACTTCTACTGAGCGACCAGGACGAAGAAAGCTCAACTCTTCCAGAAGGTAGCGAACAGCGGTTTTGAAATCAGGATCTGAAACCACTCTCTTCGACGAGTCGGCAAGCACCAAACGAACGGCGTCTATTCCGTCGATCGGCTTGATTCTCCTCAGTGGCATGCCACCAGCCTAACCAACTCACTTAAACTTGAGAGTATGAAAATCCTTGTTCTCGGTTCGGGTGCTCGCGAGCACGCGATCGTTAAAGCTTTGGTTCGTACCGGCACCGATGTCAGCAAAATCGTCGTTGCTCCAGGTAACGCTGGAATTGCCAATGACGTGGCTTGCGACCCAAGCCTAAACATGATGGACCCGGTCGCGGTTACCGACTACGCGAAGAACAAGGGCTTCGAACTCGTCATCGTTGGACCAGAGGCTCCCCTGATTGAAGGTGTTGCCGACCCACTTCGCGAAGCCGGCATCGACGTGTTTGGCCCAAGCAAGGTTGCTGCCCAGTTAGAGGGCTCCAAAGCTTTCGCCAAAGAGATCATGGCTGCCGCTGGCGTTCCGACCGGACGCGCACACGAGTGCACCACCATCGAACAGGTCGAATCAGCAATCGACGACTTCGGGGCTCCCTACGTGGTGAAGGCTGATGGCCTGGCTGCTGGCAAGGGCGTGATCGTTACCTCAGACCGCGATGCAGCTCTCGAGCACGCGAAGAAGTTCCTTCACCTGGGAATCCTGGTTGAAGAGTTCCTCGATGGCGAAGAGGTGTCACTGTTCTTCCTCGCCGACGGCAAGAACGTGCTTCCGCTATCCCCGGCTCAAGACTTCAAGCGTGCATTCAACAACGACGAAGGTCCGAACACCGGCGGAATGGGTTCCTACACTCCTCTTCCTTGGCTTCCTGCTGGCTTCGTGGACGAAGTTCGCGAGACCATCGCACTTCCAACGGTGAAAGAACTTGCCAAGATTGGCGCACCATTTGT
>JBEGSI010000008.1:0-86939 GCA_041180065.1 Actinomycetota bacterium | reverse complement strand
TGCCTTCGGAATCTGAATTCCGAAAACCGTGCGTCCGGTCATGGCCAGCGAATCTTTTCTCTGCACGAGGTAACCGGCGAAGAAAATCGACAGAGCGATTTTGGCAAGTTCCCCAGGCTGGAAGGTGAGCCCTCCGATCGATAGCCACAGGCTGGCCCCGTTAATGGTTTTACCGATGAATGGCAGCATCGGAGCCAGAAGCAATCCAAGACCAGCGACGCCACTGATGAAAACGTAACGGCGAAGCAGAAGGTGACTTGGAACATATATGATGACCGCGGCCGCCAAAACCATGGCAACCAAAGTCCAGATGACTTGCTTTTCCGCAAACAACTCTGTTTGTTTATTGGCAATAGCCGCAATGTCTAGACGATAGATTTCGGCTAGGCCCAAACCGTTGAGGGCAACGGCAATTGGCAGAATCAGCGGATCGGCATTGTGCGCGCGAAGCCGAAGCACCAGATGCAAGATCAAACTTCCAACGGCGAGCGGCGCCCAGTAGAACCAGAAGTCATCGGTCACTTTTTGCATGGTGTTCAGCTGAACTTGAACTATTTCGAACGCGTTTAGGCCAATCGCGAACAGCAGCAGAGTTAGTTCTGCGTTGCGGTTTCGTGGAACCACCCGCACGATTTTAGAGATTCGCTCGGTAACCGTATTACTCAACCGTCACCGACGCTTTCAGGCGGTCGATGATGCGATAGGCGTCGGCGATGTCGGTGGCGTAGATCGACTTTGAAACCAATTCCTGCTGGTATTCAGGAAGTGTCGCAACCGAGAGTTCGGTGGTTTGGTACAGCGAAGAGAACTTGAAACCGAGCAACTCTTCTCGGATTCCCTTGTAAATGGAAACCTGACCATCGGAGTTCGCCACATAAAACTTGGTTTGCGTGTAGCTGTATCCGAACCATCCAGCCAAAACGACTAGCGCGGTAATGCTGAAGACCATGGCAATTTGGCGAAGCTTGCGAAACCGAACCTTGCGCTCGGTTTCGTTGATGATGCGGGTGAAGTCTTCACCAGACTCCGAAATGAATTGGCGGTCCTGGCTGTCCTTGCCTTTGGACTTTGGTTTGACATCTTGGATCACCACGTCGTTCACGGCTGACCCAAAGAACTTAGCCGAGCGCTCAATTACACTTCCAAGTTCGGCGGGAACCGTGTCGACCACCACCACGGTGACGTTGTCGGGAGCCCCAGCTTCGAGTGCCTCACCAATCAAAACATCGACAACTTCTTCCGGAGTTTGCTCGCTCGAAAGATTCATGTGAATAATCGCGTCGGAGACGTAACCGTTGAGGCCGTCGGAGCACATCATCCAGCGGTCGCCAGGCTTGGTTACTAAAACCTTGAAGTCGAGTTGCGGCGGTTCGTTGGAATCACCGATCACTCGAAGCAAAACGTTACGACGAGGGTGAACCAGAGCTTCAGCTTCCGTGATTCGACCCATTTCAACCAGGCGCTGCACGAAGGTGTGGTCGGTGGTCACCTGAGCGGTCTCGCCGTCGCGGCAAAGATAGATTCTCGAGTCGCCGATGTGGGCAACCACTGCTTTGTCTTCCACGAAGACCACACCGGAGAAGGTGGTTCCCATGCCCGCAAGGTGGGCGTGCTTAGCCACAGTTTCGGTCAGTAGTTGGTTGGTTTCAAGAATGCGAGCTAAAACCGAGGCGCCAGCGTCATCGGCGGTTGCGTACTCGGCGTCCATTTGGGCCATGCGCTGAGCGGTAATAGCCGAAGCGATGTCGCCACCGGCGTGGCCTCCCATGCCGTCGGCGACGAAAAACATGCGATACCCGGAGTAACCGGAGTCTTGGTTGGATGATCGAACTTTACCGATGTTGGAATCGGCGGCACTGATTAGTGCGATGCTCATTACGCCCTCAACTCGAAGACCGTTTTACCGACCTTCACCGGGGTGTTTAGTTTCACAACAGCTGGAATACCAACGCGAACTCCGGCTAGGAAAGTTCCGTTGGTCGAGTTCAAGTCTTGAATCAACCATTCGTCGTTGATAAGAACTAGCTTGGCGTGCTGGGTCGACGCGTATTCGTCGGTGATGATCAGGTCACTATTAACTGCGCGCCCGATGTGAAGCTCTCGTCCGGTTAGGGCAATCGCCTTACCCATATTTTCACCCTCGGTGATCACCAACTTGGTGGCGGTGCGGCTGCTCGGTTCGCTGGATTCTTGAAGTACACGTACCGGTCCGGTTGGTGGGTTAGGAACCGAAGCCTGAGAAACCACCTGAGGAGCTGAGCCGCTGGCAGCTTTGGAGGCAACTCTCTGACCGAAAAGGTCGGCTCGAATCACCGAGATAATGCTGAAGACGAAAATCCATAGAACCGCTACCAGACCGATGCGCAGCAGGAATAGAGCTAATTCACTCAATTGTTCACCGCCTTGGCAACCAGCTTGAACACGAATGACTTGTTTCCCGCTTTGATTACAGAGTCAACCGGCAGGGCTTGCTCGGAAATCTTGACCCCGCCAACAAAAGTTCCGTTGGTTGAACCGAGGTCGCGGATGCCGGCCTTCTTGCCGTCCCAGATCAGCTCGAAGTGTTTGCGACTCAAACCGGTGTCGTGGATTTGAACGTCGGCACTCTGATCGCGACCAACCGAGGTGCGCGACTTCTGAATCTCAAACACCAAGCCGTCGGTAATTACCTCAAGTCTCGGTGACCATTCAACATCTGCAGGAGCAATATTTGGGCTAGAAGCGGTTACGTAGACTTGTCCGATTCCGAGGTTGGCTGATTCGGCAACCGTAATGGTCAGTGGCCCGGCGAACTGGTAGCCCTGTTTGTTGGCGTGGGCCTGGGCCTGAGTGCGGAGTTCGGCATTCAAACGCTCAGCAATAAGTTTCATGCGCCCGTAATCGGCTGCCGACAGGGTTACGTCGAAGCGGTTTGGAACCAGGATGCGGTCGCGGCTAACAATCGAGGCGTTGCCATCCATTTCGGATCTAATGGCAGAGCCGATTTCGATAGGTTGAAGCTCAGACTTGAAGGTCTTACTGAACGCGCCGGTTACAACCCGCTCAATGCCCTTCTCAAGTTTGTCTAGAAAGCCCAATGCTCTACCAATCCTTATTGAGCCTTAAGTTTAACCGCCACACTCGACACAAACGGCTTTCTGTGAGTTATCTGTGTGGAGTCTAGGAGCAACCTGAGATTGGGTGATTTTTAGAAATTGCTTTTCTAGTCTGATTCTTGTCAGCTACGAAAGGACAATGACAATGGATAAGAAGAAGTTCGCGAAGACCTCGCTAATTGCAGTTTCAGCAGTTGCACTAACCGGGTTGGCTTTTGCTACCCCATCGCTAGCAGCACCTCACAAGGCATCTGGAGTAACCTCATCGGTGCAGGCCAAGGGTCACGGCCACGGCATCGAAGCCGGCAAGAACAAGGGCAACAAAGGCACCAAGCCAGCCCAGGTTAGCCAAGACATCACCGTTACCGTTCCAGATGACGGTGGCGTTTACAAGCTAGTCATCACCGAATCGGCACCGGTTGCAGTTTCGGGAACCCCTGCTCCTACCACTCCAGCAGGTCTGCCTCCTAAAGAGCACACCCGCGTGGTTGCGGTTACCGGCGCCGGTAGCGTAACCGTTTCAGTTCCAGGGCTACACCCAGGCGACTACACCGTTGAATTGGTGAAAGTCTCTTCAAGCCAGGGACTAACCGTTGCAGCTCCAGTTGCTGCAACTGCCGCAAAAACCAAGTAACAAGCATCATCACCTCCTAACCCTTGATGGCAAAGTGCCTCCCCGAATAAGTCGGGGAGGCACTTTGTTTTTAAGGTCTTGGTTGGTTAGCCAACCTGCGGAATTGCTTTTCCTCGGGTGTGATCCGGCTGGCAGGCTAGGCTCTCCGGCTTAGCCGCGCAGTCGTCGCAGAGCAAAATTAGGTCTTTGCAGGAAAGGCTTGAGCAGTTGCGGAACTTCGAGGTTGCACCACCGCAAGCTTCACACTCACCAATGGTCTTTGCCTTATCGGTGAAGTTGATGTTCATGCGGTCGTCGAAAACATAGAGCGAACCTTCCCAAAGGCTTTCATCGCCCTGAGATTCACCGTAGCGAACGATGCCACCCTCGATTTGGTACACCTCTTTGAATCCGCGCTTGATCATGATTGCCGAGAGCACTTCGCAGCGGATTCCACCGGTGCAATAGGTAACAATCGGCTTGTCTTTGATTGAGTCGTATTTGCCGCTCTCAAGATCCTTGATGAAATCGTGGCTGGTGTCGACATCTGGAACAATCGCGTTCTTGAACTTTCCAATTTTGGCTTCCCAGGCGTTTCGTCCGTCGAAGAACAAAACTTCGTCGCCGCGCTCGGCAACCAGCTGGTCGACCTCGCGAGGTTTGAGGTGCTTGCCGCCACCAACAACGCCCTTGGTGTCGACAACCAGTTCGTCTGGCGCTCCGAAAGCCACCAGCTCATCGCGCACTCGAACCCGTAGGCGCGGGAAGTCTTCCCCGGTGCCATCTGACCACTTGAAGTCAATCTTGCGGAAACCGGCGAATTCCTTGGTCTGGCGAACGTACTTTTTGAGAGCCGACATGTCGCCGCCCAAGGTTCCGTTGATGCCGTGCTTGGAAATGAGGATTCGTCCCTTGAGTCCGAGCGACTCGCAAAGGGTCTTTTGCCAAAGTTTGACTGCCTCCGGATCGCTGATGGGAGCGAATCCGTAGTAGAGAATAATCTTCTGTAGTTCCACGATAAGAATTGTAGTCTTCAAGAATGAGTATCAAACCCGGACTAGACCTTGCCAACTTCGATAAAAGTGTTAGACCACAGGATGACCTGTATCTTCACACCAACGGAAAGTGGATCCGGGAAACCGAAATCCCAGCCGACCGAGCCATTCACGGGTCATTCCACGTGCTTCGCGATGCCGCCGAAGAAGCGGTTCGCGACATCCTGCTCGAGGCATCAGCAAACCCGCAACCAGGGGTCAGCCAGCAGATTGGCGACCTCTACAACTCGTTCCTAAACGAGCAGCTGGCCGATGAACTCGGGGTAGCTCCGATTGCGGGCGACCTTCAGCGTATTCGCGAGGCCAAGCACATCGAGGAACTGGTTCGTCTCATGGGTGAATTCTCTCGACAGGGAATCAGCGGCTTCTTTGGTCTCTACATCGACAACGACCCGGGTAACCCTGAGCGCTACCTGCCACACCTAGCGCAGAGCGGTTTAGGTCTTCCAGACGAGGCTTACTACCGTGAGGAGAAGCACCAGGAAATCCGCGACGCCTACGCGCCATACATTGCACAGATGTTTGAGCATGCCGGCTTCGACTCAACTTCGGCTGCCGATGCAGCCCGCCAAATCGTTGAGTTTGAAACCGCGCTCGCGGCAACCCACTGGAATGTGGTTGATTCGCGTGACGCCGAGAAGACCTACAACCTCTATTCATTTAGTGCTCTTCAGGAACTAACCCCAGGCATCGACTGGAACCAGTGGACCTACGGTTGCAACGTAAAGGCTGAGGCTCTAAACGAGGTGGTGCTGATGATGCCTAGCTTCTTCGAGGCTCTGCCAAAGTTGTTCAAGAACGAAAACTTAGAAGCGGTGAAGCTCTGGTTGCAATGGGAGCTAATCAACTCGATGGCTCCATACCTTTCCCACAACTTCGTAAACACTCGCTTCGAGTTCTACGGACGCAAGCTAACCGGTCAGCCGGAGATGCGTGCCCGATGGAAGCGTGCGGTTGGCTTGGTTGAAGGTTCACTTGGCGAAGCCGTTGGTGAAATCTACGTTGCCAAGCACTTCCCGCCGGCTGCGAAAGAGCAGATGGATGAGTTAGTGGGTTGGCTGGTTGAGGCCTACCGTCAGAGCATCAAGGGCCTTACTTGGATGACCGACGCCACCAAGGAAAAAGCTTTGGTCAAACTCGACAAGTTCACTCCGAAGATCGGTTACCCGAGCAAGTGGAAAGACTACTCATCGCTGGTGATTCGCAAGGACGACCTAGTTGGAAACGTTCGCCGAGCTTCAAGCTGGCAGACCGACAAGGAAATTGCAAAAATCGGTGCTCCGCTAGATCGCGAAGAGTGGTTCATGACTCCGCAGACCGTAAACGCCTATTACAACCCTGGATTCAACGAAATCGTTTTCCCGGCGGCAATCCTGCAGCCACCGTTCTTCTCTGCTGAATCCGACGCTGCCGTGAACTTCGGTGCCATCGGTGCCGTGATCGGCCACGAGATCGGCCACGGCTTCGATGATCAGGGTTCTAAGTACGACGGTGATGGAGCGTTGTCGTCATGGTGGACAAACGAAGACCGTGAGGCTTTCGAGAAACTAACCAAGGAACTGATTTATCAGTACGACCAGCTTTCACCAGCTCAGCTTTCCGATGAGCACCGCGTAAACGGTGCATTTACCATTGGTGAGAACATCGGCGACCTCGGTGGTTTGGCTATCGCCTACAAGGCTTACTTCCTGTCGCTGGGCGACGAGGAGTCACCAGTGATTGATGGTCTAACCGGAGCGCAGCGCCTGTTCCTTTCGTGGGGTCAGGCTTGGCGAACCAAGGGCCGCGACGAGGTAATGATTCAGCGTTTAGCTACCGACCCGCACTCGCCAGACGAGTTCCGTTGCAATCAGATTGTTCGAAACATAAACGCCTTCTATGAGGCTTTTGATGTAACTGACACCGACAAGGCCTGGTTGGCTCCAGATCAGCGAGTGAGTATCTGGTGAAGCTCTGGCTCAGAATGATCTGGGCTTTCACCGGTTGGCGTTTCAAATCGAAGTTGTCTTACGTTGACGTGGGCAAACGAAACTTCCGAGTTTGGCCAACCGACCTCGATGCATTTATGCACATGAACAACGGAGTCTATCTGTCGGTCATGGACCTCGGCCGCTTCGATCATTTACTTCGCTCCGGCCACTGGCCAACCTACAAAAAACTCAGGTGGTATCCGGTCGTGGTGGCGGTAAGCATCACGTATCGAAAGTCTTTAGAACTTTGGAAAACCTTTACCGTTGAGTCCAAGGTGGTTGGCTGGGATGACCAAGCGTTTTTTGTTGAGCAGCGTTTCACTCGAAACGGTGAGGTTTATACCAAAGCGATTGTGAAACTACGTTGGTTGCAAAACCCGCGAGGCATCGTGACTCCCCAAGAGGTTGTCGATGCAGTTGGTGGTTGGCAAGGCGATGTTCCAAAGCTTCCAGCTTGGGTTGTTCGGTGGAATACCGACACCGCTCTTCCAAAAGGCAAAGAGCCGGCTCCAAGCATCTGGGATTAGATCGAACCTCGAAGAACTTCGGCGAAACCTTCGGTGCCATCGATTCGGCCATCTTTGAAAACGAAAAGAGCTTCCACACCGTCGACTTTTGAGATTCGGTTGAGCGAGTTTGGTCCTTCGGCAAAAGCTGCGGTAGCCCAAACATCCGCGGTAACCAGATCTTTAGCCAGAACCGTTACCTGAACTAATTCACTTTCGGCCATTGTTCCTGAGCTCGGGTTCCAAATGTGTGAGCCACGCTCGGCGCTGCCGCTGGTTGCTACCGCACGAAACTCGGTGTTCTGAAGGTTCACCACAGTTAGCACTCCGGCATCCTCTGAGGCGATGGTTACCGGCTTGGCTATGCCAACTTTCCAATCATCTGCTTCACTCAAGTGGCCGCTGAGCCAGATATCGCCACCGCTATTGAGGCTGAAATCGCTGACTCCTGCAGATAGCAGGGCGTCGATTGCTTGCTGCGCCGCCCAGGTTTTTACCAAACCGGAAGGGTCGAAAGTTCGGTCGAGTGTGAATGGGCTAAAGAAACCGCCGGTTAGTTGTTCCCACTTTTCGCAGAGGTTCCAAACTGCGTCGACTGCCGCCGGGCAAAGTGCCACCGAAGTCTCACCCCTGGCCAGTTTGCTTAGCGGAGATTCAGGCTTGTAGAGCGAAAAGATTCGATCTGCTTCGTGAAGTTTGTCACACGCAATTTTGAGCGCCGCGTTTAGTTCAAATTCTGTAAGCGAACTTCGTCCTTGAAAAACGAATACAGTGCCCATGCATTCTTCGAGGTGTTCAAAAACAGGCATTACTTGATTTTCGAAAGAGCGGAGTCGAGAGATTGTTTGAAGGCATCGCTGGTGTAAGTGGCTTGGCTAACGTTGCCAATGTTGGAGCCGTTGGCGGCAAGAGCTGCCTCAACAAGTAACGGGAAGGCAGCGTCGCGACCACCGGTTGACTGCGCTTGGATCAAGTCGATCGCAGTAATCTTCCCGCTTTCCTTGGTCACTTTTACCTGCACCGGGCCGAAGCCCGACTCGATGGCGTCACCGGTTGCCGAACTAACACCGCCAACTGTGGTCGGGCCAGATACACCGGCCAAAAGGGTCAAGGCGTTCGGGTTAAGCCAGAGATCAATTCCAACTGCACCGACCAAAGAAAGCACACTCAACACAATGGTTGAGGTGCGATAACGACGTTTGCCTTCGATCGGTTTCTGGAACGTGTAGAGATTAGAACTTTCCAAGAGCACTCTCCAGAGCCTGCTTGTAGGCGTTGGTGGTAACCGTGGCACGGCTCACCTTGGTGAAGTTAGAACCGTTGGCCTGAATCGAGGCGTTCACCAGATAGCTCATGGTGCCATTAGGAACGCGAGTGTAGGTTGCCTGAATGTAGGTGACATCGGTGATGTTTCCACCACTCTTGGTCACCTTGACCTGAATCGTTCCGAACTCATAGTTAATCGCAGCGCTGGTCTTGCTTACCGCAGCGGTTGGGTTCGGAGTTGGATTGGGTGTTGGCGTAGGGGTGGCCGTTGCAGTTGGCTTTGGCTTAGTGGTAGCCGGAGTGGTGGTTCCAGGCTTCTTGGTTGGCTTTGGCTTGGCCGTTGCAGTAGCCGTGCTGGTTGGCTCCGGTGTAGGTGTTGCAGTGGCAGTGCTGTCGGTGTTGTTGCCAGTTGTGTCGGTAATTGCCGCAGCCGCATCAGGAATCGGCATGCCAGCTCGGGCAGCAGCCACCATGATGCCAAGACCGGCAAGGCCAACGAAAGTTTTAGTTGCACTTCTCACCAGGCGAACTCCTCTGCGTGAATTTGGTTGGCTGGAGTGCCAACGCGTTCCAAGGTTTTTTCAACCGATTTGGTCCAGGCGGCAGGGCCGCAAATGTAAACGTCGGATTCGGAAACAAACGGAGCCATTTCAATCAGGCGGGTCTGATCCGGAAGCGAGTTCAAGTGACCAGGTAACCATGACGTTGCCGAGCCACGAGGGCCAGCCAAGACGTGCAGCTGGAATCCGCGCTGGCTTGCAACCTGCTGAAGTTCACCAAGTAGAGCGGCGTCCTCTTCGTCGCGTACGCGGTAAAGAATCGTTACATCGCGAGGGCGCCCAGCCATCGATTCGGCTAGTGCGCGAATCGGAGGTGCTCCAACTCCAGCGGCAATCAGGGTCACCTTTTCACAGGTTCGACGCTCTTCGGTGAAAACGCCGTAGGGGCCTTCAAGCGCAACTCGAGTGCCAACCTTCAAATCTGCAAGAGCCTTGGTGAAATCTCCGCGGTCACCAATGGTGAACCGAACGAAACGATTGTTTGGCGCTGCCGAGATTGAGAACGGGTGTGGCTTGGCCCAGGTCTCCTTGGTCATGATGCGTAGCATGAAGAACTGCCCGGCCTGTCCGCCAAGTCGTTCTAGACCGCGACCGCTCACATAAACCGAGATGGTGTCACTGGATTCGCGAGTTACCGCGGTCACTTTCAAGCCGAGGGCCAAGTTCATAACAATCGGCGCCAGCACTCGATACCAAATAACGTTGAGCGCAACGAAGAGATACAGGCTCACCCAGAACAGGGTTTGTACTGGCTTGCCGGCGATGTCGGAGCCGGTGGTGAACTGGTGTGGAACCGCAATCAGAATCGACGCGTAAGCCAAAAGGTGAATGATGTGCCAAGCCTCGTAGCTCAGCTTTTTGCGAGCAGCGTTGATCGAGGTGAACACCACAACAATCATCAGAACCAGTCCGAGAGTGGCACTCCACATGTCTGGAATTTCGAAGAATAGGTAAAGCATTTCGTCGACAATCGATTTGCCGTCGAGGATGGCGAACTGGATTAGTGAAGCCAAGAAGTGCGCTGAGATTATGTAGAGAATCGGCTTGCCCAGTTTCTTGTGGGCCAAAGTTACTTTGTCGTGGCCGTAGAACTTATCGAGCCATGGCACGCGGGCAACCAGCAGCGTGTGAATTAGTAGTAGGTCGGTTCCAACCAGTGCCGTAAGTCGACTGATTGCCCCAAGGGCGTCGGTTAGGTTACCAAAAAGCGCGATTCCGCCATCGAGTAAAAACATGGCAACGACCAGGACCACTGTGAACCAGGCGAGAGTCTCGATGACATCCTGTGAGCGCTTGAGCTCAGCAAACTTTTTTGCACCAAGTCGAACCCGCTGGTTGGGCGGCGTCAACGTTAGCTGTGGCGCTGTTTGATTCATAAAAATAAGCCTGTAATAGAAACTTGGGAGTTTCCTGTGAGCAACCTGAATAGATTCCCTTAATCATTTCAGACGTTTCGAGAGTATTCTCGCAATATGACTGACCTTCCACTTCGTCGTAGTTTCCAAGACGCCCACGGCGTTGAAATCGTCTTCTGGGAATGGCCGGTGGCGCAGCCCAAAGCCGTTGTTCAGCTGGTGCACGGCATCGGCGAACACTCCAGGCGTTACGATCACGTTGCCCGCAAGCTGAACTCGCTAGGGTTCGCCGTTTACTCAGACGATCACCGCGGACACGGCCAGACCGGTAAAGGCATGGTTGAAAGTGGCGTCACCAAGAAGCAGGGGTTATTGGGTCCTGGCGGAATGGACGCGGTTCTCGCTCAAGTTCGAGCGCTCACTGAATTGATCAAAGCGGAGCATCCTTCAACCAAGTTGGTAATGCTCGGTCACAGCTGGGGCTCGATGCTGGCACAGCGTCTTTACGACAAGTATTCGAGCGATCTCGATGCTTTGGTACTGAGCGGATCATCGCTGCTACTACCCGGTGTTCTAAACGCAGGAAAGCTCAACAAGAAGTGGGCTCACCTACCGAATGCTACCGGCGGAGAATGGCTAAGCCGCAACCTTGAGGTTGGACGTAAGTTCCGTGAGGACCCATTGAACTTCAGTGAATCGTTTGCCCAGGTAGTTGGTGTTGTCGACACCCTGAAACTGATGGGTTCACCGAAAAAGACCATCGACCCAAAGGTGCCAATCCTGCTACAAGTTGGCAGTGACGACTCTTTGGCTGGTGAGCGCGGAAACGTGTTGCTGGCAAATGCTTTCCGCAAACGTGGCGTCGATGACATCGTGCTTTTCGTTTACCAGGGTGCCCGTCACGAGATTTACAACGAGACCAACCAAGACGAAGTTCTGAACGACCTAGCCACCTGGCTAGAAGCTCACATCTAGTTTCTAGGCGGAAGCTTGCAGGCCGCAACGGCCTCTTCGATTGGCAATGCCAATAGGTCGTGAGTCTCTGGGTGCTTCTCCATGTAACGAACCACGTAGGAACAGGTTGGCTCTACCAAAACGTTCTGGTTTTCACGAACGTCAACAAACGCCTCTCGAACCAAAATCGCGGCAAGGTTCTTTCCCTGGTGTGCCGGGTTCACAAAAGTGTGATCAAAAACCCAGCGATCTTCCTTCTTTGTGTAGCTAGCCTCGCCCACTTCTTCTCCGTCGAGAAAGATTGCGTAGCGGTTTCGATCCGGCTGGTGAAGTACTTCAGGGTTCATGTGCGTTAATCTCTTCTATGTGTCCGACTCTAAAAATCTAGTGCTGTTTGGGGATAACCTCGAGCACCTAAAAACTATGCCCAGTGAGTCGGTGCAGCTGATCTACATCGACCCTCCCTTCAACACCGGACGTCGGCAAACCCGCGGTAAGTCGACTACCACCAGAAGCGAAACCGGCAATCGAATTGGTTTCAAAGGTCAGCGTTACGACATCGTTCGCGATACCGTGCTTGGCTATGACGACGAATTCGCCGACTATTGGAGCTTTCTAGAACCCAGACTCGAAGAGGCATGGCGATTGCTGAACGAGACTGGAACGCTCTACCTGCACTTAGATTTCCGTGAGGCGCACTACGCCAAGGTGTTGCTAGATGCACTGTTTGGCCGAGAAAACTTTCTAAACGAAATCATCTGGGCTTACGATTACGGGGCTAAGTCGAAGAGCCGTTGGCCGGCCAAGCACGACACCATCCTGGTTTATGTGAAGAACCCGGATGAGTATTACTTCGATTCAACTGCGGTAGACCGTGAACCATACATGGCACCAGGGCTGGTTACGCCTGAGAAAGTAGCCAAGGGAAAACTGCCAACCGATGTTTGGTGGCACACGATTGTTTCTCCAACCGGAACCGAGAAGACCGGTTACCCAACCCAGAAGCCGATCGGTATCTTGAGAAGAATTATCCAAGCCTCCTCGAAGCCTGGTGATTTGGTGGTCGACTTCTTCGGAGGTTCAGGAACCACCGGTTTTGTGGCTGCCGACTTAGATCGTCGATTCATTTTGATGGACCGAAACCCAGAGGCTATCGAGGTTATGCGAGACCGTTTCGCTTCTGCTTCGATACCGGTAGATTTTCGCGACTAATTAGGAACACCACCGCGAAGGTGAACAGCATAATGAAAGTGCTGGCAGCCATCGCCATTCCGTAGTTCTCCCCGCCCGGCCTAGAAATAAGCGTATAGAGCACTGTTGGCAGGGTTGCCTGATCGCCATAAGCAAGAAGGCTCGCAGCACCAAACTCTCCGAGCGAAACCAACGCCGCAAAAGCTGCCGCGGTGTAAACGCTGAAGCGAACCATGGGTAGCTTGATCAACCAAAATATCTGCCAGCTGTTGGCACCGGCGGTTGAGGCTGCTTCAATCGGATCCTTGTCAAGAGCCACCAAAGCCGGATAAACCAGCCTCACCACCAGTGGCACTGCCATCACCGACTGGATGAGAGGAACCACTAACCAGGTTTCGCGAAGTGGCAGAGGGTAACCGCCAAAGGTAACCAGATACCCGAAGCCGAGAACCACGGTTGAGATCCCAAGTGGTAACAGGAACAAAACATCGAGGATGCGAATGAGCACTACCGACGATCTGGTCTTGGTTGGCAGTGACAGCAGGTATGAAACTACAACCCCGATTACCAGGGCAATTGTTGCCGAAATCAGAACGTTGCGAAGGCTATTCAACGTGGCATCGACCACCGAAATGTTTAGAAGCTCTCGAGTTCCTCGCCCGGTTAGGTTCACGAAGTTGCCAACGAAGCCATCGCCTTCGGTGAAGGTCTTTACCAGTATTTGCAACATCGGTGCACCAATAAGCAAGACAACGACTGGCAGGGTAATCAAGATGGCCAGCCAGTCGCGTTTATCAACCGGCTTCACATTTCCGTCGTGTTCTCCGAGTTCAATACCGATGTTGGCACGTCCGCCGGTTTGAGAAATTCCAAAGGCAACAACACTAAGCATGGTTTGAACCAGAGCCAGGGCTGAAGCCTTTGGCAGGTCAAGCAGAGTATTAGCCGCGCTGGCAATCTCGGTTTCCAGTGACTGCACCTGGCCACCACCCAGTACCAGGATCACCCCATAGCTGGCACTGCAAAACAAAAACGTCGATGCCGACGCGGAGATTAGTGCTGGCTTCAACTGAGGAAGTGAGATGCTCCACACAGTGCGCAGGCGTCCGGCACCAGCCATCGCGGCGGCCTCCTCGGTTTGGAGGTCAAGAGACATCCAGAAGCTGCCAATGGTACGAACGGCTAATGAATAGTTAAGAAAAACGTGGGCTGCAATAATCCACAAAACCGGGTCGGACCACAGGTGGCTGTCGTCGCGGAAAATGGTGAAACCGGTGGCCACCACAATGGTCGGGAGCATAAACGGAATCGTGATTAGGGAGCGAATTGCCCGCTGACCGGGGAACTGCTTTCGATAGAGGATGTAGGCGCCGGGAACTGCCAAGGCTATGGTTAGCGTTGTTGAAAGTAGAGCCTGCCAAACCGTGAACCAGGTAACCTGCAAGTCTCGGGAATCGAGTAAGTGAAGCGCCCAGTCTCCGGCAAAACCTTTTCCGAGAATGTTCCCCAGCGGCCAGAAAAACAGGACCCCCAGAAAGCTCAGGGGGACTATCCAGCCAAGCACCCTTTTATTCAAATAGCTTGCTCCAAGACTTGAGCCAAGCCTTTCGGTTACCCGCAACATCTAGCTCTTCTCCAGCGAGAGTTAGTGCTGCCGGAGCAAACTCCGACCACTCACGAGGGAGCTCAATCGAGTTATCAATCGGATAGACATACATCGAATTTGGAAGAGCTGCTTGGAAGTCGGCAGATTTCATGAACTCAACCAAGGCCTTCGCTCCAGAGGGATTCTTAGCCTTGGCTAGAACACCGGCATACTCGGTTTGGCGGTAGCAGTCGTTCAGGATGCTAGCAGTCTGGCTCTTGCCGTTGTCACGGATTTCAAATGCGGGTGAACTTGAATAGCTCAGCACGATTGGATATTTGCCATGGCCGCTCGAGCCAGAGAACTCAGTGAAGTAAACGTCTTCCCAGCCGGCAACAACCTTCAGCCCGTTCTTCTTCAACTTCGACCAGTAGCCGAGGTAACCATCTTCACCAAACACCGCGATCGTGGTAGCAAGGAATGCCATGCCGCTCGAGGAGGTCGCCGGGTTTGAAACCGCGGTCAGATTCTTGTACTTAGCTAATGTGAGGTCGCGAATGTTGGATGGAGTCGCAATTCCTTTGGCCGCAAACCAGTCGACGTCATAGTTCATGCAAACATCACCGAAGTCGATGGCGCTCAGTTGACCATCGATGAGCTGGTTGTCGGCAACCAATTCGGTGAGAGTGTTGTCGATACCAAAAACGGCATCGGCAATTGGTTGATCCTTGGTGAGAACCAACTTGTTGGTCATGGCACCGGTTTCACCAGCCTTCACCAACTTCAACTGGTAACCAGACTCGGTTTCGAACTGCTTCTGCAAGCCTTCGGTGATGACGAATGAATCGTGGGTAACTAAAACCACGGTCTTGTTATCGATGGCTGGGCTGCAGCCGGCCAGAGCCAAACTGCTGATTGCTGCAACAACTGCAGCCTTGAATAGTTTCTGCACTTTCGTGCCCTCCTGTAATAGTTGGGCACGGGTTAGAGGTCCTCCCTGCGCTGGCATTACCCAGATCAGGTTTGACGGTCGACAACTTGGTAGTTGTCCTCTCAGCCCGGTAACACCGAACTCCCGTGTAGTTCTAGATTAGTGTGCTGAAGAAGCCGCTGCCTCTGCAGCATTCGACTTGTCGCGAAGTGCCGGAGCTTTAATGAACCAGGACATTGCGAATGCGATTGCCACAACGGCAGCCGCAGCCACGAAAACGGTTACCGCTGAGTCGGCGAATCCCATCAGGAACGGACGTGCTAGTCGAGGGTCAAGTTGAGTTAGGAACGAAGAGTCGCCGTTCAACTTGTCGCCAAGACCGGCTGGGTCGGCAGCTGCTTCCTTGAGGAACAACAGGTTCGGATCGTCAGCCTTGATTTCGCCGGTGGCGGCCTTGGTCAGGATTTCCTTGGCGGCAGCGGCCATGTCGTTCTTCACCGAAGTGTTTTCAAGTGCACTCTTGATGGCGTCTGGAAGACGGTTGAACAGAATCGAGATGAACACTGCAACACCGAGAGTTCCACCCATCTGGCGGAAGAACATTGAAGATGAGGTTGCTACACCGATGTCCTGTGGTGAGACCGCGTTCTGTGCGGCCAGGGTTAGGGTCTGCATTAGCTGACCGAGACCCATACCGATGATGACCATCGAAACCGACATCACCCACATTGGAGTGTTGTACTGGTACGCGAAAAGCGAAACGTAACCGAGCATCAACATTCCGGTGCCGGTGATCATGAAGATACGGTACTTACCGGTCTTGCTAGTTACCTGGCCTGAAACAATCGAAGCCGACATCATTCCGGCAACCATAGGAAGCATTAGGAAACCAGACTCGGTTGGGCTGGCACCGTTGACGATTTGGATAAGAAGTGGAAGGGTCATCATTCCACCGAACATTCCAACACCAACGATTACCCCCAAGATGGTGACCGAGGTGAAGGTGCGCGACTTGAACAACTTCAGAGGAAGGATAGCCTCATCGCCAGCAGCACGTTCGGCATAGATGAACGAAACAATTCCGATGATTGAGACCGCGTAGTAGGCGAGTGAAGTGGTGCTGGTCCATCCCCAGTCACGACCGTTTTCAGCAACCAAAAGCATTGGAACCACGGCCATGATGATGGTGGTAGCGCCAAGCCAGTCGATTCGGTGTTTGACCGGCGTGTGAGGTACGTGAAGGAATCTCCACACTAGGTAGATCGCAATGGCGCCAATTGGCACGTTGATTAGGAAGATCCACTTCCAGCCGGCAATGCCGAGGATCATTCCGGCATCGGCAAACAAACCGCCAACAACCGGGCCAAGAACGCTCGAGGTTGCGAATACCGCTAGGAAGTAACCCTGGTAGCGAGCGCGCTCGCGGGCAGGAACGATGTCGCTGAGCACGGTGATGGCAAGTGAGAACAAACCACCGGCACCGATACCCTGAAGCGCACGCCAACCGGCGAGCTCGAGCATTGAGCCAGATAGAGCAGAAAGCGCCGAACCGAGCACGAAGATCATGATGGCGATTAGGAACAGACGACGACGTCCGAAGATGTCACCTAGCTTGCCGTAAATCGGAGTCGAAATCGTCGACGTGATTAGGTAAGCGGTGGTTACCCAGGCCTGAAGTTCTAGACCGTGGAGGTCGTCGGCGATGGTTCGCATCGCGGTGCCAACCACGCTCTGGTCGAGTGCTGACAGGAACATACCCGCCATTAGGCCAACTAGAACTAGGAGGATTTGGCGGTGCGACATTTCGCCCGCGACAGGCTTTTCAACAGTTTTTGACACTGAGACTTCTTTCTCGATACGGGTAATCTTGAACCCGTGAAACTGCGCAACCAAAAACCAAACAGGGCGGTTTTGCGTTTTATTTCCGTAAGGGCGGTGGCCCTTGCTCTATTACTTAGTCTACTTAGCCCAAATCCCACTCCGGCCGGGGCGGTTGGGGCCTGTGCAGTCAGCCCAACCGACGCAGCCTGTGTTATTGACCGGCCCAGTTCTTACCAAGTGGTAGTCAACAAAACTCGCCCGGTCACTCCTGTGACCTACCAGCCAAGTGACCTCCGCACGGTTCCGCGTTACAACCCTTACGGCCGAATCCTGCGCAGGTCGGTGTCTTCAGCCGTGGTCCACCTGGGTGATGCCATGAAGGCTGCCGGCAAGGGAACCCTGGTGGTTCAAAGTGGCTACCGAAGTTATTACTCGCAAAAGACGATTCTGGCCGCCAAGATCAAGGCGATCGGCAAAACTAATGCGTTGAAGCTGGTTGCCAAGCCTGGCTATTCCGAACACCAAACCGGTTTGGCAGTTGATTTTGCGGCCAGAGGAGTAAGCACTTTGAACGTCAGCTTTGCTAAAACCAAGGCCGGCATCTGGCTAGCCGAGAACGCTCACCTTTATGGTTTCATCCTTCGCTACCCTTCGGGAAAAACGCCGGTCACCGGTTACAGCTATGAGCCTTGGCATTTCCGATTCGTGGGCATCGACCTAGCCACAGCGATGCATGATCAAGGAATTACCACTCTCGAAGAGTATTTCTCCCTGCCGGCTGCGCCAAACTACTTGAACTAGGCGAGAACCGAGTCGACCAAGGTCTTTGCTTCGGCCTGAACCTGAGCCAGGTGGTCTGTGCCCTTGAAGCTTTCGGCGTAGATCTTGTATACGTTTTCGGTTCCCGAAGGTCGGGCTGCGAACCAGGCATTTTCGGTCTCTACCTTTAGCCCGCCGAGAGCGGCCCCGTTGCCAGGCGCGTGGGTAAGAATCCCCGTTATGGTTTCGCCTGCTAGAGAGCTAGCGGTCACAGCGTCGGCGGAAAGCTTGCCCAGCTTAGCTTTCTGTTCCAGCGTGGCTGGAGCATCGATTCGTTCATAAACCGATGAGCCAAACTTTTCGGTAAGCAGCGAGTATTGCTGGGATGGAGTTTTGCCGGTGACCGCGGTGATCTCACTGGCGAGCAGCGCCAAAATCAAACCATCTTTATCGGTCGACCAGGCTTCTCCATTGCGCCTTAGGAAGCTAGCTCCAGCCGACTCCTCGCCACCAAAACCAACCGAGCCATCGATTAGCCCTGGCACGAACCACTTGAATCCAACCGGCACTTCAACCAGCTTGCGTCCGAGGTCGGCAACTACCCGGTTGATGATCGACGAAGAAACCATGGTCTTTCCAATCGCTGCCGAGTGTGACCAGTCAGGGCGGTGACGGAACAGGTAATCAATTGATGCGGCCAAGAAGTGGTTCGGGTTCATCAGCCCGTGATCTCGGGTGACAATTCCGTGACGATCCGCATCAGCATCGTTTCCGGTTGAGATGTCGAAACGGTCCTTTCCCTCAATCAGCGAAGCCATGGCAAACAGGCTCGAGCAGTCCATTCGAATCTTCTCGTCCCAGTCGAGGGTCATGAAGCCAAACTGAAAATCAACACTCGGATTCACCACGGTCAGGTTTAGGTTGTATCGGGAACCGATTTCACCCCAGTAGTCAACCGAGGCGCCACCCATTGGGTCGGCTCCAATGCTCACCGACGAATTCGCGATTGCGTCCATGTTTATAACGGCACCGAGTTGAGAAATGTAGTTGTCTTTGAAGTCGTAGGCGATTCCAGCGGGTTTGGCCTTTTTTACCTCGCGCAGGCCGTTTGCGATGATTTCGTTGGCACGCTTGGCAATCCAGTTCGTGGCATCCGAATCGGCTGGACCACCGTGAGGCGGGTTGTATTTGAAACCGCCGTCGGTTGGCGGGTTGTGGCTGGGGGTGATGACAAGGCCGTCGGCGCGAGATGAATCACTCTCGGCTTTGCCGTGGTTGTGATTGATGATGGCAACCGAGACCGCCGGAGTTGGAACGTAACGGCCAGCCGAGTCGACCAAGGCTGGAACATCGTTGCCCGCCAGAACTTCCAGGGCCGTGATTTCAGCAGGTTCGGAAAGGGCGTGGGTGTCTTTGCCAACGTAAATCGGTCCGTGAATGTTCTCGGCTCGGCGGTACTCAACGATGGCCTGCGTGATTGCAGCAATGTGGTCGTGGTTGAACGAGCCATTGAGGGAGGTGCCTCTGTGGCCAGAAGTTCCAAACGCAACCTTTTGAATCGGATCGTTCACATCGGGCTTGATGGAGAAATAATCGTCCACCAGTTTTTCAATGTCTACTAGGTCTTGGGCCTGTGCCTTTTTGCCAGCTCGCTCACTCATAAAACCATTGTGTCGCTTAACCTAGATGTATGTCATCACAAGCTCGTAACTCTAAGACCGCCTATGCCTATCTGGGTCCGGCTGGCACGTTTACCGAGCTCGCACTTCGACAGGTGAAGGCAGCCGTTGGACAAGAGTGGAAGCCAGTGCTTTCCGTGGCCGATGCCCTAAACGCAGTGCTCACCGGCAAGGCGTACCGCGCTATCGTTCCGGTGGAGTCTTCGGTTGAAGGCGGAGTTAGTGCAACTCTCGATGCCCTTGCCACCACCGAAGGTTTGCAGATTTACGCTGAATACCTGGTGCCGGTGAACTTCAACCTGGTCGCTAAGCCTGGCGTAAAGCTCTCCGATGTAAAGACCATTGCCGCCCACCCGGTTGCCTACGCTCAGGTTCGCAAGTGGCTCAGCGAAAATGTTAAGGGTCACAAGCACCTGCACTCAACTTCCAACGCAGCAGCAGCCTCTGACCTTTGGGAGAACGAGAAGCTCGACGCAGCCGTTTCGACCCCAAACATTACCGACCACTACATGGTCAAGGTAATCGCCAAAAACATCGCCGACAACAAGAACGCGGAAACTCGCTTCATCGAGGTTGGTAAAAAGGGAGCGCTTCCTAAGCGAACCGGACACGACAAGACTTCACTTATCGTGGAACTTCCAAGCGACCGTCCAGGAGCACTTCTGGCAATGCTCGAGCAGTTCGCTGCCCGCGGAGTGAACCTGAGTCGCATCGAATCCCGACCTCTGGGAGATCGTCTCGGGCGTTACCGCTTCAACGTCGACGCCAATGGCCACGCGACCGATGAGGCTGTAGCCGAAGCTGTTCAAGGCCTTTACCGCTTCAGCCCGAAGCTCATTTTCTTAGGTTCATACCCACGTGCCGACAAAAAGGCTTCGGTTCACGAGGGAAACAACACCTCCGACAACTATGTAAGCGCCAAGCGCTGGTGGCTAAAAGCCATCGGCAAATAGGATTGTCCCTGTGATTGACCTAAATCTTCTTCGTGAAAACCCGAACGCCATCAAGGCGTCGCAGCGCGCTCGCGGTGCCAGTGAAGAACTGGTCGACCAGGCGGCGCAAGCCGACATTGAATGGCGTGCCGATCTAGCTTCGTTTGAATCACTTCGTGCCGAGCAGAACGCTCACTCGAAAACTGTTGCCACCGCCCCTAAAGAGGAGAAGGCCGCGCTTATCGCTGCCGCCCAAGAACTCGCCGCGAAGGTTAAAGCCGCCGACGCCAAAGCAACCGAGACGCAGGAAAAGCTCGACCAAATTCTTTGGCAGATCGAAAACGTGGTTTGCGAAGGTGTCCCTGCCGGAGGCGAAGACGATTTCGTGGTGCTGCGTGAAGTTGGAACCAAGCCAACCTTCGATTTCGCTTTCAAAGACCACTCTGAACTCGGTCAAGAACTCGACATCCTCGACCTCGAGCGTGGGGTCAAAGTTTCTGGATCACGCTTCTACTTCCTGAAGGGTTGGGGAGCACGTCTAGAAATCGCGATGATGAACCTCGCTCTCGACCAAGCTGCAGACGCTGGTTTCACCGCGCTGATCACTCCAACGCTGGTTCGCCCAGAGGTTATGGCCGGAACCGGCTTCCTTGGCCAGCACGCCGATGAAATCTACTACCTACCTGCCGACGACCTTTACCTAACCGGCACCAGCGAAGTAGCCCTTGCCGGTTACCACCGCGACGAAATCGTTGACCTTTCCGAAGGCCCTCTCCGCTACGCCGGTTGGAGCACCTGCTACCGCCGCGAAGCTGGCAGCGCCGGCCGCGATACCAAGGGCATCTTGCGCGTGCACCAGTTCAACAAGCTAGAGATGTTCTCCTACGTTGAGCCGGAGCAGGCCGAAGCTGAGCACGAGAAACTTCTCGCCTTCCAAGAGCAAATGCTCCAGAAGTGCGAGCTTCCTTACCGCGTCATACACACTGCTGCCGGTGACCTAGGTTCTAGTGCCGCCCGCAAATACGACATCGAAGCTTGGGTTCCAAGCCAAGAGACCTACCGCGAACTAACCTCGACCTCGAACTGCACCACGTTCCAGGCTCGCCGACTGAACATGCGTTACCGCAAAGACGACGGCAGAACCGCAACCTTGGCCACCCTAAACGGAACTCTCGCCACCACGCGTTGGTTGGTTGCAATCATTGAAAACCACCAGCAGCCGGATGGCTCGATTCGCATCCCTGCCGCACTTCGCCCATACCTTGGCGGAGCCGAATTCATCAAGCCAAAGGCGCGCGCCTAAGGATGCCTTTGCTCCCTGAACATCGCTGGCTGATCTGCCTCGATATTGATGGCACGCTCGTTCACGACGACGGCTACCTGTCTCCTCGCGTAGCGTCTGAGGTAAAGCGTGTTCAAGAGCTCGGCCATCTGGTGGTCGTTGCCACCGGACGAAGTGCCATCAACGCCATCGGCGTAACCAAAGAAATCGGACTCCTCGACGGAAAATTGATCTCTTCTAACGGAGCCGTCACGGTAAGAATCGACCACGACCACCCTCGCGGTTACATTCAGGAAGAAGTGATTACCTTCGACCCGACCGAGGTTCTCACCAAACTAATCAGCAGCCTTCCTCACGCCCACTTTGCTGTGGAGGACGCCGAAGGTGTTTACCACTTCCACAAAGAGTTCCCAGCCGATGCGCTCGGTGATGTAAATCACGAAACCCCTCTCGAAGAACTCATGCACCGCCCGGTCAGCCGAATCGTGGTGCTCAGCCCAGAGCAGGAAACCGAGGAGTTCGTCGACACCGTTGCCACCCTCGGCCTATCCTCGGTCAGCTATGCCATCGGTTACTCGGCTTGGCTAGACATCGCACCACTGGGTGTGAGCAAAGCCAGCGCGCTAGAAGTTGTGCGTGCTCACAACGAAATCAAACCAGACCAAATCATTACCATTGGCGATGGTCGCAACGACATCAGCATGTTCGAGTGGGCTAAGGCTGGTGGCGGTCTCGCGTTCGCCATGGGTCAAGGCCCTGAAGAGGTTCACGCAGCAGCCAGTTTCGTAACGGATGCAGTGGAAGACGATGGCGTTGCCAGCGTTCTCTCAGGCTTTGAGGGCATTCTGTTTACGAGATCAATCGGATAAACTTAGGGTCTGGCCACGAACGCCAAGCTCTCCCAAAACTAGAAGACTGGAGCAACAATTGGCTAAAACCAAGCTTGCTGATCCACGTCACGCTATTCCAACTAAAACCAAAGGTGAGGGAGTCCGCCGCATCTTGCTGCGACTAACCGCATCGATTCTCGGAGCGACGCTTGCAGTCCTCGGAGTAACCGCGTTCTCACTTAACAACGAGATTCAGTCGAACGGCATTCAACTCGTCGACGCCAACGGACAGGCCATCAAGCCACCAACTCTTGAAGACCTCAAGGGAGCCATCAACATTTTGGTAGTCGGCTCCGACACTCGAAAAGGTCAAGCTGGAGTTTTCGGTAACGACCGTTCGGTTCTCGCCGACGTAATCATCCTGGTTCACATTTCTCAAGACCGTAAGAACGTGGTCGCCATGAGCTTCCCGCGCGACCTGATGGTTCCTTGGCCGAGCTGCCCAGACCCAAACGGCGGCTCGCCTTACCTCGCTCAAGCAATGGGACAGATCAACGCAACGATCGCCAACGGCGGCCCTGGCTGCACACTACTTACCGTTGAAAAGCTAACCGGACTCAAGATTCCTTACCTAGCCATGATCAACTTCCAAGGTGTTATCGACATGTCTGATGCCATCGGCGGTGTTGAGGTCTGTCTTTCAAAGCCGATCAAAGACCCTTACACATTCCTAGACCTACCTAAGGGCAAGAACGTTCTTCAGGGCATGAAGGCTCTTCAGTTCCTAAGAACCCGCCACGGTGTTGGCGACGGCTCCGACCTCGGACGCATCTCAAACCAGCAGGTGTTCCTCACCTCACTCATGCGCAAAATCAAAAACGGTGGCGTTCTAACCAACCCAATTCAGCTCTACTCTCTGGCCAACGCAGCAGCTCGAAACATGACCCTCTCATCGAGCCTCAGCGATGTTGGAACCATGGTTTCAATCGCATCGAGCCTGAAGAGCGTTGACCTCGACAAAATCACTTTCATCCAAGTGCCAAGTCACACCGGACTACCAGCTCCCTACCAAGGACGCGTTGGACTAACCGAAGACAAAGCACAAATCGTGTTCGACAAACTAATCAAAGACGAACCAATCTTGGTTAGCGGAAAGAACTCCGGCTACGGAACTTCAAACCCCGACGGCACCAGCACCAACCCAGACGACAAAGACACCCTGGATTGGCTAATCGGAACCAACTCAGCCACCAAGACTTGCTCGGGTTAACACCCCAAACAAAATCGGCTAAACTTACACAGTACTTGGAGACGTCGCATAGCCCGGTCGAGTGCGCCTCACTGCTAATGAGGTAACCCTGAAAGGGGTTCGGAGGTTCAAATCCTCTCGTCTCCGCACTAAAAGAAAAGCCCTGAGAAATCGGGGCTTTTCTCATGCCCATAAAATGTTCCCGTGGTAAACCTTGTAATTTTTGCGGTCGACGTAAACAAAGTGGCGGCTT
The DNA here is from genome assembly GCA_041180065.1 of Actinomycetota bacterium. Lineage (GTDB taxonomy): Bacteria > Actinomycetota > Actinomycetes > Actinomycetales > Microbacteriaceae > Rhodoluna. The sequence goes on along the minus strand of JBEGSI010000008.1, from coordinate 63,053 downwards.
TCTATCAGGCCGTAATTGGCGTTTCCCCTTGCCCTAACCCCGGTGACAACAAAAATGACTTGCGACTCTGCAAGGAAAACGAAGAAATCCTGATTCACTCGATTCCTGCGCACATTGCCAAAACAATCACAGTGCAATCCCCACCAATCCCAAGAGAAGACTCCGCCATGAAGCCAATCTTTGATGTGGAATCTCTAACGGAATCGCTAGCTCAGGTCTCCAATAACGGCGTTGTCGTCACAGCGACGACTTTCGCCCTCGACGGCCTCACTCGACATGACGTTCTTGACCCGGAAGGAAACGTAATCCAGCTGCGAGGCTCGCTCTAGGAGTTTCTAACCTGGTGCGGCAGCGTGAACAGATCCCAGAGCAAACCAACACCCAGCAGCCCAAAAGTGAAAAGCCAAACTACGCCCTTCCATCCGTTCCCTAGATAGAAGTGCTGGATCCCGCAGATTCCAATAAATGAGAAAAGCATAAAGAAGTAGGCGGCACCTACCGACTTATTTGAGGAAGACATAGCTTTTATTTCTTCTTTGCCACTGGTTCTTTAGGCCAGGTTGCAGGAGGGGCACCGAGAAACTTGTTCACCGAAGTAACAGCGATCCACGCTGCACTCTTCTTGCCAGGGTTCTTCACGCCAAGCATAGAGACCAGTGCACCGGCTCCGGCAACCTTAGCCACTGCCTTTCCCGCAGCCTTACCCCCGAACCTAGCCAGGAGGACAGTGACTCCGATTCCGACTGCGGCGGTCAGTATCTTGGCAGCTTCGCTGTCTACAAGAACGGTTGCGTCAATTAGTCGCTGGCGGCTTTCAGCATCCTTGTATTTCTTCCCATAGACCTCAACCGCAGTGAAAACATACAAAGCGGTGGCACTGGCAAACTCTTCAGACTCCATGCCCGATTTGGCTTCGGCCGCCGAGAGTTCCTTTTCCAGAATCGTCAATGCCTCAGCTGGGGATGCTTCTGGATTAGCTTTTCTCACTCGCTTTAGATTGGCAACGGCTGTGGCCTGTTTCGCCGCATAAGCCTTGTCTAATCCGGCTCGAGTTTTCTCATCGGCGAAGGCTTTTGCTTCAACGGCTTTTTCGGCAACTACGTCGGCTCCAGCTTTTATAGCCTTAACGCTGGACTTGGCAGCCTGCTCGGCTTTTTCAGCCACCACATCCGCACTGGATTTCGCAACCTCGAGGCCAGCTTTCGCAGCTTTTGTGGCTTCGGATGCGGTTTTTTCGATTCCAGCTTTTAGTTTTTCAGCGAAGCTCAGCTTCTTCTCTTTCCCCATTCCATCACTATAAATCAATCCGCCTAGGATTGAGGAATGTCTACTAAATCGCCAGCACGCTTCAGTGCGGGCGATTTCATGCTTCTGATAGTTGCCGGTTTTTGGGGAGCCACTTACCTAGTTGTTAAAGACCTAGGAAATGCTGGTTCAATCGGCGGAATGATGGCGATCCGTTTTGTGATTGCCGCTGCCGGGCTCTGGGCTTACTGGCTTTTCAAGCGTGACAAGTTCCAGAAGCAGGAATGGATCATGGGTGTGGCTTTTGGTGTGAGCCAAACCGTGGTTCTAAACCTTGAGGCGTATAGCGTTCACTTGACCTCTGCCACTAACGGCGGACTGATTATTGCTCTAGCAATCATTACGGTGCCAATTCTGGAAAGTGCTTGGCGCAAGAACTGGCTTCCTTATAAGTTCTTCATTGCAACGAGCGTTGCTGTTATTGGTTTGGCGCTACTCATCATGGGTAATGGTTTCGTGGAGCCGAACATCGGTGACCTCTTTATGTTCATCGCGATGATCATTCGCACCTTTCACTTTGTGATACTTGGCCGGCTGACTCAGGGCAAATCGTTCTCCCCGGTGAACTTAACCACGATCATGGTTTCTACCTCGGGACTGATTATGTTGTTAGCTAACCCGGTTGAGGCCATCAACACAGCCTCCAATTACGATGCCGGCAACTGGTCGTCGATGTTGTTCCTATCTTTGCTCTGCACATCATTCGCTTTCATTGGAATGAACTGGGCAGTCAAGCACACCTCAGCCTCCAGGGCTAGTTTGCTTCTGGGAACAGAGCCGGTTTGGGCAACCATCATCGCTGTGACAATTGGTGGCGAACTCATCGGGGTGATTGGTGCACTCGGGGCCGCTATGGTCATCGGTGCTACTTACTGGGGTCAGGCAATCGAATCGAAGCACAGGCTCAAATGACGAAATACACAACGATTCTTTGGGACCTAGACGGAACCATCATTAACTCATCCCCTGGAGTATTTGAGTCGTTCAATCACACCTTCAGAACCGTTGGCATGCCTGAGCTCACTCCAGCAGAGATGAAGCCGTTCATGGGGCCACCACTTCGAGTTACCTTCGGGGAAATTCTCAAGCTGAGCCACGAAGAAACCGAACGAGCTCTTGCGGTCTATCGTGATTTCTACCTCAAGCAGGGTGGTGCACTGAACTGCGAACTCTATCCAGGAGTAATTGAAACCATTCAGAAGTCGAAAGCGGCTGGAATCACCAATTCGCTGGCAACGTCGAAAGCCGAACGAGGAACCAAATTGGTTGGGGAACACTTCGATTTCCTCAAATACTTCGATGTTCTGGGAACGGCTGCGAATGACGAGACCAGAAACACCAAGGCCGACGTGATTACCTACGCTTTTGAAGAACTGCGCAAAATCAACGCTGACCTTTCCAAGGTGATCTTGGTCGGCGACCGCATCCACGACGTCGAAGGCGCCAGAGAACACGGAATCGAAGTGTGTTTGGTTAAGTGGGGATTTGGAAACGAAGAGGAATGGGCCGATGCCGACTTCCTGGTCAGTAACACCGAAGAGCTACAGCAGCTACTCGGGATTTAGTCGTTTTTAGCCACCAAAAAATTCGTAACTGACCCTATTTCGTTATACCCTTGCTTTTGTAGAACAAAAGTCTATGTGTTCAACTTTCTAAGGAAAAAATTGAAGCTAACAAAAAGCATCATTGCCACTCTTGCCGCGGCATCACTAGCACTTACCGGTCTGGTTGCTACTAGCGCACCAGCAATGGCAGCCGACAACGTGGGCGTTTACCCGCTGAACATCAACAACGCCAGCGCGCCAGGTAACGCCAAAGAGTTCTTCACCTACAACGGCAAGGTTTACTTCACCGCAGACTCGGTAGACCACGGTCGCGCGATCTTCTCAACCGACGCCACTGCGCCAAGCGGATTCCAGTACTTTGAGTCGCGTGGTATTGCGCCAAAAATGGGAAACCCACGCTCGCTGTTTGGTTTCAACAACAACATTTTCTATTGGGACAGCGAAAGCAACACCGGCACCTACACGCTGTTTGGCAAGAGCACTTCCGGAACTTCAAGGTTCCGCGTTGAGACACCAGATGGTGACCTCGTTACCGATGGCGGCATCATTACCAACTTTGTTTCTCACAACAACCAGCTCTACGTTATTGGTGCATCAAGCGCTACTCCAACCGACTACAAGCTATGGACCATCAATGCCAATGGCGACCTAAGTGTTGCTAGCGACATTTTGTTCGAACCTAGAGTCACTGACTCTTCAAGCGTTCTTGGTTACGGATCGAGCAACCCATCGGTAAACATCCTTGATGGAAAGCTTTACGTCAACTCAGCTAACAGTGGCTGGAACACCAATGATTCAAAACTTTGGCAGTACGACATCGCTATCGGTGAGTGGGCTGAAATTCAAGACGGCGGCCAAGCCTTCCTAGGCAGCAAGGTTTACGGAAAGTACCGATACAACGGTGCAGACGTACTTATTTTCTCGAAGCCTTCCGGTTGGGACTATCTTTACTACTACCTAACCGCCGACGCCGTGCTTCACCGTCTGGGCAATTTCATGGGCAACTACTCCGTGACATTCACCAACTTAGGCGAACGCCTTTTCACCTACAACTACCCGGTACTGAGCGAAGTTTCGGCCGTAGATGGCTCACTAACCGACATGAAATCGGTTTTGGCGCCAAATGCTCAGAACGTTCACATCGAATCAATGATTGAATCAAACGGCAAATTGGTTGTCATGGCGAAAATCAACGATTCAAATGCGATCCCTGCAAACGTTGAACACCTATACCAGTGGGATGGTTCAACCGCGCTTACCCAGATCGGAACTGTTGGCCCGATTCCAGGTACCGAGTGGATCCCAGAGTGGCCAAGTTCTACTGGTTGGAGTCGCAACACCACTATGGTGGCTGCTGGTAATGGAGTAATCCTGAACCTTTACGCCGACGCCGCAATTGGTTACGAACCTTACTACGTAAGCCTTTCCGGAACCTCGACAGCGCTTGGAAACATCGACAGCGCTTCAGACGGTTCAGCTCCAAACATGAACTGCTCCGGATCAACTCCTGACAGTGATTACCTCATTTCATCGGTCACTGGCTTGTTCGGGGAGAAGAGCACTCTTACCCAGTTCAAACAGGACGGCATCTACCTGAAGTACCGTGTACTAGATCTAGCTGGTGTGCGCAACATCTGTGCCATTGCGTCAGACGGTACGAACACTTTCTTCAAGGGATACGATCCAACAACTCAGAGTGACTCGGTTTTCAAACTAGACGCAAACCGCGTGCTAACTCGTGTTGGAGCAATTTCGGAAAGCACCTACGAAGCCGCTGCCTACAATGGCAACTACTTCTGGCTAAACGATGACAACAGCAACATCTACGAAACTTCCAGTGCCGGTGTTGAATCTCAGCTAACCGGTATGACTGGCAATTTGATTCGTGAAGGTTCGGTTCGCGACCTCACCAAGGTTGGTAGCAAGCTCTACTTCGTTGGGCAGAATGCCAACGATGACACCTACAACCTCTACAGCATTGACCTGGCTAACCCAACAGCTGCGCCAATTGCCTACATCACCAACTCTGGAACCAACTGGAGACAGCGCCCAACCAGCCTCACGGTATCGGGAACAAAGTTGTATTTCGCTGTGGTGCCGGTAGCTGCAACCGATGGTTCAAAGATTTTCGCCATTGATTCTGCAAGCAACAGCCCAGCAGTTCAGCAGTTCGACTTGCTAGCCAACGACCAGGTAGTAGACATGGTCGACTACATGGAGATTATCGGAAACGATTTCTACATCTCTGTCTATGACGACGACAACGGCAACAACAAGTGGCTCGTGAAGCGAAGCGGAACTGCCACTGTTACTACTGAGATTCCGTTGCCAAACGACTTCAAGGTTGAGTGTCTAGCACCGATCGGCGGCGACATCCTGCTTACCGACCGAAACGGAAATGCAAAGTATTTGGGCGACGGAAGCACTACTTTCCGCAATGCCGGAATCACTTTCAGCAACGACAGCTGGGCATTGTGCGATGCAATCCAGTCTCCTCGCGGAACTTTCGTTTCCTACGATGAGGTTGCACGTCAGGGCGGCCCATTTGGTTCGGAGCCTGCCTACATCGGAAACCTTATCCCGATGGCTATTGAGCGTCTCGGTGTAGCAGTAACCGAGAACCCTGCCTCAGCACTAGAGGGAACCGTTCAGCCGTTTGTGCCTGGTCCGAACAGCACCGTTGACACCGACGATGTGAACCTAGGAACCTTGGATGAAACCAAAGACTTCAAGGGCTCATACGGTTCGATTTCGTTCCCAGACGGCTCGGGATTCTCAATTGACTCGAAGGGTTACGTCAGAGCGAAAACCAAGTCAATCTATCTCGTACAGGCATCTGGAAAGATCAAGTTCAGCTATCTTTCTGGCGGCAAGACCAAGTCGGTGACTTGTAACATCAAAACCTTCGGTAGCAAGACCAAGTCAAAGAGGGCGTTCACCACTAAAAAGGTTTACACCTCTGCCACGGCCTGTAGGTTGTCAACAACCGTAGTCAAGGCGATGAAGACTGGGGTTGTTACCATCGTTCAGACTCTGAAGGTGTACCGATACTACTCAACCACTATGAAGGCTAAGACCCCAGGTGGAAGTGTTATCAAAGCGCAGAACCGCAAGATGACAGTTCGAATGGGAAAGATTAGCTAGATTCATCTCTAATAAAAACGCGCAGACTTTCGGGTCTGCGCGTTTTTATTTGGCTAGGCGAACCAGCACCTCATTGCGTCGCAAGAACGCCGGCATAAATGGTGGGTTGTAACGAGCACTACAAACCGGCCCATCGGTTACTAAACCCAACTTCCCAACAGCACTGAGTAAGTCCTGGCTTTTCGACTCCAATTTCTCATCGCTCCATGAACCTGAATAGACCAACGCCGCGTATCTGCCAGCGGGTACTTTACGAATAGAAATCGACGAATTTTTTGGCTCCGGAATCGTACCCAGAGAAACATCTCGCGGCACTACGAACGAGATCAACCAGCCAGTCTCGGCAGCTGTTTGTTGAACGGGTGAAGTCATTTCAATTTTCTGGCTGGCAGAATTTTCGCCGCTAATGTAATTGAACAGTCTTCTGAAAGCCATACTTGATGCCATCGAAAGATCCGACTCGTTCTTAACGTGGCACTCTGCAACCCAGTATTCGTCGTAGTCGCGCACTTCAATGCCGTGCTCGGAACGAACAACTCGGTAGTTCGGTTTTTCAATGGCCATATCCTGAGCCTAACTGCCACTAGCGCTAAACAATTCAATCCACTAAACTAATGAAGTTGCTTTAGGCAACACCCAAGCGTTTGTAGCTCAATGGATAGAGCATCTGACTACGGATCAGAAGGTTGGGGGTTCGAGTCCCTCCAAGCGCACGAAAACCCCGCAGGATCTCACGTCTCGCGGGGTTTTTACTTTTCCGCTCGGTATGCGGTCACTGTTTCAACATCAGGGTTGAAACCTGCTTTGCGGTAAACGCGTCCTGCATCATTTGTTGACTCGGTGACGATTACCCAAGAATTGCAACCTCTTTCTGAGGCCCACTGAGCAGCGTTCCCCAGTAGGTGAGATGCGAGTCCCTTTCGCCTGTGCCTTTCTTCTGTTTGAACCGACTGGTATCTAGCGGTTTCCCCACAAATTACAATTCCAAGATCAGCAACTAATTCAGGTCCGTGGAATGCTCCGAACCATGAAGCTAAGCCTCGCTCACTTAGGTCTTGGTAGCCTTCGATGGCACGGCGAATGAATCGTTCATAGGATTCGGGGTCGTGGTCTCCAGACTTCAGGTTTTCGGAGATTTCTCTTTCCAACAGGGCTTTCCAGTCTGTGCCACCCAAAATCCTCGAGGTGTAACTGGGGTTAATTTCTGGAAAAGCAGGTTGAGTATCAGCCTTAAGCACTTCCATTCGTTCAATTTCAATTCCGAGAGTTTCCCAGGCTTCCGGGGAACTGGGAAATTCCGATAACCCGATGGACACCCAATTAGCTGAAGGGAAAGCATCCTGAAATGTTTCCATCCATCTGTTCGCGTCCACGACGGAATCATTGTTTGTAACCAAAATGAAGTTTCCCCAGTGGTAGTTGGGATTGTGTGGAGTTCTGATCACTAAGTAATCGTCGAACTCTTCAATCGATGAGCCCCCGTGACGGAGTATCACCAAATCGGTTTCCCAGCCAGCTGCGATTTTTCTGCTCATTAGTAGCGGTAATGCTCTGTTTTGTAAGGTCCTTGAACAGGAACGCCGATGTAGCGGGCTTGCGATGGCGTCAACTCGGTTAGTTCAACACCTAGAGCCGAGAGGTGAAGGCGGGCGACCTTCTCGTCGTTCTTTTTGCTGATGAGGTGAACGCTCTTGTCGAGGTTGGCGCCGTTGGTTGCGATTTCGATTTGGGCAAGGACCTGGTTTGAGAACGAGGCGCTCATAATGAATGACGGGTGACCAGTTGCGTTGCCAAGGTTCATCACGCGACCTTCGCTGAGAACAATGAGCGAGCGGCCCGAGGGAAGATGCCATTCGTGAACCAGCGGTTTGATTTCGGTAGAGGTGACACCGGGGATGGTGGCTAGGCCAACCATGTCGATCTCATTATCGAAGTGACCTACGTTGGCGAGGATCGCCAAGTGTTTCATGTTTGAAAAGTGCTCTGGACGGAAGATGTCGCGATTGCCAGTGGTGGTGACGAAGAAGTCGATCTGTTCGATGACCGATTCCAGGCGAGCAACTTGGAATCCATCCATTGCGGCTTGGAGTGCGCAGATTGGATCTACTTCAGAAACGATTACGCGAGCGCCTTGCCCTCTTAGCGACTCGGCGCATCCCTTGCCAACATCACCGTAGCCGGCAACGAAAGCAACCTTTCCACCGATTAGTACATCCGTGGCACGGTTCAAACCGTCGACGAGCGAGTGGCGAATGCCATACTTATTGTCGAACTTTGATTTGGTCACGGCATCGTTGACGTTGATTACGGGGAACAGAAGTTTCTGATCGCGCTGTAGCTGCAAAACTCGCTGAATACCGGTTGTAGTTTCCTCAGATGCTCCAACCAGGTTCGAGGCAGCGTTTGTGAAGCGAGTCGGGTTCTTGGCTTTTGATTCTTCCAGCAGTCGCCGAACAATCGCGAACTCATGGGTGTCCCAAGATTCTTCTTGCGAGAGATTCTCATTCGCTTCAAAATCGGTGCCCTGGTGCAAAAGATAGATGAGATCGCCGCCGTCGTCGACGATTGATGTTGGACCAAGTGGCAAGCCATTGTTGTGAGAAGACCAGTCGAGCGACTCGCTGACTAGCTCCCAGAATTCTTCGGTGGTTTCGCCCTTCCAGCCGAACACTTCGATTCCTGCCGGTGAAGATTCAGTTCCAGAACCGACCACGAGTGCCGCTGCCGCTTCATCCTGGCTTGAGAAAATGTTGCAGCTAGCAAGGCGAACCTGGGCACCAAGAAGAACCAGGGTTTCCACGAATACTGCGGTCTGAATCGTGATCGAGAGTGACACAGTAATTCGCGCTCCGGCGAGGGGCTGAGCCGCTGCGAATTCGTTTCGTAATGCGATCAGCCCCGGCATTTCATTTTCTGCCAATGTGATTTGGTGTCTACCTGCAGCCGCGAGAGAGATGTCGGCGATTCGGTAATTGAGTGGCTTCGAGGCACCCGCGGCCGTTAAATTCGTCATCGTGATTTCAGTCTAAACACACAACAAAGCTCAGTTTCCTTCTGTTACGCCCGAATATTTCTAAGTAATTAGCTTCATGCTGGCTCTAAGCCTTTTATCAAAAGCACTTTTTCTATTGGCTTCTAAATCGGATAGAATTAAGGTACGGAAGCGTGCCGGAGCGGCCGAACGGAACAGTCTTGAAAACTGTCGTAGTTAATAGCTACCGTGGGTTCAAATCCCACCGCTTCCTCCATCGAAAAAGGATCCAGCATTTTGTTGGGTCCTTTTTCTTTACCTGGGCAAATAGTTACCGTTACTTACTTCCCAAAATGTGGCGTTAGGGGTATCTTTTTATCAACTAACCGAGATGGGGGAATCTGGGATGGAACAAAACAAAAATTGGGTGAACTCGGTCAAGAGTCTCTATCTATGGAATCTGATTGCGTGGTCTTTAGCCACACTGATTTTGGCATTGAAGCCCATTATTGACACTCTGGCAAAATCAGACTGGGTCGAGAACCCGCTTCAGTCATTGGTCTACATGGCTTTGGCTTTCCCCGGCACTCTTTACTTTTTCCTGCAGTCGAGGAAGCTAGAGCCCAACGAGATTAATAAGTCGCACGAGATTTTTGATCGCATCATGAGAGTTCACACCCCAACTGGAATTGCAGGTTTAGCCGGGGCAGTTCTTGGGCTGTTACCGTTCCTGGTGAACATCTTGGGTCCGTTTAGCACCTCTGATGATTTGGGAACTTGGCTTGACACTTTCTGGCTAAACGTTGGTTTGCTGGTGCCTTGGGTTTCTCTCTATGGATTTGTTACCTTCTACGTGATTGCCGCGGTTATCAACAAGAGACGAAAGAAGCAACGTATCGAGTCAGTAACGAAAAGCTGAAGGCACTTGGCGTCAGGTTTCTGACAGGTAGCATCAGAACCCTGGGGTCCGATCCTCACTGATAAATAGCTTTGTGCGAAGCGAACGGCCTGAAAGGCAGTCATGCTTCGCAAATTCGTCACTTTATTGTTCGCTCTCCCATTGGTTTTCAGCGGAGTCACTCCAGCCAGTGCCACAGCGCCTCTTCAAATCACTTTTGAAGGTGACGACACTTCAGGCTTTATTCACATCGACTTCGACGACGATGGCCCAGCACACCACTTATCAACAGTTGCCACGGGAATTGATGGAAACGCCGGCAGTGTCCTGAAGGTTGTTAGAGGGGTTGCATCTTGGGCTGGAACCACGATTCTCAAAGATGAGTCAAAGGCGTTGGTAACCGCTGGGGCACTTTACGTGACTGCCAACATCAACGCGCCAGTAGCAGGCAAGAAGTTGATGATGAAGCTTGAGAAGATGACTGACGTAACACAGTCGGTTGAGGCTTATGCAACACAAGACACCGTTGTTGGCTGGCACGAATACACCTTCGACTTCTCGGTGCAACGACCAGGCACTGAGGCCTTCAGCGCAAACAAGACCTACAACATGGCTAGTGTCTTTTTCGATTACACGACTACCCCTAACCCATCTACCGCTGGCCTAACCTATTACCTCGATGACGTGACCTTTGCCTCGGCAACTGCTGGTTCTGGAGGTTCTGGCGGTGGCGGTAACGGCGGCGGATCTGGTGGCGGAGTCGTTGTTAGTAATGCCGTGGCTACCTCGACGGTTTTGAACTACGAAGCCAACGACGCTCTTGGAGCTTTGGGCGCTGCCGAGGCTGGACCATCTCACCCAGTAGGAATCTTTGGCGGCGGCACGGCATCGGTAGTTACCGACTTGGTTGGTCTTGGTGCTTCGGGCAACAAGGTGCTGGCCCTAACCAAAACCGGGCAACCTTGGACGGGCTACAACACCATTGTTGACACCGATGGAACGCTTCGTATCACCAATGCCCAAAACTCTGCGCTTACCTTCAAGTACTTCTCACCAAAGGCGAACAGCCCGGTGGCTGTGCAGCTATTTATCGGCGAGACTATGGACACACAGATGACCACGACCGCAAGTCTTGGTGTAAATAATTTGCGTTTCGATTTCTCAACCACTGGCACTTGGTCTGGTTCCAAGATCTACACCAAGTTGGTTATTTTCCCAGACTTCCAGGTTGCCCCGAGCACTCCTGCGGACGTCTATTACTTCGACGAGATTGCGATCAACGGTGGCACCACAACAGCGCTTCCAAGCGTTATTCCTTCGAACACTGTTGCTCCGGTAATTTCCAACAAGACGTTCAAGGTCGGGACCACACTGAGCTCGGTGAAGGGCACCTGGTTAGGAACCGGAACAGTGGCCTTCAAATACACCTGGTACCGCTGCACTGCTTCTTCGAAAACGGTTGCTTTCGCCGCTCCGGTAAAGGCCAACAAGTGCACGGGCATCTCAGGTCAGAAGTCGAGCAAATACAAGCTGACTAAGTCTGACAAGGGCAAGTACGTTCGTCTGCTCATAACCGCAACCAACTCGGTTGGCGAGGCGAAAATACTTACCAAGAGCACTGGCAAGGTCAGCTAAAGTCCTGGGAATTCTTTCGAGCCAGTTTTAGTTGAAAGAGTTGGAGGCAAAATGAAGAACAACACTTTGGCAATGCTGGCAACCATCTCTTTGGTGATGAGTGTTGCCATGCTCATTAGTTATATCGATCCTGCGGTTTGCGCCGGCAGTGGTCTCCAAGACTTAGAGACTTGCACTCAGGTTGCTACAGAGCGTCTGATCGGAGTTGGTGTGCTTTTCGCTTTTGGCTCGATCACATTAGTTGGCGGAGCAATTCGCAGCCGAATGCGTGCTCAGCGCGAGCGCCTAGATTCTCACAAATAGGAAGTTTAAAAATAATGCCTTCAATACATGTTCGCGCCTTCATCACCTGGCTGGCAATCTTCCCGCTGGTCTCCCTCGGGTTCGTGACCATCATTCCGATGATGGGCAACTCACATCCTTTGTTGAAGGTCTTTGTTTTGACATTGGTGGTTGTTCCTCTGGCCGTTTACCTGGTTGTGCCAAATCTGATGAAGATTTACGGAAAACTAAAGAAGTAACAATTCAGACATTTTCTCATTGGAAATGTTCGCGAAGCTACACTTATTGAAACGCCAATTCCGTCTCTTCGATTGATCGGTCCCAAATGTTAAAAACTCTTAACGCTCTAGGCAAAATTTCTGCTGTGGCTGGAGCCACCATTCTTTTGGCTGTTTCAGCTACGTCGGCTATCGCGGAAACGGCGCCAAGCAACCAATGGAAGTTCGATGAGGCTACCACCGGCGCTGCAGCGCAGGATTTGATTGGCGGAATAAACGGCAATGCCCACGGCGTTACCGGTTACCCTCTTCCCTCGAGCGATGTGGCTTATAACTCACCTGCTAATTCAGGCAGCATGCAGTTCGATGGTCAGACTTACTACGAAGTGGCGAACACTCTTTCAGCAGATTTCACCATTTGTGCTTGGATCAAGACACTTTCCACCGGAGGCGACCAGCACTGGGTTGGAGCAAACATTTTTGAATCAGAATCCGGTGGTTTTGATTACGACTACGGATTCGGCATCAACGACCAGGGCAAGCTCATGTTTGGCAATGGCGGAGTCTTGAACGGCAACGAAGCAGATGCAAACGTGTATGGAAATACCGTGGTGGCCGACAACACTTGGCACGAAGTTTGCGTCACACGCAACAACACAACCGGCGAAGACATTCTTTTTGTTGACGGTCGTCAGGATTCTTCAGGTTTTACCGGGACCGGACTTCTAACCTCAAACACCTTGGCTCGAATTGCTAGCGGCACCGATGGAGCCGCTCCATATGTCGGTTTGATTGATGACCTACGCCTCTACCAGTCGGTAGTTCCTGCCGATGAAATTGCCGCACGTTTCGCAGTTGAAGAAGAGGTCTACCAGACCGGTGTTACGCTAGCCAACACTGGTCGCGACAACTTTCAGATTCTTGGAACTGCAGGCTTCTTGCTTCTGCTCGGTGCGGGGTCTGTTGCTTACTCCCGCACTCGTAAGAACTAGTTACTTCTTTAAGTACAGAAAGTAACCGTAAGCAGCTGAGAAGCTGAAGCCAACCGCTGAATAAAGAATGGTGAACCAGTTCAGCGTTGCCGGTAACAGCAGGGTCAGAACTCCGAGTGCGAAAGCGCTAAACAGCATCACTTGCGAAGCCAAGATCACGGATTCGTCTGAACCCTTTCTGGCGTGAGCGAACATGTTCCCCGAGAGCGCTACCAGAGTGATTCCCGTCATGCGCATCGACCACTCCAGAGCGGGATTTGATTCGAGACCAAGCAATTCATTGAATAGCTGGGGCGTGGCCACGAGGGCCAGCGCGCTAAAGCCAAATGCCGCCGAACCGGTGAGTAAAACTTTTCTAACTGCGACTACGTTTTTACTCAACGGTCACCTTGACGCTTTCGTAGCCACGGAGAACAAAACCAGGACGCCTGATAGGCTCCTCGGCCAGTTTCAGGTTCGGGTACTTGACCATCAAAGCCGGCAGTGACGTGGTCATTTCCATTCTGGCCAGCGGAGCTCCAATGCAGAAGTGAATTCCTGCACCGAAACCGATCTGCGGGTTTGGATCACGAGTAATGTCCATTTGAGTTGGGTTCTCAAAGACGTTTTCGTCGCGGTTGGCGGAACCCAGAAGGGCAGCAATCTTCTGGCCCTCTTGAATTGTGACGCCACCGATTTCAACGTCGGTAGTGGCGGTGCGTTCGAACAGGTGAAGGGGTGCGTCGAATCGAATGAATTCGTCGACGGCAGTTTCGGCAAGTTCGAAAGGTCGCTCGGAGAGTAGCTTGAGTTGACCTGGTCGCTGGGCCAGTGCCACAAAACCATTTCCAAAGCCATTCACGCTTGCCTCATGCCCTGCGTTTAGTAGAAGCACGCAGGTGGCAATAAGTTCCTGAGCGTTCAACTTTTGGCCGTCTTCTTCAACGGCGGCAAGGTCGCTGATCAGGTCGGTGCCCGGATTACGCTTACGCTCTTCCATGAGTTTTCTCACGTAGTCGGCGAACTCACGGCTGGCGGTTTGGGCTTCCAGCTGGGTTTGTTCACTTGGATTCACCTCATACATCTTCACGATGGCCTGTGACCAAGGGCGAAGTAGGTGTTCATCTTCGTCGGGGAAGCCGAGTAGTGCGGCAATTACCTTAACCGGCAGAGGCTCGGCGAAATCTGCAATGAGGTCGAAACTTCCGGTTGCTTCCATCTTTGATTCGATGTTCTTTAGAAGTGCTGCGGTGAGTCTTTCAACATCTGGACGCATGCTTTCGATTTTGTTTTTGTTGAAGGCTTTTACGAGAAGCGAGCGAAGTCTGGTGTGTTTTGGTGGCTCACTATCTAGAAGACTGTCGCTGTGAAGCCAGTTAAAGGTGTCCCAGTTTTCATCGGGCTGTCTCGGTTGGAAAATGCGTCCGAGAGCTCGATTTCGAAGCACCGCGTTGGCGTCTTGGTAGGTAGCTGCCAGAAATAGGTTCGACTCCTCATGCCAAACCGGCTGGCCAGCCTTTCGTAACGAGGCGAGCGCAGGATAAGGGTCTTCCAGAAATTCGGGATTAGAGAAGTCGATCACACTTTGAGAATACTCTGCAAGGGTCTGCGGAACTCTCCGCAAACCGCCGCGTAGTTATCGAGGCGAATTACTAAATCGAGGAAGTTCTAAAGCAGCGGCCGCAACTCAACCTTGCGGTTGCATGCTTTGGATCCTTCGATTGCAAGTGCGCGAGCTGTTGCCTCGTCGTCGGCTTTGACAACCCAAAAACCGCTGAACTGTTCGGCAACGTTGAATAGCGGACCCTCGTGAACAATCCCGGCATCGGCACGGTTGTCGAAAACGGTAGCGCCCTTCGGGTCGGCTAGGCCACAGGCGAAAACCCAGTGGCCGTTTGCTTCGAGTTTGTCGTTGAACTCGTCGACGGCTTTCATTTCCGCTTCGGTTCCAGAGTTACTGCGGTCATCAATTACGGAAATCAGAAATCTCATTGCTACCTCTCAGTGTTTACAGATAAAACCTTACCTAGTGGCGTGCTTGTTTAGACTTAAAGAGGTAATCCAACAGTTAGGCTCGGCTACGCTTCCATGAAACTCCTCAAAGGCGCTTTGTGGTTCTTGGCATTGGTTAATGTTTGGATTTTTTCCCGTTTCACAGTTGACGATTCATTTATTACCTGGCGCTATGGCTACAACCTGGTGAACCATGGGATTTGGAATTACAACCCCTCGACGTTTGATCCAACGCAGGCCTACACCAATCCGATCTACGCGGTGCTTTCGATAATCCCGGCACTGTTTGGCATTAATGCCGTGCTCTTCTTCAAGATCCTGTCGCTGTTACTCGGTGCAGCTTTCATTTTCATTTTGGTTCGCAAACGTCCGGATTCCCAAGTTTGGCTGGCACTATTTTTCGCAGTTCCGGCAACCGCAATCCACTTGTTCAGCGGGCTGGAAACCTTCCTCTATGTAGTTCTGATGTTTGCCGTGTTTGTTGGGGTGATGGAACGAAGAGTGAAGTTCAGTCTGGTGGTAACTTCGCTTCTGTTCCTCACTCGCCCAGAGAGCTGGCTACTGCTCGGCTTGGTGCCGCTGTTCTTGGCTATCTCAAAGAACCGTTTCGACTGGAAACTAGCGTTCAAAATATTTGGCGTTCTGGCTGCGGTTCTCGGCACTTACTTCGTAATCACTTATGGACTTTTCGGGGAGCTTCTGCCAAACACCTTCTACGTGAAGTCCGGTAAAGAACTTGTCACTTGGCGTTTCTCAGCATTGCTCTGGGAGTTGGCTCTACTAATTCCGCTCGCACTTTTACGCCACTGGCGTGTGCTCGCATTCACTCTGGCATTCGCCCTGCCGGTGATCTACGACTATTCCACCGCCAACCTGGCGATGGACTTTGCTTCTCGATACGCGTTTCACCTGTACGCGCCATTCGCACTCTTGGTTATCTACATCTACTCCGACCGCGCCAATCGCTTGAAGTTGCGTGAGCAGTTGAAGTTCATTCCCGGCGTGCGCGTGGTTGTGGCGGCAGGCTTTGTGGCGATCTCCATCGGGTTCTCTTATGCCACATTCGCATCCGACCTTATTGGTTACGAGTCTTACTACCCGCGTTTGCTTGCGTCGCATGGGGCGGTTGGCGATTACGCGTCGTCGTTGAAAGCCAAGGGTCAACTTCACGCGATGGCCATGAGCGATGCTGGCCTAGGGCCTTACCGAGCCGATGTTCCGAACCTCGATGCACTTCGTTTGGGTACCCACCTTGGCGCGACCCAAGGTGTCTCGGCCAAACTCATCGACGCCTACGGGGTTGATTTCGCTGCGATCACCGGAACTAACTCGAACACCGGACCGTTGAAGTTCTATCTGATTCAGCACGGTTTCGTCGAAACCTGCACCGTTTACATGAAACCCGACTACACCATTACCCTGTGGCAAAAGGCTTTGGACGAACGCGCCACTCAAATTTGCGAGACTAGTAAAAAGGTCAATGATTTCGATGACCTCACGTATTTTCAAAATGATGTAGTCAAAGCTCCTTGGAGCTATTGGCACTAAAAACTAGGGGCGAAAGTTGATTTGGGTTAGGCAATTGCGCGTGCACCAGTGGGTGAAAAACCTCCTGCTGTTTGTGCCAGCCCTAACCTCGTTCCGCTTTCTGGAACTCCCACTTTGGAGCGACCTGCTCATTGCCTTTGCGGCGTTTAGCTTGATTGCTTCGGCAATCTATGTGGTTAACGACCTAGCCGATGCGCCATTAGACCGCGAGCACGTGACCAAACGAAATCGTCCGATTGCTGCTGGACTAATCTCGTCGTCGGCTGGTATCTGGGCAGCGCTAGGTCTAACCTTGGCTGGTCTTGCCCTCGGGCTTTGGGCCGGACTCGATTTTCTTCTGGTGCTTTCGCTTTATCTGGCCGCCACCTTCGCCTACACATTTTGGTTGAAGCGCACTGTTTTGATCGACTGCCTCACTCTTGCCGGTCTCTACACCAGTCGAGTCATTGCCGGTGCCGTTGTTACCGGCATCACACTCTCGTTTTGGTTGCTCGCGTTTTCCATCTTTTTCTTCGCTTCACTCGCGTGGGTCAAGCGTTACGCCGAGCTGGAAGTTTTGCGGGCTTCGGGTAAAGCGAAGGCTGATGGCCGTGGTTATTCGGTTTCAGATCAGCCGCTGGTTCTCGCATTCGGAACTATGTCGGCATTCATCGCCGTTTTGATTTTCGCGCTTTACCTCGACAGCGACGCTATCAAGGCACTCTACTCTGTGCCTGAAATTGGTTGGCTGGCCATCCCAATGATGATGTATCTGATCGGTCGAATTTGGCTGAAAGCCCATCGCGGGCAAATGCTCGAGGATCCGATCCTCTTCGTGCTTCGCGACCCAGCCAGCTTGGCAACGTTGACGCTCATCGCCGGGTCATTGGCCCTCGCCCACTTCGGGTGGAGCTGGTGAAGCTGAGATCATTTGGCGGCCTAACCGCGGAGCCCTCTGGTCTGAACGTACCAGCCTGGGAGTCTACAGTTGCTTCTGCACTGGGTTCAGGAAACTATCTACCGGTAGGTATGGGCAGAAGCTACGGCGATGTTGCTTTGTCGAGCAGTGCGGTAGCCGTGAGCTCGCTCGGGCTGAATCGGTTTCTCGCCTTCAACCCTGAGACGGGTGTGCTGATTTGCGAGCCAGGCGTTTTACTTCGCGACATCCAAGCTACATTTGTAAAGCTCGGGTGGATGCTGCACGTGACTCCGGGAACGTCATTCGTTTCTGTTGGCGGTGCCATAGCGAATGACATTCACGGCAAAGACCACCACCTTGCCGGATCTTTCGGTGACCACGTTTTGGCGTTCAGCCTGGTTCGTTCCGACGGGCAGGTGCTTGAGTGTTCGCCAACGTTAAACCAGGGCTTCTTTCGAGCAACAATCGGCGGTCTCGGCCTAACCGGGTTCATCACCTCGGCTACTCTGCAACTTAAGAAAGTCGCGGGTCCGTATTTCGACACCGAGGTGATTCCATACAAGTCCCTTGGTGAATTCTTCGAACTCTCGGATCAGACCGAATCCGACAACTGGCAGGCAAGTGTTTCATGGTTCGATTGCTCAACCGCAAAGGCAGGACGCGGTTCGTTCACACGCGGCAATGTGGCCGAACGAGCATACGATGAGACCGCCGAACCAAAGGGAATGGGGCTGTCGGTACCATTTACCCCGCCAATCTCGCTAATCAACAAGTTGACGCTCGACTTATTTAACACCGGCTACTTCCAACTGCAGAAAGCAGGGGCCGGCAAAAGGCAGATGCATTACCGCGAGTTCTATTACCCACTAGACGGCGTTCGAAACTGGAACTGTATTTACGGCCCCAAAGGATTCTTTCAATACCAGTCGGTGGTTCCGATGGATCATGCCGCTGCCGCTACCGAGGAAATGCTCGACGTCATTCGAAAGTCTGGCCAAGGCTCATTCCTTGCCGTTCTAAAGACTTTCGCCGATCGAAAACCTGCCGGGCTACTTTCCTTTGCACGCCATGGAGTCACCCTCGCACTAGATTTCCCAAACCGCGGAGAGAAAACCGAGGGCCTGATGCAAAGGCTCGACTCGATCGTGTTCGAGGCTGGCGGAGCTTTGAACCCGAGCAAGGATGCTCGCATGAGCAGGGAGGCATTCAGTGCTGGTTTCCCTGGTCTGACCGAGTTCCAAAAGTATCGAGATCCAGGCGCGGTATCCAACTTCTCCAGACGAGTAATTGACTAGCCTTTAATCATGCGCATCGTTGTTATCTCAGCCACTTCGGCAATCGCGCGCGCCTGTATTGCCGAGTGGGCGGCAGGTGGTGAGCACGAATTCTTGTTGGTTGGTCGCTCTGCGGAACGTTTGAAAGCAACCGAAGCCGATCTGAGTATTCGTTTTTCAACGTCAAAGTTCTCTTCACTCGCCATCGACCTGAACTCGGCAAGCGCTGCATCATCGCTGGCCGAATCGCTTAGCCGCAAGCCGGTAGACCTAGCTCTTGTGGCTCAAGGCTCGCTCACCGACCAAGCTACCGCGTCATCGGATTTGGAGCACCTGAAGCAGCAGCTCGAACTCAACGTGATTTCGGCAACCTTATTCACCGAGGCTCTTGCCGGTTTGTTCGAGAAACAGGGTTTTGGAACGCTCGGAGTGATTGGCTCAGTTGCCGGAGACCGTGGGCGCGCCTATAACTACAGTTACGGCGCTGCAAAGTCTTTCCTCGCAACCTATGTTGAGGGTCTGCAGCAGAAACTCGCTAGTAGCAACGTTCGAGTATCGATCATCAAACCTGGTCCAACAGCAACTCCAATGACCGCAGAGCACTCGGGCAAGATGGCCAGCCCGGCTAGCGTTGCCAAAGTAATCGTTGCTGGACTTGCCAAGGGAAAGCGAGTGATCTACTCACCTAAACTTTGGCGCCTGATTATGTTTGTGGTTCGCTCGATTCCGTTTGTCATTTTCAAGAAACTCAAATTCTAGGTATGTTGCATCGACGGGAAATCGATGGGTTGCGAAGTCTCGCAATTCTTCCGGTGTTGTTCTATCACGCCGGCTTTAGCTGGATGCCGGGTGGTTTCTTCGGCGTCGACGTATTCTTTGTCATCAGCGGTTTTTTAATCACCGCGATTTTATTAAACGAGCTGTCGTCGACCGGTCGCGTCAGCATAATTGGATTCTATGAACGTCGTGCTCGAAGGATTCTCCCGGCACTGTTTGCAGTAATTCTGGTGAGTGTCGTCGCTGGCTGGTTCCTGATGTTCACCGACCAGTTCAAGTTATTTCTCCAGTCGGTAGTTTCGATTCTTTACTTTGGTTCGAACTATTTCTTCCTCGGCCACACCGGCTACTTTGATGCCGACATTGACTTGAACCCAATGGTTCACACCTGGTCGCTGGCAATCGAAGAGCAGTTCTACGTATTCTTCCCACTTATCCTCTGGCTCCTCTGGAGATTCGTTGGAAAGCGGTTCCTCGTACCAGTGCTCTCGGTAGTCGCAATCGGCAGTTTGTTGGCAGCCATTGTTTTCACCGGCGACCCCTCCAACACTTTTTACCTGCTGCAGTACCGAGCCTGGGAACTGATGGGCGGTGCCTTGGTGGCGGTGGCACTTTCAAAACGGGAGTTCCGCGCCATGTCGAATCAGTGGCTTAGCGTTGCGGGCTTCGCAGCAATCGTCGGTTCGATGTTCTTCCTCGGCAATCAGCTTCCTCATCCTGGGCTGATCACCCTCATTCCTATTCTCGGCACTTGCCTGGTAATCGCGTACGCCGGCGAAGGAACCCTAGCCAATCGCGTTCTCAGCACCAAGGTGTTGGTCGGAATCGGTCTCATCAGCTACAGCACCTATCTTTGGCATCAACCAATCTTCTCGTTCTTCCGAATCGCTAGTCTTCACGCGCCAACCCCGGTGGAGTTTCTTCCATTTATCGCTCTGGCACTGGCACTCGCATACCTATCCTGGCGGTTCATCGAAAACCCAATCAGAAACCGTCGACGCTTCAGTCGTCGATGGATTTTTGCTGCCACTGCCGCGGTCACCGTCGCTGTTTTTGCGGTGAGTTTTGTGGCGAGTCGCACGGCAATAAACGAAAGCCGTACTTCGCCGGTTTCTGGTGTTCGCTTCGTTGACGTTGCTGATCGCGTGGAAGTGAACAAGGGACTGAACGATTCATGCAACAAGTTCGTTGCTAACAACCCGGCTTGCTCAAACGGATCGAATCCGCAAGTGCTGCTCTGGGGCGACTCCTATGCCATGCACTTAGCCCAGGGTTTGGCCTCGAGCGCCACTAAGCTGGCTTTCACTCAGCAAACCCTTTCAGCCTGCGCGCCGGTTCTAGGTTGGGCTCACCAAAACGAAAGTTATGGTCTAGACCAAGGACGAGAGTGTCTTGCTCACAATGATTCGGTGTACCAATGGTTGAAGACCCAGGACGGCATCAAAACCGTGATCCTCGCATCACCATGGGATGACGCACTGAATCCAGGCGGCCGTGGCCTCGACAAGTATGACGAGGTTTACGCCACCGGTCGCTCCGGCATCGGCCTACTGCAGTACACGATTTCCCAGATCCAAGAGCTGGGCAAGCGAGTGGTGATCGTAGCGCCAGCACCTAAAAACAATGAAGACACCGGACAGTGTTTGTCGCGAGCGTTCGTGAACGACTCCCCCCTTACGGAGTGTAACTTCTCGCCAAAAGTGAATCTATTGAAAGCGGCCACCGGCTATCTAGAAGAAGCCTCAACCACGGCCGGCTTCTTTAGGTTGGAGGACCTGATATGTGATGTGAAGGCATGTCAGGTTTCTGCGGGAGAAATATTTATCTACCGAGACAAGGGTCACTTATCTAAAGAAGGATCCAAATATCTTGGTGAGAAGTTCGACCTAATGGGTCAACTCGCGGCAACCGCTAGATAGTTTCCAAAAACTTCAGCATGGTTGGAAAGGTTTCTTTCATAACTGCGACTCCGTTGGCGCTGTTTTCGCCCTTGGTGGCAAGGTGGTGCTCAATTGCCTTAAGTATTGGCTTAGCTCCACCACCGGCCATGAGTATCTCGCCACCGAGAGTCTGTACCTGACCCACGCCTCGAGTGTCTTCATTCACCAGGATGCTGGCTGATCTGGCCGATAACGAGAAGATGTGCGAGTGAACGCGGTAGCCCAGGTGCAGGTCGGCTTCGGAGTAAACTCGCTCGAACTTCTCAAGTCCGTCGGCTACGCTGACCGCACCCCAACCCTTGAGTGCGCCAAATGCGGCAAGTTTTACGTGCCACTTGAACATCGATTTTCCAAACGCCGAGTTGTTAGGCTTCCAACCGTGGTGAAAGACCATGGTCTTTTTGGCCTTAGGGAACATCTTGCTGATTTCAGTAATTAGATCAACTAGCTCACGATAAGGCTTAGCCGGAAGGCTGAGAGCGATGTTTCGCACCTCGCTCTGGAAGGTGTAGTCCTTCTCTAAGTCGTCGAGTTTGTACCAGGCTGGACATCCGGTCATCTCAACGTTTTTGATTCCCTGGTTACGTATCATTTCCAGGGTTAGAACATCGCGAACCGATGACGTCTTGATCTTCTTGTGAAGCGAAACCACGCCATCTTTGGCGACAGGCGAAAACTCGAAACTAGCTGGGTCTTGGCCTAATGCACCCTTCCAACCGAGGCCCATTGGAATCACACGGGTCTTGATTCGTTCTAAATCAATCGGGTAAATCTTTGGGAAGATTTCGCTCTGGTAAGCAGGTCCGCCGAGAAGAATCACAGCCTTGGCATCGTTGAAAAGTTCGTAGTGCTCATCGGTGATATTTTTGCGGTCGACGTTCACGATGTCGCTGTCGACATAGGTGCTTAGAAGGGCGCGACCGCGGGTGCCAATAAGGTGGTCTCCAGCATTGCGGTAGGCGCCGGTAAGGGTAACGAGCATGGGTATAGTCTAGTTTTTGAAAAGGCATAAAGGCCTTTGCTGACCCTGGATGAGTTTGAGACCAATTGCGTAGAACCCTGAACCGCGCAGCCTTGGCTTTGGCCACGGCACTTTCGCTCATCGCTTTTAGTGGCTGTACAACAACCGACCAGCCAAAACCGACTCCAACCGATTACTCACAGGTGCCGCAAACCATTGCGGTGATCGGAGACTATGGGGTAGGGAACAAGAACGAAGCCGCTGTAGCCAGAATGGTCAACCGGTTTTCTCCGTCGATCACTCTTACCGTTGGCGATAATCGCTACAAGAAGGCCGGTTATGAACGCCTGGTCGGTCGCTATTACAAGCAAGAGCTAATTGCTGCCACCGGAAATCACGATTACCTAATGGGCATTGGCGACTTTGACGACTTCTTTGGTCAATCGCCGAGTTCCAGAACCTTCGTCTATGAAGCTGAATCGGAAGTCGACTTTTTCATCCTCGACAGCGAAGCCGGCATGCGCTCCAAGGCTGTCCGAGAAGAACAAAAAGCCTGGCTTATCAAGGCCTTGGCCAACTCGTCCAGAACTTTTAAGGTTGTGATCCTTCACCACCCGCCATATTCCTCGGGTAAACATAGTTCCACCAAGCGCTACCAGTGGGATTACGCAGCCATGGGAGCAGACCTCATCATCAGCGGCCACGATCACACCTATGAGCGCATGGTTCGTCACAGCGCCACCTACATCGTTGATGGAACCGGAGGAGCCAAGCTTTAC
Source organism: Actinomycetota bacterium (assembly GCA_041180065.1). Taxonomy (GTDB): domain Bacteria; phylum Actinomycetota; class Actinomycetes; order Actinomycetales; family Microbacteriaceae; genus Rhodoluna. The sequence continues at coordinate 39,874 of JBEGSI010000008.1, read as the reverse complement.
AAGTGCAAGAATCCGCCAGTCTACGGTTCAAAAATTTGCCTCGATAAGTATTTCGGTGCCCTATTCCTTTATGTAAACAACAGCCAACTTCGCGGAGTTTTCCGAACTGCGGCGGGTGTGGTTCTCGACAGCTTCACGTTGAGTAAGTAGGACTGCAAATGACCTTCGAAGATTTTTGGAAACGGTTCACCGAACTCGAAGCCGAGCACGGGCTTTTGGAATCGCGAATCGGTGGCTGGCAACTCTATTCACTTCGCCGAGTGAAGTTCTTCTATGCGGTTGCTGTGGCTTTGGGTATTTATAGTGATCCGCATCCGGCAACGGCGTCGAAGCCCGCAAAACCAGAGCCAATTGGCCTTGATTTCTCTAATGCGCCAGAAACACCTCAGCTGGTGATTCCGTTCCGTCGGTTGGTCGGCGGAGTAGACCCTTATTCTCAGACCATCGCCGAAGTTCTAGCGGCTTCTGGCAAAGCACCAAAAGTCTTGGAATGGGATTGGATCTCGAGGGTTCAGCACACCGCCCGAACCGAAGCTCGTGCAAGAATCCTCGGCAAGGTCACTCGCAAGCTAACTCGTGCTGGAATCGAAGCCAAGTGGGCCAAAGTAGTTGCCCTATTCGAGTCAGAGTTTGGAGTGGAGTTAGATTCACTAGCGCTCCCCAAGGCTCTACTTCTAAACCTGGAAGCCGATGTTGCCGTGTTCACCGACTACTTCAAGCAGTTGAAGGTTCAAGACCTTTACCTGGTCGACGCCTACAGCAACCAATGGATCGTCTTGGCTGCACATGCAGCGGGAGTTAGGGTGCACGAGATCCAGCACGGCTTCGTGAACGAATTTCACCCAGCCTATTCGTACCCGCTCGGTTCACCGAAACTAGACCACACACCAGATGAACTTTTGCTCTGGGGTAAGTTCTGGGCCGAGTCTGCAGCACTTCCAACTGGAATGACCGCCAAGGTTTCTGGCGCGAGCAGAGCATTCAATGAAACTCGAGATGCTCTTTCAAAGATTTCGCGAGACCCGAAACAACTTATGTTCACCTCCCAGGGAGCAGTTTCCGAAGAACTACAAAAAGCTGCTGTTGCGGCAGCGTTGGCGCTGCCAGATTTCAAAGTGATTTATCGCCTGCACCCAAATGAAGACTTAGCCGCATACCCGCAAGCCGGCTTACCGAAGAACTTCAGCTATAGCCACAAGACACCGGTGTTTCTAGAGTTGCTCGCTCAGAGCACCTACTTGGTTGGCGCGTTCAGCACCACGCTTTACGAGGGAATGGCTCTTGGTTCCAAGGTGCTAGTTTTGCCGCTGCCGGGCTATGAAAACATGAAACGAGCTATCGAATCAGGCGATGTCACGGTGATTTCCGATCTGAATCGCATCGGGGACTTCGTTCGGGCCGCCAAAGTAGCTGGCAACCCCGATAATTATTATGCGAAGGAGAATTCCCTGTGATTGATTTTAAGTTTGGTGGCGAGACCTACGGTTTCCTAAACCCGTTCATCATTGCCGAGATTGGCGTGAACCACGAAGGGTCGCTTGAGCGCGCCAAAGAGATGATTGAGCAGGTTGCCCGCGGTGGTGGTCACGCTGCCAAGTTCCAGACTTACAAAGCCGACAAGCTTGCAACCAAAAACGACAGCCCTGCCTACTGGGACCAGTCGAAGGAGCCAACCACCAGCCAGCACGAGCTATTCACTCGCTGGGACAACTTCGGCCCAGAAGAGTATGCGGAACTTGCCAAGCACTGTGAGCTAAATGGCGTAGTTTTCATGTCGACCCCGTTCGACCTCGAAGCCGTCGACATGCTCACTCCGCTAATGCCTTTGACAAAGGTGGCATCGGCCGACCTAACCAACATTCCTCTGCTTCGCAAGATTGGAAAAACCGGGCGTCCGACCATCATGTCGGTAGGGGCTTCGAGCCACGAAGAAATCGAACGTTCGCTAAACGTGCTGCTTGAAGCCGGCGCACCAACCGTAACTCTGCTGCACTGTGTGTTGAACTACCCAACCCCGCACGCACACGCGCAGCTCAAGCAAATCCAGGTGTTGCAGGAGAAGTTCGGTGAGCGCGTTTGCATTGGCTACTCCGACCACGTTCGACCTGAAGATGACGGCACTGTGCCGGCACTCGAAATGGCTGCGCTATTCGGCGTGCGTGTTATCGAGAAGCACTTCACCGACAACAAGCAGGGTCACGGAAACGACCACTACCACGCAGTCGACGAAGCAGATCTAAAGGCTTTCACCGAGCGCCTGGCAATTTACCGCAACATCTACGGCGGTGACTCACTCGACCTTTCGGTTCAACATCAGGCAATCAGCAACGCTCGTCGCCGTGTTGTAGCTTCTCGCGATCTGGCTGTTGGCCACATCATCACCGAAGAAGACCTAGTTGCCCTTCGTTCAAACGTTGGTATTGAAATTGCCGAATGGGACGACGTGGTTGGCAAAGAAGTTACGGTTCCGATTGAAGGAAACCGACCAATCAGCTGGGATCAGCTAGCTAAATAGCTTTTCCAGAATTCGTTCAACCACTTTGGTGTTTGAACGGCTGCTCGTTGCTCGAAGTGCGTTTTCACTTAGTCGTTTACGCTGCTCGAAGTCTTCAATCAAAATCTGGATGTTGGCCGCTAACTGTTCGGTCGAAACCTCATTACCAAGACCAAGCATCTTCACGCCATTGGCTTCGGTGGTGTGAGCGTGGGTGAGTTCTTTGGCGTTTTGAGCCATGCAAATAGTTGGCACTCCCAGGCAGGCCAACTCGGTGATGGTTCGCCCAGCCGACGAAAGCGCCAAATCCGCCTTGACCATAACGGCAGGCATGTTCTTGACATTGGAGAGCGGGTTTATCTTGAGTGAAAACTTGCTGAAATCAATTGGCTCTGCCCCAAGCCCGCGAACCACGGTGACGATGCCGGCAAAGCCGATTTCCTCGAGGGCATTCAGGCTTTTCACGGCAAGGTTCGACGGATCGGTGCCTCCGAACAGTAGCAACAGCTCATCAACAGAAGGTTCAATCTTTGCCTTGCGAGGAAGTGACTCAAAGGTCGGTGCCAGAATCGCATTCTCAACTCCAGCCAACTGGTGCTCTGCGGAAACCGCAGGGTTCAGGTAGAGATCGGAAATCAGGAGGTCGGCAATCGCAGCTCCTTCACCGAGATCTTCAAAGGTCACTACCTTCGCGGTTGCCTGCAAATCGGAAACGATTTTCGCGTCGTTGTTGAGGCGGTCTAGAATCACCAAATCGGTTTTGTTGTCGCGAACAAACTGAGCGAATTCGTCGTCGTTGGAAACCAATTCAACACGGAACGGGTATTCCGCGAAAAAAGTTTGGCCAAGTTCTTGATCCTTGGAAAGCACAATAACCAACTCGTGACGAGCTAGTTCTTGAGCAACTGCCAGAGCTCGGTAAACGTGGCCCATGCCAAGGTTCTTAGACGCATCGGTTCTGAAAACAATTTGCTTGCGAGTGGCGTAGTGCTCGGCAACCGCCCAGTCGGCGAAAGTGTCGATGTCGATGGCCTCTTTGGCGTCTAGTTCAATCAACGAAATCGGCTGAATGATTCGAGTGCCCTTATCCAGGATGTTGTCGATGCGAGCGCCGATGATGGCCCCGCTTTCACGGAATTGCGGCGGAAGCAGCTGGCGGTTTACGCGAGCCTTGTAATCCGGGGTTGGCTTACCGTTTTCATCGATCTGCCAGCCAAGATGGCGGTCGTCGACGACGGTGATAACGCTTGCGGCACCACCGGCAAATTCAGCCAGAGCCTGTTCGATACGAACGGGGGTAAGGAACGGGCAGGTTGGTTGAACCGTGAGCAGCACATCTTCAGGCTTAGCTCCGAGGAGGAACAGCTCCGGAATGGTTCGCACCACAACTTCGTCCAAGGTCGCTTTGCCGGTGGTCTTCGGCTCGCGTAAAACCTGCGCGCCAAAGTGAGCAGAAATTTCGGCGATCTCATCGTCGTCGGTGATAACAACAACGTTGTTTCCGAGTACCGCGCGGGCAGCGCCAATGGTGTGTGCGATTAGCGGTTTGTCGCCGAGGTAACGAACATTCTTGCGAGGAACTCCGGTTGAGCCTCCGCGAGCCGGAATGAGCGCCCAGGCGGTCATGTTTTTAGAGACGAACTACGTTGGCGCCGGTCATCTTGCCACGGGTGTCGAAGACCAACTTCGACTTGGCCTGGATGTCGGCAAGGTTGTAGGCGGCGTGTGCCTGAAGTAGCACCACGATGTCGGCTTCGGCAAGCGCTTCATCTAGGTTGCTTTCACCGGTTAGAACTTCACCGTGCGACTTGAAGGTTGGCACAAATGGGTCGAAGAAGCGTAGGTCAGCGTTCTTCTCTCGAAGGATGCTAACCACCTCGAGCGAAGGCGATTCGCGCAGGTCGGCGATGTCTGGCTTGTAGGTGATGCCAAGAAGTAGAACCTTGGCGCCCTTTAGTGGCTTGTCGTTGTCGTTCAAGATGTCTTGAATGCGCTCAACCACGTAGGCCGGCATGCCGGTGTTGATGTCTGTGGCCATTTCGATGAAACGGAATGGGCGACCGAGGCGGCGCTTTACCTCAAAGGAAAGGTAGTTCGGGTCAACCGGAATGCAGTGACCGCCAACGCCAGGGCCTGGGTAGAACGCCTGGAAACCGTAAGGCTTGCTCGAAGCCAAGCGAACAACTTCCCAAATGTCGATTCCAAGTTCCTTGCAGAACATCGCCATCTCGTTGATCAACGCGATGTTGATGTGACGGTAGGTGTTTTCCAAAAGCTTTGCGGTTTCAGCCTCACGAGTACCAACGGTTTCCACCACGGTCTCAATGAACTGGGTGTAGAACGCAACCGAACGCTTGGTTGATTCGGTGCTCGAACCACCAACAATCTTTGGGGTGTTGGTGATGTTGTAGTTCTTGTTACCCGGGTCGATGCGCTCAGGCGAGAACGCTAGGAAGTAGTCGACATCAAGGGTGAATCCAGCGTTTTCTAGGATTGGGCGAACCAACTCTTCGGTGGTGCCAGGGTAGGTGGTTGATTCAAGGATCACCAAGGTGCCCTTGGCCATGTTTGCTGCAATGGTTTCGGTTGCAGAAACCACGTAGGAAAGGTCTGGTTCGCCGGTCTCGTGAAGCGGCGTTGGAACACAGATAACAATGGTGTTCACGAGCCCAAGATCGGAAGGAGTGTTGGTGGCGCGGTAGCCACGCTTGATGGCGTTTGCTAGCTCAGTATCGGAGATGTCGTCGATGTGTGAGATGCCGTTGTTGAGGTTGGTTACGGTCTTCTCGAACACGTCGAAGCCAAGAATAAGTTCCTGGTTTTCAGCGTTTGCCAGCCCAATTGCAAGGGGTAAACCGACGTAACCTTGCCCAATAATCGCAGTTTTAGCCATGCGAAAAGCCTACCTTGTATCCTTGAAACTATGCGTCGGGTATTGAAGAGGCTGGCCGAGTCTCGGCCGTCTGTGGTGGTGATGGAGTGGCTTTTGGCGCTCTGGCTGAACCTCGTTTCGCTCCTCAAACCACTCGACAAATTTGCCGTGAAAGTAACCGTGGTCGTTCCTGCTTTCAATGTTGAAGCGTTCATCGCTCAGGCAATGCGTTCGCTGGCTGCTCAGCGCTACAAAAACCTGCGGGTAATCCTCGTCGACGACCACTGCACCGACCAAAGCATCGAAAAGGCCCGACCTTTTGAGAAGCGTTTCGACCTCACCATCGTGCGCGGAACTCACGACGGTCTCGGTGCCGCCAGAAACACCGGCGTCGACCAGGTTGGTGAAACCGACTACATAATCTTTTTAGACTCCGACGACGTGATGGTGCCAGGAACCATTTCGAAACTGGCTCGTCTCGCCCAGAAGTTTGGCGCCGACATGGTCAACGGCCAGAGTGCCAAGTTTGTTGGACTCGGTATTTTCCCCCGTCGTGACACTCGGTTCCTGTATCAGGGTCGCCGCGAAGAACTGCTGACCCTAGAAGCCGAGCCAAAGATGATCTACGACTCCACGCCTTGGAACAAGTTGATTAGCTGGGAGTTCTGGAAGGCCAACAAGCTGTCTTGGCCGCTTCACGTTTACTTTGAAGACCTGATCGTTTCTTCGAAAATCATGGCTCTAGGTGCGAAGGTTGTGCTCACCCCGAAGATTATTTATCTGTGGCGTGTGCGCGTGAATGCCACACGTTCGATCACTCAAACCCACGCTGAAATTCGCACCCTGCGCGACCGGGTTAGCGCAGCCCGCATTGCCACAGCGAATCTGAACGAGGCGCTCGCGGCCGGACGTATCACCCAGCCAACTCTCGACGCTCTTCAGGAGAAACTTCGCACCCACGATTTAAAGATTTACCTTCCGCACTTTCCGAACCCAACCGGTGAAGCGAAAGAACTCATGGACGAGTTCAAAGCACTTGCAGGAGTTCAGTGATCCGCGCGCTTTTGAAAACCGCCGCCAAGTGCTCCTTGGCTGAGGCTGCGGTTTTCGGCTTCGCCAAACTCATTGGTAAGGCACCCGCAACAAGTGCAAAGCGAGATCTTGCAAGAGAAGTCGATGCCGTTTACCTCTGGGTCAACGATCAAGACCCACAGTGGAAGGCCAAGCGAGCACAGTTTCGACCGACCGGCGAAACCAAGGTTGCCGCCTCCGCCTCGCGGTTTCGCCAGTTCAACGAACTGCTCACCTCAATCAAACTCTTGGCAGTGAATGCCCCGTTTATTCGCAACGTTTATGTGGTCGTCGACGACCAACAGCCGAATCTGGCGAGTCTCGGGCACGACCTACCGTTTGAAATCGTTTTGGTGAACCATTCAGAATTCATCCCGGAAAAGTTTCTTCCAACTTTCAACTCACGCGCCATCACAGCACATCTCCATTTGATCCCAGGACTTTCTGAGCGTTTTCTTTACCTCAACGACGATGTGTTTATTGGTCGTTCGAGTGTTGTCGAAGACTGGTTCGACGGAGACAAAATTCGAACACGCTTCACCGAGACCCGTTTTGCCGCAGCCGAGACTCTTGCCGAAAACGAAGTGCTCTACCGTGCTCGCTGGAAGGCGGTTGATTTGGCCAAAGCCAAGGGTTGGTCGGTGGATGACCGCATGCCGGAGCATGCGCCATACCCGCTAACCAAGACCATCATGCAGAAACTTTGGAGCGAGTTTCCGGCAGAGCTTGCCGAAACTGCCAGGAGCAAGTTCCGAACTTCCGAGGCGATTTTGCCGGAACTCTTGGCTTTCTATTTGGCCGCCGGGAATCAGCTCGCCTTACCCGCTATGAATTCCAGTTATAAATACGTGCCTATGAATGAAGCCAGCGCAATCATGCCGCTGATTGATCTCGCTCTCAAACCAGGACGTTTTCTAACACTCTGCCTAAACGACGTATCCGAGGTGGCGCCAGATAATCAAATTTCCGAGAAGGCACTCGCTAAGCGCTACGCCAGAACTCTTCGTTTTCTTGAGGCCACGGCAGCTAAGTGAACTTGCGCTTAGACATTCAGAAACTAAGAACGTTTGCCGTTCTTGGCGTGGTTATTTTTCACCTATGGCCGAGTGCGCTTCCTGGCGGTTTCATCGGCGTCGACGTGTTTTTTGTAATTTCGGGCTTTCTGATTTCCAATCACCTCTTCAAGGAATTGAAATCTGGCGAGTTTTCGTTCGCGAAGTTCTGGGCTAGGCGTGCCAGACGAATCCTTCCAAGTGCTGTTGCGGTTTTAGCCGTAACCGCCACCGCTGTTGCCACAATCACTCTCGTTCTCGATCGAGTGAAGGCGTTCAAGCACATTCTGGCGAGCCTCCTGTTTGCGGAGAACTGGTTCTTGGCTGGCGACAGCGTGAACTATCTGGCGAAAGACGAAGCACCGCTTCCCACCCAGCACTATTGGTCGCTTTCCGTTGAAGAGCAGTTTTATCTAATCTGGCCGCTCGCGATTTTCCTGATCTGGAAACTTGCCAAGTCGCACTCGCAGGTTGCCGCCAAACTCACCGTCGGTCTTATTTTCTTAGCTTCTTATGGCTACTCGATTACGGCTACTATTCACGATGCGTCGCCGGCTTACTTTTCCACCTTCACCCGCGTCTGGGAGTTCTGTGCGGGTGCGCTGGTGGCGCTCTTTGCTCGAGGGGTCGGCGACAAGGCAGCCAGCGCTCTCTACTACCTTGGCTGGGTTCTGCTGTTTGGATCGTTCTTCTTCATTGATTCGAGCTCGCTCTTCCCCGGTTACATCGCTCTCGTTCCAGTGCTCGGTGCTGCTCTCGTAATCTGGGCGAATTCGTCGATGCAGAACAATCAACTGTCCAACATAACTAATCGAAGCAACGTTTTCGTCTCCGATGTTTCATTCGCTCTCTACCTTTGGCACTGGCCGCTAATCGTTTTCGCAAACGAACTGACCGGCAAGGCTCTAAACAATTTGACGCTTACGGCGCTATTGGTCTTGAGCGCCTTGCTCGCTTGGCTAACCACGCGCTTCGTTGAAGCTCCCATTCGCTTCGGCAAGAAACTGAAGTTAGTTTCAGCCAAACGATTTCTTTCGGTCAGCCTGGTTGGGCTAGCTGTTGTCGCTTTTGTTTTTGCCGGCGCTTGGCAACTTTCGAAAGGCGCCAGGACCCAGGCGATTGCCGAATTCAAGAACGAGAGCGTTCAGCGTGACTTGCAACCGGACCCAGCCTTAGCTTCACTCGATGTTTCAAAGATCGCCACCGGAAGTAAGTGCGCCTCACAAGGGTCCAGTGCCGCCGTGAGAATTTGCCACTTCGGAAACGAAAACGCTTTGATCTCGGTAGCGGTTCTCGGCGACAGCCACATGATGGCTCTGTTCCCAGCGGTTGAAGAACTAGCGAAAAAGCGCGATTGGAAGATCACCACCTACGTGCGTTCGGCTTGCCCATTTATCGGACGACACTTTGTGAAGGTTCGCGACCCACGCGAGGCAGCTTGTAATCGCTGGAATGACAAGGTTCGAGTAATTCTGGCGAATCAGGACGAATTCGATTTCGTGTTTGTGACCGCAAACCACAAAGACGGGCTACTTGGAACTCCAGAATACGGAGCTAAGTCTTTTCAGTTGGCTTGGACACCGCTAATCGAGCGCGGAACCAAAGTGGTTGCGGTTCGCGATGTTCCGCTGATGTCGGGAGCGCTCGAGTGCTTGCAGCGCAACCTCAAGAACGCTGGCTACTGCGCGATGCCGGCAAATAAAGATGTTCTAGGCAATGATTCGCTATTCAATGCCGGCAAACAGACCCCCGGGGTCCATGTAATCGACCTAACCCCAACTATTTGCCCAGATAATGTTTGCCAGATCGCACTCAACGGATACACCGTGATGCGCGACCACGGCCACCTCACCGCCAGCTTTGCCAAATCGCTTGCCCCTATTATTGAGAATGAACTTGAGGCGCAAAACGCCTTTGCCAAGAAAGGCTAAAGAGTGCAAACCTTATTCGCCGAAATCAAGAACTTTATTTTCAAGAACCTAATGACCTTTGTGGTTCTAGCCGTCAGCGCGTTCCTGCTTGTGCTCATCTTGCTCTGGGTAACCCTGCTTAGCATCTGGGTTGGCTCTGGAGTCGATGCGGGTGTAGTTCAACAAATCGCCGTGATTTCAGCCACCGTCATCTTCACCGTTTTGCTCGGAGTGGTTGTGCTCGTTTTCGCCAACAAAGCCCGCCTCGACCGAGCTCGTGCCGCCAGCCTTGAGGCAGAAGTTGCTCGCAATTTGGTTGTAGTAAACGAATACCGCCAGGCTGTGCTCGATTACGAAAAAGCCAGCAATGGCAAAAAGTAAAAACCTCAGCAAAGCTGCGGTAACCGAACTTCGCAAACAGCTTCCGCATCTTCGCGACCCAAAGTACCTCGAGTTTTTCGCACTGAAAAACCAGTCGCTGGCCGCAGCCGATCTTCTGGCTAGAGCTGCCAGCGGAGACCTTGCCGAGACTGCCGATGAGTACGTTGCGAACTTTCGAGAAACCACCTCGTCACCATTGGCCGCGGTTGGGTTTGCCAGGGTTTACGGACTTCTCAACGGAGAAGCAGCCAGGGCCACCTCGTTGGAGATTTTCGAGCACGTAACTTCGACTTCCAAAATAAAACTCACCTCGAGCCAGCTCGATTATTACAACTTCCTTTTGATTCACGGCGGGCTTGGCGAAAAGGCCGCCCGCCAAGCCAAGCACTCTTTCGTGAGAACCGCAGTCAGCTATGACCAAACCCCCGAAGCCTGGCACAGAGAATTCGCTGGGTTGTTTGGCTCCATCGGAAAGAAACTAAAACCACTTGAACCTGGTGCGAACATTTTCCGAAAGCTCGCTGGAAATGATTTGAACACCAAGGTCACCGGAGACTCACTGGTTTCGGTAATCATGACCACTTACAAACCGGATGCCGATGCCGAGCACGCTATCAATTCGATTTTGGAACAGACTTACACAAACTTTGAACTGATCATCGTCGACGACGGCTCTGGCCCTGAGTATCGTGACCTTCTAAATCGATTCCAAGCCAAGGATTCCAGAATCCGTTTGGTGCTCTTGGAAAAGAATGTTGGAACCTATGGCGCTAGAAATGCTGGATGGTTGCACGCCAACGGTCGTTATCTAACCGGCCAAGACTCCGACGACTGGGCTCACCCGATGCGCCTTGAGCTTCAGGTTAAAAACCTCGACGACAAGCCGGAACTAGCCGGCAACTGGTGTCGCGGGATCAGAGTGAACGAGCACCTGCAGCTCGACATTCGCGATGGCAACTATCCGCTACGAAAAGGCGAGCGCTCGGTTGCAGTCTCCATGATGATTCGCCACAGCCCAACCTTCTTGCGTCTTGGTTTCTTCGATGGCGCCCGCAAGGGAGCCGACACCGAGTACCTTCACCGCTTGAAGGCGGTTTTTGGCGCCTCAAGTTTTGCCGAGATCCCTGAAGTTCTCTACGTAATTCAGGCACGGTACGACTCTCTTTCTAGAACCGACTTCGCCCCCGACTGGAAGCACCCGAACCGTCAGATTTATGCCACGGCTTTTGGGCGCTGGCAAAGGAAAGTTGCTCAGGGTAAGGGCGGAAGTCACTTCATCGACCTAACCGAAACCCGCAGGTTCCCGGTACCGTTTGCATTCACCCCGGCTGCAAAGCGAAACGTTTCACGACAGTTCGATGCGGTGTTCCTGGGTGACTGGTATTCCACTTCGCGTCGTCAGAGTTGGCTGCTAAAACAACTCAAGGATTCGGCCGATAGCGGTCAAAAGGTTGCATTTGCCCAGGTGGATAGTTTCTTCAAAAAGTTTGCCCGACAGGGTAAACCGTCCAACGAGCTCTTTGAACTCTATGAAAGCGGACGGGTTGATTTCGTTGCACTTGACGACAAGAATGTCACGGTGAAGAAATTGGTAACGCCAAATGAGTTCGTGTACTTCGCCGAGCAGAAACCATCTAACCTCGATGTGGCGAACCTGGAATTGGTGTCCTTCTCTGATTCGATTGGGGAGTTCGAAACACTTGCCGAATCCGTTTCACAGATGATTTTCCCGAAAGCCAAAGTGGCAAGGTTGTCGGTGTCGTGAGATACATCCTTTCCAAGCTAGGGCTCGGGGCACTGCGCAACGACCCTGCGGTTCGCGCAATCTCGTGGCAAACCCTAATTAGCCGCATCGGTAATGGCCTGTTCATGACTATCGAGGTTATTTATATCACCCAGATTGTTGGTCTTTCCCCGTACGAGGTTTCGTTGGCACTCGGAGCCGGCGGCCTGGTTTCCCTGTTCTTTTCAGTTCCAGCCGGAATGATCGCCGACCGCTTCGGCGCAAAGCGTGTTTTATTTGTGGCGCACATCGTTGAAGCCTTCGCCCTACTGCCACTAATTTTTGTGCGCGACTTCTGGTCGCTGCTCGTCGTAAACGTGGTGGTTTGGATGGCCGGAACTTTGGGCCACACCGCTACCTCCACGGTTATTTCCGGAATGGGTCAGGGTGAGGACCGAGTCACGATTCGCGCCGCCCAACGAGCTATGGCGAATCTGGGCATTGCGTTTGGAACCATCATCGCTGGTATTGCACTTTGGATCGACACCGCGCTTGCCTACCAATCGACCATCGCCCTCGACTTCCTGATGTTCCTCTGGGCAGCCACATTCATTTCCCGGCTGCCAAGGATTGCACCAACCATCACCAAGGGTGAACCGATCAACCTTATTGCGTTCAAAGACTGGCGGTTTTTGGCAGCAACCATTCTCAACGGCGTGGTTTCGTTGCACTTCCTGATTCAAGGAATCGCGCTACCGCTTTGGATTTTGCACAGCACCGATGTTCCGAAGTGGTGGGTCTCGGTTCTCTTTGTAATCAACACCGTCATGGTCACAATCCTGCAGATTCGCCTAAGTCGTGGCACCGGAGACCTCATGGTGAGCGTGAAGAAGTTCCGTCTGGGAACCGCCTACCTGTTACTTTCATGCCTGGTTTACGCCTCGGCAGCTAACCTCGACATCTGGCTTTCTGCCAGCATCCTCGCAGTTGGCATGATTGTGCACACCATGGGCGAGCTTTATGCCGCGGCCGGCTCGTGGAGCATCGGGTTCGAACTTGCGGTTGAAAAGCATATGGGTCAGTACCAGGGTGTTTACTCGCTCGGCTGGGGAATCGGCGGAACGTTTGGGCCGCTCTACATCACCGCCATGGTGGTTGGGTTTGGCGTGGCTGGTTGGGCCATCATGGGTCTAGTTTTCCTAGCGGCCGGAGTTGTGATGCATTCACTAGTGAAGCGCCACCCGGTTCTAAATTCCTAGCGTCCGTACTTTTTCAAGAGCGCATCAACTTCGTTGCTCTTCATTCCAACCCAGTTCTGGGCGGAACGCACCGCCCACTCGGATGGAGCCTCAATTTGTTTCGCAACTGAACCCATCTGACCAACTAAGTCGATTTTCTTGGCAACATCTTTGGTTTGTTTTAGGGCATCGAGGTACTGGTTTCGGCAAGGTTCGTAGCGCAGGCAGCGGGTGAACATAGAGCCGCGGTTCTTGGCCTGAATTTTGAAGTTGTCGTAAATCAGCGGGTAGCCGATCGATAGGGCGTCCATTTTGAAGTTGTAGCTGAACGATTCATCAGCCCCGGTTGGGTGTATTGAGAAAACTCCCATCGAATCGCTTCGCAGGTAGTAGTTGTTGATAACTGCCCCCGAGTAGCTATCCCAAGCCGAGGTGAAATTTTCCACCGCCCACATGCGAACGAATTCGTCGCGGTCGGTGAACCGGTCCATGGCCTGCCACCATTTGGCGTTGTCTGTGATCTTTTGAACGTTCACCAGAGACCTAAGGTCATCTTTGTTCGGAGTGCTCTTCCAGCCCTCTTTCACCTCGAACGGTCCGGTGTCGCAGTTTTCGTCGCCCTTAGCAGCTCCGGCTTTGGTCACATCGGTCCAGTGGTAGCAAGGCTCGTAAAGGTGTTTGGTGCGAGTGGTGTAGCGCTCGTTCAAAAAAACGTCATCGTAAGGTTCGATTATCGCGAACAAGCCCTTGTCGATTGACCTGGTGCCGATAACCACCGTGACCTGCGCGTAGGCAACTCTCGGCGCCGGCACGTCCATAGCGTTGAAAAGCTTGTAGGCGGAGTACTCGTGAATCTTAGAAACGTCTTGAGTCATCGAGTTGAGTGTGAGTGAACTAAGCGTTCCCAAGAAACCAAGCTTCAGAGGACCACTGCGTTTGAACTTCACGCGAAGACTCGGGCGATTATTTACCAGGCTCGGGTTCTGCTTGAGCGTGCTGGTTCCCTTGAGGTGAAACTTCACCGGCAGGTTCGAGAAATTGAACCCGGCACCCTCATTGGTGATTGAAAATCTGGCCGATACAGATTTCTTGGGTTCGGCCACCAACTTTGCTGCACTGGCATCGGTCACGTTAATAGTGATTTGGCTAACCGTTTTACTTTCGAAGAAATCGCTAGTGTTAGGCGCCGCTTCCGCAGGCGACCCCGACAACCCCACCAGTAGTAGGAGCGCTACCGATAGCGCACCTCTCAATTTCATTCATTAATGCTAACAACTCAACCTGAGAGGTTATCGGCTAGCCTTTGACCATGATCAACAACGTGGTTGCCAACGCGCGACTGGCACAAAAAGAGTGGGCCAAAGTACCGGTTAAGACCCGTGCTGCGATTTTCCTTCGTTTCTCGAAACTGGTTTTGGCCAAGCAGGATCAAATCCTCGACGTGATTCAGGAAGAGACCAAGAAGAATCGTCTCAGCGCTTTCGAAGAACTTCTCGACACCGTTCAACTGAGCCACTACTACGGACGCAATGCCGCCAGCATTTTGAAAGACCACCGACGTCGTGGCGCTTTCCCAATTTTCACCAAGACCCGCGAGGTTCACCGCCCAGTGGGCGTGGTTGGCGTGATCACTCCGTGGAACTATCCGTTCACGCTGCCGGCTACTGACATCGCTCCGGCCCTCATCGCCGGAAACTCGGTGGTTTTGCTTCCAGACGAGATGACCCCGAAAATCGCCGACCTTATGTTGGCGCTAATGATTGAGGCTGGCCTTCCGGAAGGATTGGTTTCTATCGTTCACGGCGGCGGGCGTGTTCACGGCTCCGACCTGATCAATGCGGTCGACTTCGTGATGTTCACCGGTTCAACTGCTACCGGCCGAATCGTTGCCAAGCAGTGCGCGGAACGCCTGATTCCTTTCTCAGCAGAACTCGGAGGCAAGAACCCTATGTTGGTTCTCTCCGACGCCGACCCGGTGAAGGCTGCCGATGGAGCGGTTCGAGCCTGTTTCGCCAACAGCGGGCAACTCTGCGTGAGTATCGAACGAATCTACGTGGTTGAAAAGAGCTACGACGAGTTCGTGAAACACTTTGTTGCAAACACCGAAGCCATGAAACTCGGAGCCGGCAACGACTGGGAAATTTCGATGGGTCCGCTGATCAGCGAGAAGCAGTTCGTTCGAGTGCGCGATCAGGTGAACCAGGCAGTTGCCAAGGGTGCCAAGGTTGAGGTTGGCGGCAAGGTTCGCCCAGACATCGCTCCAACCTACTTCGAGCCAACCATTCTGACCAATGTGTCGGATGACATGGACCTTGGTCGCGGCGAAACCTTTGGCCCGGTTGTTGCAATCTACAAGGTTGCAAACGACGCCGAAGCCGTTGCCCGCGGCAACGACACCGAATACGGTCTGAACTCGAGTGTTTGGGGAGGGGCTGCTGCCAAGCGTGCCGCCGAGCAAATGGAATCGGGCACAGTAACCATCAACGAGGGATTCAGCGCCAGCTTTGCCTCGCACGATGCACCGATGGGTGGCATGAAAACTTCCGGCCTCGGTCGTCGTCACGGCCGTCAGGGTTTACTCAAGTACACCAACTCGCAGACCATCGCGGTTCAGCGAATCGTTGGCATTGCCCCGATTGGCAAGCAAACGAACCGCGCCTTTGCAACCTTGCTCACCCGACTACTAGGAATTTGGAACCGAATCTCATGACCTACAAAGTTGCACTAAACGGTAGTCGCATTCTCATCACTGGTGGGGCAAGCGGCCTCGGGCGCCAAATGGGTGTTCAGGCGGCGGCTAAGGGCGCCCATGTGATCATCTGGGACATGAACTTGGATAGCGCCAAAAAAGTGGCTGCAGAAATCAAGAAGGCTGGCGGCTCGGCCGAAGCTCACCAGATCGATATCACCGACCGCGAAGCCGTAAACGCTCTGTCTCTGAAGGTTGGATCGGTCGACGTTTTGTTCAATAATGCCGGAGTGGTTTCTGGCGACTGGTTCCTAGATCTGAACCCGGCATCGATTGAGCGCACCTACAAGGTCAATGTGCTTTCGCTCTACTGGATGACTCAGGCATTCTTGCCCGCGATGGTTCAAGCTAATCGTGGATGCGTGGTCACCATCTCGAGCGCCTCGGGCATGCTCGGAGTTGCCAAGTTAACCGACTACGCAGCCAGCAAGTTTGCTGCCTTTGGTTTTATGGAATCGCTTCGTTCTGAGCTGCGAATGAAAGGTAGCTCGGTGAACACCTTGACTGTTTGCCCGCACTACATTGGCACTGGGATGTTCGACGGCGTTCAAACCAAGTTTCCTTGGCTGCTTCCGATTCTCGATGAAACCAAGGTTGCTGCCAAGATTCTGCGTTCGGTGGAAAAGGGCAAGGCCATGCTGGTTATGCCGAAGTTCGTTCATGTGATTCCGGTGGTGCGAGTGCTTCCGATTCGCGCGTTCGACAAGGTAACCGACTTTTTCGGTGTCAACCGCACCATGGATAAATTCCGCGGTCGCTCTAAGTAATTACTTCTGCTTTAGCTTGATTTCGTTCGGTGCCAGTCGCGGTGCGGCGAAGTCGTTCACTGAGTTGTCGCTCGGATAACCAAGAGAAATACCGTAGAGCAGTTGGTAACCTTTCGGAATGTCAAATTCTGCTCGCACAATGTCGTCGTAAGCACTGACCGCACCCTGAGCGCAGGTGCCGAGCCCTCGAGCGTGAGCGCCAAGCATTAGGTTCATCGCGAATAGGCCGGCGTCGTTGGCAGAGAACTTACCCAGGCTGGTGTGAGTGAAGATGAATAGTTCAACCGGGGCGCCGAAGAACTCGTAGTTACGAGCCCAGGCAGCATCTCGGGCTGCTCGGTCTTTGCGGTCGATTCCCATGTGGCCAAATAGGGCTGCGCCTACCCGCTGCGCTCGCGGAAGTAGTTCCTTCACATAGGGCTTGGCGACTATGGCGTTACTGGTTGGCAACCCACGACGTGTGAACAGAAGTTTGAATTGACCCCATTTGCTTGATCGAATCGGTGCCACAATCTCCCAGCGAGCCAGGTACTCCTGACTGATCCGGTCGCGCACATCACCTTTAGCAACGGCCACCATGATTGGGCGGGTATTCGACCATGACGGAGAGGTGAGACCATCGGTGATGATTTGGTCGATGAGCTTGTCGGAAACCGGCTTCGACAGAAAATCACGGGTGGTGTGACGCGAGGCTAAAAAGTCTGAAAGTTCTTTGGGTTTCATGTATCAAACCTAACCCGAACCAGCTTTTATCGGGAGGTTCACAATCCGTTCACAATGTAGTGGAACAAAGTAGGTCATTTGTTATTGAATCGAAACCCATTTCGCTGGTCTCATGTCACCCTTTGCCGCTAGTTTTATAGGGACTCGTAACCTACGAGCATCCAATATCAATAGGAGATATGAATGAAGTCATCGAAAGGTCGTGCTCTAGCAGTTGCCGCATCAGCAGCAATCGCAGCACTAGTTTTCGCTGGTTGTGCTCCAGCAGCTACCGACGGTACCACCGTCAACTGTGACGACTACAGCCAGTACAAGGGCCACGAAGGTACCGAGGTTGAGATTTACACCACAATCATCGACCCAGAGGCAGCACTATTCAAGGAGTCACTAGCTGACTTCGAGAAGTGCACCGAAATCACCATCAACTGGAACGGAACTCAGGAGTTCGAAGCTCAGATTCCTGTTCGCGTTGAGGGTGGAACCGCACCAGATCTAGCGATCTTCCCACAGCCTGGTCTACTAGCGAAGTTCGCTGGCAATGGCCTAGTTGAGGCAAGCGCTGAAGTTGCTGCTTCGGTTGACGCTAACTACAGCCCAGACTGGAAGAACTACGGAACCGTAGATGGCAAGTTCTACGCTGCTCCTCTAGGTGCAAACGTTAAGTCATTCGTTTGGTACTCACCAAAGGTATTCGCAGACAACGGTTACACCGTTCCAACCACTTGGGACGAGCTAATCACCCTTTCAGACAAGATCGCTGCAGACGGCAAGGTTCAGCCTTGGTGTGTAGGTTTCGGCTCCGGTGAAGCTACCGGTTGGGTTGGAACTGACTGGATGGAAGACATCATGCTTCGTACCGCGTCTCCAGAGACCTACGACGCTTGGGTAACCCACGGCATTAAGTTCAATGACCCAGCAGTTGCCAAGGCTATCGCCCAGGCTGGCTCGATCATCAAGAACCCTAAGTACGTTGGTGACGTCAAGTCGATTGCTACCACTACTTTCCAGGCCGGTGGCGCTGGTGTTGTAGACGGTTCATGTGCAATGCACCGCCAGGCATCGTTCCTTGGTGGAATTCTGAAGGACGACAACGGTGCAGTTATCGTTGACCCATCAGACACCACCACCGAAAACGGTATCTCGGTGTTCTACTTCCCAGGTTCATCAGCTGACAACAAGCCAGCTCTAGGTGGTGGAGAATTCGTAGGTGCTTTCTCTGACCGTCCAGAAGTTCAGGCTGTTCAGTTGTACCTAACCACCCCAGAGTGGAACAACAAGAAGGCAAAGCTTGGTGGCTGGTTCTCAGCTAACAAGGGCCTAGACGAGGCTAACGTAGCCGACCCAGTAAACAAGGTTGCAGTTCAGATTCTAAAGAACGCAACTACTTTCCGCTTCGACGGCTCTGACGTAATGCCAGCTGCTGTAGGTGCCGGATCGTTCTGGAAGGAAATGACCGCTTGGGTTGCAGAAGGAAAGTCTGACAAGGCTGTTCTAGACGCAATCGAAAAGTCATGGCCAAAGAAGTAAGTTAGGCTTAACGCCTGATTAGAGCGGGTGTGGGCTTCCTCAGAAGCCCACACCTTTTCTAGTTTTAGTTTCAAAAACGGAAGTGATGTAGATGAACAGTTCGTTCTTTGCACTAACAAAGTCGCCATGGGACACCATCGGCCCTAACCTGTTGCAATTGGTTCTCGGGCTTATTGCCTTTTCAGCAATTGTTTACATCTGTTTCCTTGTGGCCAGTCGTGCCAGCGTAAAGACCCAAGACTGGTTGAAGTATCTAATCTTCCTGGTTCCAGCAAGCTTGCTCTTGCTCATTGGCTTGGTCTACCCAACCATTCGAACCCTAATCATGGCGTTCATGGACTCCGACAGCAAAGAGTTTGTTGGTGTCGATAACTTCGTCTGGGCATTCACAATGCCAGAAATTCTGACCGTACTAAAGAACACCGCCATTTGGGTGTTGCTAGTTCCACTTCTGGCAACTGGTCTTGGCCTTGCTGTGGCTTACATGACCGACCGCATGAAGCGCGCTGCCGTGGTTACCTCACTTATCTTTATGCCGATGGCCATCTCGTTTGTTGGTGCCGGTGTGATTTGGAAGTTCGTTTACGACTACCAGCCAAACAAGTTCAAAGCCGACATCGGTTTGCTAAGCGCTATCACCAAGGCGTTCGGGGTAACCCCACCGAACTGGTTGCTTGAAGCGCCACTAAACACTTTGCTTTTGATTGTCGTAATGATTTGGATCCAAACCGGTTTTGCCATGGTCGTTCTTGGCGCAGCCATGAAGAACGTTCCGGACGAGGTCGTTGAGGCCGCGATGCTCGATGGGGCCAAGCCTTGGGCGCGATTCATCCGAATCACCTTGCCAATGATTCGCTCAACCATCGTCGTGGTTCTAACTACCACCATGATTGGAACTTTGAAGGTATTCGACATCGTTCGCACCATGACCGGTGGAAACTTCTCCACCAGCGTTATCGCCAACGAAATGTACTCCCAGTCTTTCCGAGCCATGGACTACGGCCACGGTAGCGCCTTGGCCATCATCCTCTTCGTTGGATGCTTGCCGATCATCGCCTACAACATCCGACAACTTCGCTTAGAGAGGACGGAACGCTAATGAGCACTCGCAAAAAAGCGAAGGACATATTCTCCTCACCACTAGCTTCGGCAACCGCAATCCTGATTGCGGTTCTATGGACCATTCCTACCTTCGGACTTTTGATCAGTTCGTTCCGTCCGCAAGCCGACATCAACAAGAACGGTTGGTGGATGTTCTTCACCAAGCCGAACGTTACTCTTGAAAACTACGCCTCGGTGTTGTTTGAAGGTTCGACCACAAACCCGCCACTTGCACAGTTTTTCGTAAACAGCTTTGCCGTAACCATTCCGGCAGTAGTTTTCCCTATTACTTTGGCCCTGTTTGCCGCATACGCACTGGCCTGGTTCGAATTCAAGGGTAAAGATGTAATCTTTTTCATCATCTTCGGCCTTCAGATTGTTCCGATTCAGCTAACTCTGATTCCACTGCTGCAGCTGTTTTCAAAGGGTCTAGTAATTGGTGGAATCACCATCATCCCCGACCTCAACATCACGGGAACCTTCCTGCCAATCTGGATTGCGCACACCATCTTTGGTTTGCCATTGGCGGTGTTCCTGCTACACAACTTCCTAAGTCAGATTCCTCGCGAACTGATTGAGGCTGCACGCGTTGATGGTGCTGGCTGGTTCACACTGTTTACGAAGATCATCTTGCCGCTAAGCGTTCCAGCTATTGCCTCGTTCTCGATCTTCCAGTTCCTCTGGGTCTGGAACGATCTGCTCGTTGGTCTTACCTTCGGTGGAGGCGTAAAGGAAGTTGCTCCAATGACCGTGCGCATCGCCGAAATGGTTGGTACTCGAGGTAGCGGTTGGGAGCTTCTAACCGCGGGTGCTTTCGTATCGATGATTGTTCCGCTGATTGTGTTCTTCTCACTTCAGCGATTCTTCGTTCGCGGACTACTAGCTGGATCGGTAAAGGGCTAAATACCTTTAGCGAAGTTCGAGCAGGCGCTTGAACATTCTGGCGCTAGCCTTTGGCGTGCGCTTCATGGTCTGCTGATCAACATGCACGATACCGAAAGTCATTTTCCAGCCCTCAGCCCACTCAAGGTTGTCGAACATCGACCATGCGTAATAACCACGCAGGTCAACGCCAGCATCTCTGGCCTCCAGAGCTGCGTTGATGTGGTTTAGGTAGTAATCGACTCGATCTTCGTCGTTCACGTATCCGTCAACGATTTCATCATCTTTGAACGCTCCGCCGTTTTCAGTTACGAACAGGGGAACTCCAGGCAGGCGCTCGGCGGTCTGTTGCAAAGTCGTGGTCATGCTCGAAGCGTCGATTTCCCAGCCCATGTTGGTGCGAGGCTCACGGGGAACGAAGTTCACGTTTGGCATGCCTGGGTAAACATCGGTGTTTTGGCCAACAATGAAACCCTTGTCGGTTTCGCTTGGGCTCTCGATTCTGTTTGGTGTGTAGTAGTTGATGCCAAGCCAGTCGATTGGGGTGGCAATTTCAGCTAGTTCAGATTCCTTGACAAAACCCCAGTCGGTGATGTGCTTGGTTGCTTCGATTACATCGGCAGGAATTCCGCGACCGGCTACTGGGTCGAGGAATAGTCGGTTCTGAAGACCGTCCATGAGCCACGCTGCCTCACGCGTGCCCTCGTCTTCGGCAATCATCGTGGTTAGGTTCAAAACCAGTCCAGTGTTTTTGGCCCCGTTGGCACGTAGCGCCTCGATGCCGCGGCCGTGCCCGAGGAGCAGGCGGTAGGCGGCCTCGAAACCCTTGGCCGGCTCGTTTGCTCCAGGCGCATGAATGTTTGTGGCGTAGCCCAGGAAAGAAGAAACCCAAGGTTCGTTCAAGGTGGCCCAAGAGTCAACGCGGTCTGCGAATTTCTGGGCCAGAACAGCCGCATACTCAGCAAATTTGTCGGCGATTGGCTCCCAGGTCCAGCCGCCTTGGTCGCCAAAGGTTGATGGAAGGTCCCAGTGGTAAACCGTGGCAGCTGGCTTGATGCCTCGCTCCAAGAGGCCATCAATCAAGCGCTCGTAGAAGTCGATACCTTCTGGGTTCAGCGCACCTTCGCCAGTGCGCATGATTCGTGGCCAGGAGAAAGAGAATCGGTAAGAGTCAACTCCCAGCCACTTCATTAGCTCTAAGTCTTCTGAGACCCGATTCACGTGATCGCACGCTGGTTCTCCCGTTGAGCCGTCTTTGATGTGCCCAGCCTTGGCGAAGTCTTCCCAAATGGAAGAACCGCGACCAGCCAGATCTCCCTCAATCTGCCAAGACGAGGTTGCCGTACCAACCACGAAATCCTTCGGAAGTCTCGAGGCTAGCTGGGCAATTCGGTCCTGCAAATTGTGCATTGGTTTTAGTTCTCTCGGTATGTAGCGAATGATTCAACACTGTTGAAGGTTTCGACCTCAGTGCCTGAGGCTACCTCAATCACAAACGATGGCGCATCAACCGCAGTAATAAAGTGCAAACGAACGGCGTCTTCTCCGTTGACCCAAGCGAGCGTCATCGAGTTGTGCCCGGTTTGAGCGTAGGTGAATTCACCGTTGAAAGCGTTGTGCTTACGTAGGCGAGCAAGCGCAATGATTGCACGGGTAACCGGCTGCTTCAGGGCTTCCTCAAGTTCGGCAACAGTGTAGTTGTGGCGGTTTACATCGCGACCCTGCGCGCTCTTTTGGAACAGCTCTCGGTCGTCCATGCCATTGAACAGGCCAACGTAGTAAACCTGTGGCTCACCCGGTAGGAAGAACTGAACCGCGCGGCTGATTACATAGGCGGTGTCGTTGGCCAGGATGTTCGGAAGTGTGGCATTGATCTGGTGTGGAAGCGTGAACCACTGTGGCACAACGCTGGCAATTGCCGAGTGACCTTGAGTGTTCGCTTCGGCTTTCTCGAAAATGAATGCCATGTCATCTTGGGTGATCAATCCAGGGCGTCCATTAATCGGACCGGCGTCGATTACTCCGTAACCGTCGTGGGTGTCAAGAACATTGAGGCAGTTAGTTGGTCGCTGCTGGAACCAGAGATCAAGCTTGTCAACGGTGCCGGTGAAGAATGAGTGCAATAGAAGCGGAGCCGTTTGGAAGTCGTAGATAAGGTCGACCAGTGGTGCGATGTCGAGCTGCTGGGTGTAGTGAGCATGAACTTCAACCAGCACACGCATGTCGTAGGAGTGAATCAGTTCGGTGATCTCCTCAACGAACTTCAGTGTTTCCGGGGTCATGAATGAGTCGGTGCCCGGTGTCTTCACCGCGTAGCCAACGGCGTCGAGTCGAACCACCTTGACTCCGCCAGACTTCAGTGCCTCGAGAACGTTTCGAAGGTAATTCTGCCCAGCTGGGTGCTTGATGTCGATGTCGACCTGAGATGGCATGAAGGTAGTCCAAACCAAACGACGACGCCCATCTACTTCGTAGGCGGTAAATGGCAAGCCAGGACGAGGACGATAGAAAGAGGTAATTCCATCTTCGGTGCCGCCGTTCGGGAACACCACATCAAAGGTTAGGAACAGGCCGTTGTATTCCGACTTGTCGCCCTTCTCCTGCCAGTCGAGGAATTCTGGTGACAGGTATGAGGAGTGGTTCACGATCAGGTCTGCGGTTAGCTCGTGAGTTTCCGAGATTCGCTTGAAATCGGTCCAGTCGCCGAGCCGTGGATCGACAATCTTGTGGTCGATAGGGTCGAAGCCGGCGTCGTCACCGTCATACGGGTGGAAGAACGGCAACACGTGGATGCCTTCGAAATCCTTGAGGGCACCTTTGAGGAGTTTCTCAATCTCTCCGAGATTGCCGCCAACGCGCTCCGCGTAAACCAAAATGCTTGAACCAGACATGTTTTCCTCTCAACCGATACCTAACAATCGTATAAAAAACAGACCTGACATAACCTCGAGATTGGCAACGCGTAATCTCCCTTAAACTTGAGGTGTCCAACGACTTAGAGGAGCGCTCATGACCGAACCGCGTCAGGTTCGCCCGCGCACCGAAGGTTGGTCACAGAAACTCGGCGCCGATGGCAAGCCGCTTCTAGAGTTTGAGCAAAAACGCCGCGGTCAACCACCGACCCACTTCGCTGATCTCACGGTTGAAGAACGCATTGAAAAGGTTAAGGCACTCGGCCTTCCAGCCTTTCGAGCCAAACAACTTTCCACCCACTACTTCGTTCACTACACCGACCAAGCCTCGGAAATGTCTGACCTCCCTAAAGAGAGCAAGGACGAAATTGTGCGGGAGCTCTTTCCTCCGCTACTGACCGAAGTGAAGCGCCTCCAAACCGATAAGGGCGACACCATCAAGTTTCTTTGGAAACTATTCGACGGTGCCCTGGTCGAGTCGGTTTTGATGCGTTATCCAAACCGCATCACCCTCTGTGTTTCAAGCCAAGCCGGCTGTGGCATGAACTGCCCGTTCTGTGCCACCGGTCAGGCCGGTCTCACTCGCAACATGTCGGCGGCCGAAATTGTTTCGCAAATCGTGGCTGCCAACAAGGTCATTGCCGCTGGTGAGCTTGGCGGCAAGAAGACCGGCAACGGCGAAGAGCGCGTTGGCAACATTGTGTTCATGGGCATGGGTGAACCGCTCGCCAACTACAACCGTGTGATGAGCGCGGTTCGCACCATGGTTGCCGAGCAGCCAAACGGTCTTGGCATGAGTGCCCGCAGCATCACGGTTTCAACCGTCGGCCTCGTGCCCGCAATCAAGAAACTCTCGGATGAAAACATTCCGGTTACCTTTGCTCTGAGCCTTCACGCCCCAGACGACAAACTTCGAGACGAACTGATTCCGGTTAACTCAAAGTGGAAGGTCGATGAGGCGCTAGACGCCGCCCGTGAATACTTCGACAAAACCGGCCGCCGGGTTTCGATCGAATACGCCCTGATTCGTGACATGAACGACCACGCTTGGCGCGCCGACCTACTTGCCGAGAAGCTGAACGCTCGCGGTAAGGGCTGGGTTCACGTGAACCCAATTCCGCTAAACCCAACTCCCGGTTCGGTCTGGACCGCCAGCACGGAACAAGCCACCGATGAGTTCGTTCGCCGCCTAGAAAAGGCTGGAGTGCCAACCACACTTCGCGACACCCGCGGAAAAGAAATCGATGGCGCCTGCGGTCAGCTGGCTGCCGCCGACTAGCGGGAACAAAATCTGTCAAGGTGGTGTTTACTTAACATATGACCAACATCTCAGAACTGCGTTTCGGGCTCGACACCTTCGGCGACATGTCAAACGACCTCGAAGGCAAGCCAATCTCGGCAGGCCAAACCATTCGAAACCTCATTGAGCAGGGAAAACTTGCCGATGAACTGGGCCTGAGCAACTTCAACGTTGGCGAACACCACCGCGACGACTTCGCGATCTCCGCACCAGACACCGTGCTTGCCGGACTGGCCACGGTAACCAAAAACATCATCCTCGGCACTGGCGTTACCGTGCTTTCCTCAGAAGAACCCGTTCGCCTTTACCAGCGCTTCGCCACAATTGACGCAATGTCGAACGGCCGAACCGAAATCACGGCGGGTCGAGGATCCTTCATTGAGTCTTTCCCTCTGTTCGGTTTCGCGATGCAAGACTACGAAGTGCTCTTTGAAGAGCGACTTGAACTACTCAAGGAACTGCTCAAGGAAGAGCCGGTCACCTGGTCTGGCACCACCCGTGCCAGTCTCAACAACCAGCAGGTTTACCCGAAGACCGAAGGCAAGAACATTCGTCTTCGCGTAGGAGTGGGTGGAAGTCCTGAGTCGGTGATTCGCGCCGCGCGCATGGGAATCCCGATGGCACTAGCCATCATCGGCGGCGACCCAGCCCGCTTCGCGCCATTTGCCAAGCTTTACCGCGACAGTCTTCAGAAGTTTGGGCACGAAGAGCTTCCGGTATCAATCCACTCGCCTGGTCACATTGCCCAAACCGATGAGGAAGCATTCGAACAACAGTGGCCAAACTACGCCATCAGCTTCGGCCGCATCGGTCGCGAGCGCGGATGGGGCCCGATGAGCATCGATCACTTTATCCAAGAAGTGAATCAAGGATCGCTCTACGTAGGTTCACCGGATACTGTGGCCAAAAAGATTGTTCACGCCATCGAATCAGTTGGCGCAAAGCGCTTCGACCTGAAGTATGTAACTGGCCCAACGCCTCACGAACAGGCCATGAAATCAATTGAGCTTTATGCCACCGAGGTAGTGCCACGAGTTAAGGCAATCCTTAGTAAGTAGACGACTTGTAATCGGCTAGATTTGCCCTTGTATATTCTCAAAAGGGGATCCGAGTCGATGACGAAAATTACCAAGTTACTAGCCGCAGTCGCCGCCAGCGCTTTAGCTCTAACCGGCCTCACTGCGATGCCAGCGCAGGCGGCAGATCCTTACACCTTGACCGAAGTCAAGAGTGGACTTGATGCCTCAGCCGACATAGTCTCCGCGAACACACGCGTTTACTGGAAATCAGGTAACCAGCTCTGGACCAGCGATGGTACGACCTCAACGGCGCTTCACACTTTCACTACGTCTAACTCGCTTAGCCTCACCCAGTCTTCACCTCAGTACACCGAGAGTGGATTCTTCGACTACAGCACCTACATCAACCGCGCGGTAACCGTGGGTGACACCATCTACTTCTGGGCCGAAGACACCAACCCAATGAATGTGGCCGAAGAAGACTGGAATGTTTGGAAGTCTGACGGAACGGTAAACGGAACCGTGCGAGTAACCGACCGCTACATCAACTTTGGCGCCGGCAGTGCGATGGATAACCCAACCAGTCTCAAAATCGCTGGAAACTATATCTATTTCTGGGACCACTTCAGAGATGGCTTTGGCACTCTAACTCGCAATCTAAACCGAATCAACATTTCGACCGGGGCCAACGAGATAGTTACCGGAGCTCCGACTTCAACCCCTTGCACCTACCAGAGCGGTTCTCAGGATCAGTATCAGTTTGAAGTAATTGGCACCAACCTAATCTTTGACTACGCTGACAACGGAGTGGGCGCCGGCGACTGCACCAACCGTATTGGCGCTCTCGATCTCAACACCTTCTCATTCACAACCATTACCCCGATTACGGTTGGTCCAGAGCTTTTCAGCCTCCAGGGGCCACAGAACTGGGTTCGCTTCAACAACAAGATCTACTTCATGGGGTCTACCTCTGACCAGGGCTATTTCCAATCGAGCGAACTTTGGGTGACCGACGGAACCGCTCAGGGAACCAGCCAAGTAACTAACCTCATGGAGGCGAACTCGGGAATCACTTACGGAGTTGGCAACCCCAAGCAAGCGTTCATGCGCCCATTCAGTGCAGCTGGATTCCTTTACTTTGTCGGCTGGGATTCTGCGTCGAGCTCATACAGCATTTTCCGCACCGACGGCACCGCTGCCCCGAGTGTTTGGCTATCCGGTGCGGATCTTCCGAATGCGGGAGCCAGAACCAACTTGCCGGCTCAGGTTATTCTGACCAACGGAACCCCCTATCTGGTCGTTGATGCCAAGACTGCCAACAACGTGCAGCACATGTACTCGGTGAACCTAACCACCAAGGCAATCACGTTAGTTACCCCGAACCCTTCGGCTACCGACGACTCGGTTGGCACCTTGAACGCACCTTGGGGTGCGACCGACTACACCGCGCCAGTCACTTGGAGCGGAAAAGTTTGGTGGCTGGCAAAAACCAACGCCGACAACCCTGGCAACGCTCGTAACGTGTTCTACACCGACGGAACTGCTGCCGGCACTGCGGCCGTTACTAATTTCGATGGCGATGTAGGCACCGGAATTGGTTATCAGGGATCTGGTCAGGTAGACCAGTTTGCCGAAAACACCACTCGTCCATTGGTTGCCAACTCGGCTGGCCTTTGGTTCCTTCGCGGACCGGTGTACCCAAGTACCACCTGGTCGCTCTACCGCGTGCAGGTAAACAACGTAACTCCGCCACCGCCACCACCAGCAAGCCTCACCTGCGCCGGGCAGATCACAAAGCTCAAAGTAGAAGCCGAGTCGGCAACCAGCCTCAGCCCTAGCTTCAACAAGAACACCTGTGAGTACACCATCAAGGTTGACGCCAAGACCAGCAAGGTTGAGTTCACCCCGACTGCAACTTCGAATGTGAACGTCAAGGTGAATGGAACTTCGGTGAATGCTGCACTTCAGAGCACCAAAAGTCAGAAGGTAACCCTAGGCGCTGCGAACACCACCACCCAGGTTGACTTTGTGTTTGGAGCCGACACCTATCGCGTGAACGTTCAGCGCGGGGAACCAGCACTCCCAGGTGCTAAAGACCCGACATTTACCGCGCCTTCTCTGAATGGAGCCGTAAAGAGCGTTGATAAAGACGAGAAGAAGGAAGCCGACGAAGACGGCAACAAGAAGAAGGTTGAAGTAACCATCATCGGTGGTGACTTCGATAAGAAGGTCGCCAAGCTCGATGAGAAGGGCAAGAAAGACGAATCCTTCGCAGCCAAGCTTCCTACCATTACCGGAACCGTTGAGAAGGTAAAGGTCGATGAGCAGCACCGCATCATTGTTGCCGGTGACTTTGAAGATGAAGACGGAGACAAAGACGTCATTCGTTTGAAGCCAAACGGCGAGAAAGACAAGAGTTTCAACGCTCCAGACCTAGGCGGATCTAACGCCAAGGCCAAAGACGTTGACATCCAAAAGGATGGCAAGGTCGTGATTGTTGGAGACTTCGACGACAACTCAAAGTCGAACGTGAAGCGTCTGAAGGAAGATGGCAAGGAAGACTCGGTCTTCGAGTCGAAACTTCCAGACATCAACGGCGAGGTTAAGGCCGTCAAGATTCAGGATGACGGCAAGATTCTTCTCGGAGGTCACTTCGAGAACGCCGGTGGCGACAACGACCACGACAAGATCGTCCGCGTTGAGAAAGACGGCAAGATTGACAACTCGTTCAAGCCGGCTGCCAACGGTTCTCACTACAACGATGACGTTGAAGATATTGAGACCCAAAAAGACGGCAAGATCATCGTGGTCGGTAAGTCGAACAAAGACAACGACAACGAGTCTGACCAGGTAACCCGTTTGAAGAAGGACGGCAAGGAAGACGAGTCGTTCCAATTCGACGGCAACATTCCAGCCGGAAAGAAGGTTGAGGCGGTCAAGGTCCGCGACTCAGGCGACATATACATTTCTGGTGACTTCGACGACCTCGGCGATGCCGATGGCGACAAGGTTGCCAAGGTGAAGAAGGATGGTCACGTTGACAACGACTTCAACCCAGAACACCACGACGGCGACATCCACGACATTGACCTTCAGAAGCACGGCAAGATTTTCCTTGGCGGCGAAGGTTCTGGCGACGACGACCGCTGCGACAAGTTGGAGCAAGATGGCGATGACGCACCTCGTTACGACTCGATCGATCACGATCGCTCTGCCAACGCCGTACCAGCCGGAACCAAGGGTCAGACCACGATTCACGGTGACGGTTTCACTCCAGACACGACGGTAACAATTGGTGGCAAACCAGCTGCTGTGGTTTCGGTCGATGACCGCGGAGAAGAGCTGGTAGTTCAGGTTCCAGCTCCTGACAACTCTCACAAGGGCGACAAAACCCACAGTCGTAAGCCGGCCGACGTTGTTATCAACGTTCCGGGAGAAGACCCGATCACCGTTCCGGAGGCGTTTGGCTACACCGACCGTCTCGAACCACAGGTAATCAAGCCGAACGGTGCCCACTTCAACTCTGACAAGGATGATGAAGATGGCAAGGGTAAGGTCAACGATGACGAAGCCATCACCGGAAACATTCCAAGTGGTGAACCAGTTGTCGCAACTTCCAAGACTCCGGAAATCTGTACTATCGACGACGAAAACCGAGTGGAATACCACCACCGAGGCGACTGCAAGATCGTGATCGATGCACCAGGTGAACTGGGGTATGCCGACCCAGCGCCGGTTACCGAAGTTATTCCAGTTGCGGGGCTAACTCCTGAGCTGGCAGTTCCTACTCTGCCCGACTACACCGACCCAGGCAACCAGGCAACACCAGGCAACGGGTTGCAGATTCCAGCCCCGGTGAATCCAAACAATGTTCCTGTTGTTTACTCTCCGGTCGATCCTCAGGTGTGTGACGTAACCCCAACCGGGCTTGTCGTTCCAACCAATACCGGAGCCGACTGCCAGGTTAAGGTAACTACGCCGGGCGACACCATCTATGAGCCAACCGCTCCAACCGCTCCTCCGGTGGTTATTACCATCCCTCGCATAGCTTGGGTTGCTCCCGCGGAGGAGGTTGTAAACGGCCTGCCGACGGAAATCGGAGAGACTCCACCAACCGCGCCGATTCCGAGCGTTGGTGAACTGGTTCTCGGTGGCGATTTGAGCATCAAGTACGACAAGAAGAAGGGAACTTTGATTCCTTCAACCATGGGTGTGCTCACCGGGCCAATCAAGGCAACCATTACCTACACCTGGCAGCCGGCTTCAGGGCCAGCGCTAACCGACAAGTGTGTGGTTAGCTGGGGAATCTTGAAGGCTTGGAACAAACTTCCAAAGTCGGAAACCAAGAAGTACAAGGGTGTTTACAAGTGGAAGAAGATCGTTAGCGCCAAGCCTTGTGCACTTTCCGCCCGAGCCAAAACCGCTCTAAAGGTTGCTGGAACCACCCTGAGCTTCAACTCGGTGGTTGTTCGTACCCGCAAGTGGCCATACAACTACGGAAGTAAGTACCCTTGGGGTGCAACTGTGAAGCCGCTAAAGCGCGTTTACAACTTCACGTTGGTTGGCTAAAGGATAAAACCTAAAAAATAGAGAAGGCCTTAGAGCGTTTTTGCGAAGTTACGCAGGAACTCTCTGAGGTCTTCTCCAATATCCTCGCGGTCTACCCCGAGCTTGATAGTGGCCTTAATGAAGTTCAGCTTGTCGCCGGTGTCGTAGCGGTTACCGCGGAATACCACACCTCGAACGCCGCCGGCTACGGACGGATTCTTGGCAGCTGCCTCGAGCGCATCGGTTAGCTGGATTTCTCCACCGCGTCCTGGTTTGGTGGTTTCTAAAAGCTGGAACATTTCCGGGCGAAGCACGTAGCGACCGATAACGGCAAGGTTCGATGGAGCATCGGCGACGGCAGGTTTTTCAACTAGGTCGGTCACGATAACCACATCACCCTGTTCGGTGGCGGTCACGGCGGCACAGCCATACATCGAGATGTCGGCAGGATCTACTTCCATCAGCGCAATCACGTTGTCGCCTGTTGCCTCGTGAACTTCAATCATTCTTGAAAGTAGCGGGTCTTTAGCATCAATCACATCGTCACCCAGAAGCACCGCAAACGAGTGGTTTCCGATATGCAGTTTTCCAGTTAGAACGGCGTGACCGAGACCCTTTGGGTCACCTTGGCGGGTGTAGTAAATGTCGGCAAGGTCAGAAGATTCCTGAACCTGTTCAAGGCGGTCTGCATCGCCCTTTGCTTTTAGAGTCTGCTCAAGTTCGGCAACTCGGTCGAAGTGGTTTTCCAGCGAAGACTTGTTACGACCGGTGATCATCAGGATGTCGGTGAGGCCGGTGTCTACCGCTTCCTCAACCACATACTGAATTACCGGCTTGTCGATTAGTGGAAGCATTTCCTTAGGCATCGCCTTGGTTGCTGGTAGGAATCGAGTTCCCAAGCCTGCCACAGGGATCAGGGCCTTAGTTACTTTGTATGAGTTAGTCATTATTTCCCCTTGAAAAGATCGTTGACGCGCTCGAGATCTTCGGCGAAGTCGATTTCAATGGCGTATAGGTCGGAGATGTCGATGGCCTTGAACTTGGCCCCAGCAGACTCGATGGCCACTTCGATGCCGCGCTCGAAATAGTCCTGGTCGCCTACCGCCTCTAGGCAATTGATCAGTTCGGCCTTATCGGAGGCTGAAACGTAGTTGATGCCAACTGCTTCGCCTAACCCGTTGGCGACGGTTTTGGACAGCAGCTTGATGAAACCCTGGTCGTCGAGAGTGTACTTAACTTCTTCGTCGCTTACCTTGCTGGTGTTCACCACGATGAACGATTGCTCGTCTTGGATAAAGGGAACCACTCGGGTCAGCACCTGCGGGTCGAACACCACATCGCCGTTCATCCACAGCACGCCGCCATCGCTCGAAGCGCGAAGTGCTTTTAGGAGGCTCTTGGAGGTGTTGGTCTGATCGTAAAGCTCGTTGTAAACAAAGGTCGCCTCAGGGAAGCGCTCGATAATTGCCTCGAGTTTGAAACCAACCACGATCAGGGTGCGGAAGGCGTCGCCGAAGCCGTGTTTTAGGTTGTCGAGCTGCTGAGACATAATCGAACGACCGTCGGAAAGCTCGGTTAGAGGCTTCGGAAGCGGTCTCGAAAGTCTGGTGCCCATACCGGCGGCCAAAATCACAACTTGCTGAGACATAACAACAAGTTTAGGCGTGCCCGCTCCCATATGATTGTTCTTATGTCAGAGCACACTTTCCTCAAAGGCCCAAAGAACTGGTGGCGCCAAGCGGTTGTCTACCAGATTTACCCACGCAGCTTTGCCGACGCCAACGGCGACGGCATCGGTGACCTTAGGGGAATCATCAGTCGCGTCGACTACCTGAAGCAGCTCGGCGTTGATGCCGTTTGGCTCAGCCCGCACTACCCTTCCGAGCTAGCCGATGGCGGCTACGACGTTGCTGACTACCGCGATGTTGACCCTCGCATCGGAACACTTTCCGAGTTCGACGAAATGGTTGAAAAACTTCACTCCGCTGGTATTCGAATCTTCGTTGACATCGTTCCAAACCACTCGAGCGACCAGCACGTTTGGTTCCAAGCGGCACTCAAGGCCAAGCCTGGTTCTCCAGAGCGCGACCGCTACATCTTCCGCGACGGCAAAGGTGAGAACGGCGAGATTCGTCCGAGCGAACTAACCAGCCACTTCGGCCCAACTGGCTGGACTCGCATTACCGAACCAGACGGCACCCCAGGTCAGTGGTACCTGCACCTCTTTGCTAAGGAGCAACCAGACTTCAATTGGGACAACCCTGAGGTTCGAGAAGACTTTTTGAAGACCATCAAGTTCTGGTCTGACCGTGGCGTCGACGGATATCGCATCGACGTGGCCCACGCACTTACCAAGAATCTAAAAGACGGTCACCTTCCTGCCCGAAACAGCTTCGGGCTCGAAGTCATGCGAAACGACGGAACCGATGATCTGTTCGACCGTGACGAAGTGCACGAGATCTACAAAACCTGGCGTAAGGTTTTCAACGAATACGACCCACCTCGCGTTGCGGTCGCCGAGGCCTGGGTTCACCCAAACCGCCGAGCAGCCTATGCCAGCGAGGAAGGCCTTGGCCAAGCGTTCGGCTTTGACCTACTCGGAACTCCGTGGAACCGCAAGAAATTCCAAGACACCATCGACTTCCAACTAAAGGAAGCTGCCTCATTTGGTTCCAGCACCACCTGGGTGTTCTCAAACCACGATGTCGTGCGTCATGCAACTCGCTTCGGACTAGATAAGAAGTCACTTGAGAATCTTCCTAAATGGTTCAGAAGTGAAGATCGCGAATCGAAGATCAACTTCGAACTCGGCTCGCAGCGTGCGAAGGCAGCGACCATGTTGGTGTTGGCGCTGCCAGGTTCCACCTACCTTTATCAGGGGGAGGAACTCGGTCTTCACGAGCCGCTCAACATCCCTAGCGACCAGATGCAAGACCCACAGTGGTTCCGTGCCGAGGGTTCCATTAGCCGCGACGGTTGCCGTGTACCAATGCCTTGGACTTCGGAAGGTTCGTCCTACGGCTTTGGCCCTGGCGGAGCGCACTTGCCTCAACCAGACTGGTTCAAGAATGAAAACGTTGAGGTTCAGAATCGCAACGAAGGCTCGAGCCTAAATCTTTACCGCCTGGCACTAGCTCTTCGTAAGCAACTTCAAACCGAAGAAAGCCTCACCTGGATCAAGCACTTCGGCGGCAAGGTGCTTCACTTCCGCAGACCAAACGGCTGGGAGTGTTTCACTAACTTCAGCGACAAGCCGGTCAAGGCACCTCAGGGACGCGTTATCCTAGCGACCAATAAAATCGTCAACGGCAAAGTGCCAGCCAACACCACCGTTTGGCTTCAGCGCTAAGAAGATTACAGAGCTGAGAGCGCTGCCACGGCAGCGCTCTTGGTGTCTTCGGCGCTCTTAGCGGCGAGAACAGACTTAGCCAGAGCGACAGCCTGATCGGCGTCAACCGCTGAAAGGGCTGCTCGCACAGCATCAACCTGCGAGCGTGAAGACGATACCGAGCTAAAGCCCAGTCCAGCCAAAAGCACAGCAAAAGCTGGGTCGGAAGCACTTTCACCACAAACCGATGAGTAGATACCAGCGGCCTTGGCCTCCGAAGCAATGCGCTCAAGGGTACGAATCAGACCTGGCTGCCATGGGTTCAGCAGTGCACCCAGAGAGGGGTTCATACGGTCCGCAGCGAACAGGTATTGGGAGAGGTCATTAGTTCCAACCGACACGAAATCAACGATTCCGGCTAGGTCTGGCAGCAGGGCAGCAATCGAAGGTGTCTCAACCATGATTCCAACCTTGAACGAACCAATCGAGCGGGCCAATGCTGAGAACTCGGCTGCCTCGGCAACGGTTGCAATCATCGGAGCCATCACCCAGATCTCACGACCGGTCGAAACTCGAGCGGCCTCGAGACCCTTCAGCTGGTCTTCGATGAATGATCGATGGTCCTGAATCAGGCGGTAACCGCGCACGCCAAGCGCCGGGTTTTCCTCTTCAGGCATGTTCAGGAACGGCACTGGCTTGTCTGAGCCGGCGTCGATGGTTCGAACCGTTATCGGACCTGCCGGGGCTGCAGCCAAGATCGAAGCGTAAAGATCACGCTGACGCTCAACCGAAGGTTGTGAACTTTCGTTCAAGTACAAAAGCTCGGTGCGGAACAAACCAACACCAACGGCGCCGGTCTTCGAAGCTGCCTCGGCGTCTTCGAGTGAACCGATGTTAGCGCGAACCTCAACTAACGGGTCGCGTCCGGTGTTTGCAAAAGTTAGAGCTTCGGTGGCATCGCTTATCGATCCACCAACAACCACGCGGTCGCCAACCGGGTCAACCAAAACCGAAGTGCCGGCAGGAATCTCATCGGCTCCAGTAACTGAAACCACTGCAGGGATGCTGCGAGAACGGCAGATGATTGCGGTGTGTGAGGTTGGGCCACCTTTAACGGTGATCACGCCAACCACGGCTGGGGTGAACTGAGCGGTGTCGGCCGGGGAGAAGTCTTCGCCAACAATTACATACGCGCCGGTCTGTGGCAGGTCCAAGCCCACGTGAATTCCAGCAATGGAAGCTTGAACGCGCTTAGACAAATCCTGAAGGTCAGCAATGCGCTCTTCGAATGCGGCGTCGCCCGCCAACATTTCCGCGAACTCATTCACAGCCATTCCATAGGCCGCACCGGCTGCCCAGCCCTCATCGAGGTGAGCCACCGACATGTCAAAAAGTGATTCGTCTTCTAGAAGGTATTTCAACGCTTCAAAAATCTCTGCGGTGGTTTCATCTGAATTTGCACCCAGTCGATCTAGGTCTGATGAAACGGCAGCGATAGCTGTTTTGAGAACTTCAGACTCGGTAGCGGTTCCAGCGGAAGTCTTTGACCAAGTTGGCAGTGCGGCAGCTTGCGCAACCTGGAATACCTCTGCAACAACAGCATTGAGGCCAACCCCAAGGCCGGTTAGAACCGAGCTCACTACTAGCCCTTTAGAAATTCTTGAATCTGTGCAACAAGCGCCTCGGCTGCTGCTTCGTCTTCTGACTCGACTGAGATGTTCAGGGTTTCTCCAGTCTTGATCTTGAGAGCCATGAGCATGAGAGGTGAGTTTGCCTTGACCAGGTTTTCACCCTTGCGGCCAATCATTACCGTCATGCCGGCGTCCTTAACCGCTTTCACAATCTGGCTGGCTGGACGAGCGTGTAGACCGATTGGGTCAATTACCTCAACGGTTGATTCAAAAGTTGACATGACATTCTCTCTTAGTGGCAAAGTGCTTAGAACACGATTAATACCAGACAAATATAGCCTTAAAACTAAATGTCACTTTTTGGTTACGGTTTCAAAAATGTACCTTTGTTGTTACAAAGCCCTACCTAAAGTTTCTACAGGAACTCAAAAGGTAAACTCGCGCTATGAGGTTCGAAGAGTTCGGCCTCAGGCAAAAAGAAAGAATAACTATTGAGTAATGCAGTAACCACCACCGACATGGTGATCGTTGGTCTCGAAGCCACCGATAAAGCCGACGCAACACGTCAGCTAGCGGAGCGTCTAGTCGCTGCCGGCCGAGTAACCAATATCGACGCGTACCTAGAAGCCGTTGCCAAGCGCGAAGAGCACTTCCCAACTGGAATCGAAGGTGGCATCGCCATCCCGCACGCACAGAGCGAAGCAGTTGTAACCCCATCCGTTGCAGTTGCGACCAGCACCACTGGCGTTGACTTCGGAGCCGAAGACGGTAACTCGAACCTTATTTTCCTTATCGCAGCCCCAGCAAACGGCGGCAGTGAACACCTAGAAATCCTTGGAACCCTGGCCTACAAGGTCATGGACGAAGATTTCCGCAACGAACTATTGAACGAAAAAGACCCTGCGGTCATCGCAGCCACCTTGACTCGAGAGGTCCAGAAATAATGAAGTTTGTAGCAGTTACCGCGTGCATTACCGGAATCGCCCACACCTACATGGCTCAGGCTGCTCTTGAGCAGGCAGCCAAGAAGCTAGGTCACGAGATCACCGTTGAGACCCAGGGCTCAGCCGGAACCAACCCAATGAAGCAGGAACTTATCGACGCAGCGGATGGCGTTATCTTCGCAGTTGACCTAGAAGTTAAGGGTCGCGACCGCTTTGCTGGCAAGCCTTTCATTCAGCTGGGCGTTGCCAAGGTTATTGGTGGCGACAAGGGCGTAAACGTTTTGACCGATTTCATCGCAGCCATCGAAGCGGGTACCGCAGCGAAGCTCGACGGATCCAAGCCGGTAGCACCTGCTCCGGCTGAACCTAAGGCTGAAAAGCCAAAGGGCGAAAAGAAGAAGGGATTCTTCGGAGGTTTGTTCGGGTAAGTTCCGAACGAAATACTTGAGTTACACCCCCGTGACTCAGGAAAACAATTAGGGCTTTAGGAGGCTCAAAGATGAGTAGTGCTACTACTAGTACTGGTTCACGCATCAGAACTTGGTTGATGACCGGTGTTTCATACATGATTCCATTCGTTGCTGCAGGCGGTATTCTTATCGCTCTCGGCTTCTTGCTAGGTGCTGCTTACGCAGGTACCGACGGCATCCACGCGTACGACGCAGCAAAGATGGGTATCACCGACCCAGCTAACCCAAACTACCTTTCAGTTGGTACCTGGGCATTCATCATTTTCTGGCTAGGTAAGGCTGCATTCGCATTCTTCGTGCCAGTTCTTGCTGGTTACATTGCCTATGCAATCGCTGACCGTCCAGGTCTAGCTCCTGGTTTCGTTGCTGGTGCACTTGCTACCGGTCTAGACGGAAACCCACTAGGCACTGGTACCGGATTCCTTGGAGCAATCCTTGGTGGTGCACTTGCCGGTGGTCTAGCTCTATGGATCAGCCGTTGGTCGGTTCCAAGCTGGGTTCGTCCATTGATGCCTGTAGTGATCATTCCACTACTAGCTTCGATTGGTACCGGTCTAGCAATGGTTCTATTGCTAAAGGCTCCAGTTAGCTGGCTTATCAACGCCCTAAACGGTGGACTAACCAGCCTAAGCACCGCAGGTCTAGTTGTACTAGGTCTAGTTCTTGGTCTAATGATGGCATTCGACATGGGTGGCCCAGTTAACAAGGTTGCTTACACCTTTGCTACCACTGGTCTTGCTGCTGGTCTAGAGCTTGCTGCTTCGGGCACCGCTACTGGTGACGTTCCTCAGTTCAAGATCATGGCTATCGTTATGGCTGCCGGTATGGTTCCACCAATCGGTATGGCTCTAGCAACCGTTCTAAACAAGAAGCTATACGATGACGCAGAGCGCGAAAACGGTAAGGCTGGCTGGCTACTAGGTGCATCCTTCATCTCTGAAGGTGCTATTCCTTTCGCTGCTGCTGACCCAACCCGCGTAATCCCATCGATCATGGTTGGTTCTGCTGTTACCGGTGGCCTAGTTGGCTTCTTCGGCAACGCAATCCCAGCTCCACACGGTGGTATCTTCGTGTTCCCTCTAGTAACCAACGTATTCGCGTACATTGCAGCAATCCTTATTGGTGCCGCAGTTACCGCCTTCATGGTTAACTTCCTAAAGGGTATGAACAAGTAACAATCGCTTGACGATTAGGAAGGGCTCGGGAGAAATCCCGGGCCCTTTCGTTATGCTCAAAATATGCAAACCTCAAACACCGAACTTGAACTTTTCATCCAAATTTGTGCCGGTCTTATCGTGCTTTGTATTGGCATGATCGGTCTGACCGCCTGGAAAAAGCGCGCGGCCAAGAAAGAGAAGAAGTAGAGCTCTAAGCCACTTCTTGAGTTAGTCGCTCTACCAACTCGGCGTACTTGCCTTGGGTCTGAGCCACGATGTCGGCAGGTAGAACCGGTGGTTCACCGGTTTGATCCCAGTTTTCGGCAAGCCAGTTTCGAACAATCTGTTTGTCGAAGGAATCTTTGCGTTCGCCACGATCCCAGGCTGCTTTAGACCAAAACCTCGATGAATCTGGTGTGAGAACTTCGTCGCCGAGAACGGTGTTGCCAGTGGCGGGGTCAATTCCGAATTCAAACTTAGTGTCGGCGAGGATTAAGCCAGCTTGCTCGGCAAGCTCCGAGGCCTTAGTGAAAATCTCGAGCGACAGCGCGCGAAGTCTTTCAGCGTTGTCGAGGCCAATGATTTCAACCACTTTTTCGAAGCTGATGTTTTCATCGTGGTCGCCAAGTTCAGCTTTGAAAGCTGGGGTGAAGATTGGTCGTGGAAGCTTGCCGCCGAAAGTTAGGCCTTCTGGAAGTTCTACTCCGCAGATCTCGCCCTTGTCCTGGTATTCCTTCCAACCCGAGCCGGAGATGTAGCCACGCACTACACACTCGATGGGGAACATTGCCAATTTCTTGGCAACGGTGGCGCGTCCTAGAACTTCCTCAGGAACAGGCACTTCGTGAGAAACGTGGTTCTCAACGGGAAGGCGGTCAAACCACCAGTTGGTGAGGGTGGTGAGGTGCTTTCCCTTGTTAGGGATGGCAGGCTCGAGCACGTGGTCGAAGGCGCTCACGCGGTCTGAGGCGACCACGAGAATGAGGTGGCTCAGGCTTGGGTCATTTGACTCGTAAAGGTCGCGCACCTTGCCCGAGTAGACGTGGTGCCATCCGGCGATCTCTTTAGTCATTGGCAACCTTTGCGGCGATGTCGGTGCGGAAGTGTGAACCTTCCAGCTTGATGTGAGCTACGGCTTCGTAGGCGTGCTTGCGAGCGTGGTGGAAGTCTTTGCCTAGAGCAACCACACTGAGCACGCGACCACCGTTTGCCATGAGTTTGCCGTTTTCGTTTTTGGCAGCAGCTACGCAAACTTCCACGCCGTCAACCCTTTCGGCTTCGGCGATGCCACTTAGTTCTCGGTCAGGGGCGCTGGTATCTGGGTAGCCTTCGCTCGCGACCACTACGGCGACCGCGACGTCGTTGCTGAACTCAGGCTCGGGAGCTGCCTCTAGATGGCCAGAGGCTGCCTTGTGAAGCAGACCCTCCAGCGGGGTGATGAGGCGGCGGAGAACAACTTGGGTTTCTGGGTCACCGAAACGAGCGTTGAACTCGATCACGCGAATGCCAGCCTTGGTAACGATGAGTCCGCAGTAAAGAAGACCAACAAATGGTGCGCCAATCTTGGCAAGTTCTTTCACCGTTGGAAGTGCGATGGTCTCGCGAACTTCGTCCACGAAGCCAGCAGGAAGCCAAGGAAGCGGAGTGTAGGAACCCATACCGCCGGTGTTCGGACCTTCGTCGTTGTTAAATGCACGCTTGAAGTCTTGAGCCGGGGTTAGCGGAAGCACGTTCTTGCCGTCGGCGAGGAAGAACAGTGACACCTCTTCGCCATCGAGAAACTCTTCAACCAGGATTCCCAGGTGGAGGAACTTATTCGCGTGCTCGAGAGCTGCACCGCGGTCTGAGGTAACGATCACGCCCTTGCCAGCGGCTAGTCCATCAGCCTTCACCACGTAGGGAGCACCGAAGTCGTCGATTGCTGCTTCGACCTGTTCGATGGTGGTGCACTCGTGAGCGCGTCCGGTCGGAACGCCAGCGGCAGCCATGATCTCTTTGGCGAAAGCTTTGGAGCCCTCTAACTGGGCAGCAACCTTGCTTGGGCCAAACACGTCGATGCCGGCTTCGCGAAGTGG
>JBEGSI010000007.1:0-3613 GCA_041180065.1 Actinomycetota bacterium | reverse complement strand
AGTACTCGGCATTGCCGCCGCTGGTGCTCTTGTTGTTGCAGGCCTAACCGGTTGTGCACCAGCAGCAGAAACTGCTGGTGGACTAATTGGCGTTTCGATGCCAACTCAGTCATCAACCCGTTGGATCTCAGACGGTGACAGCATCAAGTCAGCTCTAGAGGCTGACGGTTTCACCGTTGACCTTCAGTACGCAGAAGATGACATCCCAACCCAGGTTACCCAGCTCGAGGGCATGCTAACCAAGGGTGCAAAGGCGCTAATCATCGCAGCTATCGACGGAACTCAGCTAACTGACGTTCTACAGGCAGCTGCTGACGCAGGCGTTCCAGTTATCGCTTACGACCGCTTGATCCGTGACTCAAAGAACGTTGACTACTACGCAACCTTCGACAACTTCAAGGTCGGCGTTCAGCAGGCAACCTCGATGCTAGTTGGCATGGGCGTTTACGCATCAGAGGAGTCAACCTCAGCTGATGGTCCAAACGCAAAGGGCCCACTAAACGTTGAGTTGTTCGCTGGTTCACCAGATGACAACAACGCAACCTTCTTCTTCAACGGTGCAATGTCTGTTCTACAGCCACTCATCGACTCGAAGGTTCTAGTTGTTAAGTCGGGTCAGGTTGCCTTCGAGAAGGTCGCTACCCTACGTTGGGACGGCGCAGTTGCTCAGAAGCGCATGGAAGACATCCTTGTCGGTTCATACGCTGACGGCTCAAAGGTTAACGGCGTTCTTTCACCATACGACGGTCTAAGCCGCGGCATCATCGCAGCTCTAACCGACGGTGGTTACGCTGCAGCTGACCTACCAACCATTGTTGGTCAGGACGCTGAAGTTCTATCGGTAAAGGCCATGCTAGCTGGCGAGCAGTACTCGACCATCTTCAAGGACACCCGTGAACTAGCAAAGGTTGCCGTTGCAATGGCGGAGGCCATCCTAAAGGGTGAGACTCCAGAGACCAACGACACCAAGACCTATGACAACGGTGTGAAGGTTGTTCCTTCTTACCTACTAACTCCTTACATCGTTACCAAGGACAACTACAAGGAATTGTTGATTGACTCTGGTTACATCAAGGAAGCAGACCTAGGTTAATTCCTAATAGGTATCAGGGGGCCGGTGGAGTGGGAGACCACTCCACCGGTTCTCACTAACTAAGCAATAAAGCAACATAAGATTCAACTAGGTTCCGCAACAAAATCACCACCCAGACAAAGAAGTAAGCAGGGATAACATGGGCACAAACATCCTCGAGATGCGCTCCATCACAAAGACTTTCCCAGGCGTTATTGCCCTCGACAAGGTTTCTCTAACCGTCGAGCGCGGCGAAATTCACGCCATCTGCGGTGAAAACGGTGCCGGCAAGTCGACCCTCATGAAGGTCCTTTCTGGCGTTTACCCGCACGGCTCATACGAAGGCGACATCGTCTACGAGAACGATGTGATGAGCTTCAAGAACATCCGTGAAAGCGAAGCCAAGGGCATCGTCATTATTCACCAAGAGCTCGCTCTGAGCCCATATCTTTCGATTGCCGAAAACATCTTCTTGAACAACGAAATCAAGAAGAACGGTCTGATCGACTGGAACAAAACCGGCCAAGAAGCTCAGCTTCTGATGGCCCGTGTGGGTTTGATTGAAAACCCAAACACCAAGGTCATGGACATCGGTGTTGGTAAGCAGCAGTTGGTCGAAATCGCTAAGGCGCTTTCAAAGCGCGTGAAGCTTTTGATCTTGGATGAGCCAACCGCTGCGCTAAACGACGAAGACAGTGCGCACCTGTTGAGCCTGCTTCGCCACCTAAAAGATCAGGGCATCAGCTGCATCATCATTTCGCACAAGCTCAACGAGATTGCCGCGATTGCAGATAAGACCACCATCATTCGCGATGGCAAGGCCATCGAAACCCTCGACATGAAGGCCGACCACGTCGACCAAGAGCGCATCATCAAGGGCATGGTTGGCCGTGAAATGGACAACCGTTACCCAGCGCACGAAACTAATGTTGGTGGCGCCGAGATTCTTCGTGTTGAGAACTGGACCGCACACCACCCGGATGACCCAAACCGCGTGGTTGTCGACAACGTCAACATCCATGTTCGCAAGGGCGAGATCGTTGGCCTAGCCGGCATTATGGGTGCCGGTCGCACCGAGTTTGCTCGCAGCCTGTTTGGCAAGAGCTGGGGCACCAACATCAGTGGCAAGGTCTTTGTAAACGGCAAAGAGATTCAGGTCAACACCATCAAGCAGGCGATCGACAACGGTTTGGCCTATGCCACCGAAGATCGCAAGCGCTTTGGCTTGAACCTTATCGATGACATTAAGCGCAACATCTCGATTGCTTCGCTCGACGAC
Organism: Actinomycetota bacterium; assembly: GCA_041180065.1. Taxonomy (GTDB): domain Bacteria; phylum Actinomycetota; class Actinomycetes; order Actinomycetales; family Microbacteriaceae; genus Rhodoluna. The sequence continues at coordinate 1,262 of JBEGSI010000007.1, read as the reverse complement.
TTTGTCAAGCGCGGCCTAGTGAACGACAACGAAGAGTTCAAGGTTGCCTCCGAGTACCGAACCAGCATGAACATCAAGGCGCCGTCGGTGCTTTCGGTGGTCGGCAAGCTTTCTGGTGGAAACCAGCAGAAAGTGGTTTTGAGTCAGTGGATCAACGTGAAGCCGGAGGTTCTGATTCTTGACGAACCAACCCGTGGCATCGACGTTGGCGCTAAGTACGAGATTTACACCATCATTCAGCGCCTGGCCGATGAGGGCAAGGGTGTGATCGTGATTTCGAGCGAGCTTCCGGAGCTTCTCGGAATTTGTGACCGCATCTACGCAATCTCAGAAGGTTGCATCACCGGCGAAGTCTCTAAGGCAGAAGCCAACCCAGAATTGCTTATGAAGTATATGACCACCGAGAAGGGCAGCAAATAATGTCGATCACGAATGAGAAAAAGGCTAGTTTTCTAGACAACCTACGCTCTCGCCTCGAAGGTGTAAACCTTCGTCAGAACGGTATCTTCTTGGCCCTAATCGGCCTCATTGTCTTCTTTGCAGCGACGACTCCCAACGCGGCATCGATCACTCCGACCAACTGGTCAAACCTTGTGGTGCAGAACGGCTACATTCTGGTTCTAGCCATCGGCATGGTCATGGTCATCATCGCGGGTCACATCGACCTGTCGGTGGGTTCGGTGGCCGCATTTATCGGTGCAGTCGCGGGTATTTTGGTGGTTCGACCGCTCGAGCAAGACGGTTGGGAATGGCTACCAGCGCTGCCTTGGTGGGCTGGTCTTCTCGGCGCAGTTATCGTCGGTGCCATCGTGGGAGTTTGGCAGGGTTTCTGGGTGGCCTACGTTGGCATCCCAGCCTTCATCGTTACCCTCGCCGGCATGCTTTTGTTCCGCGGTCTAGCGTTGATGACCCTGCAGAACTCAAACATCGGTCCTTTCCCAGATGAGTTCCGCGCAATCGGTAACGGCTTCCTCGATAAAGAGAACGCGCTCGGAGCGGCAATTGGCCTGCCGGAGCAATACAACGGCACCGCGCTTTTGGTTACCTTGATCGGTATCTTGGCGATCTGGTTCCAGGCTCTAAACAAGCGTCGAGCAAGCATCCGCTACAGCCAGCCGGTCGAGCCTCGCACCTGGTTCTATGTAAAGAACGCAGTGCTCACCATCATGGTTGCCTACGTTGGCTTCCAGCTTGCCAACGCAAACGGCATTCCTTACACCTTGATTCTGTTGACCTTCTTGATTGTGGTTTACAGCGTGGTC
>JBEGSI010000006.1:0-105711 GCA_041180065.1 Actinomycetota bacterium | reverse complement strand
GCAATCTTGGCTCCTGCCTCGGAAAGCTCCTCAATACGTGATTCGATGCCGTATTCGCCCAAATTGGCGAAGTTTGCACCAAAAGTATTTGTCTCTACCGCTTCGGCCCCAGCCTCGAAGTAAGCTCGGTGGATGCTCGCGATGAGTTCTGGTCTGGTTATGTTCAAGACCTCATTGCAACCCTCAAGTTGCTCGAAGTCGTCCATGCTTGGATTGGCATCCTGAATCATCGTTCCCATGGCGCCATCGGCGACCACAACGCGGGAATTGATGGCGTCGATGAAATTTTGGGAGCGATGGCTGAACATTTATACAAAGTTTAGTCGGGACTGGCTCTATAAACTTGGAGTATGGGCTCCTTCTCAATCACTAACTCGCTGACAAACGCGAATCGCCCAACCCTTTCTTTCGAATTCTTTCCACCCAAGGACGAAACCGGATGGGTAAATCTAAAGTCATCGATCGAACATCTGCAGAACGTATCCCCTGACTTCGTCTCGGTGACCTACGGCGCAATGGGTTCAAATCAGGAAACCTCTTTGGCCGTAGTCGAGCACCTTGTCGAAAAAGTGCCGACGATCGCCCATCTCACTTGCATTGGCGCTTCCCAAAGTTCCATTTCTCAACTTCTGAAAAAATACGAGAATGCAGGCGTGGCCGGAATACTCGCACTTAGGGGTGATCTTCCAGCCGGTCTTGCCGAGTTTCCTCCTAGCGATTACACCTACGCACTCGACCTCGTGAGCCAAGTTCAGGAATCAACTGACTTAGAGATCGGCGTGGCTACCTTTCCCGAAAAACACCCGGAGTCAACATCTATCGAACGTGACATAGAGATTTTGAAGATGAAACAGGACGCCGGCGCTTCATTCGGTATGACCCAGCTGTTTTTCAACGTCGACGCCTATACGAGTCTCGTAAACAAGGCGAAGCTTGCCGGAGTTACTATCCCAATCGTGCCCGGGGTTATGCCGATTGCAAACGCCAAACAAGTTCTCAGAATGGCTCAAATGAGTGGAGCCTCCGTTCCCGCTGACCTAGAGCAAGCCTTGCTGCAAGCTTCCGATGATTCACAAGCTCGGGCCATTGGAATGGACTTCACAGTGAAACTAGTCGAGGAATTGAAACAACTCGGCGCCCCAGGAATCCACATTTTCACGCTCAATCACCATTTAGCGGCACTCGAACTAGTTCACGAAGCTCAGCTCGCCTAGGTTTCAATGTCTCTTTGGTCGAATAGTCTGTTCGAGTGAACAACGAATTATTCGAGATACCTGCAGAATCCAAACTCCCTGACTGGGCCAGGTCCCCTATAGCGGTCTTCGACCTCGAGACGACCGGTCTTGATCACAGGAAATCGCGCATCGTTACCGCATGCGCAGCCCTGATTGATGCAGATGGAAAAATCATCGGCAACGACATTGAATGGCTGGCCGACCCAGGTATTGAAATACCGGTAGAAGCGAGCAATGTTCACGGCATAACCACTGAGATTGCACGAGCTCGTGGCCGGGGGTTGGCAGAAGTTGTGGGTGAAATCGTAACCACTCTTCGTGGCTATTTCGATGCCGGAATTCCTGTGGTGGCCTACAACGCTCCATACGACTTCACAATTCTTCGAAATCACGCAGAGCTCTTCGGTCTCGATTGGCCAAGTGAACTCACTCCGATTATCGATCCATTAGTTATCGATAAAAAACTAGACCGCTACCGATCGGGAAAGCGCCGTTTAGAAATTGTTGCAACTCACTACGGAGTGAAACTCGACGATGCCCACAATGCCACCGCCGACGCAGTAGCTGCTGGGCATATTGCTCAGGCGCTGGCTAAAAAGTATGCGCGGGAACTACCTTCAACCGCTGCCGAGCTACATCGCCTGCAGATTGGCTGGTCGAATGAATCAGATCTCAGTTTTGCGGATTTTATGCGCAAGTCGGGCAAGACCGACTTTGTGGCTCAACTCGGTTGGCCCGAGAAGCCTTTGGCATAAAAAGAAAACCCCTGCAGTTGCAGGGGTTTTCTTTTATAAGTTCTACTAAGCGCCGAAGCCTTTGTAACGTGCGTTGAATCGCTCGACACGGCCGGCAGCATCCATGATGCGCTGCTTTCCGGTGTAGAAAGGGTGCGATTCCGAAGAGATTTCAACGTCGTACACCGGGTAGGTGTTTCCGTCTTCCCATTCGATGGTCTTTGAGCTGCTGATGGTCGAGCGAGTTAGAAACGCTACGCCAGAAGCAAGGTCGCGAAATACGATTGCTTCGTACTTAGGGTGAATTTCAGCCTTCATAATAAATCCTCGAAAAAAGTCTTGATTGGTTGCAATGGCAACCTAAAAAACTATACCAGAAACGAAGCCAGACAACTAGGTTTACTTGGCTCGAACCTGGAATCGGCCAGATTCCTTAGTGACGTTCAGTGAAAATCCGAAGGTTTCACTTAGTAGGTCTGTCGTGATGACCGAGTCAATCTCGCCTTGGGCAACGATTTGTCCGTCGTTCAGTAGCAAGGCGTGGGTGAAGCCCTGTGGAATTTCCTCAAGGTGGTGCGTCACCATGATCATCGCTGGGGCATACGGAGAAGCTGCGTATTGACCAAGAAGCGACACGGTTTGCTCGCGTGCGCCAAGGTCGAGACTGGCCACCGGTTCGTCAAGAAGCAACAATTCAGGGTCGGTCATGACCGATCTAGCCAATTGAACTCGCTTTTGCTCCCCGTCGCTGAGTGTTCCGAACGCTCGATCGGCTAACTCGGCAAGGTTCCACTCACCGAGAACTCTGCGAGCACGACGTTCATCGATGTCTTCGTATGCCTCTTTCCAGCGTCCGGTGATCGCATAGCTCGCGGTCATTACGGCGTCCAACACAGTTTCGCTATTAGGAATTCTCGCCACTAGGGCGCTGGATGCAAATCCAACCCTGGTTCTGAGGTCAAAAACATTTGTTTCACCAAGAGTTTCCTCAAGAATCACTGCTTTCCCGAAACTTGGCTGAATCTGAGCAGCCGCCACCTTCAAAAGGGTGGTCTTCCCAGCCCCGTTTGGGCCGACAATTACCCAGCGCTGGTTGTCTAAGACCTGCCAATCGATGTTGGAAAGAATCGACCTTCCATCTCTAGAAACGGAAACGCCTTCAAAACTGAGTGTCAATGCCATAAGCGAAATCCTAGGCGAATGTTTTGATTGCGTGGCGGTAGACCTCGATGGTGTCTAAAGCTATTGAATCCCAGCTGAACATCGTTTCTACTCGTTTGCGACCTGCTTTGCCCATGGAAGTAAGGTCAGCTTGACCAAGTGCTCGATGGAGTGCATCAGCGGTGTCTGCAACAAATCTGGCTTCGTCAAGCGGCTTCCCTGAGCCATCAAGTACTTGCTCAATTGGGACCAGAATCCCAGTAACGCCATCTTCGACGACTTCCGGAATGCCACCAGTCGCTGTTGCAACCACGGGAATTCCACAAGCCATTGCCTCTAGATTCACAATACCTAGCGGCTCGTAAATTGATGGGCAGGCGAAAACTGTTGCGCTCGACAGGAGTGCGATCAGTTCGGGTCGAGATAGGTGGCGCTCAATCCAGATAACGCCGTTTCGCACGCCTCTGAGTTCCTCTACGAGTTCTATGACCTGTTGTTGAATCTCCTTGGTGTCTGGTGCGCCAGCGCACAAGACTATTTGTACGTCAGAGGGCAGGTCTCGAACTGCCTTGAGTAGGTACGGCAGACCCTTTTGCTGTGTGATTCGGCCAACAAAAAGTACGGAACGCTTGTCTGGGTCAACTCCAAGACTTCTAACAACATCTGGGTCATCGGCGGATTGGAAAGCAGCTAGGTCGATGCCGTTGTGAACAACCGACACCTTGGCGGGGTCAATGTCAGGGTAAGAACGAAGGATGTCGGCTTTCATGCCGTGGCTAACGGCAATGATCCCGGTGGACGATTCATAAGCTGATTTCTCAATCCAACTCGAGACTTTGTAACCTCCGCCTAGTTGGTCAAGCTTCCAAGGGCGCAAAGGCTCCAAGCTATGTGCAGTGATCAGGTGCGGAATGCCGTGAATTTGAGATGCCATTTGCCCGGCAAAGTTTGAATACCAGGTGTGCGAATGCACTAGGTCTGCTCCAGCGATGTCACTAACCATGGCTAGGTCGGTTGCCATAGTTTGGATAGCTGGGTTTGCGTTATCGAAAATATGCGGATGAGCGTATGAATTTGTATCTTTTTCATCACGATCATCACCAAAACAGCGAACCTGAACTTCGATGGTTTTTCGAAGAACTTTCACTAATTCACTGACGTGTACGCCTGCTCCACCGTAGATGTGAGGTGGATATTCCTTCGTGATTAGATCGATTCTCATTACGCAATGTTAACTATGTTTCGCGGTTTGGCACTACTATCCAAAATATGGCAACACGCAGAATCTTTGGAATGGTACTAGCCGGCGGTGAGGGCAAGCGCCTCATGCCACTGACCGAGGACCGCGCTAAGCCCGCTGTCCCTTTTGGTGGAAGCTATCGGCTGATCGATTTTGCACTCTCAAACTTGATCAATTCTGGAGTACGTCGCATCGTTGTACTCACCCAGTACAAGTCGCACTCGCTCGATCGACACATTTCCCAAACCTGGCGCATGTCGCCACTTCTCGGCTCTTATGTTGCTTCGGTTCCGGCTCAGCAAAGACTTGGCAAGCGTTGGTTCTCTGGCTCGGCAGACGCGATTTTGCAGAGTATGAATCTTCTTTCCGATGAAACGCCCGACTACATCGTGGTTGTTGGCGCAGATCACGTTTACCGCATGGACTTTGATCAGATGATTGAGAGCCATATCGCATCGGGTAGAGGAGTCACCGTGGCTGCCATTCGACAGCCGATGAGTCTTGCAAATCAATTCGGTGTCATTGAAGTGGATTCCAGCAACCCCGACAAGATCGCCGCGTTCAAGGAAAAGCCAACCAATCCCCTTGGTCTACCAGACTCCCCTAACGAGGTTCTTGCCTCGATGGGTAACTACGTTTTCACAACCCAAGCGCTGATCGATGCCATTGAACATGATGGAACTTTAGAGGACTCGTCTCACGATATGGGTGGCGACATCATCCCTTACATGGTTCAGCGGGACGATGCTGGGGTCTATGACTTCACTTTTAATGAGATTCCAGGTGCAACCGCACGAGATAAGAGTTACTGGCGTGATGTTGGAACCATCGACTCTTACTTCGACGCTCACATGGACCTGATCTCGGTCATGCCTGTTTTCAACCTTTACAACACCGAATGGCCAATTTTCACCCAGCAGATCAACCTTCCTCCTGCCAAGTTCGTTCACGATGGTGAGGGAAATCAGGGTAGAACAACTGATTCCATCGTTTCGCTTGGAACAGTGGTTTCCGGCGGGATTGTGGAGCGTTCGGTGCTCTCGCCTTGGGTGAAGATCAACAGCAACTCACTGGTAACCGATTCGGTGATACTGGACGGCGCGGTCATTGGTCGAAATGCCACGGTCCGCCGAGCAATTCTGGATAAGTCTGTAGTAATTGCCGATGGAGCCGCGGTTGGTGTGGACAGACAGCGCGATTTGGACCGCGGATTTACCGTCACCGAGAGCGGAATCACCGTAGTTGCCAAAGGTACACTAGTCACACCTTGAGTTATCGATTAGTTGTGATGGATGTAGATTCAACGCTCATCCAAGATGAAGTTATTGAATTGCTGGCGGAGTTCGCCGGTACCCGCGAACAAGTGGCGGCTGTTACCGAATCGGCCATGCGCGGTCAGATCGATTTCGAACAATCCCTTCGGTCTCGCGTGGCTACGCTCGCCGGCCTGTCCGAAGTGGTCCTCCAGCAGGCTTATGAACAGGTTCGATTAAGCATTGGCGCCAGAGAGCTAATTGCTGCGGTTCACGCCTCTGGCGGTCGCGTAGGAGCCGTTTCCGGTGGTTTTGTTCAGATACTCGAACCCTTGGCCAAACAACTAAACCTCGACTACTACCGTGCCAATACCCTGGAAATGAAAGACGGCAAGCTGACTGGCGGTTTGGTTGGCCCAATCATCGACAAAAAGGCCAAAGCTGATGCGCTGCTGGAGTGGTCAAAAGACTTTGGCGAAAGCGAGCAGTGGGTAGCGGCCATCGGTGATGGAGCCAACGACTTAGACATGTTCGAAGTCGCTGGGCTTTCATTCGCTTACAACGCAAAGCCTTTAGTTCGAGAACGAGCCGACGTGGTTATCGATGAGCCAGATCTTCGTCTGGTTATCCCCCACCTAAAACTTAAATAAGCATTGCCCCGAGTAATAACTCGAGGCAACACTTGGTTTTTGGATTTATGCACCGGTTGAGTGCAGTCCTCCGTCGACGTGAATCATTTCACCGGTGGTCGCTGGGAACCAGTCGGATAGTAGAGCGATAATGCCTCGAGCAGCAGCCTCGGTGTCGGTAAGGTCCCAACCAAGTGGTGCACGATCTGTCCATAGCTCTTCCATGGTTGCAAATCCAGGAATTCCCTTGGCAGCAGTGGTGCGAAGAGGACCTGCTGAGATCAAGTTCACGCGGATACCGTCTTTGCCTAGATAGCGGGCAAGGTAACGACTAACGGACTCGAATGCGGCCTTAGCTACACCCATCCAGTCGTATACCGGCCAAGAAACGGTTGCGTCGAAGGTCAGGCCAACCACCGATGAGCCTCGGGTTAGCAGTGGCTTTGCGGCCACAGTAATTGACTTCAGTGAGTAGGCAGATACCTGAACCGCAGTCGAAACATCTTCCCATTCGGTCTCAAGGAAGTTACCGCCAAGGGCGCTTTGAGGTGCAAAAGCAATTGCATGAACGATGCCATCGAGGTGTGGAAGGTGCTCCTTCACGCGAGACTCTAAAGCAGCTAGGTCGTCTGCGTTCGTAGCGTCTAGCTCAATCACTGCACAAGGTTTTGGAAGACGCTCAGAAATCTTCTGCGTGATTGGAAGCATGCGACCAAATGATGAGAGAACGATTTCCGCTCCCTGTTCCTGGGCCAGTTTCGCAACCGAGAAAGCGATCGACGCTTCGGTAAGCACGCCGGTGATCAGTAGCTTCTTGCCAGCAAGTAAGGACATTGAATTTCCGTTCTTTAGAGTTGTGAATATTTTGTCACGCTTTAGCGAAAAAGGTCGTTTTAGTGACCCATTCCTAATCCGCCGTCGACTGGAATTACGGCACCCGAAATGTAGGCGGCATCGTCGCTAGCTAGCCAAGCCACAGCCTTGGCAACCTCCGAAGGAGCTGCAAAGCGTCCGGCAGGGATGCGCTTCTTGTACTCCGCCTGCTGCTCTTCAGGTAATTCGGCGGTCATGTCGGTGTCGATAAATCCTGGTGCAACCACGTTTGCGGTGATGCCGCGTGCGCCTAGTTCACGAGTTACAGAGCGAGCCATTCCGACCAGTGCTGATTTGGCCGATGAGTAGTTCACCTGACCGGCACTTCCTAAAAGACCAACCACGCTACCAATAAGAATTACGCGACCAAAACGAGCTTTGATCATGCCCTTGGTTGCTCGCTTCAACACGCGGAATACGCCGGTTAGGTTTGTGTTGATTACGTCTTCAAACTCTTCATCGGTCATGCGCATAAGCAAGGTGTCGCGAGTGATACCAGCGTTGGCAACCAAAATCTCGATGGGACCAAGTTTCTCTTCCACTTCGGCGATAGCAGCGTCGATGCTGGCCGAGTCGGTCACATCTGCTTTTACTGAAAGCGACCCGGCAGGACCTTCTCCCGTCCGAACGGTAACGGCAACGCGGTAGCCAAGCGCGATGAACTCTTCGGCAATAGAACGACCAATTCCGCGATTTCCGCCGGTAACTAAAACGGTTCTTTCAGTAGTCAAGGAACTCTCTCTTCATTTTGTGGAATCTTTCGACAAGTTTACTCGTTGAGGTCTATGAAGAGCAGTTGCGTTACCCTTGAGATGAAGGATCAAATGTCTAAAATCAACGCAGTTACGAACCTAGGTCAGGCACCTGAGCAAGAGCGTGCAAAGCGTTTTCTGATTTACACAATTTCGATGATTGTTAGATTTGCCTGCGTGATTCTGGTTGTGTTTACCACCGGCATTTGGCAATGGATTTTCGGGCTTAGCGCAGTCTTCCTCCCATACTTTGCTGTGGTGATTGGCAACAACGCAGGTGGCTCAGCAAAGAGCACTGAGCAGGCAATAAAGGTTGAACCACTTGCAATCGACGTTAGTGCGTATGTGAAAAGAGATCAGTGAACATTTGCTCTCGCACCGGATGTACTGCTCAGATGACCAAGAAAGTCATTTGGAGTAATCCGAAACTACACGCACCGGGGATTGAAAAAGTCTGGGGATCATGTGACGAGCATCTCGACTACTTTATTTCCTACCTAACAATTCGCGGGTTCTTTCTACGAACGGCCGCAAGCTGATGAAGCGCTGGATTAATTGGATCGCTCTTGTGGTTGTTTTCTCGGTTGCTTGCGGTTTCTTAGCCAATTGGCAACTTTCAAGACGCGAGGCAAAACTTGCCTCTATAAACCTCGTCACGGAGAACTATAAAGATCCGATTGTGGCAGTCGAGGACATGCTTGACGGAGGCAAATTCAACCTTCCAGAGTGCACTTGGCGACGAGTTTCATTAGTCGGTTACTACCAGGCTGAAGAAATGTTGCTGGTAAGAAACCGACCGAACAATGGGCAACCCGGTTTCGAGCAACTAGTTCCGTTTACCACTCTAAGTGGCAAGAGTTTTCTGATCAGTCGAGGTTGGATACCGACGGGATCAAATCAGGATTTGCCAGACATCATTCCAGTGATTCCTTCCGAGACCATAACAGTTGTTGGTCGAATATTGCCAAGCGAGCCGGTTCTCGAGCGAGGTGCACCACAAGGTCAGATCGCTTCGATAAACCCCGCGTTGGCTAGCCAGATAACTGATATACCGACAGTAACTAACGGGTACCTCCGTTTGGTTACAGAAGAATCCAAATATCCTAAAGACCTGACCAAGATGCCAAGCCCTTCAATTGAAGAAGGAAACAATCTGAGTTACGCACTCCAATGGGTGTTATTTGCTCTGATGGCGATGTCGGCACTGTTCTGGAGGATAAGGCGCGATCGCGAGCTCGAAACCGGTGTTGCGAAAGCTAAAAAGAAGTCACGCGCTGAATTAGACGCGGAAGCCGAAGACTAATTACGAGAGCGAAATAAGCTCGGCGTAACTTTCATTCCAGTGGTCTTCAACCCCGTCGGGAAGTATTAGAACGCGATCGGCGTTCAACGCTCGAACAGCTCCTTCATCGTGAGAGACGAGCACAACGGCTCCCGTGAAAGAGTTCAAGGCCCCAAGGATCTCCTCGCGGCTGGCTGGGTCAAGGTTGTTCGTTGGTTCATCGAGTAGCAGAACGTTCGCCGAAGACACAACGATTGTTGCTAAGGCTAGGCGAGTCTTCTCTCCACCGCTTAGAACGCCAGCTTTCTTAGTCACGTCGTCACCTGAAAAAAGGAATGATCCAAGTACCTTTCGGCAATCGGTATCGTTCAATTGTGGTGCAGAACGTTGCATGTTTTCTAAGACGGTCAAATTGACGTCCAGTGTCTCGTGTTCCTGAGCGTAGTAACCAATCTTTAGCCCGTGACCTGGCAGCACTTTTCCAGTGTCCGATTCGTCGATGCCAGCGAGGATACGTAGCAAAGTTGTCTTACCAGCGCCATTGAGCCCGAGAACAACAACCTTGGAACCTCGATCGATGGCAAGGTCAACCGCGGTGAAAATCTCAAGTGAACCGTAAGACTTACTCAAGTTCTCTGCGAATAGTGGAGTTTTTCCACAAGGTGCCGGTTCGGGGAAACGAATCTTGGCAACGCGATCCACCTCACGAACATCTTCGAGTCCTGAGAGCAAGCGTTCTGCACGTTTGACCATCTGTTGAGCCGCAGCAGCCTTTGAATTCTTTGCACCGAAACGAGCCGCCTGAAGCTGCAGTGTTGTTGCTTTCTTCTCTGCGTTGGATCGCTCGCGCTTGCGTCGTTCTTCATCGCTCTCGCGCTGCTTTAGATAATTAGCCCAGCTCATGTTGTAAACGTCGATTACGGTACGAATTGCGTCGAGGTAGAAAACACGGTTCACGGTTTCACCAATTAGGTCAACATCGTGGCTAATCACGATTAGGCCGCCGCTGTAGCTCTTTAGGAAGTCGCGTAACCAAATCACCGAGTCGGCATCGAGGTGGTTAGTTGGCTCGTCGAGGATCATAGTTTGTGCATTCGAGAAGAGAATGCGAGCTAGTTCGATACGTCGACGTTGACCACCTGAAAGTGTTTTCAAGGGCTGGCTAAGGATTGACTCTTTGATGCCAAGGTTGCCTGCGATTGCAGCTGCCTCGGCCTCAGCGGCATAGCCACCGGCTGCTTGAAACTCTTCCTCTAATCGAGAGTATTGCTTCATTCCGCGTTCGTAGACGTTTTGGTCGATAGAGCCCATGTCTTCTGTGGCCTTTGACATCTTTAGAGCTATGTCACCCAAGCCACGTGCGTTCAAGATTCGCGTGCGTGCGAGTTCCTCAGGGTCGCCACTGCGTGGATCTTGCGGTAAGTAACCAATTTCTCCGTGTCGGTCAACGTTTCCGCCAGATGGCGCACTCTCCCCCGAAAGAATTTTGGTGAGAGTGGTTTTACCGGCGCCGTTACGACCAACCAAACCAATTTTGTCGCCTCGCGCTACACGAAAATTAACGCCAGACATAAGAAGTCTGGCGCCAATTCGTATTTCGAGATCTTGGACGGAAAGCATTACTAGATAGCAAATCCAATCGCACGCATTTGTTCGCGTCCGTCTTCAGTGATTAGCTCAGGCCCCCATGGCGGCATCCAAATCCAGTTGATTCGGAAAGCCTCGGTGACTCCCTCTAGTGCAGCAGCGGTTTGCTCCTCGATGACATCGGTTAGCGGGCACCCAGCAGAGGTTAGCGTCATGTTGATGAGCAGAGACCCGTCTTCTTCAGACTCTTCCGCACCGTAAACCAGACCGAGATCAACAATATTGACACCGATCTCAGGGTCAATTACTTCTTTCAGCGCTTCTAGAACTTCGTCATGGCGCTCTGGGGTAAGTTCTTTTGCCATTAGCTTAGGTAGCGATCGTAGCCTTCGGCTTCCAAGCGGTCGGCAAGTTCTGGCCCACCCTCTTCAGCAACTTTTCCAGCGACAAACACGTGAACGAAGTCAGGTTTGATGTACTTCAAAATTCTGGTGTAGTGGGTGATTAGAAGCACACCCATGTCGCCCGCCTGCTGGGCTCGGTTGACGCCCTCAGAAACGATCTTCAGTGCGTCAACGTCGAGACCAGAGTCAGTCTCATCAAGGATCGCGAACTGTGGCTTTAGAAGTTCCATCTGCAAGATTTCGTGGCGCTTCTTCTCACCACCGGAGAAGCCTTCATTCACATTTCGCTCAGTGAAGGCTGAGTCCATGCGAAGGTTCTCCATCGACTCCTTCACTTCCTTGATCCAAGTGCGTAAAGCAGGCGCTTCACCTGAGACCGCGGTTTTTGCTGTGCGAAGGAAGTTGCCTACTGAGATGCCAGGAATTTCAACCGGGTACTGCATAGCCAGGAAAAGTCCGGCGCGGGCACGTTCGTCTGGGCTCATCTCAAGAACGTTCTCGCCATCTAGCAAGATTTCGCCCTCGGTTACCTCGTACTTAGGGTGACCCGCGATTGAGTAAGCCAAGGTTGACTTGCCTGAACCGTTTGGTCCCATTATTGCGTGAGTCTCACCGCTGCGAATCACCAGGTCAACCCCGCGAAGGATCTCTTTGGCACCGTTTTCGGTTTGAACACTTACGTGTAGGTTCTTAATTTCTAGAGTTGCCACAATTTTCCTTAGGCTGGGTCGTATTCGAGGTAAATGTTGCCGTCTTCGACGAAGACTTCATAGGTTGCTACAGGTTCAAATGCTGGAAGAGTGAGAGCCTCACCGGTTGCGAGTGAAAACTTTGCACCGTGAGCCCAACACTCGATTGTGTCAGTGTCAACAAAGCCCTCGCTGAGTGAAATCTCGCCGTGTGAGCATTTGTCATCAAGGGCGTAAACGTTGCCGTCTTTCGATTTTGCAATTGCAATTGCTTGGTCGGCGATCTTCACGCGAATGGCGCGTCCTGGCTTGATGTCGGCTTCTGGGCATATTAGGTGTGCCATTAGCTGTGGTTCCCTTCCAGTTTGGCTTCGATTTCTGAGTTCAAAGAGTCTTCAAGTTCAGGAACGCCGATTTTGCTGATTACGTCGTTTAGGAATCCCTTGACCACCAAACGTTTGGCGTTCTGCTCGGTGATTCCACGGGCCTGTAAGTAGAAAAGCTGTTCATCATCGAAGCGGCCACTGGCACTAGCGTGGCCAGCTCCCTCGATCTGTCCGGTCTCGATTTCGAGGTTAGGAACAGAGTCGGCTCGCGCACCATCGGTTAGAAGAAGGTTGCGGTTAAGTTCATAAGTCTTTGTTCCTTCCGCTTCCTTACGGATCAGAACATCTCCGACCCAAACTGTGTGGGCCTTGTTACCTTGAAGAGCACCCTTGTAGGTGACATCGGAAACGCAATTCGGTTGGTTGTGGTCAACAAACGGGCGGTGCTCGATGTGCTGGTCTCCGTTTGCGAAGTAGGCGCCGAGCATGTCTACCTTGGCGCCGGGTCTGCTAAAAGTGACAGACGGAACCACGCGAATCGTCTTGCCGCCAACGGATACCACGACGTGCTTGAGCTGCGAGTTTCGATCTAACTTTGCAAAGTGAGATGAAGTGAATGCTGCGCTGTCATCTAGATTCTGAATAGAAACCACTGAGATGTTAGCTTCTGCTCCAACTTTGATTTCAACAATCTCTGCCAAGCTGCCAGATCCAACGTGGTTTAGAACGATAGTTCCGGAACTGAAAGGCTTTGCCTCGATGAATATTTCCAATGCCTCTTTGGTTCCCATAGCTTCGATGTTGACAACTTTGGTTCCAATTTCACCATCGAACATGAATGTCTGTACTTCCGAAGTCGCCTGCCAGACGTTCGCTGCAACTAGGTCTTCAGGTAATCCGATTTCGCCACGTGACGAACTCTCGGCCGCAACCGAAACGAGACTCTCGCCCGAAAAAGAACCGGCGAAAGGCGACAATTCGGTTTCCAACCCTTGTAGGCGGTCAACGTGAAGATAACGCCACTGTTCGTCGCGGATGGAAATTGCGTCGAAATCGCTTGGATTCACCGAGCGAGGTCGTTCTGAACGAATCTGAAGTGGTACTCCAGCGCCGTGACTATGTTCCTGCACTAGCCAACAGCCCCTTCCATTTGCATTTCAATTAGCTTGTTTAGTTCAAGTGCGTACTCCATAGGGAGTTCCTTAGCAATTGGTTCGATGAAACCACGAACAATCATGGCCATGGCTTCATCCTCTGGAAGGCCGCGTGACTGTAGGTAGAACAACTGCTCGTCGCTTACTCGCGAAACAGTTGCCTCATGGCCCATTGTGACATTGTCTTCGCGAACATCCACTGCCGGGTAGGTGTCTGAGCGGCTAATCGTGTCAACCAAAAGTGCATCACAGCGAACTGTGTTGGCCGAGTTGTACGCACCTGGATTTACACGGATTTCACCGCGGTAAGAGGTTCTTCCACCGCCTCGAGCGATCGACTTAGAAATAATCGAAGACGAAGTGTTAGGTGCTAGGTGAATCATCTTGGCGCCAGCGTCTTGGTGTTGACCCGGTCCCGCGAATGCCACCGAAAGTGTCTCCCCCTTGGCATGTTCTCCAGCCAAAATGACAGCTGGATACTTCATGGTTACCTTAGATCCGATGTTGCCATCCACCCATTCCATGGTGGCACCCTCTTCAGCTACTGCGCGCTTGGTTACAAGGTTGTAAACATTGGTCGACCAGTTCTGGATGGTTGTATAGCGAACGCGGGCGTTCTTCTTGACAATGATCTCAACCACGGCCGAGTGTAGCGAGTCGCTCTGGTAAATCGGTGCTGTGCAGCCCTCAATGTAGTGAACGTATGAGCCTTCATCGGCAATGATTAAAGTTCTTTCGAACTGGCCCATGTTCTCAGTGTTGATGCGAAAGTAGGCCTGAAGTGGGATCTCAACGTGAACACCTTTAGGTACATAAACAAACGATCCACCCGACCAAACAGAAGTGTTTAGTGCGGCAAATTTGTTGTCTCCTGCAGGAATCACGGTTCCGAAGTACTGCTGGAAAATCTCTGGGTGTTCTTTCAGGGCAGTGTCGGTGTCTAGGAAGATAACTCCCTGAGCCTCTAGTTCCTCATGAATCTGGTGGTAAACAACTTCAGACTCGTATTGTGCTGCCACGCCAGCGACCAAACGGCTACGTTCTGCCTCGGGTATACCAAGACGTTCATAGGTGTTCTTGATATCCTCTGGAAGGTCTTCCCAAGATTGAGCCTGTTTTTCAGTTGAACGGACAAAGTACTTAATGTTGTCAAAATCGATTCCGGAGAGGTCTGCGCCCCAGTTCGGCATCGGCTTACGGTTGAAATAGTCGAATCCTTTGAGTCGCATTTCCAGCATCCAGGCTGGCTCGCTCTTTTTTCCGCTAATGTCACGAACGACTTCATCGCTGATGCCGCGTTTTGCGGTTTCACCAGCTGTGTCCTTGTCGGACCAACCAAACTCGTAGTTACCTAAGCTGTCTAGTTCTGGACGCTCAATGATGTTTTCAGACATACTCAAAACCCTTCTCCGACAGTTGAAAAGTCGATTGACAGTGAAATAATTCCCCAAACCAAGACATGCGACAAATAGGCATGTAAGACTTATTGGGTTCGGGTGCAGCACTGCTCGACAACCCCAATTCTACTTGGACGAGGTCTCGAGGTAAAGAATCCCATGACAACTATCATGAGTCGACTAGTCACCGAGTCGAGACTACGCATTCTGGTGTGGGCTTCTCTGGTTTCTCAAATTCTGATTGTGGTTACCGGCGGAGCGGTTCGACTAACGGGCTCTGGTTTGGGTTGCCCAACCTGGCCGAGTTGCACCGATGATTCACTGGTGAACGTTCCCGAAATGGGAATCCACGGTGTTATCGAATTCACAAATCGACTGCTTACTTTTGTGCTGCTCATCATCGCCGTTCTTACCGTTTTGTTCGCACTAAAACTTGCACGCGGGCGCCGAATTCGGATTACCTCGATACTTTTGGTTGCAGGTATCTTTTTGCAAGCCATCATTGGTGGCATCAGCGTTCTTATGCAACTAAATCCATGGGTGGTCGGCCTCCACTTTGTGGTGAGTGGACTCATGATCGCAGTGGCGTCAGTTCAACTCTGGAGAACTTATAGCCTAGAAATCTCGCGTCCAGGAACTTATGAGGTGCTGCTGGCGCGCGCAATTGCCATTATTGGTTCAATTGCGGTACTGGTAGGGGTAGTTGTCACAGGTAGTGGTCCTCACGCCGGTGACGCCGCGACACCGAGAAATGGATTAGATACCTCACTGTGGCAGCATTACCACTCATATCCTGCGTATCTGACGCTCGCCATGGCTTTCACGCTGCTTCTAATAGTTAGAAAGCGTGACGTCGACGGACCTGCCAGCAGAATCACCTTTTGGCTTGTCATTTGTCTCATTCTGCAAGCGATTGTTGGCGTGGCTCAGGCTCGACTCGGATTGCCAGTTGGTCTAGTTATTGTGCACATGACATTGGCTTCAATCTTCATGTCACTGCTTACTTTTCAGGTTCTGTCTACCTCCAGCAAAGTCAGTTGATGCCAAACATTTTTTGGTTCCGACGGGATTTGAGAATCAGTGATCATCCCGCTCTAAACGCAGCTCTTTCGGACGGCCCGACAATTTTGGTTGCCTCGGCCGACTTACTCGGCTCAAAGTTCTCTTTGCTTTCCGAAATCCGAAGGAACTCACTCCGTGCCTCGTGGAGTTCACTCTCGAAGAGTCTCAATAACCGGCTTTCGATAGTAGAAAATGTCAATGAATTACTGAAGTTGGCAAAGTTTCACGGTGTTGAGAAGGTATTTGCTTCCACTGCCTATGACACCAACGGGGTTAAGGAAATGAACGCAGTCGCAAAAGACCTTAATGCGATTGGCGCAGAGCTGATTCTTGGCCCAGGTAATTATGCCGTTGCCCCAGGCTCGGTGCGAAAAGGTGACGGAACTCCATATCGCGTCTACACGCCGTTCTATAACGAGTGGGCCAAGAATGATTTTGGGCAAAGCACAACCGCTCCTTCCCTAGAGAACGTTTTAGCACCGGTTGAAACGAGTTTTGATCCGCAACTCGAGTTTGGGGCGGACATTAAGGCTGGCGAGAGCTTTGCTGTCAGGACGTTAGAACGCTTTTTGGATGGTCGCGTTGATGGCTATCAAGATGACCGTAATCGTGCCGATTTGGGAGGCACTTCTCACCTTTCACATGCTCTAAGCCACGGTGAAATTCACCCGCGCACAATCTTGGAGCGTTTGGAGCCTGGCGCAGGTGCGGATGTTTTCCGAAAAGAAATAGCTTGGCGTGAGTTTTACGCCGACGTGCTTTGGCACAATCCTCACACACTCACCGGTTATTTGGATTCAAAGTACGCGGGCATGGAGTACAACTTCGATGAACAGGTTTTTGCCAGGTGGTGTCAAGGCGAGACTGGCTATCCAATGGTTGATGCTGGAATGCGGCAACTACTTTCCGACGGTTGGATGCACAACCGAGTTCGCATGATTGTGGCGTCTTTCCTAATCAAAGATTTGCATTTTGAGTGGCAACACGGAGCACGTTGGTTTGAAGAGAACCTAACAGATTTTGACCCTGCGTCGAATAGCCACGGTTGGCAATGGACTGCGGGTTGTGGCACCGACGCATCCCCCTATTACCGTGTTTTCAATCCGGTACTTCAAGGTCTGAAGTTTGACCCGCACGGGGACTACGTGCGGAAGTACATTCCTGAGCTTCGCCACTTGCAAGGTTCGTCGGCTCATGAGCCTTGGAATCAAGTTTCGGGATATTCGAATGGTTATCCGAAGCAAATTGTGGATCACTCGGAAGAGCGAAACGAATCACTCAGACGCTTAGATGCGTTAAAGAATTCTTAGAAAATTGCAATGTGAACTAGTGGATCGACAGCCACTGCTAGGAATAGAACTGTCAGGTAACTAATCGACCCGTGAAATAGTCGCATTGGAGAAGTTGGCGTTCCGACTTGCGATTGTCTGTAGAGAATGGTCGCCTCAACCGTGAACCAAATCCCAAACGCCGCAGCGGTAAGGGTGTAAATAATGCCCATGTTTGAAGCAGGAATCAAAAGCAGTGAACTCACGACCATCGCCCAGGTGTAAAGCAGAATCTGGGCACCAACAACCTTAGGATTCCTTACCACTGGAAGCATCGGGACTCCGGCTGCGGCGTAATCGTCTCGGTACTTCATCGAAAGTGGCCAATAGTGCGGAGGAGTCCAAAGAAAAATGATTAGGAAGAGTAGCCAAGCGGAAACCGATAGGTCTCCGGTCACCGCGGCCCAACCAATTAGTACCGGCATAGCGCCGGCTGCGCCTCCCCAAACAATGTTTTGTGGTGTCTTGCGCTTTAGAAGCAAAGTGTAAATAAGAACGTAAAAAAGAATTGCGGCTAGCGAAAGCATCGACGAAAGCCACCCTGCTGTTGCCCAGAGAAATGCCGAAGACGCGAAAGCCGTGACGTAGGCAAAAATCAGGGCTTCCCTCTTCGAAAGCTCGCCGGTTACTAGTGGGCGGTTTTTGGTTCTTCCCATGATTTTGTCGATGTCGGCATCGATGTAACAGTTAAATGAGTTGGCGCTGCCTGCTGATAACGCGCCACCGATAAGAACATTGATGACCAGAAAAATGTCGGGGAATCCGTGAGGAGCGTTCGCCAAAATCATCGCAGGAACGGTAGTTACGAGAAGCAACTCGATAACTCGTGGCTTAGTGAGTGCGACATAGGCGCGTAGTTTGGACATCACCAACGAGTTTACAGGCACGCTCGGTAGTAGACTTTTCAAAAGAACAAGAAGCGTTTTTCGCTGTTCTAAACGGCGACGAAGCCCCAAATATCCGGCGAATGCAATGCATTCAACTAAATTTCAAGGAGTCGCTGTGTCAGCATTCCAATGGTCCGATCTAGACTCCAAAGCCGTCGATACAGCTCGCGTTCTTGCGGCTGATGCAGTTGAAAAGGTTGGCAACGGGCATCCAGGAACCGCCATCTCTCTTGCGCCTGTTTCGTATCTTCTCTTCAACAAGGTCATGCGTCACGACCCGAGTGACGACCGCTGGATCGGCCGCGACCGTTTCATCCTGAGTGTTGGCCACTCATCACTTACCCTTTACAACCAGCTTTTTCTACACGGTTACGGACTGGAATTAGAGGACCTGAAGGCTCTTCGAACCTGGGGATCAAAGACACCGGGACACCCTGAATACAAGCACACCAAGGGTGTTGAGATCACTACCGGACCGCTGGGCCAAGGTTTGGCATCGGCAACCGGATTCGCATACTCAGCACGTTATGAGCGCGGTCTATTCGACCCTACTGCCCCGCTTGGCTCATCTCCTTTCGATCACTTCGTCTACGTCATTGCCGGCGACGGAGACATGCAGGAAGGCGTTACCTCTGAGGCGGCATCGCTTGCCGGTCATCAGAAACTGGGCAATCTAGTTGTCATCTATGACAGTAACCAGATCTCTATCGAAGATGACACCGACATTTCTTTCACCGAAAACATCATCGACCGCTACGACTCCTACGGATGGCACACGCAGACAGTTGACTGGAGAAAGTCCGGTGACTACGCGGAAGACATCGAAGAACTCTACAACGCCATTCAGAAGGCAAAGGCAACCACTGATAAACCTTCACTAATTCGTCTTCGTACCATCATTGGCTGGCCTTCGCCGAAGAAGCAGAACTCTGGAAAGATTCATGGTTCAGCGCTTGGTGCGGAAGAACTTGCAGGACTAAAGACGGTGCTCGGTTTCGACCCAGATCAGACCTTCGAAGTTTCCGATGAGGTCCTCGCACACACTCGCGGGTATCAGAACTTTGCCACCGAAAACCGCAAGGTTTGGGAGGCTTCATTCGATGCCTGGGCGTCTGAGAACGCCGACAAGAAGAAACTCCTGGATCGTTTGGTTTCAGGTTCTCTCCCCCAAGGGCTTGTTGACTCTCTTCCAGTATTTGATGGCGGTACCGAGGTCTCTACTCGTGCGGCATCTGGCAAAGTAATCAACGCTATCGCTCCGGTCATGCCCGAGCTTTGGGGTGGTTCTGCCGATTTGGCTGAATCCAACCTAACCACCATCGCAGGCGCGAAGTCATTCATTCCTTCGGAATGGTCAACCCACGAATGGTCGGGAGACCAGTACGGCCGTGTTCTTCACTTTGGAATTCGTGAACATGCCATGGGCGCGATTCTCAACGGTATAACTCTCAGTGGTCACACCCGTCCGTTTGGTGGAACTTTCCTCATCTTCAGCGATTACATGCGCCCAGCAGTTCGTCTCGCGGCTCTAATGGGCGTTCCTTCGATCTTTGTCTGGACGCATGATTCAGTGGCACTTGGAGAAGATGGCCCAACTCACCAGCCAATCGAACAGCTTGCTACCTTGCGAGCCATTCCTAATCTGGCAATTGTTCGCCCTGGTGATGCCAATGAGACCGCATACGCCTGGACTGGAATGTTGGAGCACGTCGATGGCCCTTCAGGTATCGCTCTTAGCCGTCAAAACATTCCGGTAATTACTCGTGGTGAAAAGGATTCCACAGGCACATTGGTCGCAGGAGCAGAGAACACGCTGAAAGGCGCTTACACGCTCGTAGATGGCTCCAATGGCAAGCCAAAGGTTATCTTGATTGCAACCGGTTCTGAGTTGCAGCTCGCGGTTGAAGCACGCCTTCAGTTAGAAGCCAGCGGAGTCTCAACTCGAGTTGTATCAGCACCTTGCCTCGAATGGTTCGATGAGCAACCAGAAAGCTACCGGTCAACTGTTCTTCCAGCAAACGTAAAGGCCAGAGTCTCGGTTGAGGCCGGACTGAACCTTGGTTGGCACAAGTACGTGGGCCCGTTTGGTGAGACTGTCTCAATTGAGCACTTCGGTGCTTCGGCTGACTACAAGACACTGTTCCGTGAATTCGGCATGACCGTTGAAAACGTCGTTGCTGCCGCCAAATCAAGCATCAAGAAAGCCTAGGTAAGAATCATGACTAGCCCACTCGCACAACTAGCAACAAACGGTGTCAGCATTTGGCTCGACGATCTTTCACGCTCTCGCATTGAGTCCGGAAACTTAGAGTCGCTAATCTCGAGTCGTTCTGTTTCTGGGGTGACCACCAACCCAACCATTTTTGCCGGAGCGCTTGGCAAGGGAGAGGGATACGGCCCTCAGGTCGCTGAGCTAGCCTCACAGGGTAAGTCTGCTTCTGAGGCTATCTTCGAAATCACCACTGTCGATGTGGCGAATGCCTGCGACATATTCAGGGGCGTGTACGAGGCATCGGCTGGCTTTGATGGCCGAGTTTCGATTGAAGTAGAACCAGGTCTCGCTCACGACGCACGTCAGACAGTAGCTCAGGCCAGAGAGCTCTTCGCAAAGGTAAATCGCGAGAATGTCATGATCAAGATTCCTGCTACTCGCGAGGGCTTGACCGCTATCACCGAAGTTATCGCCCTAGGTATCAGCGTCAACGTGACGCTCATTTTCTCGCTTGAGCGCTACCGCGAAGTTATTGCTGCTTATATCGCTGGTGTCTCAAAGGCAAAATCCGCCGGAATCGATGTTTCGAAGATTCACTCGGTGGCCTCTTTCTTTGTCTCTCGTGTCGACACTGAAATCGACAAGCGCTTGGTTGAAATCGGTACCGAGAGCGCGCTTGCACTGAAGAGTAAAGCTGCTCTAGCCAATGCACGTCTGGCATACCGAGTATTTGAAGAAGAGTTCGAAACCGAACTTTGGAAAGAGCTAGAAGCAGCCGGAGCGAACAAACAACGACCGCTGATGGCATCGACTGGCGTGAAAGACCCAAACCTCTCTGACACGCTCTATGTAACCGAATTGGTTGCCCCGATGCTGGTAAACACCATGCCGGAGAAAACAATGGAAGCGGTTTTCGATCACGGAATTGTTCCTGAAAACTCGATCTCGGCCCACTACGGCGAATCGGAAGCAGTACTTGCTCAGGTGGAGTCCGTTGGAGTGAGTGTTTCTGAAGTCACTGAATTACTAGAACGCGAAGGTGTTGAGAAATTCATCATCTCCTGGAACGAACTGGTTGAAAGCATTACCAACGCGCTTGCAGGGGCAAAATAATGTCGCTTTTGGTTTCCACAAACGGCTCTTCAGCCGTTGCGGTTGAGGAATTCATTCCTATCTTGGTCTCCGACCGAGTTGCCAGCCGTATTGCAGCGAAAGACTTCACCCTCTGGGGTAAAGATGCTGAGGCGGAAAGTTCGATTCGCCTAGGTTGGGTTACCTCGGCTACTGACTCCGCTTCTCTAATCAACGACATCTTGGAGTTGAAGGCCAAATTCAACGCCGCTGGTGTAGATAGATTTGTACTTTGTGGAATGGGCGGCTCGTCGCTAGCTCCAGAAGTTATCACGAAAACTGCAGGCGTTTCTCTAGTGGTTTTAGACTCCACAAATCCTGAGCAAGTTGGGGCCGCGCTGCAGGGCGATCTCTCAAAAACCGCAGTCATCGTATCGTCGAAGTCGGGTTCAACTGTAGAAACCGATTCTCAGAAACGCCTTTTTGAGGACGCCTTCATGAAGGCCGGAATCGATAAGACCGAGCGCATTGTTATCGTTACTGACCCTGGATCACCGATGGAAGCAGCGGCTAAGGCTGATGGGTACAAAATCTTCAACGCCGACCCGACCGTTGGCGGTCGCTATTCGGCACTAACCGCATTTGGCCTGGTTCCATCAGGACTCGCCGGTGCAAACATCGAAGAGTTGCTCCGAGACGCCGCCCAGGCAGCCACGGTTTTGGAAATCGATAGTGCCGATAACCCCGGACTCGTCCTCGGTTCTGCTTTGGCTAAGACCAGACACCACGAGTCATTCGCCGACAAGATTGTCATCCTTGAGGACGGAACCCACATCAAGGGTTTTGGAGACTGGGCAGAGCAGCTTATTGCAGAATCAACCGGAAAGCTTGGCAAGGGAATCTTGCCAGTTGTGGTCGGCAAGAGCGCTGACGAACTGAACACTAAGGCAAGCGACGAACTCGTTGTTCGCGTGGTCGCCGAGGCAACTGAAAGTGCCCCGAACGAGGTATCAGTATCGGGAACATTAGGCGCACAGTTCATGCTTTGGGAGTATGCAACCGTGGTAGCTTCTCGATTGATTGGGATCAATCCTTTCGATCAGCCTGATGTCGAGTCAGCGAAGATTGCAGCTCGAGGAATGTTGGAAAGCCGCACGGCGGAGTCGGAGCCAGACTTCATCGACGCAGGCATTGAAGTTCGAGCACATGGGTTCGAACTAGGCGACGCGAAGTCAATTGACGCTGCTCTAAAAACCCTGCTTTCGCAACTTGCCGATAATGGTTACCTTTCTGTTCACGCCTATCTCGACCGTGAGGGTGTTCCAGAGGCAGCAAATCTTCGTGACCTGCTAGCGGAAGCCACCTCGCGACCAACCACGTTTGGCTGGGCGCCTAGATTCCTCCACTCAACTGGGCAATACCACAAGGGCGGACCAGCCCAAGGTGTTTACCTTCAGATTGTTTCCAGAGCCTCAGTTGACCTTGCCGTTCCTGGCAGAGACTTCACCCTTGGTGAACTGATTGCCTCACAGGCTTCTGGTGATGCCAAGGTGCTCGCCGACCATGGTCGTCCGGTGCTTACCTTGACACTTTCAGACGTACCAGCAGGCCTAAAACTAATCAGCGAAAGCATCTAAATTTATGAGTCCAGCAAAGCTGAGTGCGGGCAACAACCCGCTCAGAGATCCAGATGACCGACGACTGAATAGAATCGCGGGACCAAGTTCCCTGGTGATTTTCGGAGTTACCGGCGATCTGAGTCGCAAGAAATTGATGCCTGCGGTTTACGACTTGGCCAACCGCGGATTACTTCCACCAGGATTCGCACTGGTCGGTTTCGCAAGACGCGAGTGGGAAAATCAAGACTTTGCGCAAGTTGTTCACGACTCGGTGAAGCAGTATTCGCGCACGCCTTTCAACGAAGAGGTTTGGCAACAACTGTCAGAGGGTATTCGTTTTGTTCAGGGAGACTTTGACGACGACCAAGCGTTTGATCGCCTTAAGTCAACAATCGAAGAGCTAGACACGAAGCGCGGCACCAACGGTAACCACGCTTTCTACCTTTCAATTCCGCCTAAGGCATTCCCACTTGTTTGTCGCCAGTTGAGCAGAAGCGGGCTAGCCGACCCAAAGCCTGACCAGTTCCGTCGAGTAGTTATTGAAAAACCTTTCGGCAGTGACTTGAAATCGGCTCGTGAACTAAACGGTGTAGTTGAGTCGGTGTTTCCTGCTGATTCGATCTTCCGCATTGATCACTACCTCGGTAAGGAAACGGTCCAGAACATCCTTGCCCTTCGCTTTGCGAACCAACTTTTCGAGCCACTCTGGAACAAGAACTATATCGACCACGTTCAAATCACAATGGCTGAAGACATTGGTGTTGGTGGCCGTGCCGGTTACTACGATGGCATTGGGGCCGCGCGAGACGTAATTCAAAACCACCTGTTGCAACTGCTCGCTCTAACCGCCATGGAAGAACCAGTGTCTTTCGACGCAGCTGACCTTCGCAATGAAAAAGAGAAGGTTTTGAAGGCGGTTCGCCTTCCAAAGGACTTGTCCAAGCACACCGCAAGAGGTCAGTATGCCGGTGGTTGGCAAGGTGGAGAGGAAGTTCTAGGCTTCCTTGACGAAGAGGGTATGAACCCGAAATCGGTTACCGAGACCTATGCCGCCATGCGACTCGACATCAATACCCGTCGCTGGGCTGGCGTTCCGTTTTACCTAAGGGCTGGCAAGAGACTTGGACGACGAGTTACTGAAATCGCCGTTGTTTTTAAGCGTGCACCTCAGCAACTCTTTGCTGCTGATCAAACATCTGAACTCGGCCAGAACGCACTGGTAATTCGCGTCCAGCCAGACGAGGGTGTGACCATTCGGTTCGGTTCCAAGGTTCCTGGTGTTGGTATGCAGGTACGAGATGTAACCATGGACTTCGGCTACGGCCACGCATTCACAGAGGCAAGCCCAGAGGCCTATGAGCGTCTAATCCTCGATGTTCTACTGGGTGACCCTCCCCTGTTCCCACGTCATGAAGAAGTGGAACTTTCTTGGAAGATTCTCGACCCAATTGAACAGTTCTGGGAGAAGCAGGGTCAACCGGAGCAATACCGCCCGGGAACATGGGGTCCGGCTTCGGCTGACCGAATGCTGGAACAAGACGGAAGGGCGTGGCGACGTCCATGATCGTTGAACTTAAAGATACAACCATCAGCAAGGTTTCCAAGGCACTGGTTCAACTTCGCGAGCAGGGCGGAGCAGTAGCTCTTGGTCGTGTTCTCACTCTGGTTATTCAGACAAATGAAAAAGGTTTGGAAGCCGCAATCAAATCGGCCAACGAGTCTTCTCGTGAACACCCTTGCCGCATTCTGGTTCTGGCCGAGGTTGGATCTTCCAAGGTAGCCAAACTTGACGCAGAAATTCGTGTTGGTGGAGATGCCGGAGCATCGGAAGTAGTTGTATTGAAAGCCTGGGGCGAAGCTGCGTCCGATCCAGAATTACTAGTCACTGGTCTATTGCTTCCAGACGCACCGGTCGTTGCCTGGTGGCCAAGCTCAGCTCCACTCAAGCTGGCGACCTCCGCAATCGGACGAATCGCTACTCGTCGAATTACCGACGCCGCGGTTCAAAAAGACCCGCATGCTTTCTTGCGTCAATTAGCTAAGGGCTATGCACCCGGAGATAGCGACTTCGCATGGACAAGGCTTACTCTCTGGCGTGCCCAGCTAGCGGCAATTCTCGATCAGCCACCATACGACGCTGTTACGGCTGTTGAAGTAACTGGTGCGCCTGATTCACCTAGTACCGATCTACTGGCCTCCTGGCTAGGTTTGAAGCTCAAACTAGACGTGAAGATTGTTCGCCAGCCTCGCGGAAAGTCGGTTAGCGGGATCAAGGGTGTCAAGCTGGTTAGAAAATCGGGAAACATCGAAATTGTTCGAAGAGTCCCAGACGTAGCAACTCTGATTCAACCAACGCAACCAACTCGAGAAATTTCGCTACCGCGACGAAGCGATCGCGACTGCCTGAGCGAAGATCTAAGACGTTTGGACCCAGACGAACTATTTGGCAAGGTAATCAAGTGGTACGCCCGCTCGTAAACCGATTTTCCGATAGCCATGCTGTTGCCGAGGCTGCAGCAGCCGATCTCTTCGAGTTCGTTGAATCGAAACTCAAATCGCAATCAGAGGTCCACGTTGCTGTAACCGGCGGAACCGTTGGTATTGCAACACTTGCAGCGGCCAGCAATCTCGGTTTCAGAGATCTCGATTTGTCCCGATTGCACATTTGGTGGGGTGATGAGCGCTATGTTGAATCAACTAGTGCAGATCGAAACGCAGTTCAAGCCACCAATGCCTGGCTTCGCAAGTTGAACATTCCCGTAATGAATGTGCACGAATTTCCAAGTACCGATTCTGGCCTCTCGGTCTCGGACGCGGCCGCTTTCTTCGAAGCGGTATTCGATGGGGCCGGCATTACATTTGATCTAATGCTCATGGGTATGGGTCCAGACGGGCACATTGCCAGCCTCTTCCCCGGTCACTCTGAGGGCGAGGCTCAAAACACGGTGATTGCAGAGACCGACTCTCCTAAGCCACCAAGTCAACGACTCTCCTTTTCATACAAAGCCATCAACCAGTCCAGAGAAATTTGGTTCACCGTAGCTGGAGCAGACAAAGCAGAGGCAGTTTCGGTTGCCTTCGGAGAAAACCCAGAATCGCTACCAGTGGGTCGAATTCGGGGCAAAGAAAAGACGGTCTGGTACGTTGACCAGACCGCCGGAAATCTTGTTTGGGGTTGCTAAGCAGTAGCCACCACGCTAAAGCGGGCGAAGAGTCCTAAAGCGACAATGATTACAACCCAGACCACACCAAGGATGATGGTGATTCGGTTAAGGTTTCGCTCAGCCACACCGGATGACTGCATGGTCGACGTAACGCCACCACCGAACATGTCGGATAGGCCACCACCGCGACCCTTGTGGAGCAGAATCAGCAGAGTCAAGAGCAGGCTGATGATGAAAAGAAGCACCTGCAGTGCGGTACGAATTGCGTCCAAAATTAACTCCTAGTTAGGTTTCTATGACTATATTGCCAGATGGCTTTGGAATCTGGCGATTCCAGCAAATTCATCGGAATCTAAGCTGGCTCCGCCAACTAGTACTCCGTCAACTTCAGGGCTTCTCAGGAAGCCGGCTACGTTGTTGGCTTTGACTGAGCCACCGTAGAGAATTCGAACCTTGTCGGCGAGATCACCATGTGCGGTACGAATCGCTTCGCGAATCTTGCCAGCAACACTTGCTGCCTGTTCAGGAGTAGCAACCTGACCTGTTCCGATTGCCCAAACCGGCTCGTAGGCGATGATGAAATCGCCAAGAATGTTGTGTCCGGCAAGAGCGGCTAGGGTTTGGCGAACCGGAACCGCTGCGGCACCTTCGGCTTCAAGTTCTTCGAGAGTTTCCCCAACGCAGATAACCGGAACAATACCGTGACGGAAAGCTGCTGCAGTTTTTGCCTGTACAACCTCGTCTGCTTCGGAATGCATCGAACGACGCTCACTGTGGCCAATTAGTACGTATTGAACGTCAAGTTTCTTCAGAGCCAGACCAGAGATTTCGCCGGTGAATGCCCCCGAATCGTGTGCCGACAGGTCTTGGGCACCAAGCTTGAGCTCAAACTGGTCTGCATCAATTAGGGTCTGAATCGAGCGTAAGGATGTGAATCCAGGGAAAACCGCTACTTCAGCCTTCGAGTAGTCGAAGGAGGCGTCTTTCAGCGTCCAGGCAAGCTTCTGAACTAAAGCGATTCCCTGTTGGTGGTCGAGATTCATCTTCCAGTTACCGGCGATGAATGGGATACGACTAGTCATTTAGGACCTCCAGGCCAGGCAATGATTTGCCTTCGAGATATTCGAGGCTAGCTCCGCCTCCGGTGGAAATGTGGCCAAACTGGCTATCCTCGAATCCGAGAATTCGGACGGCTGCAGCTGAGTCGCCGCCTCCAACAACTGAAAGCCCTTGAACCTCGGTCAGCGCTTTTGCAACTGCTTTAGTTCCTCCAGCAAACTTGTCGATTTCGAAAACTCCCATGGGGCCGTTCCAAAATACTGTCTTTGCCTCGGCGATCTCTTTGGCGAAAACTGCTGCTGATTCTGGCCCAATGTCGAGGCCGAGGCCTGAAGTGCCAAAAGATGAATTTTCGATTTCAGATGCCTTGGTAACGACCACTTCGGCATCAGCGCCGAATTTGCTTGCCACCACGATATCGGTAGGAAGAACAATTTCGACACCAAGTGCCTTTGCTCGCTCTAGATACTCCAAAACCGTTGGGATCTGATCTGCCTCAAGCAGCGATGATCCAACCTTGTGACCGAGTGCAGCAAGAAAGGTGAACACCATTCCGCCGCCGATTAGCAGCTTGTTCACGCTTGGAAGGAGGTGGTCGATCACACCTAACTTGTCACTAACCTTAGAACCTCCAAGAACCACAGCGTATGGTCGCTCTGGGGAGGTGGTAAGGCGCTTCATGACTTCTAGCTCCTTCTCAACCAGGAATCCGGCGTATGAAGGCAGCAGTTGTGCCAATTCGTATACAGATGCCTGCTTGCGGTGAACTACACCGAAACCATCTGAAACGAAAACATCACCGAATGCAGCCAATTTTGATGCAAACCCACGACGAACGGTTTCGTCTTTAGAGGTTTCCTCCGGGTTGAAGCGTAGGTTCTCTAGAACCGCTACTCCTCCATTTGCCAAAACTTTTAGAGCACCTTCGGCACGAATGCCAACGGTGTCCGAGGCGAAAAGAACTGGTTGACCCAACAATTCGCTTAGGCGCTCGGCGGCTGGCTCCAGAGAATACTTTGGATCTGGCGCACCCTCTGGGCGTCCAAGGTGGCTGATAACAACTACCTTGGCGCCTTGCTCAACGAGGCACTTAATGGTGGGAACAGAAGCCACAATTCGGCCATCGTCAGTGATTCGAGACCCCTCAAGAGGGACGTTCAAATCGCAGCGAATGATTACTGTTTTTCCATCGAGCGAGCTGAGCTCAGAGAGTTTACGCAAGATACTTCGATTCTTTTTAGGTAGTGAAATTAGAGCTTTGAAGCTACAAGTTCGGTGAGTTCAACCAAACGGTTTGAGTAACCCCACTCGTTGTCGTACCAAGAAGAAATCTTCACGGTGTTTCCAATTACCTTGATTAGACCAGCGTCGACGATTGACGAGTGTGGGTCGGTCACGATGTCGCTTGAGACGATAGGGTCCTCGGTGTACTTCAAGATACCCTTTAGTCGGCCACTTGCAGCAGCCTCTCGGTAAGCGTCCTGCACCTGCTCTACGGTAACCGTGGTCTTCGAGACCAAAGTTAGATCGGTAATAGAGCCAGTTGGAACTGGAACACGAAGTGCGTAGCCATCCAACTTGCCCTTTAGCTCTGGTAGAACCAAGCCAATAGCCTTGGCTGCGCCAGTTGAGGAAGGCACGATGTTGATCGCAGCTGCGCGAGCGCGACGTAGGTCGCCGTGTGGGCCGTCCTGGAGGTTCTGGTCAGCGGTGTAAGCGTGAACGGTTGTCATTAGACCGTTCTCAATACCGAACTTGTCGTTGAAGACCTTGGCGAATGGCGCTAGGCAGTTGGTGGTGCAAGACGCGTTCGAGATGATGTGGTGCTTCTCATTGTCGTAAAGCTCTTCGTTAACACCTAGTACAAATGTTGCGTCTTCACCGGTTGCAGGCGCAGAGATGATTACCTTCTTGGCACCAGCCTTGATGTGTGCTTGAGCCTTCTCAGCCTCGGTGAAACGACCAGTCGACTCGATAACGATGTCGACGCCTAGTTCTCCCCATGGAAGGTCCTCTGGGTTGCGCTCTGCTAGAACCTTGATGACGTTGCCGCCAACAATGATGTTCTGCCCGTCAACGGTAACGTCCTGATTTAGGCGTCCGGTGACTGAGTCGTACTTCAAAAGGTGAGCTAGCGAAGCTGGGTCACTTAGGTCGTTTACAGCAACGATCACAAGATCGGTGCCCTTTGCAAGTTCTGCACGTAGGTAGTTGCGACCGATTCGACCGAAACCATTAATACCAACACGAGTAGCCAATTTATCTCCCGATTATTTGTGAAGCGGAGCAAATTGCCCAGCTCAGTTCTTAGTTACAAATACGGACTTTGCTACGCGTCATTGGGAGCAATAAGTCTGCTATTAGCCTAACAAAAGCCCATCGGTTTTTGCGCTAGCAGAGGCGAATCGAGTCTGTACATCAGCCCAGTTAACAATGCTCCAGAACGCCTTCACATAGTCACCCTTGACGTTTTGATAGTCGAGGTAGAAAGCGTGCTCCCACATGTCGAGCATCAGAAGCGGAATGCTGGCGGTGGCAACATTCGACTGCTGGTCGTACAACTGCTCAATGATTAGTCGTTTACCAACCGAATCCCAAGCTAGGAAAGCCCAACCGCTACCCTGAATTCCCATGGCTGCAGCGTTGAAGTGAGCCTGGAATGCCTCAAATGAACCAAAGAATTCGCTGATGGCCGCGGCTAGCTCCCCTTCAGGTCGGTCGCTGTTGGATGGAGCCAAGTTCTTCCAGAAGATTGAATGATTGATGTGGCCCGATAGGTGGAAGGCAAGGTCTTTCTGAAGCTTGTTGATGTTCGCGAAGTCGCTCTTATCGCGAGCCTCCTCCATCTGATCCAGAGCGGCATTTACTCCCGCAACGTAAGCCGCGTGGTGCTTAGAGTGGTGCAATTCCATGATTCGAGCCGAGATGCTCGGTTCCAACGCTGCGTAGTCGTAATCGAGTTCAGGCAGGGTGTATTTAGACATGTTGCTCCTTAGATCAGTTGTAACAAAATAAGCATTTGAGACCGAAGATTATTCCGCGCCGTCTTCGCCAAGGTAGGCCTCGGTGTTTGGGATGCCCAAGTCTTCAGCTTTTTTATCTGCCATAGCCAGCAACCGGCGAATCCTGCCTGCAACGGCATCCTTGGTCATTGGTGGGGTTGCCAAGTGTCCCAATTCATCAAGTGATGCCTGCTTGTGCTGAAGTCTGAGTTCGCCCGCGTACTTTAGGTGAGCCGGAATGTCTGGCCCAAGAATTTCTAGGGCGCGCGCAACCCTAGCACCAGCGGCTACTGCGGCCTGTGCGGATCGTCTCAGGTTGGCATCGTCAAAGTTAGCCAGTCGGTTCGCAGTGGATCTCACTTCTCGTTTGGCACGCAATTGGTCCCAACGCGCCTGAATACCACTTGCACCAATGAGCTCAAGAAGCTTCGAAATGTCTTCGCCTTCACGAATTACGACTCGGTGCACTCCCCTGACTTCCCTAGACTTGGCTCCTGAGATTCCGAGACGTTTGGCGAGACCGACTAGAGATGAAGCCGCTTCGTTGCTTGGGCACGAAACTTCCAGCGATGACGATCGTCCAGGATCGGTGAGCGATCCGTGAGCCAACAACGCTCCACGCCAAACGGCAGCTGCAACATCTGCTGAATCCGACACAAAGCGGGAATGAATGCCGCGCACCGGCTTACCAGTTGGGTAGTAAAGACCGGTTTGACGAACCAGAAGGTCGGTTTGCTTTAGAACTCGAAGATTGTGTCGGGACGACTTGCGAACACCAGAAGCGTGCAAGATCTCAACGCGGGCGTCGATTCCGAAGAGGTCTTTGATCTCGGTCTTGACACGATTGGCAAGTTGAGAGGTATCGAACTCTGCTTCCAAAACCATAGTCGCGTTGATCACGTGGACGGATGCGGTAAAACGCAGAATCACCGAGAGTTCGGCCAGGCGAAGTTCGCCTTTAGATGGCTTTAGTTTAGTTAGTTCATACTTCAGATCAGCTGTCAGCGCCACGATTACTCCCTTCCCAAGTCTCGGTGTTTCAACGTTACAGATATTTCAGGAATCTCACGGAGGAGTTTGGCAATTTCGGTAGAAACTGCGACCGAACGATGCTTTCCTCCAGTGCAACCGATTGCGATGGTTGCGTAGCGTTTATTCTCTGTTGCATAGCCACGAAGAACCGGTTTCAAAGCTGCCACATAGTTTGTGATGAATTCTTCAGCACCTGCCGCAGAGAGAACAAAATCACTCACGTCTTTATCCTCGCCCGTAAACGGTCGTAGCTCCTCTTGCCAGAACGGGTTCGGAATGAACCTTGCATCGGCAATGAGGTCGGCGTCGGTGGGAGTTCCGTATTTGAAACCGAATGACTCGACGACAATGTGGAGCTTCGTTGACCGATCGAAAGAAAAGTGTTCCGCAATCATGGTGCTTAACTGATGAATGTTCAGCTCTGAGGTGTCCACCACAACATCGGCACTCTCGCGAACCGAAAGTAGCTGATTACGCTCTGCCCCGATACCGTCTAGCAAGGTCCCGTTGGCCTGGAGTGGATGGGGGCGTCGAACGTTTTCGAAACGCTTAACTAGTGCGGCATCCGTGGCTTCCAGAAATACCAGACGCAGATTGATAGACCTACCTCGAAGTTGAGAGAGACTATCTAGAAGTTCTGGGAAGAACTCCCGGCCACGTACATCGATGACCACGGCCAATTTAGGAAGGGGTGTTTTTGCTAGAGAAAAAAGATCTGAGATCGGTCCGAGCATTTGCGGTGGAAGATTGTCTACTACGTACCAACCGAGGTCCTCGAGAGCATTTCCAACAGTAGAACGGCCAGCGCCGGACATGCCTGTAACTACAAGCAATTCGTGGGTGCTATTAGCCATTCGTCCTCCTGCCAAAAGTCTATGACCTGGTGCGACACGCCGAGACTAAAAACGTAACTTATTTGCGCAACGATTCGTAAATGCTCTGGGCCAACGCTGGGCCGATCCCGGGAACATCAGACAGTTCTTCGACGCTGGCCAACTTCACTCGCTTGGCAGAACCAAAGGTTTTGAGAAGCAGTCTGGCTCTCTTTTGTCCTAAGCCGGGAATTTCTTCTAGCTGAGTTGAAATGGTTGCTGTCCGCTTTAGTCTTTGATGGCCGATTGCAAAACGGTGCGATTCGTCTCGTAGATGTTGAATCAAAAACAGTTCGTCACTAGCACGCGGAAGCAAAACGGGAAAGTCTTCACCGGGCAGCCATAGTTCTTCGAGGCGCTTGGCGATCCCGACCATTGGAACCGAGCTAACATTTGCGACCGACATCGCCTTCAACGCAGCCGAAAGTTGTGGCTTGGCCCCGTCTACAAGAATGAGATCGGGTAAGTCACCGGTTTCGCTGGCGCCAGTAAGTCGCCGGATTAGCACTTGGTTCATGGCGTCAGTGTCGTCTGTTGCCGAAGCGATGTTGTAGCGGCGGTACATGTCTTTCCGAGGCTTTCCATCGACGAAGACCACCTTAGACGCAACGATATTTGTACCAGCAAGGTGCGAAACATCGTAACACTCAATTGTTAGAGGTACCTTGGCAAGGCCGATGGCCTCCTGAAGCTTCGTGAGGGCGACTGATCTTGCAGTGAAGTCGGTCGACCGCTTCAGTTTGAATTGCGAAAGTGAGTTGTCAGCGTTTAGCTTTGCTGTTTCGGTAAGAGCCTTCTTGTCACCCCTAGCCGCAACACGAATTGATACTGCAGAACCCCGAATACCAGAGAGCAATGCTATTAGCGAATTCAAATCAGAAGGTAGTGCCGACGTGAGGATTTCCTTAGGCAGTTCGATTCCTTCGTCCACGTATACCTTTTGCAGGGTGTATTCGAAAAGTTCTGCTTCGGTTCGCTCTAGTTCTAAATCAACGACCCAGCCGCGGGCGCCGCGGATACGACCGTCGCGAACCATGAACATACTTACCGCAGCTGTGTAACCATCCATCGCTAGGGCAAAGACATCGGCATTTGCCGAATCTTCCATAACAACTGCACTTTTCGCCGCGACTGCCTCTAAGGCACTTTGCTGGTCACGATACCTGGCCGCTAGTTCGTAGTTTTCGCTTTCCGATGCCTCCAGCATTTTGCTCTTGAGAGACCGCAAAAAACTGGTGTCACTACCGCTCACAAAGCCGGCGAACTTATCTACGAGTTGACGGTGAGAAGGTTCATCGATTCGACCAACACAGGGTGCAGAGCACTTTCCAATTTCAGCTAAGAGACAAGGGCGGTTTGCTAACTTTGCCGAGTTGAACTGAGAATCATTGCAACTGCGGATCGGAAAGACTTTAAGAAGTCCGTCAATGGTCTCTCTAATCGCCCACGCCTGCGTGTACGGTCCGAAATATTTGGTCTTGCCTTTGAGTCGATTTCTTGAACTAAAGACTCTGGGGAACTGCTCGCCCATTGAAATGGCCAGGTAGGGATACGACTTATCGTCTCGAAATTGCACGTTAAATGGCGGATTGAATTCTTTAATCCAGGTGAATTCGAGCTGCAATGCCTCAAACTCCGATTTGACGATCGTCCAGTCGATACGTACTGCTGATTCGACCATCCGACGAGTGCGTTCGTGCAGCGTTTCCGGCTTCGCAAAATAGCTGGTAAGCCTGGCGCGGAGATTCTTCGCCTTACCCACGTAGAGAATTCGATCAGACTCGTCGAACCAACGATAAACCCCAGGTTGGGTGGGAATCGAGCCAGTGGTCGGGAACCAAGTTTGACGATTCGACAATTTTTAGAGCAATCTGCTTAGGAATTTCCCAGTGAAACTTGCCGAGTTTTTAGAAACCTGCTCAGGAGTGCCCTTCGCGATGACTTGCCCTCCGCCAGCGCCACCTTCAGGTCCCATGTCGATGACCCAGTCGGCGCACTTAATGACATCAAGGTTGTGTTCAATAACAATTACGGTATTGCCCTTGTCGACCAGACTGCCAAGAACCTGCAGTAGCTTTCTGGTGTCATCGAAGTGAAGACCGGTGGTTGGCTCATCAAGAACGTAGATCGAGCGTCCATTACTTCGCTTTTGAAGTTCGGTTGCAAGCTTGACGCGCTGAGCCTCGCCACCACTAAGAGTGGTTGCCGATTGCCCTAGTCGAACGTAGCCTAGGCCCACTGAAACCAGCGTCTCTAAGTATCGGGCAATTGCCGAAACAGGGGCGAAGAACTCTGCAGCCTCTGCGATTGGCATGTCTAATACTTCGGAGATGTTTTTACCCTTGTAAGTGACTTGTAGGGTTTCTCGGTTGTAGCGCTCGCCATGGCAAACCTCACACGCGACATAAACATCGGGCAGGAAGTTCATTTCAATACGTAGAGTTCCATCGCCGCTGCAAGCTTCACAACGACCACCTTTGACGTTGAATGAGAAGCGGCCTTGCTGGTAACCACGAACCTTGGCTTCCGTGGTTTCGGCGAACAGCTTACGGATATGGTCAAAGACTCCGGTATACGTTGCGGGGTTGGAACGTGGAGTTCTACCAATCGGGGCCTGGTCTACGTGCACGACCTTATCGAGAAGTTCTAGGCCATCAACTCGTGTGTGGCGCCCAGGAACCCCTTTGGCGCCGTTCAGGCCGTTTGCCAATACCTGATACAGGATATCGTTTACCAGCGAAGACTTTCCTGAGCCGCTGACTCCGGTTACTGCGGTCAAAACTCCGAGCGGGAACTCGGCAGTGACATCGCGCAGGTTGTTCTCGCGGGCACCGACCACAGTAACTTTGCGGTCCCAATCGATGGCACGACGGCTCGCAGGCGTGATGATTTTTTCGCGCCCGCTAAGGTAGGCACCAGTTATTGATTTCGGGTTTTTGAGAATCTCTTCGTAAGTGCCGGAGTGAACAACTTCGCCGCCGTGAACTCCAGCGCCTGGGCCGATGTCAACAACCCAGTCTGACGCCCGGATGGTGTCTTCATCGTGTTCAACAACGACAAGGGTATTGCCGAGGTCTCGAAGCTTCACTAAGGTCTCGATAAGTCGAAGGTTATCTCTCTGGTGCAGACCAATGCTCGGCTCATCGAGCACGTAGAGTACTCCGGTGAGTCCAGAGCCAATCTGTGTAGCCAAACGAATTCTTTGCGCTTCACCTCCGGATAGTGTTCCAGCTGCTCGTTCAAGTGAAAGGTAGTCGAGACCGACATCAAGAAGGAAAACCAGTCGCGCTTGGATCTCACGAAGTACCTGCGCAGCAATCTTCGAGTCTCTCGCATCTAGTTCAAGACTCTGGAAGAAGGCGCTGCAGTCACGCAAGCTAAGTCTCGCCACATCGGCAATTGAACTGTTTGAAACCTTTACGGCTAGAACCTCAGGCTTTAATCGTGTTCCGTCACAGGCCGAGCAGGGTATTTCGCGTAGAAAACCTGCCCAACGACCACGCTGGAAGTCGTTTTCGCTTTCGAGCCACTTTCGCTCGATGTAGGTAAGTACACCTTCGAAACCAGATGTGTAGCGAAGTTCGCGACCGTACTTGTTTTTCCATTTGACTTTAACGTCAAAGTTGTTTCCGAATAACACGGCTTCCTGTACATCCGGGTTTAGTTCTTGCCAGGGTGTATCAAGTGAGAAGTCGAGATCTTCCGAGAGCGACTCTAATACTCTGGTAAAGAACCCGTATAGACCTTTCCCAGGAGTTGACCAAGGAAGTAATACTCCCCCGTTGATGCTGGCCGCTGGGTCGCCAATGACCAGTGCTGGTTCAACCGCCATCTTGGTTCCAAGTCCGCTGCATGCCGGACAGGCACCGAACGGAGCATTGAAGGAGAAGCTACGAGGTTCAATCTCCGTAAGGGAAAGCTCGTGTTCATTCGGGCAAGACATTTTCTCGCTAAACACTCGCTTGGCTGAAGCCGGTGGAGAGTCGACCAAGTCCAAAATCAGTCGCCCAGAAGCTAGCTTTAGAGCGGTCTCAACGGAATCGGTAAGTCGTTGAATGATATCCGCTTTGGCAACTAGGCGGTCAACTACAACAGAGATGTCGTGCTTAAAAGTCTTCTTCAGAGGCTTGGCATCGGCAAGTTGCACCAATTCGCCGTCGACTGTTACTCGTGAGTAACCCTGTGCAGTCAATGTTGCAAAAAGGTCGACGAACTCACCCTTCTTTTGTGTCACAATCGGTGCGAGGATTTGGTACTTAGTGCCTTCTGGCAGCTCCAAAATCTGATCAACAATTTGCTGAGGTGTTTGCTTGATGATTCGCTCGCCGCACTCTGCACAGTGTGGTATGCCGATTCGAGCCCAGAGTAGGCGCAGATAATCGTGAATCTCAGTAATCGTGCCGACCGTTGAGCGAGGATTACGGTTGGTCGACTTCTGGTCGATTGATACGGCAGGCGACAGGCCTTCGATGAAATCAACGTCTGGGCGATCTACCTGGCCGAGAAATTGTCTGGCGTACGCGGAAAGCGATTCAACGTAGCGTCGCTGCCCTTCGGCGAAAATTGTGTCGAAAGCCAGAGATGACTTTCCGGATCCTGACAGGCCGGTGAAGACAACCAAGGCGTCGCGTGGAATCTCCAAATCGATGTTTTTAAGGTTGTGCACGCGTGCACCTTTAACGTGCAATTTGTTTTCAGGATTCAGACGACTCACTTATCTAGTGTAAATCTCAACCGTGTCGCTGGATGTCTCTTAGGGTGCGCTTCATGTCACTTACTTCATCTCGCAAACGTGCAGCCAACTCGAACTGCAGTTCACTCGCCGCTTGCCTCATTTCTGCCTCGAGCTCGAGGATGGTATTGATTAGTTCATCCACGTTGGTTGAACTTGCAGACTTCGACCGAACCTTAGTTTTGCCAGCTCTAAGTGACTCCACAAGTTGAGCCGTATCGACTTCCTCACGGTTAATTTGGTCGGTGAGATCAGCAATCTTCTTTCGAAGTGGCTTGGGATCTATGCCGTTGGCGACGTTGTAGGCAACCTGCTTGGCTCGTCTTCTGTCGGTCTCATCGATAGCTTGAATCATGGCTGGAGTCATCTTGTCGGCATACATGTGAACTTCGCCATTTACATTTCGAGCGGCACGACCAATGGTCTGAATCAGGGAAGTTGCAGACCTCAGGAATCCCTGCTTGTCGGCATCAAGAATTGACACTAGAGAAACCTCAGGAAGGTCTAGACCTTCACGGAGCAGATTGATTCCGACCAACACGTCGTAGACCCCAGCTCGCAGCTCGGTAAGCAGTTCGACTCGCCGAAGGGTGTCGACATCGCTGTGGAGGTACCTGACTCGGATTCCAGCCTCATTCAGGAACTCGTTCAGATCCTCCGCCATCTTTTTGGTCAGCGTGGTAACTAGAACTCGCTCGTTTCTTGCGGCTCTGATTCGAATCTGTTCCAGCAGGTCATCGACCTGGCCCTTGACTGGTTTGACCACAATGGCAGGGTCGATCAATCCGGTCGGTCTGATGATCTGCTCAACGTATCCGTCACCTCGAGCAAGTTCGTATTTTCCAGGAGTGGCCGACAAATAAACGGTCTGGCCGATTCGTTCTTCAAATTCAGAGAATTTTAGAGGTCGGTTATCCAATGCGGAAGGAAGTCGGAAACCGTGCTCTACCAAGGTGCGTTTTCTTGAGGAATCACCTTCATACATTGCACCGATCTGCGGAACCGTGACGTGCGATTCGTCGATAACGGTAAGAAAGTCTTCGGGAAAGAAATCGAGCAGGCAACTGGGAGCGCTCCCCTGCTCGCGACCGTCGATGTGCCTTGAATAGTTCTCAATTCCCGAACAGAATCCGATCTCTCGAATCATTTCCAAATCGAAAGTGGTGCGCATCTTGAGTCGCTGGGCCTCCAACAGCTTCCCTTGGTTCTCCAGATCCCTAAGTCTGATCGCAAGTTCATCTTCGATCGCCTCGATAGCGCGACCCATTTGCTCGGGTGGGGCAACGTAGTAACTTGCCGGGAAGATGGCCGCCTGAGGAAGTGTTGATACAACCTCGCCGGTTAGCGGAGAAAGCGAGTAAATGGCCTCAACCTCATCACCGAAGAACTCAATACGCGTGGCAAGTTCGTCGTAAACAGGGATGATTTCAACTGTGTCGCCTTTTACACGGAAGTTACCTCGTGAAAAGTCGTAGTCATTTCGTTTGTATTGAAGTTCCACGAATCGACGAATTAGATCGTCCCTATCGATTCGGTCGCCTACCTGTAGAGAAACAGATTGGTTCAGGTACTCGGCTGGGGCTCCAAGTCCGTAAATACACGAGACAGTAGATACCACTACAACGTCGCGGCGTGACAAGAGACTCATTGTTGCTTTGTATCTAAGTCGCTCAACCTCGTCGTTTATCGACGAGTCCTTCTCAATAAACGTATCGGTTTGTGGAACGTACGCTTCTGGTTGGTAGTAATCGTAGTAACTGACGAAATACTCAATCGAATTGTTTGGCAGTAGCTCTCTAAATTCGTTGACCAATTGGGCCGCCAAGGTCTTATTGTGTGCCAGCACCAAGGTAGGTCTCTGTAACTTTTCAATTAGCCAGGCGGTAGTTGCCGATTTACCCGTGCCTGTTGCACCAAGGAGAACAATATCCTTTTCACCCGCATTGATGCGTGCTGCTAACTCGGCGATTGCAGTTGGCTGATCACCGGATGGAACGTATTCGCTGATGACTTCAAAGGGAAAGACTTGACGCTGCGGTTGCATGCTTACACGATCGAATTCTTGGCCTGCGCCAGTAGCTTTAGCTCAGAAAAAAGTCTTGAGGCATCTTTTTGAAGAAGTTTCAGGGACTGATTGGAATTCAGAATGCGGTCGGCGACATTCGCACGTTCGGCAGGCCTTGCCTGTGCCTTTATTCGCGCCATAGCGTCTTCACGACTCATGCCACGGAACTCAGTCATTCTCTGAATTTGATCCTCTTCTGGTGCCTCAACGGTCACTATGTAGTCGAATGGTAAATCGCTCTTGGTTTCAGCTAACAGGGGGATCACGTAGACAACTAGGTCAGCATTGGTTGCTCCAAGCTTTTCCGCTGCTAGCTCTCGAATTAGAGGATGAAGAATCGACTCGAGTTTCTCTCGTTTTTCGGAATCCGAAAAAATGCGATCAGCGAGAGACTTACGGTTCAAAGTCCCATCTGAAGAGAGGATGTCAACCCCGAACTCCTCAGTGATTCGACTAAGGCCAACGGAACCAGGCAAAACAACTTCTCTAGCCAGTTCATCGGCATCTACTACTTCTGCTCCCAGGTGTTCCCAAACATCGGCAACACTGCTCTTACCCGACGCAATACCGCCTGTTAGCCCGACTAGAAACATACCTAAAGCCTACTTAAAAAGATTTCGGGCCGACCCGAAAAGGGTCGACCCGAAATACCTGAAACGTTACTCGGCGCTCTTTAGCTTGTCGCGTAGTGCTGCAAGTGACTCGTCGGCGGCCAAAGTGCCAGCTTCCGACTTGTCCTCGCTTGAGTAGCTTGCGTTACTCTCACCGGCGGCAGGTGCATCTGGAAGGGTCGCGGCAAGCTCGTTGGCTGCCTTGACCTGGCGCTTGTGCTCTTCCCAACGGGCGTGAGCTTCTGCGTATTCCTTCTCCCACTTAGCGCGGGCTTCTTCGAAGCCTGGCTTCCATTCGCTGGTTGCAGAGTCGAAGCCTTCTGGGTACTTGTAGGTACCGTTCTCGTCGTAGTCTGCAGCCATACCGTATAGAGCTGGGTTGAATTCGGTGCCCTCAGGGTCGACTTCTTCGTTAGCCTGCTTTAGCGAAAGTGAAATACGGCGACGCTCTAGATCGATGTCGATTACCTTCACGAACACGTCCTGGTTCACTGCTACAACCTGCTCAGCGAGTTCAATGTGCTTAGCCGATAGCTCGCTGATGTGAACTAGACCCTCGATACCATCTGCAACGCGAACGAATGCACCGAAAGGAACCAGCTTGGTTACCTTACCTGGTGCGTACTGTCCGATTGAGTGGGTGCGAGCGAATACCTGCCATGGGTCTTCCTGAGTTGCCTTTAGCGAAAGCGATACACGCTCACGGTCCTGGTCGACTTCAAGAACCTCAACGGTTACTTCCTGACCAATTTCAACAACTTCAGAAGCGTGTTCGATGTGCTTCCAAGAAAGCTCCGAAACGTGAACTAGACCGTCTACGCCACCAAGATCGATGAATGCACCGAAGTTGACGATAGATGAGACAACACCGGTACGAATCTGACCCTTAGCAAGATCTGCAAGGAAAGTGGTGCGTCCGGCAGCCTGGCTTTCTTCTAGAAGGGCACGGCGTGAAAGAACAACGTTGTTACGGTTCTTGTCGAGTTCAAGAATCTTGGCTTCAACCTTCTGGCCAAGGTATGGACCTAGGTCACGAACGCGACGAAGTTCGATTAGTGATGCAGGAAGGAATCCACGTAGACCGATGTCAACGATTAGACCACCCTTAACAACTTCGATAACGGTACCTTCAACGGTTCCGTCTTCGTTCTTAACCTTCTCAACATCGCCCCAAGCACGCTCGTACTGAGCACGCTTCTTGGAAAGAATTAGGCGGCCTTCTTTGTCTTCTTTCTGAAGAACGAGGGCCTCGATCGAATCACCAACAGCAACAATGTCGCTTGGGTCGGCGTCGTGGCGGATCGAAAGCTCACGAGAAGGAATTACACCTTCGGTCTTGTAACCGACGTCGAGAAGAACCTCGTCGCGGTCAATCTTGACAACTACACCGGCGATTAGGTCGCCGTCGTTGAAGAATTTTAGGGTT
Source organism: Actinomycetota bacterium (assembly GCA_041180065.1). GTDB lineage: Bacteria > Actinomycetota > Actinomycetes > Actinomycetales > Microbacteriaceae > Rhodoluna. Next base: position 64,853 of record JBEGSI010000006.1, on the reverse strand, counting down.
TTTTCGACTGCAGCTAGGAAATCTTCTGCGCTACCAATGTCGTTTACGGCTACCTGCTTGGCTACCTTTGGGGTGTTTGTCATATTTTGTTTTACTCAACGGACATGCTCGGGTTTGAACAGAAATCTGCCCAAACGTTGGATACGGATTTTGTGCCAAATGGCACCAGATAAGCCTATCGCCTATCTGACGTCTAAACAACCTCTAGTGACCGGCGGTTTCCCAAGTTTTGCCAACGCCAACGTGTACATCCAAAGGAACGCTCAGCTTTACAACAGACTCCATGGCGCCAACAACGAGCTCTCGAAGCACTTCAAGTTCGCCAGATGCAACTTCGAACACTAGTTCATCGTGAACCTGAAGCAACATTTGACTCCTCAGACCCTTGGTAGCCATTTCGCGATCGATGTTAATCATCGCTAACTTCATAATGTCTGCAGCAGTTCCTTGGATCGGTGCATTAAGTGCTGCGCGTCTAGCATTCTCGCGAATTTGAAAAATTGGCGACTTCAGATCGTCGAACGGCCGACGTCTTCCAAAAGTGGTCACTGTGAAGCCATTTAGCTTTGCGCCATCTACGACAGAGGCGAGATACGTTCGAACTCCCCCGAACCGATCGAAGTAATCGGTCATTAGTTGTTTGGCTTCGCCGTTGCTGATTTTAAGTTGCTTGGCTAGCCCATATTCGCTCAGCCCGTATACCAATCCATAGCTCATCGCCTTCACTTTAGATCGCATCGCCGGAGTCACTTCGCCTGGTTCGACACCAAACACTCTGGCGCCCACGAATTTATGAAGGTCTTCTCCGCGATTGAAAGCTTGGATTAGCCCTTCGTCGCCCGAAAGATGTGCCATGATCCGCATCTCAATTTGTGAGTAGTCTGCGGTCAAAAGGGTTTCATAACCAGCCGACACCTGGAAACAGTCGCGGATTGTCTTACCGATGTCACTCTTGATTGGAATGTTTTGCAGGTTTGGGTTTTCCGAAGACAGGCGCCCGGTAGAAGTTCCTGTTTGTACGTAACTGGTGTGAACTCGACCGTCTTCACCAATTCCGCGAAGGATAATTTCAACCATCTGCCTCATTTTGGTGACTTCTCGATGTTCAAGTAGCTTTTCTAAGAAAGGGTGTCCGGTCTGCTCGAACAGCGTATTCAGCGCTTCAGCGTTGGTGGAGAACCCGGTCTTTACACTTTTGGTTCCGCTCATTCCCAAATCTTCAAACAACACAGTTTGAAGTTGCTTTGGCGAGTTGAGATTGATTTCCTTACCGATAATCGAAAAGGCTTCGCCTTGAACAACACTTACTCTCTCACCCAGCTCCAATGAAAGTCGCTCCAGCTGCTTCCCGTCTACTTCGATACCCCGATGCTCCATCCGAGCCAAAACTTCAGATGCTGGTAACTCGATTCCCTCGAGCACGGGTGCTTGCTCGGTAGCGATAATTCTTGGAGCTAGATTCAGATCCAAAAGGTGGGTAAGCCAGACGCGTTCTGAAAGCGTTGGCTCTTTTGCTTCACCTTTTTGGAAACCTAAAATCTCAGAGGCTAAGCCGAGGATGGAGTAGTCGCGCCTGACTGGGTCGATCAGGTAGCAACTCAAAAGAGGGTCACTAAAAACCCCACCAGTTTGGAATCCCTTATCAAGGGCTACGAGGTCAAAGCTTTTTAGGTCGAAGACACTCTTTGGTAAATCTTGGGAAAGCCATTCAACTGGAAGGCTCTCTGAAGACACAATCTCTTGCCCATCGGTAACCGCGAAGCAGCCGTCCTGATAACCAAACCACTTTCTGCCATCGGTCTCAGACAACCAGGTTAGAAGCTCTTCACTAGAGAGTGGCCTAACTTCAGGTACGACGATTTCATCAAAAACGGAATCTTCTGCCTCTATTGAAGTTGATTCGTCTGGCTCCGAAGCGCCCTTAAGTTTTAGAACTCGTTCGGTGAGTGATTTGAAACCAAGTCTTGAGAAAACTTCCTTAACCTTGTCTTGGTTTACGCCGGTGAGGCGAAGTTCTTCGAATTCGACGCCTAGATCGAGGTCTCTTACCAAGTGGTTTAGTCTGCGGTTTCTCACCGCGTTTTCTTTATGCTCTCGCAGTTGTTCGCCGACTTTTCCGCCGATGAGTTCCGCATTCGCGAGAATGCCATCGAGAGAACCGTATTCGGTAATCCACTTAGCCGCAGTTTTGGGGCCGACCGAAGGAACACCAATAAGGTTGTCGCTGCTCTCCCCAACCAACGCCGCTAAGTCTGGATACTGCTTTGCGTGAATTCCATACTTGGCAAAAACCGCAGCGTCGTCCATTCGAGCCAAATTCAAGACGCCCTTGACCGGATAAAGGATCGTGGTGTCTTCTCGAATTAGCTGAAAGGTGTCTCTATCACCAGACACCAAAAGAACTCGGAAACCAGCGTCTGCCGCTTGGTCTGAGAACGAAGCGAGAACGTCGTCTGCCTCATAGTTCTCACGTGTAAACGTTCTGATGTTCATTGCAGCCAGAGACTCGTGCAACAGCTCTGTTTGTCCGTTGAACTCAGGCGGGGTCTCGCCGCGTGTCCCCTTATAAGCCGGGTATTCAACCGTTCTGAATGATTCGCGGGACAAATCAAAAGCCACGGCGATGTGGGTCGGCTTTTCGGCGTTGAGGATGTTGAGCAACATCGAAATGAAGCCGTGCACCGCGTTAGTGTGCTGACCGGATGGTGCTCGGAAACTGTCTGGACTTAGTGCGTAGAAAGCCCTGAAGGCCAATGAATGCCCATCAATCAGGAGCAGGGTAGGCTTTGGACTATCGGTCATGAAGTAAGCCTACTTCCCTGCACTGAAAGGTAATTGAAGTTGACGGAAATCAAGCTATCCGAAGCGGCGGCGAGGCTCATGGAAACTCGCGGTCTGGGCGAATTGGCCTCTCGCATGGGAATCGAACTCACAGAACTAAGTGCCGAGCGTTCGGTTGCAACCATGCCAGCGGAAGGTAATCGCCAACCGCTCGGTCTCGTTAATGGAGGCGCCTATTTAGTCCTAGGCGAGACCCTGGGAAGTATTTCAGCAAATGTATGGGCTAACACCCTTGACAAGGTTGCCGTAGGCATCGAAATCAGCGCCTCCCACACTAAGTCTTGCAAGTCGGGTCTAGTTACCGCCGTTTGCACTGCAATCTCTCTGGGTAAAACGCTTACCGTTCATGAAATTGTTTGCTACGACGATTCTGGGAATCGTTTGAGCACAGTCAGAATTACTAACCTCGTAAGAGAAAAGCGCAGCTAGGCAGACAACTGCTCGATGATGGTTTTTGCCACATCACGCATAGTCAGACGTCGATCCATCGACGCTTTTTGAATCCAACGGAATGCCTCAGGCTCGTCTGGAACAAGTTTCTTCGACATCAAGAGCCCTTTGGCTCGCTCAACAAGTTTCCTTGTTTCCAATCGCTCGTTTAGGTCAGAGATCTCCAATTCGAATGCCTTCAACTCGCTGTGGCGATGCAGAGCGATCTCCACTGCCGGAAGTAAGTCGTTTGGATTGAAAGGCTTAACCACGTAGGCCATAGCTCCAGCCTCGGCAGCCTGCTCGAAAAGCTCTCGTTGTGCGAAAGCGGTAAGTAGAACTACCGGTATTTTCAGCTCGCCCAACGCCTTGGCCGCGGTAATGCCATCCATATTCGGCATCTTGATGTCCATTACCACCAAGTCTGGATTGAGCGTCTTAGCTAACTCCAGAGCCTCTAGGCCATCCCCCGCCTCACCAACGACATCGAACCCATGTTCACGAAGTGTCTCAACAATGTCCATGCGAATCAAAGATTCGTCTTCGGCCACCAAGACCCTGCGTGCTGTTGTGTCGTTCATGCGTTCAAGGATAGTCCAATGCCAGTTGTTGTATCATTGAAAAGTTGTGTTGGCCGGGATGGCGAAATGGCAGACGCGGAGCACTCAAAATGCTTTGTCGAAAGACGTGTGGGTTCAAGTCCCACTCTCGGCACAAAAAAAAGGACGGACCTCTCGGTCCGTCCTTTTTCAATTAGTTGTGGGTTGGGTCACCAATTCGGTGAACTCGAAGAGAGTTCGTTGAACCTGATACGCCCGGTGGAGTTCCAGCCACGACTACAAGTTCGTCACCATCCTTGCCCTTACCAGAGCCAACGACGACTTCTTCAACCTGCTTGATCATCTGGTCAGTGTGCTTTACTGGGTCAACCAAGTAAGTCTCGGCTCCCCAAACTAAAGCTAGGCGGTTACGAATCTTTTCGTTTGGAGTGAATGCCAAGATCGGTACGTTACTGCGTAGTCGGGAAACGCGACGAACAGAGTCGCCAGATTCAGTGAACACGCAGACAAACTTCAGCGCTAGAAGTTCAGCGATCTCAACTGCGGCAAGAGAAACCGCACCCGAGTGGGTGTGCGGACGTGTACCTAGAGGAGCGATTCGATCGAGAGCATTCTCTTCGGTTGCCTCGATGATCTTGGCCATGGTGGCAACGGTTTCTACAGGGAATTCTCCGACGCTAGTTTCACCAGAAAGCATCAGCGCATCAGCACCATCAAGAACGGCGTTGGCAACGTCACTGGCTTCAGCGCGGGTAGGTCGCGATGCAGTGATCATGGATTCAAGCATCTGAGTTGCCACAATAACCGGCTTGGCCCAGCGGCGGCATAGCTCGACAGCTCGCTTTTGAACAAGAGGAACCTGCTCAAGTGGAAGTTCTACACCCAAGTCTCCACGAGCAACCATTACGCCATCAAAGGCGTCGATGATTTCTTCAAGTGCTTCAACAGCCTGTGGTTTCTCAACCTTTGCGATGGTTGGGATGTGAATCCCCTCTTCGCGCATGATTTCATGCACGCGAACAATGTCTTCAGCGTTTCTGACGAATGAAAGCGCGATCATGTCGGCGCCAAGCTTCAGAGCCCAACGCAGGTCGGCCTCATCCTTCTCAGAAAGGGCTGGAACGTTCACCGCAACACCAGGAAGGTTGATTCCTTTGTTGTTTGAGACCGGACCAGCAACTTCTACGACAGTGGTAACGGTGCGCTCGTCGACGTGAGTCGCACGCAGGCCAACCTTGCCGTCATCGATAAGAAGTGCGTCACCAACGTTTACGTCGCCTGGTAGACCCTTGAAGGTCGTTCCACAGATGTTGACATCACCCTCTACGTCGTCAATAGTGATCTTGAAGGTCGCACCCTTTTCCAGCATGACTGGTCCGTCTTTGAAGCGTGCTAGACGAATCTTTGGACCCTGAAGGTCAACGAGGACTGCAATTGCTTTGCCGGTATCTGCAGCGACCTGACGAACATTGCGGTAAACGGCTTCGTGAACTTCGTAGGAACCGTGACTCAGGTTCATACGTGCGACGTTTACGCCCGCATCTACGATTCCCTTGATCTGTTCATAGCTTGAAGTTGCAGGACCTAGGGTTGCGACGATTTTTGCGCGTCTCATTTTTTCCTCTTTACTTATCTTTTTGTTAAATCGAAATTGGGCGATCGGTAGTCTTCACCGGTCTTGGAAGAACGGTCTCACCAGTGAGCCATTCATCAATTGCTGCAGCGGCTGCTCTACCTTCAGCGATAGCCCAAACGATTAGGCTCTGTCCACGTCCAGCGTCACCGGCGACAAATACATCCTCAAGATTAGTAGCCCATTGTCGGTTTCTTGCGACGTTACCTCGAGAATCAAATTCAACTTCACTCTGACCTACGAGTTCGTTCTGTTCAGGTCCCGTGAATCCAAGTGCTAGAAGTACCAAATCGGCCGGAATAACTCGATCTGTTCCTGATTTAGGAAGGCGCTTTCCGTTAACGAATTCGGTTTCGGCGACCTTTACACCCGTAACTTTGCCGTCTTCACCAATGAACTCAACTGTAGAGGCGAGATAAGTTCGCTCTCCAAATTCTTCGTGAGCACTCGCAACCTCAAAGAGATTTGGAAAGGTTGGCCAAGGTTGTCCTGGTGTGCGCTCACTTGGAGGTTGTTTTCCGATGGCCAGAGTAGTTACCGAGAGCGCTCCCTGCCTGGTTGCAGTTCCCAGACAGTCTGCACCGGTGTCGCCGCCACCGAGAATGACGACGTGCTTTCCCTCTGCATTTATCTGGTTGGTCTGCTCGATGCCTTCTACAGCCTTGTTGCCCTGCGTTAGGTAAGTCATGGCGAATTCGATGCCATCAAGCTTTCGACCAGGAATTTCCAGGTCACGAGGCAGTGATGCACCGGTTGCGATTAGTACTGCGTCGTATCTAGCACGCAACTCTTCCCAGGTGATGTCAACCCCGATGTTTTGACCGGTACGGAAGCGAGTTCCTTCGGCTTCCATTTGCTGGATGCGGCGATCAATAAAGCGCTTCTCCATCTTGAAGTCTGGAATGCCATAACGCAGCAGACCACCGATTTTGGTGTCTCTCTCGAACACGGCTACGGTGTGACCGGCACGTGTGAGCTGTTGAGCCGCTGCCAGACCTGCCGGACCTGAACCAACCACCGCAACGGTTTTCCCGGTTAGGCGCTCAGGAGCGTGGGGCTGAATGAGATTTTGTTCAAAAGCGGTTTCAACAATCGAAACCTCAATTTCCTTAATGGTTACGGCAGGTTGGTTGATACCTAGAACACAACTGCTCTCACATGGAGCAGGGCAAAGCCTCCCGGTGAACTCAGGGAAGTTATTGGTCTTGTGCAAACGGTCGATGGCGGCTTGGTGGTCTTCACGCCAGACCAAGTCATTCCACTCCGGAATAAGGTTTCCGAGCGGACACCCCTGGTGACAAAACGGAACTCCACAGTCCATGCAACGAGATGCCTGATTAGCGACCACTCCAGGGTCGCGAGGCTCGTAAACCTCTTTCCAGTCGCGAATGCGAATGTCAACAGGTCTACGTTTAGCAGTCTCACGCTCGGTGATTTTCAGAAAGCCTTTAGGATCAGCCATTGGTAACCTCCAAAATCTGCTCCCAGATCTCTGGTGAGTCTGGGTCGATTCCATTCGAAACAGCCTTAGCGCGAATCTTCAATACGTTGGCGTAGTCCCTTGGTGTGACGACAGTGAAGTCGTCGATGATCGACTCGAAGTTGCTGAGCATGTCGGAACCAAGAATCGATCCAGTTCTAGCAACATGTGACTCAAGGAGACCCCTAATCACTTCACGGTGGGCAGCGTCTGGTTGCTCGAGATTGAGCTCCCCTGCGCTTAACGCATCGTGGTTGATTCGGTCGGCTCGAAGTTTGTAAATGTAGGCAACGCCGCCCGACATACCTGCGCCAAGGTTTCGTCCGGTCTTACCAAGGATGAGTGCAATACCCCCGGTCATGTACTCGAGTGCGTGGTCGCCAACACCCTCCACCACGGCTTTAGCGCCAGAGTTACGAACTAGGAATCTCTCGCCAACTAGGCCTCGGAGATAGAGCTCACCACTGGTGGCGCCGTAACCGATAACGTTTCCGGCAATGATGTTCTGATCGGCCTGAAAAATTGCCTGCTCAGAAGGTCTAACGCTAATAATTCCACCAGAAAGCCCCTTGCCGACATAGTCGTTGGCGTCTCCGAGAAGCCTCAGACTCAACCCCTGAGGAATGAAAGCACCAAACGACTGTCCGGCGGAACCGGTTAGAGTTACGTCTACCGATGCGGCTGGTAGACCATCAACGCCAAAGCGTTTGGTGAGTTCGTTTCCAAACATAGTTCCAACTGCCTGGTCGACGTTGGTAATAGCAAGATCCAGAAGAACTGGCGAGCCGTCAATAAGTGTTTGTGCTGCACCCTCAATCAACTTATGGTCGAAGTGTTTCTCAAGTTCGTGGTCTTGCTTAGTCACGTTACGAACTTCAGCATTTGGTCCGGCACTAGGCGGCGCCAAGATTGGGCTGAGGTCGAGACCATCGGCCTTCCAGTGGGAGATGGCTCGATTCATGTCTAGAAGCTCACTGTGACCGATCGCCTCTGCGATGCTTCGGAAACCAAGAGATGCTAAGTATTCACGTACTTCCTGGGCGAGGAACTCGAAGAAGTTAACCACAAATTCAGGCTTTCCCGAGAAACGAGAGCGAAGAACTGGGTTCTGAGTCGCAACACCTACTGGGCAGGTGTCTAGGTGACAAACTCGCATTAGGACGCAACCCTCAACCACCAGAGGTGCGGTTGCGAAACCGAACTCTTCAGCGCCGAGAAGAGCCGCAATTACGACGTCGCGGCCGGTCTTCATCTGTCCGTCCACCTGAACAGCAACACGTCCGCGAAGATTGTTGGCGATTAGGGTCTGCTGTGCTTCAGCAAGACCCAATTCCCAAGGCGTTCCAGCATGTTTCAACGAGTTCAGCGGCGATGCGCCGGTTCCACCGTCATGACCAGAAACCAGAATGACGTCGGCCTTAGCTTTTGCTACACCGGCGGCAACCGTTCCGATTCCGACCTGGCTTACCAACTTCACGTGAACGCGCGCCCCACGGTTCGCACGCTTTAGGTCGAAGATGAGTTGCTTCAAGTCTTCAATCGAGTAAATGTCGTGGTGTGGTGGTGGTGAAATAAGACCGACACCGGCGGTTGCATGTCGAGTGCGAGCAATCCACGGGTAGACCTTGTTTGGCGGAAGTTGACCACCTTCACCAGGTTTTGCTCCCTGCGCCATCTTGATTCGAATGTCTTCGGCGTGCGTCAGGTACATCGAGGTAACGCCGAAGCGCCCGGATGCCACCTGCTTAATCGCACTGCGACGCTTAGGGTCGAGAAGGCGCTCGATATCCTCGCCACCTTCGCCGGTGTTTGACTTGGCACCCAGTTGATTCATGGCAATCGCCAGCGTTTCGTGCGCTTCAGGTGAAATGGAACCGTAACTCATGGCCCCAGTAGAGAAACGCTTCACGATCTCTGAAATTGGCTCAACTTCATCGACGCTGATTTCGGGACGAACACCTTGGCGAAGTGTGAACAACCCACGAAGAGTCATTAGTTGCTCAGCTTGATCATCAACTAATTTCGTATATTCACGGAAAACGTCAAAACGTTTCTCACGAGTTGAATGCTGAAGCTTGAAAACCGTTTCGGGATTGAAGAGGTGTGGTGCACCATCGCGACGCCATTGGAACTCTCCACCACTTGGCAGATCTTCGTGAGCGTTTGCTGCCTTCTCAAGTGGATAGGCACTGCGGTGACGTGAGGCAATCTCCTGGTGAATAACTTCGAGACCGATACCACCAAGCTGGCTGGTAGTACCGGTGAAATAGGTGTCGATGAAGTCTTGTGAAAGACCAATTGCCTCAAAACACTGAGCTCCAGCGTAAGAGGAAACGGTCGAGATTCCCATCTTCGACATAATCTTCAAGACCCCTTTGCCAAGTGCCTTTAGAAGATTGTAGGTAGCCTTTTCAACGGTCAAGCCTGCGATGTAACCGCTCTTGACCATCTGCTCGGCTGTTTCCATAGCAAGGTAAGGGTTGACCGCAGCTGCGCCGTAACCGATGAGCGCGGCAACGTGGTGAACCTCGCGAACGTCCCCAGCCTCTACAACTAGCCCGACACGTGGACGGTTACCGCCACGGATGAGGTGATGGTGAACTGCGCTGGTAAGCAAAAGTGATGGAATTGGAGCCAAGTCGTGGTTGCTATCGCGGTCGCTCAGAACTAAATACTTAGCTCCCCCGGCAATGGCCTCGTCAACCTCATCGAAGATCTCACGGATGCGTGAAGCGAGGCCCTCTTCTCCAGACGCCAGGGAATAAAGTCCTCTGACTACAAAAGCCTCACCCAGGCCAGGCACCTCGTCGATGTGCTTGATCTTGGCGAGCTCATCGTTCGTTAGAACAGGGAAATCGAGAATGACCTGCTGGGCGTGTTCTGGTGTTGCTGCCAGCAGGTTTAGCTCTGGACCAATACCCGTTGAAAGTGAGGTGACCACTTCTTCTCGAATCGAATCGAGTGGCGGGTTGGTGACTTGCGCGAATTGTTGTACGAAGTAATCAAACAGAAGTCTCGGACGATCTGAAATAGCCGCTATTGGCGTGTCAGAACCCATCGCTCCCAAAGGCTCGGCGCCGGCCTTTGCCATTGGGGCAATCATGATCTTTAGTTCTTCTTCGGTATAACCAAAGGTTCTCTGACGCCGGTTTACGGAAGATGCGGTGTGGGCAATGTGCTCGCGCTCTGGAAGGTCGACCAGATTGATTCGGTTTTCCTCTAACCATTCGCCCCAAGGCTCGAGTGCTGCAATCTCCGACTTGATCTCGTCGTCGTCAATAAGTCGCCCGCCAACGGTGTCAACCAAGAACATCTTGCCTGGCTGAAGGCGTCCTTTTCGCACGACTTTAGACGGATCTATTTCCGCAACACCGGTTTCAGAAGCTAGGACTACCAGACCATCTTCGGTAACAAGGTAGCGCCCTGGTCGCAAACCATTTCTGTCCAAAGTTGCACCAACAAGATCTCCATCAGTGAAGATTACGGCTGCCGGACCATCCCATGGCTCGATAAGCATGCTGTGGTACTCGTAGAAGTTCTTGCGCGCTTTATCGATATCGGTCTGTTTTTCCCAAGCTTCAGGGATCATCATCATCATCGCGTGAGGCAGAGATCGCCCCGACATGTAGAGAAGTTCAACAACTTCGTCGAATGAAGCCGAGTCACTGCCATCAGGGGTGATTACGGGGAAAAGCTGCTTTAGATCGCCAAGTACCTCGGCTTCTAGCTGAGACTGACGAGCGGCCATCCAGTTGCGGTTTCCCTTGACGGTGTTGATTTCGCCATTGTGTGCGATGAGTCGGAATGGATGTGCGAGAGGCCATGACGGGAAAGTGTTGGTCGAGAATCGCGAGTGAACCAGCGCCAACTTCGATTCGAACAATTCGTCACTTAGGTCGGGATAGAACGGCTCAAGCTGGAGAGTAGTGACCATTCCCTTGTAGACGATTGTGCGCGAAGAGAGCGAACAGTGATAGGCGCCGAGAGATCGTTCAGATCTTTTACGTAGACGGAACAGTGCACGCTCAAGATCCATTTCGCGCTTAGCGCCGCCATCAACGAATACCTGGAAAATCTGAGGCATGGCGGCACGTGCTAGGTCGCCCAGAACCTCAGGATTAGTTGGCACCTCACGCCAACCTATTACGGAAAGACCCTCTTCGGAAGCTAAAGAATCAAAACTTGCCTTGAAGACGTCGATTGAATCGTCCTGATGCACGAAAACCAAACCGGCGCCGTAACTCCCCACCTCAGGAAGCTCGAAACTGGCAACAGATCTTAGAAAGCGGTCTGGAAGTTGAGAAAGTATGCCTGCACCATCGCCAGTTCCAGCGTCGGAACCAACGGCACCACGATGTTCTAGGTTTCTTAGTGCATTTAGGGCGGTATCCACGATGTCGTGACCAGCTGTTCCACGTAGCGTGGCTACCATAGCAAGACCACAGGCATCTTTGTCTCGGCTAGGGTCATAAAGGCCAAAGGCTTCAGGCGCAGTATTGAAGCGCTTGAACGGTGACGCTTTAGTCATGTTGAACTCTCCAATAGTCATCGAATCGGAGGGACAACGTTGGCCCAAAAACAGTGTTAAACCTAGAAGATTCTAACGCAGGTAGCTATTTTCTTGTTGCTTCCAACTCTGAATCGTCTTCATCGGCTTTATTGACATATACGGATGTCTCCAGCCCAGTGTGACGCTTGCTCTGGATGTAGAAGACGGTGAGACCAATGACGATACCGGCAAAGGCTGACCACTGGTTCGTGCGTAAGCCAAAGAAAACCGCGCTCGGATCCAAACGAATACCTTCGATAAAGAAACGAATTGTGGAATAGAAAACCAGATAGGTCGCAAAAAGTTTGCCCCAGCGCAAGTTGAAGCGTTTGTCGAGCAGAATCAGCAGCACGAAAGCAACCGAGTTCAACACGAACTCGTAAAGAAATGCTGGGTGGTAAAGCGTCTCAGCCGAAAATTCCTTTGGTGCCGCTGGGTTTCCCACGGGAATTAGGAGCCCCCAAGGAAGATCGGTTGGTTCGCCAAAAAGCTCCTCATTAAACCAGTTACCCCAACGTCCAATGGCTTGGGCAAGGATTACACCAGGAGCCAGTGCGTCGAGCACGCTGACAAATCTAACCTTGCTAAAACGTGCCCCCAACCATGCACCGAAGGTTCCAGCGATGAGTGCACCGTAGATTGCCAGTCCTCCCTCCCAGACAGCAACAACGTGATACAGAGTTTCTTGAAGGTTAGGGTAAACGCCGAAGTAATCCTGTGGATGAGTGAAAACATGGAAAAGGCGCCCACCAATGATTCCAATTGGCACTGCCCAAAGCACTATGTCTAGTAGATCGCCGGTGTCTCCCCCAAGCTTCTTGAATCTCGCAGCACCTATCAGGTATGCGACGACTATGCCTGCAAGAATGCAGAGTGCGTACATGTGAATTGTGAACGGCCCGAGCGTAAAACTCTCGAAGGTCGGACTCGGGAATTGACTGAACATGTTTTCAATTATCTTTCATTGCTGAGTGTTCTAGTTGCCTCTACCAAAGCCTGAACGCCACCGGAAGCAAAGGCCTTAACAAAAACCGAGCCAACTATGGCGCCGTCCGCGTATCCGTTCACCTCAACCACCTGGTCTCTCGTGCTGATTCCAATACCAACCGCAGTGAAACGTGGAGCGTTAGATTCGCGAATTTTTGAAACTACTCCGCGAGCCTTGGCGTCCAAATCAGTTCTTGCTCCGGTTATACCCATGGTCGACACCGTATAAACGAATCCCCGAGAGGCATTAACCAGAGTATTAATGCGTTCTTGGGTTGAAGTAGGTGTTGCTAGAAAGACTCGATCAAGATCTAGGTCTTCAGATACCTTCATCCATTCAGAAGCCTCGTCGACAATCAAATCTGGAGTGATTAGCCCAACCCCGCCGGCCGCCTTAAGTTCCTCGGCAAATTTGCGAACACCAAATTGAAGAACAGGGTTCCAATAGGTCATTACGAGGACTGGGGTTGATACGCGAGAAGTGATTTCTCTAAGAATCTTGAAGGTGTCACTCAGCTTGAAACCATTAGCCAACGCGTCCTCGGTGGCATTCTGAATTACCAACCCGTCCATAACCGGGTCACTGTAGGGAACTCCCAATTCAAGAATGTCGACGCCGTTTTCGCACATCGCTACGCAAGCCTCGATGGACTCTTCGATGTTTGGGTATCCCGCCGGGAAATAGCCGATTAGTGTCTCACGACCAGCAGACTTATTCGCCTCAAAAACTTCTTCAACTTTTGACACTAGGAACCTAACAATCCGAAGTACTTACCAGCAGTCTCCATGTCCTTGTCGCCACGACCAGACAAATTAACCAAGATGGTTGCGTCTGAACCAAGTTCGAAACCAAGCTTGAGAGCTCCAGCAAGAGCGTGTGCTGTTTCGATTGCAGGAATAATGCCCTCAGTTTGGCTGAGTAGCTTTAGAGCCTGCATAGCCTCGTCATCGCTGATTCCTCTGTACTGAGCTCTACCTAGGTCTTTTAGCCATGAGTGCTCTGGACCGACACCAGGGTAATCGAGTCCGGCTGAAATCGAGTGACTTTCAATAGTTTGCCCATCAGCATTTTGCAGCATGTAGCTTCTAGCGCCGTGCAATACTCCGGGCTTTCCGAAGTTTAATGTGGCGGCGTGGCGATCAGTGTTCATACCTTCTCCAGCAGCCTCAAAGCCATAAATCTGAACGTCTTCGTCGTCTAGGAAAGCGTGGAACAGACCGATTGCGTTGGACCCACCGCCCACGCAAGCCGCCAAAGCGGTAGGAAGTGCGCCAAATTCTGAGAGCATTTGAGCTCGCGCTTCTGTGCCGATTACGGAGTGAAAATCACGAACCATCTCTGGAAATGGGTGCGGGCCAGCAACCGTGCCGAGTAAATAGTGAGTTGAATCAACGTTAGTGACCCAATCGCGGAGTGCCTCGTTAATGGCGTCCTTCAGAGTTTTACTTCCAGTGGTGACCGGAATTACCTCAGCACCGAGCAAACGCATTCTGGCGACATTCAGAGCCTGTCGCTGAGTGTCTACCTCACCCATGTAAACCACACACTCGAGACCAAAGAGTGCTGCTGCGGTAGCGCTTGCAACGCCGTGTTGGCCTGCTCCAGTTTCAGCAATTATTCGCTTCTTGCCCATGCGCTTTGCGAGAAGGGCTTGGCCAAGAACGTTGTTGATCTTGTGAGAACCCGTGTGGTTCAAATCCTCGCGCTTGAGAATGATCCTTGCGCCATTCGCATGCTGGGAAAAACGTTTCACCTCGGTAAGGATAGATGGACGACCGGTGTAGCTTCTGTGCAGTTCGTTTAGCTCAGCGTGGAAGGATTCGTCGGCTTGTGCAAAACGGTAAGTTTCCTCAAGCTGATCCAAGGCGGCGATAAGTGATTCAGGGACGAAACGGCCACCGAACTCGCCAAAGTATGGTCCGCGCGCATCGCTAAGTTTCGGGCTGTCGTTCATCATCTAATTAAACCTCCAAAAAGGACCGCAGAGTTGAATTTGCGTCGCTAGTTACTAGTGCCTCGCCCACTAATACAACATCAGCCCCAGCCTGGCGGTAGTGCCCTACATCGTCAGCATTTCTAACCGCAGACTCAGCGACTTTGATTACATCTTTAGGAAATAGGTGAACTAACTCTCCAAAAAGATTCCGATTGGTTTCAAAGGTTGAAAGGTCACGGGCATTCACACCAACAAACTTAGATTCGACTTCGAGTGCACGCTCCAACTCGACCCGGTCGTGAGTCTCCACGAAGGCAGTCATGCCAAGTTCTTCAGTGAACAATTTAAGACGTCTTAGCGTTGGCTGATCCAAGCCGGCGACAATCAACAGTGCAATGTCTGCGCCGAAAGCTCGGGCCTCAAGAAGTTGATACTCGTTTGCGATGAAGTCTTTACGGAGTAGTGGAATGTCCACCACTTTTCTAACCTCAACTAAGTCGTTTAGTGAACCTTTGAACCGGTGCCCCTCGGTGAGCACACTAATACCTGTTGCTCCTGCTGTTTGATAAACCTGTGCAAGTTGGCTTGGTTCAGGAATATTGGCGAGATCACCACGAGATGGACTAGCACGCTTAATCTCTGCTAGAACGTGAACATTAGCCCTTGGCTGAAAGGCTTGTAGAGCGTTGATCGGAGAATCGAGTTGAGAAATTAAGGACTCTAGGTCCTTTGCGGAAACCGATTCACTACGCGCGCTTGCATCTGCAATAGCACCGGCGTAGAGACCCTCAAGCAACTTGTTTTAGCGCTTCTTACCGAAGCCGAGCATCGACAAAACTGGGCCTGCGATGGCTCCAAGAACAATGACTGCTGCTGAAACGTAAGTAAGGTTCAAGTCACCCAGGTAGAAGAACGCGGTTAGACCACAGAAACCAAGAATGATGATCACTACGGACGTCCAAGCCGCAACTGTATCGCCGTGGTTAGTGTCTTCTGGGTGGTCTGCTGACAATTTGGTGCCTTTCGTTCTTAGTTCTAGTTTAGGCGAAATCGAATCACCATTTGGGCAGTTGGTCGATGCGTGTTAGTGGTTTCGAACCATCGGGTGACGTGTTTTTCCAGATACGAATAACGGTTGCGGAAAAACAAACGATCAGAGTAATAACGAAGAGGTCGGCCGCGAAGTGATTGTAAAAGCCATTAGAGAGTAACTGTGACTGAGAAGCCCAATCAGAAACGCCAGTTAGTTTCGCAACTGACGGACTCAAAACGCTCAACGAACCAGAGGCTGATTCGAACCAGACCGGAGACATGGTGGCGATAAGTAGAACAGTGACTGCTGTGAGCAAAAACTTTCCAAACAGTGACTTTACGTATCGAGAAACGAATGCGATAAGAAGCCAAACCACCAAACCAACCAACAACTGAGGATAGGCCTCTAAACCGGTTACTTGAATGGATCGGGCCTGATCTGTGATGGTTGCAGATGCCCAGACTTGCGAACCAAAAATCCAAAGAAGAGATATCGAAAGAAGTTGAGCTGAAACAACGAGCCGTTTCACTGTTTGCCCGAGAGCCTTGCAGAGTTTGCAGCAGCGATTGCGCGAAGGATGGCACGTGCTTTGCTCTTCGTTTCCTCAAACTCGCTGTTTGGATCAGAATCCAAGACAATTCCAGCGCCCGCTTGAACGGAGGCTAGGTTTCCCCGAATGAGAGCGGTGCGAATCGCGATTGCTAGATCGGCATTTCCAGCAAAGTCGAAATACCCGCAAACGCCGCCGTACAAACCCCTCGCAGTTGGCTCGAGTGTCTCAATGATTTCCAAGGCGCGAGGTTTCGGTGCGCCGGAGAGCGTTCCTGCCGGAAAAGTTGCTTTGAATACGTCGACTGGGGTTAGGTCTGAGCGCAATTTTCCCTCGACAGTTGACACCAGGTGCATGATGTGACTAAAGCGGTGAACCTGCATAAACTCCGTTACAGCAACAGAACTTGGCTGACAAACCTTCAGTAAATCATTACGCGCTAAATCAACCAGCATTAGATGTTCTGAAG
Source organism: Actinomycetota bacterium (assembly GCA_041180065.1). GTDB lineage: Bacteria > Actinomycetota > Actinomycetes > Actinomycetales > Microbacteriaceae > Rhodoluna. The sequence goes on along the minus strand of JBEGSI010000006.1, from coordinate 48,385 downwards.
TTTCCTTGCGGTCGGAAAGTAGTTCCTCCTCCAGAGCGTGATCTTCGTCCCAGTCTTTACCTCTCGGCCTAGAACCAGCAATGGGGTGAGTGATTACCGATTCACCAGAAACAGTTACCAAGGCCTCTGGCGAGGAACCAACAATCGAGTACTCGCCGAACTCATCTTCACCGTTGATTAGATACATATATGGACTTGGGTTTAGAGCACGCAAGACCCGATAGACGGCAAGTGGCTCCACATCAACTCTCGCCTCGAATCTCTGCGAAAGAACAACTTGGAAAACATCACCTCGGACCACATGGGTTTTGGCGGATTCAATCGTGTCTAGAAAATATTCTTTCGTTTGATTCGAATCAGCTGCCGGATCGATATCGAGGTCTAAGTCCGCGAGATAAGGAACTGAAGGTTCAGCCACTCTCTCGAGCATCGACTCGATCGAACCCATAGCACCTTCGTAGAGTGCCTCAAGTTGACTCTGCGTTTGGCCCTCGACAAAAACGTTTGAGACAAATAAAAGCGACGCCGAGTGATGATCGACAATCACTAGATTTTGAAACATCGAAAAGCTGATTCTTGGTATTGGTCGCTCTTGAACGACCTTGACATCAAGAGATTCCAAGTCGGCGATTACGTCCCAATTTATGTGACCGACCAAACCTGAGATAAGCGGAATGCCATAAGAACCAGGTTCGGTGAACCACGCCCTTTGTATTTGTGCCAGGGCGCCTAAGCCATCATCTAAGAGGGCATCATCCGTATTTGCCGGAAGAGCCGTGGCTCCACTCTGTGACTTCCACAAAACCTTGCCTTGGTGGTCTTGAAGAAACTGCCCGCGAGAATCGACCCCAACGAATGAGAATCGTGACCAGACACCTTGCTCTGCTGACTCCAAAAGAAATGCGCCAGTTTTGCCCTTAGCTAATTTGTCGAAGACGTTGACAGGAGATTCGCTACCAGAGAAGACCTCTTTGACTAGCGAGACGACACGCTTTCCCGCACATTCAACCAGAAATTCCTGAAGACTCAGTGGCTTAATCATTTTGTGTACTCGATCCTCTGTGTATCAAAACAGGAATCAGTTCCGTTGTGGCAAGCAGGTCCACTAACTCTCACCGTAAGCAACAAAGTGTCACCATCACAGTCGCTCGCTATGCCGGTTAGCGTTTGGTAATTTCCGCTGGTGCTACCTTTGTGCCAAAGTTCATTGCGGCTCCTAGAGAAGTAAACCGCCTCGCGCAACTCCAAAGTCTTCGTGAGCGCCTCAAGATTCATCCAGGCCAGCATAAGAACCAGCCCGGAAGTAGCTTCCTGAGCGATGACAGGCACCAATCCGTCGCTGTTGAATCGCACTTGAGAAACATCAAAATCTGTTGTCATCGAACAGCAAAACCAGCCTCTCTCAAGCAGTCTTTAGTTTCCGCAATTGTAACTGAGCGATTATGGAAAATGGATGCCGCCAGCAGAGCGTCTGCGCCAGCACTCGCGGCAGCCGGAAAGTCTTCTCCCCTGCCAGCGCCGCCAGAGGCTATGAGCGGAAGATTAGAAACTTGTCGCACTGCTCTGATTAGAGGTAAATCGAACCCGTTCTTGGTGCCGTCCGCGTCGATGCTATTGACTAGCAACTCACCCACGCCCAAGGATTCGGCTTTCGCTATCCATTCGATGGCGTCGATGTCGGTGACAGTGCGCCCGCCGTGAGTGGTAACCAACCATGCCTCGGCAGAATCAGGACGCATTTTCAGGTCGAGCGAGAGAACTAATACCTGATTGCCGTATCGTTCCGAGATTTCAGAAAGTAAATTCGGGTTAGAGATGGCAGCCGAGGAGACGCTTACCTTGTCTGCACCTGCCGCAAGCAAGTTTCCTACGTCCGAAACAGACCTAACTCCCCCGCCAACGGTTAGGGGGATGAATACTTGCTCCGCCGTCTTGGTTACCAAGTTGTACATAGTTGAACGGTCGTCAACTGTGGCCATCACATCGAGGAAAGTAAGTTCGTCGGCGCCCGATTCATAGTAGAACTTGGCTAATTCGACAGGGTCTCCGGCGTCGCGAAGATTCTCAAAGTTCACACCTTTTACGACCCTGCCATCAGCAACGTCAAGGCAGGGAATAATCCGAACAGTGAGGCTCATTAGATTCGAGCTGCGTGAATTGCGCTAACCAGAATTGCACGTGCCCCGAGCTCGTAGAGCGCGTCCATGGTTGAGTTGGTTTCCGAACTCTTTACCAGTGCTCGCACAGCGACCCAATTCGGGTCCCTTAGCGGAGAAACAGTCGGTGATTCAATACCTGGGGTCACCCGCGAGGCTTGTTCCACCAATTCAGTCGGGCAGTCATAATCAAAAATTACGTACTCTCGAGCAACTACAACACCGCGAAGTCTCCGGAGAAGTGAATTTGCCAAGGTTTCTTTTCCAGGCGCGCTTATGAGATGCGCAGTCGATTTGAGAATAACGGGACCGAATATCTCGAGCCCTGCCTGACGCAGAGTATTACCAGTAGACACCACGTCGGCAACCGCATCCGCTACTCCTAGGCGAACCGCTGTTTCCACCGCTCCGTCTAGTTCAACCAGAACTGCCTTGATGCCTGATTTCGCAAGGAAATCCTCAACTAGGTTGACGTAGGCAGTGGCTACTCTTTTACCCTCGAGTTGCTTTATGTCCGTAAATTTTCCTGCTGGGCCAGCGAACCGAAATGTTGATTCACCGAACTTGAGGTCTTCAACGGTGTTTGCAGGTGACCGAGAGTCTCTGAGAAGATCTAAGCCGGTTAGCCCAAGATCCAGTGACCCAGAGCCAACGTACGTGGCGATGTCCCGAGGTCGAAGATAGAAAAACTCGATGTCGTTCTCGACATCGATAACGTGTAACTCTTTGGGGTCTCGACGAACGGTATACCCTGCTTCACGCAGCATCACTATCGCGGTATCAGACAAAATGCCCTTATTGGGCACTGCAACTCTTAACATCAAATTCTCTCTAAAGGTATTTCTCAACGTCGTCCAAGGAAATTCCCTTGGCAATCATCATGACTTGTAGGTGGTACAGCAACTGACTGATCTCCTCAGCAGTGCGCTCATTAGACTCATGTTCGGCAGCCATCCAAACCTCGGCAGCTTCTTCAACGACCTTTTTGCCAATCGTGTGAACTCCGGCGTCTAGCCACTTAACCGTATGCGAATCGGCAGGTCTGGTTTGGGCCGTTTCCTGTAGTTGCTCAAAAAGATTCGCGAATGTCGTCATACCTTCAAGGTTACCCAAGCGGTCTGGCTTAGTTAGGCAGAAAAGTTTGCTTTTGCCAAATTTCGCAAGGAAATAATCTCGCTATTGCGATCGGCCTTGGAGAAAATGGCGTTGCCAGAAACGAAGCAATCGGCGCCCGCTTTTGATGCGGTCACAATGGTGTCTTCATCAATTCCACCATCTACCTGGATGATGGTATTCAAGCCCAATCGGCGAATCTCGGAGCGAACTGTTGAAACCTTCTCCATCATCTCCGGCATGAATCTTTGTCCGCCGAAACCAGGCTCAACGGTCATGATCAGAATCATGTCCAATTCATCAACGGCGTCGAGAACCTGGCTAATTGAAGTTCCTGGCTTCACAGCAACCGACGCCTTAGCTCCGGTAGTTCGAATTGCTCTAGCCAACTTAAGAAAGTCCTCGGACGCCTCTATGTGAAAAGTCACGCTGGATGCCCCGGCATCAGCGTAACGAACTGCCAGCTCGTCGACGTTCTCAATCATCAAATGAACGTCAATTGGCGATTTGGCAACCTCAATCATGCGTTTGACCATGGGAAGACCAAAGGTCAAATTTGGAACAAAGTGACCGTCCATAACATCTACATGAATCGCGTCAGCCTCGCTGATCGACTCAAAGTCCCTCTGAAAGTTAACAAAGTCGGCCGAGAGGATACTCGGGTGGATGGCTATCGACATGGCTAAAGTCTAACTTTTAGATTTCTGAAGAAGAGCGAGGAACATGGCATCGGTACCGTTTCGGTGAGGCCAAAGTTGCATCGTCTTACGATCACGATTCAGTTTCAACTCTGGGTTGAGCTTAGTAACCACTCCAGTTGCATTCAATAGAGCGGCTTGGGGTTCAGTTCTTAAGAACCATTCAATCTGAGAAATAGTTTCTGTCGGGTGGGGTGAGCAGGTCACGTAGGCTAAGACGCCCCCGGGCTTGAGGTGTTGCCATGCAGAAGAGAGCAACTCCCTTTGAAGAACCGCCAACTCCTTCAAATTCGCATTCCCTTTTCTCCACCTTGATTCTGGTCTTCTGCGGAGAGCCCCTAGACCAGTGCATGGGGCATCGAGCATAATTCGATCGAATTGGTAACTCTCATCGATGTTTCGACCATCGCCGATGAGCTGCAATGCACGAAACCCGCTATGTCGCAAGGCAGTCTCAACGAGCTTTGCGCGATGAGGAGTTATCTCGTTGGTAGTCAGATCCGCTCCAGATTTAGCTGCAAGAGCAGCCATAAGCACAGCCTTACCACCGGGGCCAGCACAAATGTCGAGCCACTGCTCCCCCGGTGAGCATGAGGTAGAACTCGAGAGTGCCATGGTGACCAGTTGAGAGCCTTGATCTTGTACTCGCATTGAGCCCATCGCGACTCCAGCGAACTTGCTCGGGTCTCCCGATTCCAGAACATAACCAATCGGTGACGCTAAACCTTTAGTGAGACCGGAACGATTGATATCTTTACCAGGAAGAGCAACGAGGTTCACCTTAGGATTCACGTTGTCTGCATTTAGTGCGGCTTCGAGCTCACTGCCTGCTCCATCAGCCTCAAGCGCCAGTCGAATCGCCCTGGTAACCCAGAGTGGGTGGGAATACCTGATGGAGAGGTCCTCATCGGTTCCTAGGCCCTGCTTATCTAGAAGCTCCAGCCAGTCGTCCAAGCTTCTCTCGGCAACGCGACGCAAAGCCGCATTTACGAAGCCGGCGGCCGATTGCCTAAGTTCCCTTTTTACTAGCTCGACCATCTCAAAGATTGCAGCGTGCTCTGGTGTTTCCAGAACCAGCAACTGATGAGTTCCCATTCGGAGAGCACATAGAACATCCGCGTCGATGCTTTCTACTTCTCTGGCAGCACCTTTGGCAATAACGAAGTCGTAAAAACCCTGGTTCCTCGAGGTTCCATATGCCAGTTCGGTTGCAAATGCAGCGTCTGCCGTGCTTAGGCGATTCTCAGCGATCTTCTTAGGCAAAACCAAGTTCAAGTAGGCGTCGGTTTCTTCAACAGCAATCAGTGCCTTCAACGCAACGCTTCTGGGGCTAGACAATTACACCTATTTCTATTTTCTGGTTCAAACCGCGATACCAAGCGATCGCGTCCATTCTTTGTTTTCCGGCTGGTTGAACTTCAACCAATTCAAGTGATCCAGACCCACAGCCTACGAAGAGACGGCCATCACGAAGTAAACATTCACCGACAGCCAGTTGTGATTCGTCAGTGAAACTAGCCCGATGAATTTTGAGTTCGTAACCTAACGATGTCGTACACCATGCCCCAGGCTCCGGATTCGCTCCACGAACCAGATTTGACAACGATTTTGCATCTCGATGGAAATCAAGTTTCACGTCTGATCTTGCAAGCTTTGGTGCAAGCGATATTCCAATTGAAGGCTGTTGCTTGAGATTGAATACACCGCTATCAATTTGCGGTAATACTTCCAGCAACAGGGATACACCGAGGAGCGTGAGTCTCTTCAACAGGTCACCAGAAGTCTCCACGGGCTCTATTCGTGTGTTAACAGAGCCAAGAATAGGACCAGTGTCTAAACCTTGGTCAATTTGGAAGATTGTCACGCCGGTCTCAGTGTCGCCCGCAATGATCGCCTGCTGAACCGGTGCTGCACCTCTCCATTTCGGAAGAAGACTGTAGTGAACGTTGAACCATCCCTTTTCAAGCGACGCTAGAGCATCCTCGCGAAGGATAACTCCAAAGGCGATGACAATCGCAAATGAGATTCTATGAGCCTTTAGTTCGCCAATGATTTGATCATCGATCTTGTTGCTCTTGATTACGGGCAAACGGAGCTCTTCTGCTACAACTGCGACGGGCGAAGGAGTGAGCATCGACTTTCTTCCGATTGGCGCATCTGGTCTGGTGAGAACCAAACTAATTGGCACGCCGGATTCAACTAGCAGCCTTAGCGAGGTCGCTGCATTTTCTGGGGTACCGGCAAAGACGATGGACACTATGACAGCCTAAATCACTCTCGGGTCGTCGAACTTGACGCTCAGCGGCCTAAGGCTTCTACCTGACTTTGAGTTTGTGCGAACTTGCTTCGCGCCCAGCCGAGCTAAAAACTCCTTCATGAGTGATGCGACCTGCGGTCCACTAGCGTACGAGAAAGAGGCGACAAGGCGAAAGTCTGGCTTGGTCGAAGACGCTGCGGCCTGCGAGATACCAAGTACTCGAACCAGGGATGAGTTCTCGAGAGCCTCCGCTAAAGAATCAACTACCTCTTTCGAACCGGTGGCACTTAGGAATCTTTTTGAAGGTGGGAATCCGAGCACCTCGCGTTCGCTGACGATGTCATCAACAGTCTCAACGACCAAACCAAGAGTGAGTGCCTTACTTACTTCAGGCGTCGCTCCAACAGCAACGGCTTCTGCACCCTCTCTCATGAATGCCAGCGCGTTTAACCAACTACGAAGTGCGTCTTCGGGAGCTCTAAGCGAATCTACATTCAGCTGAGTCGCACAATCCAATAAAACCGCACCTGCAAAGCCGCCAGTGGCAATTGGTTCAATTCCCGCAGTGCAAATTACGATTGTCGGCTTATTGGGAATTAGATGTTGCTCTTGCTCGGCAGTAACTTCTCGAATGGCAACGCCAGGGAAAGACTTTCCAAGTTGCTCAGCCCACCGAGTGACACCAGCTCCACCCTGCCGCAATTTCGAGTGGTTGCATTTTGCACATCTGAAATCCATGTTCAAGTTTCCGCACCAACGACACACAATTTGGCCCTTTGCATTCATCCAGAGCGGACCGTTGCAGTTTCGGCACATCGAACGAGTGCCACAATCGTTGCAGTAAAGCGAGCGCGCATTACCAGGAGAGGCCACCTGAACCAGAACGGGCCCGTTCTCCAGAGCGCGCTTCACCAATTTGAAGGTCATTGCGTCGAGTCCCGAGCCCTCACTGATCGCAACCTTAGGCCGCCAGTTACCATGCTTGGTTTCTTGCAAATATCCGATTCGCACAAGACGTTGCACTTCGGCGCTTCTACTATGCGAAAGGAAGTGAAGAGGTGCACCAAAAAGATCTTGGCGCATCAGGGCAATTTCACGCGTGGTTAGGTATGGAGATTGTTGATCTTGGTGACTCTGGTCTCCATCGTCCCAGACGATAATCGCGGCATCACCACTGACGGGCGAGTAGATGGCGTTGCGGGTTCCTACAACAACCATTTTCTGAGAGGTGAGTTGCTGTAAAAACTGAAGGTATCTCTCGGAAGCAACTTCATTTGAGTCAACACCAGAAATTGATTGCACAGGCAAAATATGCGCAAGCGCTTCCCGAACTCGCTTTAAGTCTCTGAAATCCGGAACACAAATGATGACCGAACGTCCCGAATCGAAATAGTCCCGTGCCAAAGTTGCGACCCTTGATAAGAACTTCGGCAGACCCGACACTGCGTCGCAGACAGGGGGTACTAATTCGGCAAACCGACTTGCTACAGGATTCGCTGTGCGGGTTGGAATTTGGAACGGAAAAGCTTTCTCAACACGCACCGACCTTTTGGGAACAGCGTTGATTATGAGTTCTCCAACCGAACAGCACTGCCGTTCGGCGATTGCCTTGAGTAGAGCGTATATCTCGGGCGACAACACTGGGGCAACTGAAATGATCTCGGAAACGTCAGTTAGCTTGCCGGCAAACTCCTTAGTGCCAGACAAACCGACTACAAAGCCTTCTTTAGATTGACCGGCGAAAGTTACTCTAATTCTTTGCCCAAGGGCAATTTCGGCGACCAATCTATCTGGTACCAGATATTCGAATTCGCGACTGAGTGCGGGCAGTGGCGACTGGAACACGACCCGAGCGTAAGTCTCGGTGTTCACCAGCTATCCAATCAGAGCTTTTTGTAGCTCAACAACTCGATCGGTTCGCTCCCAGGTGAAGTTCTCTAACTCTCTACCAAAGTGCCCGTAGGCTGCGGTTTGAGCGTAGATAGGGCGCAAGAGGTTCAAATCTTGAATGATCGCCTTAGGACGAAGGTCGAAGACTCTTAACACTGCGTTACGAATGGAATCAACCGAGTATTTCTCTGTGCCAAAAGTTTCCACATACAGACCAACGGGGTTCGCCTTACCAATCGCATAGGCAACTTGAACTTCGGCTCTATCCGCGAACCCTGCAGCAACGATGTTCTTAGCAACCCAGCGCATGGCGTAAGCCGCAGAACGGTCGACTTTTGATGGGTCCTTGCCTGAAAAGGCTCCCCCGCCGTGCCTGGCCGCACCACCATACGTGTCAACGATGATTTTGCGTCCGGTTAGTCCGGCGTCGCCCATTGGGCCACCAATTTCGAAACGACCAGTTGGGTTGATTAGTGCTTTGTATTCCCCGTAGTCGAAGCCAGACGCCTCAAGAACTGGGTCAATAACGAAAGCTTGCATGTCGTGACGCAACTGTTCAGTAGAAACAGAAGGATGGTGCTGAGTAGACAAAACCACGGTGTCGACAGACTTCGGAACAGCACCGTCAAACCCAAGGGTTACTTGGGTCTTGCCGTCTGGTCGAAGGTATTCAAATACACCTTCTTTTCTAACCTCGGCGAGCTTGGAACTAAGTTGGTGAGCAAGAGAAATGGCAGCAGGCATCAAAGTTGGAGTTTCATTTGAGGCGTAACCGAACATGATTCCTTGGTCGCCAGCTCCTTGACCATCTAAATCGTCGCTGGAAACACCCTCACGGACCTCAATTCCAGAGTTCACACCAATTGCGATATCGGGGCTCTGCTCACCGATCGAAACGCTTACGCCGCAACTATTTCCATCGAACCCAATTTCAGAGCTGGTGTAGCCGATTTCATTCACCCTTTTGCGGATGAGGGTTGGAATGTCAACATAGGCATCGGTGGAAATCTCGCCGGCCACATGAACAAGACCGGTAGTGACCATAGTTTCAACAGCAACGCGGGCACCCGGATCGAGCTCAAGCAGTGCATCGAGAATGGTGTCGCTAATTTGGTCACAGATTTTATCTGGGTGACCTTCGGTAACCGACTCGGACGTAAACAGGCGTAATTCAGACATTGCTGTCAAGTATATTCGCCACCAGCGACAATCTAAGGAAGTTTCAACAGTTGATCGAAGATCGCCCCAGCGATTTCACGTTTAGAACCGTTGACTTCTTCGCTTATTGAGGCACCAAGTATTAGAACTGAATTGGTGTCAGAGTCAAAAGCCGCTCCGTTGGAAACGTCGTTTGCAACAATTAGGTCCAACCCCTTTTTGTCGAGTTTGGATTTGGCCAACTGGGTTAGTTCGATGCCAGTAGCTGTTTCAGCCGCAAAACCAACCACCTTCAGCGAATTATTTCGAGCCTTACCCACCTTGGAGATTTCAGCGATTACGTCTGGGTTCTGGATTAGTTCAAGACTCATTCGGCTTGAGTCATTCTTCTTCAACTTCGTTGTACTTAAGACCTCGGAGCGGAAATCCGAGACAGCAGCCGGCATAATCACGAAATCAAACGCGGTCGACAAACCATCGATGGTCGAAATGAGTTCGGCAGTAGTTTCGACCCTATAGGTCACAACATCGCTAGCCGAGAAATCAAAATTTGCAGCAATCAGCGTTACTTTGGCTCCACGAGCTTTCGCCTCTGTGACCAAGGCGATGCCTTGTTTGCCGGAAGACTTGTTCCCTAGGTATCGAACCGGGTCGATATATTCGCGGGTTCCACCTGCCACTACTAGCACGTTCTTACCAGCTAGATCTTGGAACTCGAGCGTGGCAAGAGTAGCTTCTACTAGCTGAGCAGTTTCTGGCAAACGACCGACACCGGTATCGGCCCCAGTTAGGCGTCCAACCGAAGGGTCGATTACCGTGTATCCGCGAGAGCGAAGAGTTGAAATGTTGGCAACAGTCGCGGAGTTCAGCCACATCTCGGTGTGCATCGCAGGTGCGATGACAATCGGTGCAGTTGCTGCCAGAAGAATGTTTCCCAGTAGGTCGTCGGCAAGCCCGGCAACAGTTCGAGCCAGGAAACTTGCCGTCGCTGGAGCCACCAAAATAACATCAGCCCATTGAGCCATTTCAACGTGCTTTACTTCAGGGATATCGCTGTAAAGCTCACTTGAGACAGCGTTGTGTGAAAGAGCTTCCAGTGTTGCCGCGCCAATGAATCGCAATGCGTTTGGGGTAGCAACGACGCGAACATCGTTACCAAGTTCGGTGAATTCTCGAACAATTTCCGCGGCCTTATAGGCAGCTATGCCACCGGTTATTCCAACCAGTACCCGCATGGGAAATTAAGCTGTTGCGGTCTTGACCAGCTTGTTCTGGTCGATCTCGCGAAGAGCGATGGTGAGAGCCTTCTCGTCAACGGTTGCCTCAACTAGCGGGCCAACGTTGTTGAACAAGCTACCGGCCTGCAACTCGGCGTAGTACTGGTTGATCTGGCGTGCGCGGTTAGCGGCAAACATCACCAATTCGTACTTCGCATCGACTTTGCTTAGAAGGTTGTCGATTGAAGGCGAAACAATGCCTTTTAGGGTTTCGGTAGTCATGACATCAATTCTAAGACTTTAGCGGCGCATTTATCCACATCGTCGTTAATTACTTGGTACTCGAAGCCATCGGCCGCTTGAAGTTCAACCACCGCTGTCTGCAGTCGTTTCTCCTGCTCGCCAACATCTTCGGTTCCCCTGGTGCTAAGCCGTCGAACCAATTCATCCCAAGAAGGTGGAAGAATAAAGATCGTTAGAGCTTCAGGCATAACTTTCTTCACCTGTTTAGCACCTTGGATGTCGATCTCCAAAACAACCTTTTCGCCTCGTTTTAGCGCCTCTTCCACGGGCTTACGCGGTGTTCCGTAGCGATTGGTACCGTGAACGGTTGCGTACTCCAAGAGCTCATTGTTCGCTAAAGCCTCATCAAAGCGCTCCTGAGTCCAGAAGAAATAGTCAATCCCGTCGACTTCACCAGGACGTGGTTCGCGAGTGGTTGCCGAAACGGAAAGTTTGATTTCGGGGTGGCTCGCCAAAAGATGGCGGACAACGGTTCCCTTCCCCACAGCGGTAGGTCCGGCGATGACGGCAAGTTTCGACTTCATTGAAACAGCCTAACCAGCCAGACCCGAGCGTAACTCGGAATTTGCGGAGTCGATTGCCGAAACTATTCCGTCTTTCCCCGCTATAAGAACCGATCTAGAAACCGAAAAACAAACCTGGCCAGAGAGTCCCGCGAAAATTCTTTTTGCCTGAGAAAGTTCCGCCCCTTGAGCTCCAAAACCGGGCGCGAGAACTGGAACATTTGACGGAACCAATGAAATTCCGAACCTGTCGAAGTCCAAGGTCGCACCGATAACCGCTCCATAGGAACCAAGCGAATCGGCAACTCCGTTTAGATTGGCAAGCTGCTGCAGCTGGCTCACCGCTAGCGATTTACCTCCCAGGGAAGCCAATTGAACCGTCTCCCCCTCTGGGTTAGAGGTGGCAACCAGAGAGAAGATACCCTTGCCGGAGTTGCTCCACTTTTCGAATCCGGAAGAGATGCTGCCGAGACCTAGATATGGAGAGACGGTTAATGCATCGGCATAGAGACCAGAACTTTGACCGAACCAAGCCTCAAGGTAGGCGTCCATGGTGGTGCCGATATCTCCACGTTTGGCGTCGGCAATGACCAACAACCCAGCCTCCTTGGCTTGATTGGTTACTTCTGCCAATACTTGGAAGCCGGCAGCTCCGAAGCGCTCGAAAAACGATACTTGCGGCTTGATGACCCCAACTCTGGTTGAGGCGGCATCGATTACTCGCAGGGAAAATTCTCGGACGCCCTCTGCCGAGTCTGGAAGACCCCAAGACTGCAGCAAGGACGCATGAGGATCAATCCCGACGCACAGCTGACCCCGAGACTCGAAAGCCTCGAGAAGTTGTTTTCCGAATTTAGAGTGCAAGTGCCGCCGCCCGGTCTGCTGCGTGTTGCTGCAGTGAACGGACCGCGAATGGTCCGGCAATAACGGTCTCAAACGAACCAATCGCGGCGCTAAGTTGAGCAATGGTGGTGAAAATAGCCTTGTCTGCTGCAGTAGTCGCCGCGCGAATCTCATAGCCGTCTTTACGAGCGGATGAACCAGATGGAGTGTTGACAACGACATCAACCTGACCCGCGGTAATTAGGTCAACAATCGAAGGACCTTCCCCCGGTGTTGATTCCTTACGGACGCTCTCAACCGCGATACCGTGTCTAGCCAGAATCGAGGCGGTTCCTTCGGTAGCAAGAATTCGATACCCGAGCTGCTGTAAACGGCGTACCGGCAGGAGCACCTGCGGTTTATCGCGATCTGCGACAGAGATGAAGATTGTTCCGCTGGTGGGCAAGGCGCTGCCAGCAGCAGCTTGGCTCTTAGCAAACGCTGTTGGGAAATCGACGTCAATACCCATGACCTCTCCAGTGGAACGCATTTCAGGGCCCAATAGAGAATCAACGAACCGTCCGTCTTTGGTGGCAAAGCGCTTGAATGGAAGCACGGCCTCCTTCACAGAAATCGCCGAGCCAGCTGGGATGTAAGTGCCATCAACCTTTGGAAGGTGTCCATCTTGCTTCAATGAGGCAATCGATTTACCGACCATAACCAAGGAAGCTGCCTTAGCCAAGGTAATTCCCAGGGCCTTGGAAACGAAAGGAACAGTGCGTGATGCTCGAGGATTCGCCTCGAGCACGTAGAGCACGTCGTTGGCGATCGCAAACTGCACGTTGAGCAGTCCACGAACTCCGATACCCTTCGCAATTGCCTCAGTAGCTAGTCGAACACGTTCGATTTGCCCAGCCGAAAGAGTGATCGGAGGCAAGGTACACGATGAGTCGCCAGAGTGGATTCCAGCCTCTTCGATGTGTTCCATCACGCCACCAACATAAAGCTCCACACCGTCGTAAAGTGCGTCAATGTCGATTTCGATGGCGTCATCTAGGAATCGATCCACTAGCAGTGGATAGCCTGGACCGATCAAACCGAATTCGGCAATCCTGTCGAAGTAATCGACAAGAGAATGCTGGTCGTAGACGATTTCCATTCCACGCCCTCCAAGAACAAAGGATGGACGAACCAAAACCGGATAACCGATTCTCGAGGCGATTTCGGTTGCCTCAGCTAGGTTGATGGCAATGCCATTGGCAGGTGAGAGCAATCCAGCGTTATCTAGAATCTCGCTAAATAGGCCTCGCTCCTCTGCCAAATCAATTGCCTCAGGAGTGGTTCCAAGGATCGGAATACCAGCTTCCTTCAAACCTTTTGCTAGTCCAAGCGCAGTTTGGCCACCGAGCTGCACAACGACTCCAACGAGTTCGCCACTGGAGCTTTCGGCGTGAATAACTTCGAGCACATCTTCAAGTGTTAGTGGCTCGAAGTAGAGACGATCTGAGGTGTCATAGTCGGTAGAAACCGTCTCTGGGTTGCAGTTAATCATGATGGTTTCGTAACCAGCGTCTGAAAGTGCGAATGAAGCGTGTACACACGAGTAATCGAACTCAACACCCTGACCGATACGGTTCGGACCAGAACCCAGGATCACTACCTTCTTCCGAGAAGAAGGAACGACTTCGGTCTCCTGCTCATAGGTCGAGTAATGGTATGGCGTTAGCGCAGGAAACTCACCGGCACAGGTGTCGACGGTCTTGAAAACGGGGCGAAGTGAAAGCGCGTGACGGATAGCACGAACATCGGATTCACCAAGCGAACGAAGTTCAGCAATTTGGATGTCTGAGAAACCGTGTTCCTTTGCCTCGAGAATGACCTCGGCAGAAAGCTCACTGGCCGAGGCAATCCTTTCAGCAACTTCGTTGATCAAAACGATTTGATCAATGAACCAAGGATCGATCTTCGTGTTGTCGAACACCTGAGAAGCTGTGGCGCCTAGCCGGAGAGCTTGCTGAACAGCGACGATTCTTCCATCGGTAGGAATTTTGATCTGCTCAAGTAGCTCTGCGAGAGATTTTTGCTGCTCACCCCAGTGGAACGATGAGCCCTTCTTCTCAAGCGAACGAAGTGCCTTTTGGAGAGCTTGGCTGTAGTTGCGACCAATTGCCATTGCTTCACCAACCGATTTCATAGTGGTCGTCAAAGTTGGGTCGGCCGCAGGGAACTTTTCAAACGCAAATCTAGGAACCTTGACCACAACGTAGTCGAGAGTAGGTTCGAAGCTGGCCGGCGTGACCCGAGTGATGTCATTAGGGATTTCATCGAGGGTGTAACCAATTTCAAGCTTCGCTGCAATTTTGGCAATTGGGAAACCAGTAGCCTTGGACGCCAACGCAGAAGAACGTGAAACACGAGGATTCATTTCAATGACGATTACGCGACCATCATTAGGGTCGACAGCGAATTGGATGTTGCAGCCACCGGTGTCAACGCCGACATCTCGAATGATTCGAATTCCAATGTCACGAAGGTTCTGGTACTCGCGGTCGGTCAAAGTTAGAGCAGGGGCAACCGTAATTGAGTCACCGGTGTGAACTCCAACTGGGTCGACGTTCTCGATAGAACAGACCACAACGGTGTTGTCGGCAGTGTCACGCATAAGCTCAAGCTCATACTCTTTCCAGCCGAGAATCGACTCTTCGAGAAGAACTTCGGTGGTCGGGCTCGCCTGCAGACCTGCGCCAGCAATGCGTCGAAGGTCTTCTTCGTTATAGGCAAAGCCTGAACCAAGACCGCCCATGGTGAACGAAGGTCGTACCACCATCGGATAGCCCAGAACATCAACGGCGGCTAGCACTTCGTCCATGTTGTGAGCGATTACCGAACGGGCGACATCGGCGCCGGCATCCAAAACCAACTGCTTGAATATCTGACGGTCTTCACCCTTTTTGATGGCGTCAACCTTGGCACCAATTAGCTCCACGTTGTACTTATCTAGAATTCCCAATTCATGCAGAGACATTGCAGCATTTAGCGCCGTTTGGCCTCCAAGAGTAGGAAGAATTGCGTCTGGCTTTTCTTTGATGATGATGCTTTCAATCACTTCAGGAGTGATCGGCTCTACATAGGTGGCGTCGGCGAAGTCTGGGTCGGTCATAATCGTCGCTGGGTTTGAGTTGACCAAAATGACTCGGATGCCCTCTTCGCGAAGAACTCGACAAGCCTGGGTGCCAGAGTAGTCAAACTCGCAAGCCTGACCGATAACGATCGGGCCGGAACCGATTACTAGTACTGATTTGATGTCGGAACGCTTAGGCATTCTGAGCCTTTCGGTTGTTTTCGATAAGTTCAATTAGTCGATCGAACAGGTAGTTCGAGTCGTGTGGTCCGGCGGCTGCTTCAGGGTGGTATTGAACGGAGTAGGCAGGAAGGTCAACACATTCCAGGCCTTCAACTACATCATCGTTCAGTGAAACGTGGCTAACCTTCACTCGACCGAAACCCGCAGGCGAATCGACCTCTGGACCGCCTTCAACCTTGACCGCAAAACCGTGGTTGTGTGCAGTTACCTCTACCTTGCCCGTTCGTCGGTCTAGAACAGGCTGATTGATGCCTCGGTGACCAAAGGCAAGCTTGTAGGTTTCGAAACCCAAAGCGCGGCCCAGTAACTGGTTGCCAAAACAGATTCCGAAGAATGGGGTCCTCGACTTTAGGATTTCCTGAAGAGTAGCGACCTGTGCCGCTGCGGTCTCTGGGTCACCTGGTCCATTTGAGTAGAACACAGCGTCGGGAGATACTTCAAGCAGGGTCTTGGCATCGCTCGTAGCTGGGTAAACGTGAACTTCAAGCCCACGGGCAGTCATGTTCTCGATGGTCGAGGATTTGATTCCAAGATCAAGAATCGCCACTCGCCCGAACAGATCGCCCTCTGCCGCCACGACATACTTTTCCGAGGTTGAAACTTCATTGCTGAGCGAAAGACCTTGCATCTTCTTTGCAGATTGCACCTCGATCAAGAGCGCATCAATCGGTTGTTCGGCAGCCGATCCAGAAAAAACGCCGCCTCGCATAACGCCGCGGTCGCGCAAGTGCCTGGTTAAAGCGCGAGTATCGATTCCACGAATCCCAACAACGCCGTATTTGACTAACTCATTGTCGAGCGAATCCTCACTTCGGAAATTTGACACAATACGAGACGCATCCCGCACGACATAGCCGGCAACCCAAACCTTTGACGACTCTTCATCCCGAGCATTTACGCCAGTGTTTCCAATGTGTGGTGCGGTCTGAACCACAATCTGACCCGCGTAACTTGGGTCGGTCAAAGTTTCCTGATAACCGGTCATGCCGGTACAGAAAACAACTTCCCCCAGGGACTTGCCTTCGGTTCCGTAACTGTGACCGGTGAAAACTTTTCCATCCTCCAGGACTAAGAGCGCCTTACTCATTTATGCCTTCCTTGCTAATACTGTGTCTCGAACCGTGAACGTTCCACGGAAAATTGTGTGAACGACCTGACCAGGAAGTTGCATGCCAACGTATGGCTGGTTATTGCTCTTGCTGACTCCCCCGTCAACGATGGTTCTGCTTACAAGCGGATTGATCAATGTGAGATTGGCAACCTGTCCGATTTCAACCGGCTGACCCTGGTGCTCTAATCCACTTATTCGAGCTGGAGCAATTGAAAGCACCTCGGCCAAACGACTCCACGACGATTTGCCGCTGTCAATTAGAACCAATTGGGCGATTGACGCGGCTGTTTCTAACCCGAGCATTCCGAATGCCGCTGCGCTCCACTCGCACTTCTTGAGTTCCTCCGGGTGCGGAGCGTGGTCGGTGCCGATGATGTCGATCGTGCCGTCTATGAGTGCCTCACGAAGCGCAGTCACATCTTGGGCTGTTCTAAGAGGGGGATTTACTTTGAATACTGGATCGTAGCCTCGAGCCAACTCGTCGGTAAGTAATAGGTGATGAGGAGTGACCTCAGCAGTTACCTTGACACCGCGTGCCTTGCCCAAGCGAATCTGCTCCACCGAACCAGCGGTTGAAACGTGACAGACATGCAATCTCGAGCCGGTTAACTCTGCCAACATAATGTCTCGAGCAATGATCGATTCTTCAGCGACAGCTGGCCATCCTGCAAGCCCTAGCTCTGCAGACACAGCACCCTCATTCATTTGAGCACCCTGCGTTAGACGAGGTTCCTGCGCGTGCTGAGCGATAACGCCATCAAAGGTTTTCACGTAGGTAAGTGCTCGGCGCATCAAAAGCGGATCGCTCACGCACTTGCCATCGTCGCTGAAAATCCTGACACGAGCTTTGGACTTGTTCATGGTGCCTAGTTCGGCAAGCTGCTCACCTTCTAGCCCTACGGTGACTGCTCCGATCGGTTGAACCTCAACTAGTCCGACTTCCTCACCAAGTCGTTGAACCTGCTCAACAACACCTGCGTTATCGGCGACAGGAAAGGTATTCGCCATTGGGTGCACCGCCGTGTAACCACCAAGCGCAGCAGCCATCGAACCACTCTCAACGGTCTCGCTCTGCTCAAAACCAGGTTGACGCAGGTGTGTGTGAAGATCAACGAAGCCAGGCAGACCAATCAGACCAGAACAATCGATTACCTCACCGGCCACCTGTTGGCCGACCGCAGTAATTAGCCCATTCTCAATCGAGACGTTTGTCACCTTGCCATCGCTGAGGGTTACGGACTTCAGGGTAAAACTCATTAGATGTTCCTCTCGGTTCCCGCTAGGTGATACAAAACAGCCATACGTGCGGATACGCCATTTCTCACTTGGTCCAAAACGGTACTATTTGGTGAATCCGCGCAGTAACTATCGATTTCGAGACCGCGGTTCATAGGTCCTGGGTGCATGACTAGGACGTCTTTACCCATTCGCTCAAGTCTTTCGCGATTAAGCCCCCAGAGTCTCGAATATTCAGACTCGGTTGGGAAAAATGACGCATGCATTCGCTCCGACTGAACTCTCAGCATCATCACGGCGTCAAGATTCAAATCTTCAATAGCCTCGTCGAAATCGAAGTAGGAAGATTCTGCCGATTTAGCAAGTGCGCCAGGGAGCAATGTAGCTGGGGCAATGAGGTGAACCTTTGCTCCTAAAGTCTTGAGAAGGATAAGGTTACTGCGCGCCACTCTAGAGTGGGCGATGTCGCCAACAATTGCTACGTTAACACCAGCCAGATCAGAACCTGCAGCTGAGGCGAATAATCGGTCTCTCAAGGTGTAAGCATCGAGCAAGGCTTGTGTCGGGTGCTCGTGAGTGCCGTCGCCAGCGTTAATAACCGAGCCGGAGAACCAATCAGAATTAGCGAGAGTATGCGCTGCACCAGATGAACCATGTCTCATCACAATGACATCGGCAGAAATTGCCGCCAAAGTTTGAACCGTGTCCTTGAGGCTTTCACCCTTCGAAACACTTGACCCTTTTGCGCTCACATTAACGACATCAGCAGAAAGACGCTTTTCTGCCACTTCGAACGAAACACGCGTACGAGTTGAATCCTCATAGAACAAATTCACCACGGTTTTTCCACGCAATGTCGGGAGTTTCTTCACCTCGCGGTCGCTTACGCCAGCCATCTCTTTGGCAGTGTCGAGAATCTCAATGGCCTGATCTCGTGAAAGATCACTTGCTGAAATTAGATGTTTTAGATTCATCCCTCGATCACCACAGAATTCTCGGTATCGGATTCATCGAGTCGCACATTGATTCGCTCGTGCAATGAAGTTGGCAAGTTCTTTCCCACATAATCCGCTCGGATTGGCAGTTCGCGGTGACCGCGGTCTACAAGAACAGCCAATCGAACTGCGCTAGGCCGACCAAATTCGTTCAGCGCATCAAGAGCAGCTCGCACTGTGCGTCCGCTGAAAAGGACGTCATCGACCAAAACCACGGTTTTACCCTCTAGACCGCTGTTGGGCAGGGAGGTCTGAGTGATCTCTTTAGTCGGCTTTGAAGCCAAATCGTCGCGGAATAGTGTTACATCCAAACGGCCGACACTAACCGAGGCATCGAACTCTGGGTAGCTATTAGAAATAGCCTTGGCAATGCGTTCTGCGAGCCAAACACCACGTGTAGGAATACCGAGAATAAGTAGATTTGAAGTGCCCCGATTAGCCTCGACTATTTCGTGAGAAATGCGGGTTACGGCACGGTCGATGTCACTCGACGTTAAGACGGTGCGTGTATTCACGCCCACCTCCTTCTCCGCCTCACAGGACGGTTTTAAAGGATGTTTGTACTAAGTGTAACTAAAGTGCCTTGCGGGTGCCAGCAACTCGCGAGAGAAGACCATTGATGAAGCCACCAGACTCATCTGTTGAATACTCTTTTGCAAGATCTACAGCCTCGTTGACGACAACTGCGTTTGGAGTATCCGAGTAAACAATCTCCCAAATGCCAACTCGAAGGATTGCTCGGTCAACGTTGGGCATTCGCTCTATAGACCAACCTTCAGAGTAGGTCTCTAGAAGGTCATCAATCTCAGCATGGTTGTCAATTACGCCTTCAACTATCTCTTTAGCGTATGAGAAAATCTCGTCTTGATTCTGACGGTCGGCAACTTGCACCTGCGTTACACCAAGAAGATCAACAGGCGATTCTTTGCGAAGGTCAGCGGCGTAGATTGCATCTACCGCTCTCTTGCGTGCCTTGCTTCTGGAGCTCACCTTAGTCGCGTTCGCGGCCGAGGTACTCACCAGTGCGAGTATCGATCTTGACGCGGGTGTTGTTCTCAACAAACAAAGGAACCTGGACTTCAAGACCGGTTTCTAGGGTCGCAGGCTTGGTTCCGCCAGTTGAGCGATCGCCCTGAAGACCTGGCTCGGTGTAGGTGATGGTAAGAACAACAGACGATGGCAACTCTACGTAAATTGGGTTACCCTCGTGCAACGCCACCGTGGCAGCTTGGTTTTCTAGTAGGTAACCAGAGGCTTCAGCAACAACTTCTGGGCTGAGTTCGACCTGCTCGTAGTTGGTCTTGTCCATGAAGATGTAAGACGATCCGTCGTTGTATAGGTATTCCATGTCGCGCTTGTCGACATTGGCGGTTTCCACCTTGGTGCCAGCATTGAAGGTCTTGTCGACTACTTTGCCAGACATTACGCTCTTCAACTTAGTGCGAACGAAAGCTGGGCCCTTGCCAGGCTTTACATGCTGAAATTCGATAACGGCCCAAAGTTGTCCGTCGATGTTTAGGACCATGCCGTTTTTTAGGTCGTTTGAAGTTGCCACGAAAATGCCTCGCTAAATAAGTGGGATTGTTGAACTAAGTTTACTCGTTTGAAGCGCTAAACAATTGCGCCGAGTGCCAGTAAATAACTCTTAAGTCCGAGACCCGCAATTACACCGGTGGCAACACCGCTAATTACCGAGTTGTGGCGGAAACTTTCACGGGCGTGAGGATTCGAAATGTGAACCTCAATCAACTTTTGACCCGACTTGGTGACCAGTGCGGCAGCGTCTCTCAGAGCGTAGGAGTAGTGCGTGAAGGCCGCAGGGTTGATAACAACATCTAGCTTGTTGTCAACCGCCTCGTGAAGCCAGTGAATCAATTCGGTTTCAGAGTCGCTCTGACGGACATCCGCTGCCAGACCCATTTCACTTGCTACCTCAGTGACCTGAGCAACAAGCTGTGCAAAATTCAGACTTCCATAGATCTCAGGCTCACGTGAGCCAAGGCGACCAAGATTTGGGCCATTGAGTACTAGAACTTTGCGCATAGTTTCAAGGTTAGCGGTTGGTGGTAGTAATTTCACCGTAGGCAGCCATCATCGACTCATCGGAGGGTGAAGTGAGGATGCGTGGTCGGCCAACATCATCGAGAACTACGAATCGAAGTGCTCCGGCACGAGATTTCTTGTCGCGACGCATTGCCTCGAGAAGTTGAGTGAATCTTCCACCACGGTACTTAGTTGGAAGCCCAAGAGCGGTAAGAACACGTTCCTGGCGATCGACGAGTTCTACCGGCGTGTTTCCAGCCAACAATCCAAGCTGGGCTACAAACATCATGCCGACAGAGATGGCCGCTCCGTGGCGCCACTGAAACTTCTCAACCAACTCAATGGCGTGCCCGAGAGTGTGACCGTAGTTCAAAATCTCCCGCTCCCCCGCCTCTTTGAAGTCGGATCCAACTACGCGCGCCTTGACGGCGATGCAGCGCTCAACGATTTCTCGGAATTCACCTGAGGTTGTTGAGGTAGCGCTTTCGATATCAGCTTCTAAAAGTTCAAGAATCCGTACATCGGCAATAAACCCATACTTGGCAACTTCGCCAAAACCTGAGATTAGCTCGTTCTTTGGCAGTGTTTCTAGGGTGTTCAGGTCACAAATGACTGCTTTCGGTGCGTAGAAAGCCCCAACCAGGTTTTTCCCCTCGGCAGTGTTGATACCGGTCTTTCCGCCGACAGCGGCGTCAACCATACCTAACAGGGTGGTTGGAATTGCGTAGTAGGCGATGCCTCTGAGCCAAGTAGCGGCAACAAACCCAGCTAAATCGGTGGCACTTCCGCCACCAAAACCGATGATTGCGTCTGAGCGGGTGAAATCGCTTTTGCCCATGATTCCCCAACACCAGGCTGCTACTTCAACTCGCTTCGCATCTTCTCCGTCGGATACACCGGCTTGAATTACTTCCAAACCACTCGAACGAAGCTCTTCAGCGAGTACATCAGCGCTAGCTTGAAGAGCCATCGGGTGGATTAGCAACACCTTTTGAACGGTTGGCAAAATCAGTGGACGAATTTCGTGCAATAGGTCGCGCCCAACCAAAACCTCGTAAGGATCATCGCCGGAAACGGGGATGCGGGTTATGTCGCTCATCTTTTGTTCAACTCACTTACGATCTCTTCAACAATGGATTTCAAGGCAATTCTTGAGGTGTCTATGGTTAGGTCCGCCACTTGTTCGTAAAGTGAACGGCGTGATTCAAAGATTCTTCGCCAATCGTTGATTCCGTCTTTCAGAAGCGGTCGACTTCCGCCGCTCAACCTGGAGGCCATGTGCTTGCCATCGGTAGTCAGATACACAACCACGGTCTGGGTGAAGGCGGCTCGACTGTGTTCCGACAACACCGCACCACCGCCAGTAGCCACAACGGCCGGTTCAGAAATCGAATCGATAACGCACTGCTCTTCATATTCACGAAAAACGGCTTCACCTTGCTGGCTGAAAATTTCGGGAATCGGTCCGTATTGCTTAGAAATAACCGCGTCAGTATCGATAAATGGTAGCCCGAGTCTCTTTGCGAGTTTTTTGCCGATCGTGGTTTTTCCAACACCCATCGGACCGACTAAAACTATCGCACCGGTGTTAGGCATCGCGAACGATTTCCGAGGAGAGCACCTCAGGAATGTTGGCAAGGTAATTATCAAGATTGCGTTTCGTCTCCGAAACGTTGTCGCCACCAAACTTCTCCAGCACAGCATTGGCCACGACCAGCGCAACCATTGCCTCAACGACAACGCCGGCGGCAGGAACCGCACAAACGTCGCTTCGTTGGTGATGAGCTTTGGCAGCCTCGCCGGTAGTAACGTCGATGGTTGCTAGAGCCCTTGGAACCGTTGAAATTGGCTTCATTGCAGAACGCACAACGATTACTTCGCCGTTCGACATTCCACCTTCAATACCACCGGCGCGATCGGTAACACGCTTAGTTACACCATCGGCCGAACGCTCCAGCTCATCATGCGCCTGTGAACCTCGTCGGCGTGCCGTCTCGAAGCCATCGCCGATTTCTACGCCTTTGATGGCCTGCACACCCATAACGGCAGCTGCAATTTGGGAATCAAGTCGGCGATCCCAGTGAACGAATGAACCCAAACCTGGTGGAACCCCGTAGACCAAAGTTTCAGTGACCCCGCCCAGGGTGTCTCCATCCTTGTGGGCGCTCTCTACCTCTGCAAACATCAGAGCCGACAACGCCTTGTCATAACAACGCAGCTCATCGGCGTCAATTGTTTCAATTTCACTAGGTGACGGGCGCTTTACATCGCGACCACCATCGACGGCACCAATTGCAACGGTGTGAGTGATTAGTTTGATACCAAGAACTTCAAGGAAATTCGCAGCTACTTGACCTAAAGCCACACGAGCTGCGGTTTCGCGGGCGCTGGCTCTTTCTAGAATTGGCCTTGCATCCAGGAAACCGTACTTCTGCATTCCGGTGAAGTCAGCGTGACCTGGTCTCGGTCTGGTTAGTGCTTCAGCGCGAGCGCCGGTCAGAAGTTCCGAATCAACGACGTCAGCAGACATAACGTCCTGCCATTTTGGCCACTCGGTATTGGCGATACAAATAGCAACCGGGCCACCCATCGAAAAACCATGGCGAATTCCGCCGGAGAGAGTAACGACGTCTTTCTCAAGTTTCATTCGAGCGCCACGCCCGTATCCGAGTCGTCGGCGCGCGAGCGCCGATTGAACATCATCGGAAGAGACTGGAACCCCTGCTGGAAGGCCTTCTAAGACCGCAACTAGTTCCTGACCATGCGATTCACCTGCGGTAAGCCAACGTAACATGCTCTTAATTCTCGCACAAACGAAGGCTAAAGGGGCTTCACGGCGGAAGACATGATTTGAAAAACCTCATCTTCACGATCAAGCTTTATCGTTCCGTCGCCATTTACGAATAATCGAAGTTGAATTAACGCCTGCCACAACAGCATTTGCAAACCGCTAATTCGATTTTCAGCGTTCCAATTTTGTGCCAACGTAGACGGCCAAGGGTCATAGGCAACGTCTAAAACAACTGCATCTCCCGAGGTTTCAAATCCTTCGCGAATCACCCCGCCAGGAAGCGTCGAAATTGTTAGACCGGCGACAACGTCTGTTGTGAATTGGTCCAGTGACTTAGCTAATGTCCCCAAAACGTCTACCTCGCGACGAGCGAACACAGAAATGTGCGCTTCGGGAAATAGTTGCCTAGCCGCGTGAACCGCAGATTTTGCAGTAGCCCCAGACCCGAGGATTTGCACATTATTGAAGGCCGCACTCGTGTGCTCGCTAATTGCCTTCTGAATTCCGAAAGAATCTGTGTTGTAACCTTCCCAGCCGGAATCGGTGTGAACCAGAGTATTCACTACTCCGGTCTCGCTTGCAACAGGGCAACTTGCTTCCGAAAGCTGATAGCCAACTTCCTTCAGAGGCATGGTTAGACTCAAGCCCCGCCAAGAGTCATCTCGCAGTCGTAGGAAGTCTGCGAGTTCCTCTGGTTCAATACGATAACGACCGTAATCCCAATCCAAGCCCAGAAAATCATAGGCAGCCGCATGAATGGCTGGAGACTTTGAGTGTTCTATCGGAGACCCAATTACCGCGAGGTGAGTGCTAGCCATTCCAGCCCGGATTCTCTCGCATCCACTGCTGCCACTGCTTTACGGCTTTAGCGTGTCCGGCATAAGTGCTACTAAATACTGTCTCGCCGGTTTTCAGGTTGACGGCACAGAAGTAAATCCAATCTCCATCCGCTGGATGTAGCGCAGCGTCAATCGCAACAGAACCGGGTGCTCCGATAGGGCCAATCGGCAGCCCTGGGTGCACATAAGTGTTGTAACCGTTGGGATCCGCGCGTTCGGCATCGGTGGTTGTGACCGTGTTTCCGCCACTTCCGTAACTCACAGTTGCATCTGATTGCAGCAACATTCCTAAGTCAATTCGATTCAGGAAAACGCGAGAAACTTTGAAGAAATCCTCTCGAATTCTCGCCTCTTTTTGAATGATTGACGCGAGCGTCAAAACTCGGTGGCGATCTTTGGCGGCGACTCCGAACTTCTCCAACTCAACATTCATTCGATTCACCATCATTTCGATGATGACTTTTGCTGTCGAATTTGGTTCGAGTTCATAGGTTGCTGGGAATAGATAACCATCTAGATTGGGCAGCGACGCTGACAACCCATAGTCCCGTGGATTAGCAACTGCAGCCTCGAATTCGGTTAGAGCTATTCCGCTCTCTTTGGAAAGCACCTTCAAAACAGCACTGATTCTCAAGCCCTCTTTAATCGTGACTGTTTTCACCTGTCGTGATGAAGGGTCAGCTATAAGATCCAAAGCGGAATCAGTGGACATTTTCAATCGAAGTTCGAATGTGCCGGGAATGAATTTTGGATCACGCGCAATAATTCGTTTGTAAGTGAAGTTGAAATTTTTGGTTACTCCGAGATTAACCAATTCGATGGCTACGTCTTCTCCAGTGTCACCCGCCTCAATGACTAACGTTGCCGAACCGGAACCAGGACCTGTGTAGTCCGCACCAGAAATCGTGTCAATAGCTGCTCGAATCTGTCCTCGGAATACATAGGCTGAGCCTGCGGAAGTCAACAGAACTATGGCAAGCACTAAAAGGGCAATCTTCTTCTTCTTACTCATAGAACTCCATAAAATCATGTCCAGGTAACTTACCTGTTGCCTTTTCATATGACAAGGCGCTCTCAAGAATCAGGGTAGCAGCGGCGGCATCGATAACACCTTTTGACTGCTTAGTATTTTTACCAGAAGCGTGCAATTGGCTTTGCGCGGCCCTGGTGCTCAGGCGTTCATCGACCATTCGGACAGTCGATACTCTTGCGTCAAACAGGGCCTTCGCAAAGGAAATCGCTAATTCGGTCGAGGTTGTCCTCTCCCCTAGTAAATTCAGAGGAAGTCCGACATAAACCTCAAGAGGATCTTGCTCACGAATGATTGCTAGGACTCTGTCAACAGCAGAATCATCATTCTGAACCGTATCAAGTGGGCTGCAAATGATTCCATCGACAGAAGATACTGCCACGCCGATTCTGGCAACGCCAAAATCAATTCCGATACGCCTTCCTAGACGGATGCTAGACAAGTTCTTTCTCGATTGCAGCAATTGCCTGTGCCATGGCACTCGCGTTAGTTCCGCCACCCTGAGCCATGTCGTCCTTGCCGCCACCGCCACCGCCGAGTATGCCAGAAGCAAGTTTTACAAGAACTCCAGCTTTTACCCCGCGCGCTCTTGCACCTGCACCGGTCGCAATCAAAACTGCTGGCTTCTCTGCTACCACCGAGTGAGCAATAACAACAGAATCCTCACCAAGTTCTACCCGAAGTTGTGAGGCAATCGTTCGAAGTGATTCAACACTTTCCTGCGAACCAAGGTCAGCCACGACGATCTTGTTTTCACCGACGGATTTGGCAGAAGCTAACCAGGTTGGAATGTTGCTGGCTACGGCTTGTTGTTCAAATGCAGCCAATCGCTTTTGAACCGAGCGAAGTTCTTCGAAAGTGCTCTGAAGCTTCTCCTCAAGCGAACTGCTTGGGACCTTCGCAAGATCTGAGAGACGAGAAACTAGCGCGCGCTCTAGAGCAAGTGAACGGAAAGCTTCAATGCCAACGAAGGCCTCAATACGTCTTGAACCTGATCCGACCGATGATTCGGCTCCAAGAGCCAGAAGCCCAATTTGGCTGGAACGACTCACGTGAGTACCACCGCAGAGCTCCCGAGACCAAGGTCCACCGATTTGGATTACTCGTACTAATTCGTCGTAGGTTTCTCCGAACAGTGCAACGGCTCCAAAATCCTTGGCATCGCCCTGACTCATCAAGTGAGCACTTACCGCTAGATCGCGGCGAATAGCAAGGTTGCTTACCTCTTCAAGTTCGCTCTTTGTTTCAGCGGATAGAGCCTGATTCCATGCGAAGTCCAAACGAAGATAGCCAGGCTTATTGTAAGAGCCCGATTGGAGTGCTGTTGGGCCTAGTACCTGACGCAGCGCGGCGTGAAGCACGTGGGTGCCCGAGTGCGCCTGACACGCTCCTAGACGCCAATTTTCATCGACCTTAGTCGTGGCCATGGAATCTACTGAAATTTGACCCGAGCGAACTAGTACCTTGTGAGATACCAAGCCCTTTACCGGCTTCTGAACATCTAAAACTTCTAGTTCAAAGCCGTCGCCAACGATGAGTCCGGAGTCGGCAGCCTGACCACCCGATTCAGCGTAAAGACTGGTGGTGTCAAGGATGACTTCACCAACCAAACCGGTCGAAAGCTCTTTGACTGCCGAACCTTCATGAATCAAGCCAAGAACTTGTGCCGCTGATTCGAGTTCGTCGTAACCGGTGAATTTAGTAACTCCCTTGGCACGGAAGTCTGAATAAACCGAAAGATCGGTGCCGCCTAGCTTCTTTTCGCGAGCGTCGGCCTTTGCACGATCGCGTTGTTCAGTCATCAAGCTGGTAAAGCCATCGCGGTCAACCGTAATTCCGGCTTCCTCTGCGATTTCTAGAGTTAGGTCGATTGGGAATCCGTAGGTGTCATGTAGCAAGAAAGCTGCATCACCACCCAATGCACTTCCCTTGGAAGATTTGACGTCTGAAATTGCTTGGTCAAGTACCAGAGAGCCGCTAGTTAGAGTTCTGAGAAAGGCTTCCTCTTCTGCTACAGCGGAACTGGAAATTCGCTTGAAGTCAGTCTCTAGTTCAGGGTATGACTCCTTCATGGCATTCATAGAAGCCTTGAACAATTCGCCGATTACCGGAGAAGTCACTCCCATCAAACGCATTGCTCGAATCGATCGACGAAGCAGGCGACGTAGAACATAACCTCGGCCGTCATTGCCAGGAGAAACACCGTCTCCGATGAGCATAAGAGCGCTACGGATGTGGTCGGCAACTACACGGAGACGAACGTCATCATCGTTGTTAGCTCCATAAGTCTTGCCAGCAAGCTTCGCTGCTAGGTCTAAAACCGGGCGTACCTCATCGATTTCGTACAGGTTCTCAACGCCCTGCATCAAGAATGCAACGCGCTCTAGACCCATGCCGGTGTCGATGTTTTTCTTAGGAAGCTCACCAAGGATTTCGAAATCGTCTTTTCCGATGCCTTTTCCACGCTCATACTGCATGAACACGAGGTTCCAGATTTCAATGTAACGATTGTCGTCGGCTTCTGGACCGCCTTCGATTCCGTATGCTGCTCCGCGGTCGTAGTAGATTTCGCTACACGGGCCAGAGGGGCCAGGTTGGCCAGTAGACCAGAAGTTGTCCTTCATGCCAAGTCGCTGAATACGATCCATCGGAATATCAGCAATTTCACGCCAAAGTTCGATTGCTTCGTCGTCGTCTTTGTAAACGGTCACCCATAAGAGTTCAGGGTTGAGCTCAAGCCCGCCCTTATCCTGCGGCGAAGTGAGAAACTCCCAGGCAAAACTAATTGCTTCGCGCTTGAAGTAATCACCGAAGGAGAAGTTTCCATTCATCTGGAAGAACGTACCGTGTCGAGTGGTCTTGCCGACCTCTTCGATGTCTAGGGTACGGATGCATTTCTGCACGCTGGTCGCACGAGCAAAGGGAGCTGGGACCAATCCGGACATGTAAGGAATGAATGGGACCATTCCGGCGACTGTGAATAGCAGGGAAGGATCATCGCTGATCAGGGAAGCGGAAGGAACGACTGTGTGGTCTTTACTTGCGAAGAAGTCGAGCCAACGCCGCCTAATTTCAGCGGTTCTCATGGCTTACTTGGCAGTCTTTGGCTGAGCCGGACGCTTTGCAGCAGGCTTAGCTGCGGGTGCGGTCGACTTTAGCTCCTCGTCGTAGCCTTCGGTGAAGGCATTGACTAGCGTCTTTAGTTTGTCGGTAGCTTCGTCGTAGGCAGCCTTGGCCTTTGGGTTCTTCTCAATCTGCTTTGCAGCGATTAGACCAACCGTGATGCCGGAAAACAACCAAAAGATTTTTTTCATAACTGAACCTACTTCTTCTTACCAAGGAAGCTGGTGAAACCTTTGAGGTAACCAGCAAGTTTCAATAACGGAGAGCCGACCGAGGCGGAGAACACAGCAACCAGTGACTGGAAGTTGCTACTCATGTCGGCCACGCTATCGGTGATTGCATCGATTTTGGCCAACTGCTTATTGGTTTGATCAACGGTTTCGCTAAGACCCGAGAGTAGTGACGGCAAGCTGTCGTTGATTTCCTTGACAGTGTCGGTGGTTTCGTCGAGTAATTTACCCAACTTCATCAGAGGCACGGCCAAGAAGATCACGAACAGAGCTAGTGCTCCTGCAGCAATAATTGCTGCAATGTCGCCACCACTCATCGGTATCCTAACGTTTTGGTTTTAGCGAGCTGCGTAGTACTCAACCACGAGCTGAACTTCACAGGTTACTGGAACTTCAGCGCGCTTTGGGCGGCGAGTAAGAGTTGCGTGCAGCTTGTCTAGCTGAACATCGAGGTAGCCAGGAACCGGAGGAAGAACATCGACGTGACCGCCAGCTGCTGCAACCTGGAAAGGCTCGGTGCGTTCGCTCTTCTCGTGAACGTGAATGGTCTGTCCAGGCTTTACTCGGAAGGAAGGGCGGTCTACACGCTGGCCGTTGACCAGAATGTGACGGTGCACCACCATCTGGCGAGCCTGTGAGATGGTGCGGGCGAAGCCTGCACGAAGCACTAGGGCATCGAGACGCATTTCTAGTAGCTCGACTAGGTTCTCACCGGTTAGGCCTTCGGTTCGCTTTGCCTCAACGAAGGTGTTACGAAGCTGTGCCTCGCGAATACCGTATTGGGCGCGTAGACGCTGCTTCTCGCGAAGACGAACGGCGAAGTCGCTGTCGGCCTTGCGCTTGGTGCGGCCGTGCTGACCTGGAGCGTATGGACGCTTCTCAAGGTACTTGGCTGCCTTTGGAGTAAGGGCTAGGCCTAGCGCACGCGATAGGCGGGTTTTGCTGCGGGTACGTGAAGTCTTAGACACGTGATCCTTTCGGAAGTTTCGTTAACAGTTAGTACTGCCCAAAAATGCTCGGCTAATGAGCATCATTCTTCTCGACTCGCAGCCAGAGAGATTGAGAAAAATGGCAACTTCACAAGATTAGCAAGATTTTCGACTATTTGCCACGAATAATCT
Source organism: Actinomycetota bacterium (assembly GCA_041180065.1). Lineage (GTDB taxonomy): Bacteria > Actinomycetota > Actinomycetes > Actinomycetales > Microbacteriaceae > Rhodoluna. Next base: position 18,385 of record JBEGSI010000006.1, on the reverse strand, counting down.
TCCGCAATCTCTCCCAAAGAGAAGCCTTGTCGCTTTCAGTGCCAAAATTCTTTGGCTGGTAGTAACCCCTCGCAGCAATCGTCGAGTCGACGTAAAGCTGATTTACGATTGCTCCCGGCTCGTCGTGAGGATATTTATAGCCCTTGCCATTTCCGTAACTTTCGGCGCCCGCATAGTTTGAAGACCTTAGATGACTAGGAACTTCGACCACTAAGCCTGACTTCACATCATCGATAGCGCGATTGATGGCGTTATACGCAGAGTTTGATTTAGGCGCGAGCGCTAGGTAAATAGTGGTTTCGGAAAGGGCGATACGCCCCTCGGGCATTCCAATCAGTGCCACCGACTGAGCACAGGCTGTCGCTAACACTAATGCATGCGGGTCGGCCAAACCAATGTCTTCGGCTGCGAGGATCATCAAGCGCCTAGCGATGAACCTAGGGTCTTCCCCACCCTGAATCATTCTGGCAAGCCAGTAGATTGCAGCGTCAACATCGGATCCACGAACAGACTTTATGAACGCGCTAATTATGTCGTAGTGACTATCGCCGTCACGGTCGTAACGCACTGGGGTATCAGCAAGAGCAGTTGCGAAGTCGTCGATGTTAATTTCAGCTCGCTCACCCCTACCGGAACGCTGCCAAGCGGCAAAGGCAAGTGCTTCGAGAAATGTAAGCGATCGTCTGGCATCGCCCTGAGCCAATCTCACCAGCTCGGCTTCAGCATCGGCTGCTAACGAAACCAATCCCCCGAACCCGTTTTCTTCACGAAGGGCGCGCTGAACCAGTGCTTTCAAGTCGTTGTCTGCCAGAGGTTGCAACTGAACAACTAGCGAGCGAGAGATTAGAGGAGCGATTACCGAGAAAGATGGATTTTCAGTGGTAGCTGCAACCAAAGTAACCCAGCCCGCCTCAACTGCAGGAAGAAGTGAATCCTGCTGTGACTTGGAGAAGCGGTGGATTTCGTCGAGGAACAACACGGTTTCGAGATTGTAAAGATCAGAGTCAGCCTTTGCTTGTTCGATTACTTCACGAACCTCTTTCACCCCAGCCGAAATCGCACTGAGTTGCACCAATTTCCTTCCGGTCCGCGAGACGAGAACGTTTGTTATGGATGTTTTGCCAGTTCCAGGAGGACCCCAGAGAAGAAGTGACTGAGCTCCCTTGCTCTCAGCATTCAGAAGCCGGAATAGCGGAGAGCCACTTTTTAGAACTTGCTGTTGTCCGACCACATCCTCGATACGGGTTGGTCTCATTCGAGCAGCCAGTGGCGTGCTCAATTCAAAGATGGTTGCAAGTTGCACTTCTCAAGGCTACGACACCATTCGCCGCGCATTACTCAAGTAAACTAATGCGAGAAAGTTGGAGGAATTTTGGCTAAGAAAAGCGTGAAACTGTCGAAGGCAGCCGAGGAAAGAATCGCTAACTACCAGGCGAAGTCAACCTTGGTTGAAGGACGTGCCGAGGTTCGCAAAAAAGACAACTTGCTGGCAATCGCCGTTATTGCAGGGTCAATTCTGATTGCAGTCGCTTCGCAGCTAACCTACTACCACTTCGGTCCTGGAATTCCCAAACCAACCCCAACAGCTACCCCAACCGCAACTGCTCCAGACGCATCGCTTGCCGAAGATCGCGTTTGGACCGGTGCCATGAAGGTTGCCGGCGCTCCGATTGAATTCGAACTATACGGCGACAAGGCTCCAAAAGCCGTGGCTAACTTCGTTGACCTAACAAAAAAGGGTTACTTCGAAAACATCAGTTGCCACCGTTTGGTCACTGAAGGAATTTACGTCCTTCAATGTGGTGACCCATCTGGCACTGGAAGCGGTGGCCCAGGCTACAAGTTTGGTCCAATTGAAAACGCACCGAAAGATGACTCCTACGGCCCAGGTGTGATTGCAATGGCTCGTCAGGGCGGGGCTGGCGACAGCATGGGTTCGCAGTTCTTCATTGTCTATAGCAAAAGCACGATCCCTTCCGACTCAGCAGGTGGCTATACCGTATTCGGTAAAGTCACTAAGAACCTAAGCGCGGTTGAGACTTTGGCCGCCAAGGGCACTGCCGATGGCAAAACCGATGGCGCACCAAAAGACAAAGTATTGCTAACAGCAATTTCAGTAAAATAAGCAAGTTCTTCTAAAAACGAGATAGGTAAACCATGACCACCACAGAATTCGGTCGCGTCGACAGCGAAAACAACGTCTACGTCATCGAGCCAAACGGCGAGCGAAAAGTTGGTCAGTACCCAAACGTTGCGCCAGAGGAAGCTCTTGCTCACTTCAAGCAGAAGTACGACGCGCTAGAGGGTGCGGTAAAGCTACTAGAACAGCGTGTGAACAAGAAGGCGGACGCAGATTCCATCAGTAAGGCTGCTGCCAAGCTAACCGTAGACCTGATTGAAGCCAATGCAGTCGGTAATCTTCAGGCACTTCGTGAACGCGTGCTAGCGCTTGCCCCAAAGATCCAAGACTTGCTGAACTCCAAGAAGGCCGAAAACCAGGAGGCTGTTACCGCTGCACTTTCGGTTCGTGAGAGTATCGCAGCGAAAGCTGAAGCTCTGGCCAACGGTGATTTGTCAAAGGTTATTTGGAAAGACTTGAGTGCCACACTTAACACCTTGTTCGAGGAATGGCAGGCCGCGCAGAAGAGTGGCGCTCGCGTTCCTAAGGCAGAAGCCGATGCTATCTGGAAGCGATTCCAAACCGCTCGCAATAAGGTCGAAAGTGCGAAGCGAGCCTTCTTCGCTGAAGCAGGGAACAAGGCAAAAGCCGCCAAGGCAACCAAGGAATCCATTGTCAAGCGCGCCGAAGCCCTTGTGGCGAAAGGCTCAGACGCTGTTATTGAGTATCGCAAGCTACTCGATGAGTGGAAAGCTGCCGGACGCACCAAAAACGACGATGCACTTTGGGTAACCTTCAAGGCGGCTGGAGACGCAATCTACGCTGCTAAGGGTGAGCAAATGGCTGTTGTATCGGCTTCTCAGTCTGAGGCGCTCACGGCGAAACTGGCGTTGCTAGAAGAAGCCAAGGCAATTGACCCGACAAAAGATCTTGCCCAGGCGAAGCGGCTGCTAACCAGCATTCAAGACCGCTGGGAAAAAGCTGGACGAGTTTCTAGAAATGACCTCGCCAAGACCGAAGACAAACTTCGTGCCATAGAGACCGCAGTTAAGAACGCTGAACGCGATCTTTGGAAGTCGACCGACCCAGCCGCCAAAGCTCGCAAGGATGACGTTACTTTGAAGCTGGAAGAGGCTATCGCCAAGCTGGAACGTGAACTTGCTACCGCTACCGACAAGAAAAAGATTGCTGAACTTACCGAAGCACTTGAAGCCCGTAAGTCGTGGCTTGCTGTGGTTGTAGCCGCCGCTAAATAATTAGTTGTTACTAACTCGGTAAACGTCGTAAACGGCGTCGATTCGGCGAACCGCATTCAACAGGTGGTCTAGCACTGCTGGGTCCCCCATCTCAAAAACGAAGCGACTCAGGGCCACCCTGTCACTTCTGGTTGAAACAGATGCCGAGAGAATGTTCACGTGATGTTCGGCGAGCACTCTGGTGACGTCGGATAGTAAACCACCGCGATCGAGCGCCTCGATTTGAATATTCACGAGGAACAGGCTCTTGGTGTGAGATGCCCAGGTGACATCCATGAGTCGCTCCGGTTGCTGCTCTAGTACTGCAACGTTCTTGCAGTCACTTCGGTGTACCGAAACCCCTGATCCTCGGGTTACAAAGCCCACAATTTTATCGCCAGGGACTGGTGTGCAGCACCTCGCAAGTTTTACCAATACATCATCATCGCCACGAACCAAAACACCTGAATTACCGCTGCGCTTGCGGTCTGCACTTATGTTCTTGGTTGGGAACTGGAACGGCACTGAGCTATCTTCGTCATCTGAAATAGCAGCAGTAAGTTTCTCAACAACTGACTGTGCTGAAATGTGGTTCTCCCCAACCGCCGCGTATAGCGACTCCACATCGCCATAGCGCAGCTCGTTGGCCAACTTCACGATGCCGTCGGCAGCTAACAATTTCTGTAGTGGGAGGTTCTGCTTACGCATTGCCTTAGCGATAAGTTCCTTACCGGTTTCCACCGCTTCATCTTTGCGTTCATTGGAGAACCACTGCTTGATTTTTGCTTTGGCTCTCGACGAAGCTACGAAATTGAGCCAGTCTTGGCTTGGCGATGCGTCGACAGATTTCGAGGTGAAAATTTCAACAACGTCACCCGAGTGAAGTTGGGTCTCCAGTGGGACTAATCGCCCATTAACCTTGGCCCCCATGGTTCGGTGACCGACATCGGTGTGAATTGTGTAAGCGAAGTCGACTGGAGTAGCTCCGGTTGGTAGGCCAACCACCTTGCCCTTTGGCGTGAATACGTAAACGTCTTTCGCACCGATTTCAAAGCGTAACGAGTCAAGGAATTCGGCTGGGTCCTGTGTCTCAGACTGCCAGTCGGTTAGGTGTTTCAACCAGGCTAGATCTTCCTCGCCAGCAACTGAAGAATCGCCTGCCTGCTCCTTGTATTTCCAGTGAGCAGCAACACCGTATTCGGCACGTTGGTGCATTTCGTGGGTTCTGATCTGAATCTCAACCGGACGCCCGTTAGGACCGATGACGGTCGTATGTAGAGATTGGTAAAGATTGAACTTTGGCATCGCAATATAATCTTTGAAACGGCCAGGAACCGGGTTCCAGCGGGAGTGAATAGCACCCAGTGCCCCGTAGCAATCCCTCACGCTATCAACGAGAATTCGTATGCCGACCAGATCGTAAATGTCATCAAACTCGCGACCGCGAACCACCATCTTTTGATAGATGCTGTAATACTGCTTCGGTCGTCCGTCGACCTTGGCCTTGATCTTGTTGTCTTTGAGGTCTTCATTGATTGAGTCGAGAACGCCTTCAATAAACTCGGCACGCTTAGGTGTGCGCTGGCGAACTAGGTTTACGATTTCTTCGTAGACCTTTGGATATAGAACCGAAAACGACAGGTCTTCGAGTTCGTTCTTGATCGCGCTAATACCGAGTCGGTGAGCTAGCGGAGCATAAATCTCTAGCGTCTCTTGGGCTTTCTTCTTAGCCTTTTCAGGCTCAACAAAACCCCAGGTCCTGGCATTGTGTAGGCGGTCGGCCAGCTTAATGACCAGCACACGAATGTCCTTTGACATCGAAACCACCATTTTGCGAACGGTCTCGGCCTGAGCATTTTCGCCAAACTTGACCTTGTCTAGCTTGGTAACTCCGTCGACCAAGAGTGCAATTTCATCACCGAAGTCTTTTTGAAGCATCTCGAGCGAGTAGGCGGTGTCTTCCACGGTGTCGTGAAGTAAAGCGGCGGCCAAAGTAGTGGGGCCAATACCCAGATCGGCCAGAATTTTTGCAACCGCAATCGGGTGAGTGATGTACGGCTCGCCACTTTTGCGTTTTTGCCCTTCGTGCGCCTGCTCGGCAACGACATAGGCGCGTTCGATTACCGAAAGGTCGGACTTGGGATGATTACTTTTTGCAACTCGCAGAAGTTCGCTAACTTCTGCACTGTGTGAACCAGCGCGACCAAAAAGCCGACCGAATCCACTTCTAAGCGCTTGAATAGAGCCCGTGGCGTTGTTGTCTGACAACTAAGCACACTCTCCTATCAACGATTAGCTGCGCTTGGCTAGTACTTTTGCAGCGGCTGTTTTGAACTTGGCTTCACCTTCGCGAAGCTGAGAATAGAACGGCGAAGCGATAAAGATGGTTGAGAAAGTTCCAACCAACATACCAATGAAGATTGCCAGTGAAATGTCGCGTAGGGTTCCGGCCCCGAACACAATAGCTCCGATGAAGAGAATCGAAGCCACAGGCAAGATTGCAACGACGGTGGTGTTGATTGAACGAACCAAGGTCTGGTTGATAGCCAGATTCACGCGCTCCGCGAAGGTAGCAGTTTCACTGAATTCAACTTCTTCGGTGTTTTCACGAATCTTGTCGAACACAACCACGGTGTCGTAGAGGGAATACCCAAGAATCGTGAGGAAACCAATCACGGCAGCCGGAGTTACTTCAAATCCGAAGGCGCCGTAGATGCCAGTAGTAATTACCATGTCATGAAGCAGGGCGATCATTGCTGCGATCGACATCTTCACTGTGCGGAAGTACAGCGCCATTAGAACAGCGGCTAGGGCTAGGAACCAGAGTAGACCTACGAAAGCCTTGCTGGTGACATCTCCACCCCAAGAGGCGCTGATGTAGCTCGAAGAGACCGCGGAACTCTCTACCGAGTAAGCGGCAGCTAGCTTCTTACGAAGCGACTCTGATTGGGTGTCTTCAAGTTGTGGAGTCTGAAGGCGTACCGAGTTGGTACCAACAGTTGAAACAACAACTTCTTTACCAGGAAGTGCGCTTTCGGCAGCACTTCGAGCCAATTCGGTTCCCTTGCTAGCACCACCGGTGATAGTGAATTCTGAACCACCCTTGAACTCAATACCGAAATTGAATCCGTTGTGAAGAGTAAATGGAAGGATCGCTGAAACCACAATGAGCAGAGCGCTAATGGTGTACCAGAGCTTGCGTCGGCCAACGAAGTTAATTGACTTGTCGCCGGTGTAAAGGGCATCGCCCAAATCTTTGAATTTAGACATTACTTTTCTCCGCCGTTGTTACTTGCTGCCTTGCGCTCGGCAATGGTCTGGCGCTTCTGTGACTCATTGGCAGATTTACGGTTGCGAGCAACCGACTGGTCCACGTTTCTAAACGAGAATCGCCCTTTGTACTTTTCACCAGTCAGTGCTTCCACCTGAAAACCCGACCAAGGGTGACCGGAAGCGAAGAACTTAAGGTTGGCAAACAAAGTTAGAAGTGGCACTGTGAATAGCGTCACAACTGCAAGGTCGATAACCGTGGTGAGACCAAGAGTAAACGCAAAACCACGAACGTTTCCGACAGTAAGGAAGTAAAGAGTTCCTGCAGCTAGAAGGCTAACGATGTCGGAGACTAAAATCGTTCTCCAGGCTCGCTTCCAACCGCTACCAACGGCTACCGCCAATGGACGACCTTCGCGAAGTTCATCGCGAACACGTTCGAAGTAAACAATAAACGAGTCGGCGGTAATACCGATTGCCACAATCAAACCCGCGACCCCAGCTAGCGACAAGCGGTAGTCCATGCGCCATGAGAGCAATGTAATGGCTAGATAAGTCAATCCAGCAGCAACCACGAGCGAACCGATGGTCACGGATGCAAGTGCACGGTACTGGAAGAGTGAGTAGATCAAAACCAGAAGCATACCGATTGCACCGGCAATCAAACCGCTCTGAAGCTGCTGCGTTCCCAAGGTCGCAGAGATGTTCTCCTGGCTCTCAACTTGGAAGCCGATCGGAAGTGAACCATACTTCAACTGATTTGCAAGACCGTTAGCTGCATCCATGGTGAAGTCACCAGTAATTTGAGCGGTACCCGAAGTGATTACCGCTTGGATTGCTGGTGCGGTCACGATGTAACCATCGATGGTCACAGCAAACTGATTACGTGGAGAGCTAAGTGGGAACAAACGTTCGGTTACCTTACCGAATTTCGATCCGCCAGCGTCAGTGAACGTTAGGTCAACCGCGTAAGCACCGGTAGCCGAACCGTTGCTCGTGGTTACCGGGTTCGCAAGTGCCTTGCTGATGTCGGTTCCATCAAGTTCCACAGGGCCGAGGATGAACTTGGCCGTACGATCGCGGTCGCAAGTAACTATTGGCTTGGAAGGATCGTCAATTTGGCCTGGTGCGCGGAACTGAGTTGAACAATCTAGAGCTTCGTATTCTGCCTGTAGCTCCTTGGATACCCAGTTCAAGTCACTGTTATCGGTAGGTGCCGCAGTAGAAGTTGCGATTGGCGTCGAAGAAGGAAGTGTTGGGGTTGGCTTTGGATTGTCTTTGGTAGCTGCCGGAGTGACCAAAGCGGTCGCGCCAATGCCGGTAACCAATACTGGTCGGAACTCGAGCTTTGCACTTGCCTTGATCAGTTCGAGAGTTGACTCAGAAGGGGTTCCTGGGATGCTAACCACAATTGCAGCTTCTTTACCCTGACCCTGGGTCACAATTTGAGCCTCAGAAACACCGGTTGAGTCAATGCGCTGACGAATGATGTCAACGGCTTGCTGAAGTTGTTCAGCCGATGCGGTCTTTCCGCCATCAACGTTTGGCTTGAGAATGACCTGAGTACCGCCCTGAAGGTCTAGAGCGAGCTCAGGAACATAAGTTGCACCTTCGACATTGCTCAACTTCGCACCCGTAATCAGTGCAGCGAAAGTGATGAAGACTACGAGTAGCCACGCAAGGCGCGTGCGAGCTTTTTTATTGACGCTGGAATCTGCCATTTTGAGTTACTTCTTTACCGCGGTCTTTTTGGCAGCTGGCTTCTTAGCTGTAACAGCCTTCTTCTCCGGAGCGTTTTCAACAACTCGAACAACTGCGCCCTTAGCAACCTCAAGGGTTGAACTTGCGCTGGTCAAAGTGATGCGGTCGTCGGTGATCGAAACGATCTCGCCGTAGATTCCGCTGTTCAACATAACTCGCGCACCTGGCAAAACCTTGGTTGCCATTTCGGCAGCCTGAGCCTTGCGCTTGCGACCGCTCAGCATCATGAACACAACCATTCCACCGATAAGGATGATTGGGAAGAATTGATCTAGAGCAGGCATAGGGAAGGTCCTTTAGTTACGTTGATGTGGCGCTACCTACAAATTATAGGTCAAGGGTGGTCTGCGAAGAGCCTGAATAAGGGTGTTTACCCATATGTAGGTAAGCCGCCGCAGTGGCCTCACGACCGCGTGGAGTTCTAACAATGAGACCTGTTCTTACCAGATATGGTTCAACCACAGATTCGATCGTGTCGGCTTCCTCTCCCAGAGCTACAGCGAGAGTCGAAAGTCCAACCGACTTGTTCGCATATCTTCCGGTCAGTAATTCCAGCAGCTGTTTGTCGATTCGATCGAGACCAAGTTCATCCACTTCATATAGTGCCAGGGCGTCCTTGGCTACGTCGACGGTCACCACCGCGTGATTGTGAACCAAGCCGAAGTCTCTAACACGACGAAGCAGGCGGTTGGCAATGCGCGGAGTTCCTCGAGAACGACTGGCAATTTCCGAGAGTGCGGCTTCATCGTGCTGAACGCCCAAGTGAACGGCACTTCGGCGCACGACTTCTTCCAACTCGAAAGCATCATAAAACTCGAGGTGTCCGGTGAATCCGAAGCGGTCACGAAGTGGGGTGGGAAGCATTCCCGACCTGGTGGTTGCCCCAATTAGCGTAAACGGAGAAAGCTCGAGAGGAATTGAGTTGGCTCCGACTCCCTTACCAACCATGACGTCGACGCGGTAATCCTCCATTGCTAGGTAAAGCATCTCTTCCGCGGAGCGAGACATACGGTGAATCTCGTCGATGAAGAGAATCTCGCCTGGAGTGAGCGAACTCAAGATTGAAGCCAAATCGCCAGCGTGTTGGATTGTTGGCCCAGAAGTCAGACGAATCGGGTGGCCGGTCTCGTTCGAAACGATTAGTGCCAACGTAGTTTTACCAAGACCGGGCGGCCCAACCAGCAGAATGTGGTCAGCGTTCGTTCCTCGCAGCTTTGCCGATTCAAGAACCAGCTCTAGTTGCTTGCGAACTTTTTGCTGCCCAACGAAAGCGTCTAGGCTCGACGGGCGAACCGCCGCCTCAAACGCCAGTTCGTTTTCATCCGGCTCCGGGGCCAATAAATCGTCCACTAGTTCTTGCCAATCTTGCGCAGTGCAAGACGCAGAAGAGTTTCTTTGGTTGCGTTCTTATCCTCGGCTTTAGCCGACGAAACGGCTTGTTCGGCAGCCTTTTGCTGGTAACCGAGACCGGTTAGCGCCTCGATTACATCTGAGTCGATGGTTGAGTTAGTTTTGGCAACTCCCCCGCTCACCTTGCCGGCTAGCGTGACCACAATGAGCTTGGCCGTCTTTGGTCCAATTCCACTGACCTGCTTGAACGCGCCATCGTCCTCGTTGAATACTGCATTGCTTAGTTCGTCAACTCCTAGCTGATGAATAATCGAAAGGGCCGATTTCGGTCCAACGCCGGTAACCGAGCGAAGCAGATCGAATGCGGCCAACTCTTCCCTTGATTCAAACCCATAAATGGTGAAGGCATCTTCGCGCACGATGAACGCCGTGTGCAAGAAACACTCTTTTCCGCTAGATGCATCGAGGGCCAGCGAAGGAATTACCTGCACTAAATATCCGACGCCAGAAACGTCTAACACCAAAGAGTTCAATGATGCAGACTGAATAGTTCCGCGGAGTGAAGCAATCACCTGTAAATGCTAACTAAGCCTTGGTCCTTCTGGAGGCAACTCGCTCTGCAGCAGCCCAGGCAGCTTGAGCTGGCGTTTTTGCTACCCCTGCATTCTGAGCGACAGAACCCTTCCATGCATTGCATATGGCGATGGCGATGGCATCGGCAGAGTCGGCTGGTTTGGGAACTTCAGAAAGACCAAGGATCTTGGTGACCGCTAAGCCCATCTGTGCTTTTTGAGCTCTACCTGAGCCGGTTACCGCGGCCTTCACCTCGCTCGGGGTGTGCATCTGAACTGGGATCTGATGCTTTTGCGCAAGATAAAGAACCACACCGGAAATCTGGGCGACTCCCATGACTGAGCGAACGTTAGCCTGGGCAAACACCCGTTCGACGGCAATCTGGGTTGGTTTGTGAGCCAAAATCAGTGCTTCAATGCCATCGGCGATTGAACCTAACCTGGTCGAAAGTTCTAGGTCAGCCGAGGACTTTAAGGTGTCTACGTGTAGCAGCTCGATCTGACGACTACTTTTTGAAGCGATTACTGCAACTCCGCATCGAGTGAGACCTGGGTCAACACCAAGAATCACTCGTGACATTAGTCCTGCTCGATCTCGGCGAGAACCTCAGGTGACATGTCGAAGTTTGAATAAATGTTCTGAACGTCATCTAGGTCTTCAAGTGCGTCGATTAGTGAAATAACCTTGCGAGCGGTTGGTGCATCAACCTGAACGTTCATCGATGGAACGAATTCAACATCGGCTGACTCGTAATCGATGTTTGATGCCTGGAGTGCAGTTCTTACAGCAACCATGTCGGATGGGTCGGTGGTGAGAACCAGAACTTCACCGCGGTCTTCAACATCTTCAATTCCAGCGTCAAGTGCCGCGCTAAGAACGGAGTCTTCGGTAACGACGTCGGTCTTGGTGACGGTAACTACGCCCTTGCGGCTAAACATAAAGTTCACTGAACCGATGTCGGCCATGGTGCCTCCATTGCGAGTTACGCCAAGGCGCACCTCTGCAGCAGCACGGTTCTTGTTGTCGGTAAGACACTCAATCAGAATCGCGATGCCGTTTGGTCCATATGCTTCGTACATGATGGTGGTGTAAACAACTGCGTCGGCACCAACACCTGAACCACGCTTGATTGCGCGGTCGATGTTGTCGTTTGGTAGCGAAGACTTGCGACCTTTTTGAATCGCGTCATAGAGCGTTGGGTTTCCATCAACATCTGGACCACCCAAGCGCGCAGCAACTTCAATGTTCTTGATGAGCTTTGCGAAAAGTTTGGCGCGACGACCGTCGATAACGGCTTTTTTGTGCTTGGTTGTTGCCCATTTGGAATGGCCGGACATGATTCTCCCGAGAGTGCTTTGGTTTAGAACAAGTCTATTTGTTTAGGCGCGAACTAGTGCCTCATAGAAGAAACTGTGAATTCGATCCTCGCCAGTGACTTCTGGATGGAAGCTAATCCCCATGCGGTTCCCCTGAGTAACGCCAACTACCCGACCGTCTTCCAAGCTGGCAACAACTCTGGCCGATGAGCCAACCGACGTAATTAGCGGGGCTCGAATAAAGGCAGCGTGAACGGTTCCGTCGATTCCGGTAAAGGGTAAATCTACTTCGAAGGAATCCAGTTGGTTACCGAAGGCATTTCGTTGAACCACTACGTCTAGTCCGCCGAATGTCTCTTGGCCCGCAATGCCGTCGGTGATGGTATCTGCCAACATGATTAGACCTGCGCAGGTTCCAAAAACCGGTAACCCCTCGGAAATGGCCAACTTAATCGGCTCGAAGACTCCGAAAATTCTGGCTAACTTGCCAATCGTGGTTGATTCGCCACCTGGGATAACCAATCCGGAGATGTCTGAGAGCTCTGAGGCTTTCTTGACCGAGACCGCAGGAATTCCAAGACGGTCAAAAGCCTGCAGGTGCTCACGAAAGTCACCTTGCAGGCCTAAGACGCCAACGGGTTTGGTCACTACCAGCCGCGTTCGGCCAAACGGTGGGGTGCAGGAAGGTCAGAAACGTTGATGCCAACCATGGCTTCACCCAAACCGCGACTAACCTCGGCTAGAACCGCCGGGTCGTTGTAGAACGTGGTTGCCTTCACGATCGCCTTGGCGCGAGCCACAGGGTCGCCAGACTTGAAGATTCCAGAACCCACGAAAACACCATCTGCTCCAAGCTGCATCATTAGTGCGGCGTCGGCTGGGGTGGCTACTCCACCAGCGACGAACATAACTACAGGCAACTTGCCGGTGCGAGCAACTTCGTGAACTAGCTGGTACGGAGCCTGAAGCTCCTTGGCAGCAACGTAAAGCTCGTCGTCAGACTTGGCAGCTAGGGCACGAACCTCACCCGAGATGGTGCGGATGTGCTTCATGGCTTCCGAAACGTCGCCGGTGCCAGCTTCACCTTTCGAGCGAATCATGGCAGCGCCCTCGGTGATTCGACGAAGTGCTTCGCCCAGGTTGGTTGCTCCACAAACAAAAGGAACATTGAAGTTCCACTTGTCGATGTGGTTGACGTAGTCGGCAGGGCTTAGAACTTCTGATTCATCAATGTAGTCGACGCCGAGCGATTCCAAAATCTGGGCTTCAACGAAGTGACCGATACGAGCCTTAGCCATAACCGGAATTGAAACAGCTGCAATAATCTGGTCGATCATGTCTGGGTCGCTCATACGAGAAACGCCACCCTGCGCACGAATGTCGGCAGGAACGCGCTCAAGAGCCATAACGGCTACGGCGCCAGCATCTTCGGCAATCTTTGCCTGCTCGACGTTAATAACGTCCATGATGACGCCACCCTTAAGCATTTCTGCAAGGCCGCGCTTGATTAGTGGGGTTCCAACTTCTGGCTTAGAAAATTCGCTCATGGTCACAAGTCTAAACCGCCGAAGCGGTTGCCTGCGAAATGTTACGAAAGACTCACTGCCAAGCGGCAGCAATTTCCTCGCGAACCTGGCTAAGTAACTTAGGAAGTGCCTTCGTCTCAGCAATAATCGGGAAGAAATTTGCGTCATTTCGCCACCTTGGAACTATGTGCTGGTGAAGATGCCCGGCAATTCCAGCTCCGGCAACCTCACCCTGGTTCATGCCGATATTGAACCCGTGAGCCTTTGAAGCTTTGGTGAGCGCCTTCATGGCAGCCTGTGTTAGCTCACCGATTTCAGCTACTTCTTCCGGTGTGGCCAGGTCATAGGTTGAGATGTGGCGATAAGGGCAAACCAGCAGGTGTCCTGAGTTATACGGAAACAGGTTTAGCAGAACGTATGCATGTTCTCCGCGGAAAACAATCAGCGATTGCTCGTCGGTGAGAGTTGGCCCAATGCAGAATGGGCACTTGTCCTCGGATGGCTGCTGCCCGTGCTGGATGTAAACCAATCGGTGCGGGGTCCAAAGCCTTTGGAACGCATCTGGCACTCCGGCGAAGTCTGCCGAGCTCTCGATGCGTTCTTCGGTCACTAGACCTGTTCCTTGTTGGCAATAGCGCTGATGATTCGTTCGATAGCTTCGGCCAACGGAATCCCGTTTTCTTGACTACCGTCACGGAATCTGAACGACACAGCCTTATTAGAACGGTCTTCTTCTCCGGCGATCAGCATGAACGGAACTCGGTCCTTGGTGTGGTTGCGAATCTTTTTCTGCATACGATCATCGGAATCGTCAACGCTAACGCGAACGCCATTCTTACGAAGCTCGCCAGCGATTTCGTGAAGGTATTCGCTGTATTCGTCGGCGATTGGAATTCCAACCACCTGAAGCGGCGCCAACCAAGGCGGGAAGTGACCGGCATAGTGCTCGGTTAGAACGCCGAAGAAGCGTTCGATCGAACCAAAAAGTGCACGGTGAATCATCACCGGACGCTTGAGCGAGCCGTCGGCCGCAGCGTATTCAAGGTCGAAACGCTCAGGAAGGTTGAAGTCGAGCTGAATTGTCGACATCTGCCAGGTGCGTCCGATGGCATCTCTAGCCTGAACCGAAATCTTTGGACCGTAGAACGCGGCCCCTCCAGGATCTGGAACCAGTTCGAGACCGGTTGCTTCGGCCACGCGCGAGAGCGTTCCGGTAGCGCGCTCCCAAATCTCATCCGAGCCAACAAACTTTGGATTGCCCTCTTCGCGAGTCGATAACTCGAGATAGAAATCGGTTAGACCGTAGTCGCGAAGCAACCCGAGCACGAAGCCAATTACCGAAGTAAGTTCCTCTTCCATGTTCTCTTGAGTAACGAAAAGGTGGGCGTCGTCTTGAGTTAGACCTCGAACGCGAGTGAGACCATGAACCACACCGCTCTTCTCATAACGGTAAACAGTGCCGAACTCGAACATGCGAAGTGGAAGGTCTCGGTATGAACGTGACTGGCTCTTGTAAACAAGAATGTGGAACGGGCAGTTCATCGGTTTCAGGTAGTAATCCTGACCCTGCTTACGAACAACACCATCCTCGTCAACTTCCTCATCCAGTTTCATTGGTGGGAACATTCCATCGGCATACCAGGCAAGGTGTCCAGATGTTTCAAAAAGGTTCGACTTGGTGATGTGAGGCGAGTAAACGAAATCGTAACCGTTTTCTTCGTGACGCTGGCGGCTGTAATCCTCCATAACGCGACGGATAATTCCACCCTTCGGATGGAATACGGCCAAGCCAGACCCAATTTCCTCAGGGAATGAGAATAGATCTAACTCAGCACCAATTCGGCGGTGATCACGCTTAGCGGCCTCTTCAAGTCGTTCAAGGTGAGCTTTGAGCTCATCCTTGGTAGGCCATGCGGTTCCATAAACTCGCTGAAGTTGCTTGTTTGCTTCGTTTCCGCGCCAGTAAGCAGCAGCCGAACGCATCAGCGAATAGGCATTACCAATCATGCGAGTGTTTGGAAGGTGTGGTCCTCGGCAAAGGTCCTTCCAAACGGTTTCACCGGTCTGGGGATTGACGTTGTCATAAATCGTTAGTTCGCCGGCGCCCACTTCGGCTGAGCCTTCGCCAACCGCATCGGCATTACCCTTTAGGCCAATTAGCTCCAACTTGTATGGCTCGTTTGAGAGCTCAATCCGAGCGTCATTGTCGTTGGTAACTCGGCGCACGAAACGCTGACCGGCACGAATAATCCGGTCCATCTCTTTTTCGAGCTTTCGTAGGTCTTCAGGAGTAAACGGGTCGACAACGTCGAAGTCGTAATAGAAACCATCTTTGATCGGAGGACCGATGCCCAACTTTGCTTCAGGGTTCACATTCTGAACCGACTGAGCCAAGACGTGTGCTGCAGAGTGTCGCAAAATGTTCAAACCATCTGGAGATGAAATTTCCACGCCTTCAACCGAATCCCCTGAAACAACCTGATATGCCAAGTCACGAAGCTCCCCGTTTACACGCAGAGCAACAATGGTTTTCGATTCAAAAAGTTTGAAGCCTGTTGTCTCCGACGGAACATTACGCTCGACGCCGTCAACTGTTATCTTCAATTCACTCATTTGAACATTCTAACCAGCGTCGAATAAGGCGTGCCTTAGTAGATGAAAGCGATTTTTCGGGGTTAAGTTGTCCCATGGCCAAAAAGACTAAGTCAGCTTTCGAAGTTGAAGGTGAAATCCTAGACACGCAAGAGTTTCAGAAATCTGCGATGGCGCACAAACTCAACTGGCTACGCGCTGGAGTACTTGGCGCAAATGACGGAATCGTGTCAACGGCTGGTCTCATTTTTGGTGTTGCTGGTGCCGGAGCTGATTCAAATGCAATCTTCATTGCCGGTGTTGCAGCGCTCGTTGCAGGTTCCATCTCAATGGCCGGCGGCGAATACACCTCTGTTTCAGCCCAAAAGGATTCTGAGATTGCAGCAATCAACAAAGAGCGTCAGGAACTGAAAGACAGCCCTGAGGCCGAATTGCGAGAGCTGGCATGGTTCTATGAGCAAAAGGGAATGAGCCCAAACCTCGCCAAAGCCGTTGCCGAAGAACTCACTGAAAAAGACGCACTCCGCGCCCACGCTGAAGTTGAGTTGGGAATCTCACACGACGAGCACGTGAGCCCAGGAGCAGCGGCTATTTCCTCTTTCGTGGCATTCGCTGCAGGTTCCGTTCTCCCATTACTTACCGCCACGGCAACTCCATGGCCTGAACTTCGAATTCCTTTCACAGTCGCGGCGGTTATTTTGAGTCTTGCTCTAACCGGTTACGTTGCCGCTCAAATCGGTGGAGCCAAACCGATGCGCGCAATCATCAGAAACGTCTGCGTTTCGCTTCTAACCATGGGTGTTACCTATGGAATCGGAATGTTGGTTGGTGGGGGCATCACCGTTTAGCAAACTCCCAAGTAAACTGAAACGGTGAGCACAGCTAAAAAATACGACGTCGTTTTAATTGGTGGCGGCATCATGAGTGCCACCCTGGGAACCCTGCTGAAGGAACTATCCCCTAACCTCAAAATCGCCATCTTCGAGCGATTGAATGAAGTAGCCCTCGAAAGCTCAAATCCTTGGAACAACGCTGGCACCGGTCACGCAGCACTCTGTGAGCTCAACTACATGCCTAATCCTTTGGATCCTTCAAAGGCAATTCAGATCAACGAGCAATTCCAACTTTCTCGCCAACTTTGGTCATACCTGGTCGAGAAGAAGATCCTCGGCGACCCTAGGACTTTTATTCACTCCACTCCCCACATGACCTACGTCAAAGGGGCTAAGGACGTTGCCTACCTAGAGCAACGCTTTGAAACCCTGAAGAATGAGCCACTGTTTGCCGGCATCGAATTCTCTAAGGATCATAAACAAATCGCTAGTTGGACTCCTCTTTTGATTGATGGAAGAAACGGCGACGACGTTATCGCAGCCACCAAAATCGATTCCGGAACCGACGTTGACTTCGGCTCGATCACCACACAACTCATAAAGCACCTCAAGAACGCAGGTGTTGAAGTTCACACTGGCAATGAGGTGAAGAACCTAACCAGAACATCAAACGGTTGGGCTGTAAAGCACGCCCATGGCATAGCTGAGGCTGGCTTCGTATTTGTTGGCGCAGGCGGTTACGCACTAAAGCTGCTTCAAAAGTCTGGCATCAAAGAAGCCAAGGGTTACGGAACTTTCCCCGTCTCTGGCGCATTCCTAAAGACCACCAACCCTGCCGTAGTGAAACAACACCAAGCTAAGGTTTACAGCCAAGCAGCTGTAGGCGCTCCCCCAATGTCGGTTCCCCACCTCGACACCCGAGTTGTCGACGGCCAGGCCAGCCTGCTGTTTGGACCCTACGCCGGCCTTAACTTCAAGTTCCTCAAGTTCGGCTCAATCTTCGATCTCCCACTATCGATTCGCCTCGGCAACATCATTCCTTACCTTTCGGTAGCCCTTAGTAACTTTGGGCTGATCAAGTACCTGATCACCGAAGTTACCAAGAGTGAGAAAAAGAAGTTCGAGTCGCTTCAAGAATTCGTTCCAAATGCAAGCCCGGAAGACTGGGAACTAATAGAAGCTGGTCAACGAGCACAGGTAATCAAGAAAGATGCCAAGAAGGGCGGAATTCTCCAGTTCGGCACCGAAGTGGTTTCCTCAGCCGATGGCAGCATCGCTGGCCTACTGGGCGCCTCCCCTGGTGCATCAACGGGAGCTCACATCATGCTCGAAGTTTTGAAGAAGGGTTTCCCAACTGAATTCAAGACCTGGGAGAAATCGCTAAAGAAAATGATTCCGTCTTACGGAACAGATTTGAACAAGGACGCAAAGGCCGCCAAAGCATCACTTGCCTCAACGGCCAAGACTCTCAAACTGAAGGCTTAGAGCCAAAAACGAAAAAGCCCTGACTTATGTCGGGGCTTTTATTTTGGTGGTCGTAACTGGGATCGAAATAGAAAAACCGCGAACAAGCGGTTTTTAGTCACTGGTTCGCGGCTTCTTTGGTGGTCGTAACTGGGATCGAACCAGTGACCCCTTCCATGTCAAGGAAGTGCGCTACCGCTGCGCCATACGACCGGGTCTTGTTTCTTTTGAGGTGGAGACGGGATTTGAACCCGTGGTTTTACAGCTTTGCAGGCTGCTGCTTTGGGCCGCTCAGCCACTCCACCGTGTTACAGCAGCTGCTGTGAGCGGATGACGAGATTCGAAC
>JBEGSI010000005.1:0-20799 GCA_041180065.1 Actinomycetota bacterium | reverse complement strand
TGAGCGTACCCGTGAAGGTAACGACCTTATCGACGAAATGACCGAGTCTGGTGTTATCGACAAGACCGCTCTCGTGTTCGGTCAGATGGATGAGCCACCAGGCACCCGTCTTCGTGTAGCTCTTTCGGCTCTAACCATGGCGGAGTACTTCCGCGATGTTCAGAAGCAGGACGTTCTGTTGTTCATCGACAACATCTTCCGTTTCACCCAGGCCGGTTCTGAAGTTTCGACCCTTCTAGGTCGTATGCCTTCTGCCGTGGGTTACCAGCCAAACTTGGCCGATGAGATGGGTCTCCTTCAGGAGCGCATCACCTCGACCCGTGGTCACTCGATTACGTCGCTTCAGGCAATTTACGTTCCTGCCGACGACTACACCGACCCAGCCCCAGCAACCACCTTCGCTCACTTGGATGCAACCACTGAGCTAAGCCGTGAAATTGCTTCGAAGGGTCTGTACCCAGCTATCGACCCACTAACCTCGACCTCGCGTATCTTGGACCCTCGCTACATTGCAGCGGACCACTACGAGACCGCGATCCGCGTCAAGGCCATCCTTCAGAAGAACAAGGAACTTCAGGAAATCATCGCCATCCTTGGTGTTGAAGAACTTTCTGAAGAAGACAAGGTAACCGTTTCACGTGCCCGTCGTATCCAGCAGTTCCTATCTCAGAACACCTACATGGCTGAAAAGTTCACCGGTGTTAAGGGTTCAACCGTTCCACTAAAGGACACCATCGAAGGCTTCTCGGCCATCGCCAACGGTGACCTTGACCACGTTGCAGAGCAGGCGTTCTTCAACGTCGGTGGCCTAGACATGGTTATGGAAAACTGGGAGCGCATCCAGAAGGAAACCGGTAAGTAATAATGTCGGAAAAAGTTCTTCGCGTCGAGCTGGTAGCAGCCGATAAAGCCGTATGGGCTGGTGAGGCCAAGATGGTCATCGCTAAGACCGTTGAAGGTGAAATCGGTCTACTTGCAGGTCACGAGCCTATGCTCGCGATCCTCTCGAGCGGTGAAGTTCGCATTACCCTTACCGACGGCGACAAGCTAACCGCTAACGCCGAAGACGGCTTCCTTTCGGTTGAACACGACGTGGTAACCATCGTTGCTCGTCACGCCGAACTGGTCTAACGAAACTACAAAGATTAAACCCCAGCCGATTGGTTGGGGTTTTTCTTTATCTCGAGCCGGCCGGCTTCCACTTCACGTCACCGCCGTGCGGAATGTTGGCTACTCTTGCCAGCACGAACAGAAGGTCCGATAGACGGTTTAGATAGACAGCACAAACTGCCGAAACATCTATGCCTGCCTCAAGCGCAACCCAAACAGCGCGTTCGGCTCTGCGAACCACGGTGCGGGCCAAATGTAACCCTGCAGCTAGCCCGGAACCACCAGGGATGATGAATGAATCCAGCGAAGGCAGCGAAGCATTGTATTTGTCGATGGCAACCTCAAGGTCGGCGACCCACTCCGAGGAAACTCGAAGCCCACCGGTTCCAGGCGTAGCCAGGTCGGCACCAATGTCGAATAGATCATTCTGAATTCGGGCAAGAAGCCCAAGAATCTCCTCAGAGAACTCTCCATGCGCCAAGGAAACTGCCACACCAATTGCCGAGTTCGCCTCGTCGACATCGGCATACGCCTCTATGCGTGGGTCGGTCTTTGCAACGCGAGAATTATCTCCAAGCCCGGTGAAGCCTTCGTCGCCGGTTTTTGTGTAAATCTTGGTGAGTTTGACCATAGCTCTAAGTTTAGGCTGGAAGCATGTTGTTCCTCTTGCCCCCATCAGAGTCGAAAGCCCAAGGCGGATCTCCGCTGGGAATCGACCTAGTTGCACTCGCCTTTGGTGGCATGCAGCCGGCCAGAGACGCGGTTTTCAAGGCAGCTGTTAAGGCAAAGTTAGTTGACCCAAGTCTGCAATCTTCCCCAACTCTGCCGGCAATCGATCGCTACAACGGAACGCTATACGGAGCAATCCACGGACGCGGACTCAAAGGCACTCCAACCGAATTCAACGAACTATCTAAGGAAGAACGCGAACGCGCCAAGGAATCGGTATTCATTCAGTCAGCTCTGTTCGGTCTAATACCAGCCACTAGCTTGATTCCGTTCTATAAGTTCTCGGCTACTAGCAAATTGCCGAAGCTCAGCCTGAAACAACACTGGCCGGAGGCTCACGACGTGATCTGGAAGCGACTAGGTGGTCAGCAGATAATCGATCTTCGCTCCAAGCAATACGCAGAGCTGGCTCCAGTTCCCGAGAACTTTGATGTGCTCACGGTTGAGGTTCACGACATTGAATGCGGCAAGGCCATGAACCACTTCAACAAAAAAGCCAAAGGTCAGTTTGTTCGAGCTTTTCTGCAGGGCGCGGATTCCCTTGAGGACATGGCAAAAGCCGCCAATCTCAAGTTAGAGATCGACGGCTCTGCCATCAAACTATTTACCAATCAGCGCTAGAACTACTTCACCATTGGCATCACGCCAGAGTCTAGTTTTGGTAGCGCAATGATTCCGTCGACCAAAGAAATCACCGAGCTATACCAGCCCTCGGTGTTCTTTAGCATGAAGCCAGGAACCAACCAAGCTCCGCCGTCGGCATCCCAGATGAGCAAGTGTGTTTTCTTCGATGAAACTAGTTTCATCACAACCTTTTCCGGAGTTGGCTCAGGAATTGGATCAATGCTTGGCTCTTCGGTTGTTGCGTCGGTCGGTTCTACCGTGTCGTCGCCGTATGGTTCAGCAGTTGGCTCAACCGAAGGCTCAGTGCCTGAGTCGGTAACATCACTTGATACGGTTCCACCGCGAGACATCATGGCCATGCCGCCACCGTAGTAGCTGCTGGCTGCAGAGCCACCGTAACGCCAGTCGCCCAGACGCTTTACAGAATCCTTGGCTGAGATGGTTCCAAAGGTTCCGTTGGCTTCAATCGAGACGCTGTGACCGCTAACGCCGATGATTTCACCGTTTGGAGCCCAGTTCACCATCCATTCGAGTGCGGTATCTTCGCCGCCAACCTGCAGGCTAGCCTGGGCAACCATTCCCCAGTCGCCGCTGGTTAGGGTAATTGCATCTTCGCTCACGTCTAGACCGGTGTCTGCGAAGATCTCCTGCGCGGCAGCCAGTGCTGCTGCCTTACTTGGTAGGTTCACTTTCTCCGAGTACTTGGAGTAGTCACCGTAGTACCAGCTACCGGTACCAGACCAGTAAACCGAGACGCTGGCATCCTCGCTCTTGGCCTTGTTTCCGAAGAAGTAGTTGTAGGTCTTGCCGTCATCGTATGACTCTTTAGAAAGTTTGCCTTCAACGCCAAAGCGAGCTGCCAGCTTCTCCACCAATGCTTCTGGTGAGCCGTTTAGGTTCAGCCGGTAAACCTGATCTGAGCCGGCAGCGGTCGACAGGCCAGAGCCCGCAACATATTCGTATTCCACCCACATCGACATTTTGGCGTCGCTTGAAGAAAGGCCTTCGCGCTGAGATTGGCTCTGTGCCAGGTTGATTAGGGGAGCTGGGTTGCTCGGCATCACAGCAAAGACTGCTGTGGCGGCTACGGCAACACCGCTGAGACCGAGCCAGAGGTTCTTGCGAACACTCGCTCGTGGCTTGGCAATGCCGGCCAGGATAGTTTCGTCGGTTAGGGTTGGCACTTTAGCGCCAACTGCTTTTTGCAGTTTGTTCAGGTTTTTGTCTTCCATAACCTGTTTGTGTCGTTAGCCTTCAAATACTTTCAAGATATCTGAGAAATTCTTTTTGGCGCGGTGAGTTCGTATGGTGGCGGCATTTTTAGAAATCTTGAGCGTCAATGCCACATCTTCGAGACTCATCCCTTCAAGGGCAGTTAGCGCAAGGATGCTGCGATCCGCAGCCTTTAGCTCTTCCCAAGCCTTTCGAACTGTAACGGTTTCTAGAACCAGGTCATCAGCAGAAGGTGAGACCAAATCAGTTTCCAAGATTGGCAACGTGAAGTTGCGCTTTACTTTTCGGCGGTGGTTGAGCAACACATTGTTGGCAATTCGATAGAGCCAAGGCAATTCAGCGCCAGCTGGGGCTTTGTCTCTTTTTTGCCAAGCTATTGAGAACACTTCTGCGGCTAATCCTTCTACATCGCTGGAATCGGCGCGGTAGGCGAAGAATTTTGAAATGGCAGGCAGAAACGCGCGGTAGTGCGCGGTGAATTCTTGGCTGTCCATAGTCATCTCACGAAGTTTATGTCGCGAAGTTGTTAGTTATTTCTAAACTCACAGAAATCTTCGTGATCTTTGATTACGCCGATTGCCTGCATCATTGCGTGCATGGTGGTTGGACCAACAAAGTTGAAGCCAAGCTTGCGAAGTTCTTTGGAAAGAGCGGTGGATTCGGGGGAGACCGATAGGTTTCGGCGCTCTTCGGTGGGGCTATGCCTCTGGATCAATTCTTCAAGCGAAAGTTTCTGCTCTTGAATCACGCGAGCGTTGTTGATGACTGCCTGGATCTTCCCTCGGTGGCGGATGATTCCCCCATTGGTAAGCAAACGTTCAACATCTTGGTCGGTCATCTTGGCGACATCGGCAATTTTGAAGTTCAGGAAGGCCTCACGAAAGCCCTCACGGCGCTTCAAGATGGTTAGCCAACTAAGACCCGCTTGAAAGCCTTCGAGGCTAATTCGCTCGAATAGGGCATCCTCGCCGGTGATTGGTTTACCCCACTCGGTGTCGTGGTATTCGATGTAGATCGGGTCGGCTGTCACCCAGGCGCAGCGTTGCATTAGTCCTTGGTCTCGATACCTTCGAGAGCTAGCAGCCAGCGCTTGGTTGGAAGACCATCGCCACCCGAATAGCCGGTAATCTTGCCGCTTGCTCCTAGAACACGGTGGCAGCCGACAATCAGGGGAACCGGGTTAGAACCAACGGCTCCGCCAACTGCGCGAACCGCCTTAGGGTTGCCGATGTTCTTGGCAATTTCGGCGTAGGTGGTTACCTCGCCGAAGCCAATTTTGGCGATTTCCGCCCAAACTGCCTTCTGGAAGGCTGTTCCTTTTAGCTCGGTGGCAAAGTCGAGGTCTTTGCTCTTCCCCTTGAAATAGTTGGTCAGCTGCTTTTTTGCGTCTTGAAGGACCGAGGCTTTGCCGAAGTCTGGTGTGATGTCGTTTCCCATGGTGAGGTAGACGACCGTGTTGTCATAGGCAAGGAGAGTGACCGCTCCGACGGGGGAGTCAAAGGTTAGCTTCGCATCATGATCAGGAATGTTCATAGCGATGACAATACCCTTCTGAACCTCAGGACTTTGAACCGAAAGTCAGTTGGGGATAACTACTTAACGATGTCCCAAGCCTTGGTGAGGGTCTCTCTCACGAGGCTTTCCATCATGTCGAAGTCGGCTTGGTCTGAGGTTAGTGGCGGGGCCAACTGAACTACAGGGTCTCCACGGTCGTCGGCGCGACAGTAGAGGCCCTTGCTGTAGAGGTCCTTGGTGATGAAGCCACGAAGGAGCTTTTCGATCTCTTCAACCGTGAAGCGAGCTTTGGTCTCTTTGTCTTTGACAAGTTCAATGGCATAGAAGTAGCCGGTGCCACGAACGTCGCCAACGATATCAAGGTCGCTTAGCTTGTCGAGGGTCTTCTTGAAGTTGTCCTGGTTGGCCTGAACGTGGTCGATGAGGTTCATCTCGTCGTACATGTCGAGGTTCTCGAGGGCAACGGCGCAGCTTGCTGGGGAGGCGGCGAAGGTGTAGCCGTGAGGGAAGATGTTTAGCCCCTTCTTGAACGGCTCGTAGAACTTCTCTTTCATCATCAGTGCGCCGAGAGGCATCACGGAGTTGGTGATTGCCTTCGCGCAAACCAACATGTCTGGTTCGAAGTTGTACTTCTCGCTAGCGAACATGGTTCCGGTTCTGCCGAAGCCGTCGATGGTTTCATCGGCAACCAGGATGACGTCGTACTTGTCGCAGATTTCGCGAACGCGCTTGAAGTAGGAAGGGTGAGAGGTAAAGGCACCACCCGAGTTCTGAACCGGCTCAAAGAAGAAAGCCGCGACGGTGTCGGGGTCTTCCATGATGATCATTTCTTCAACACGATTCGCAGCCCAAAGCCCAAACTCTTCTTCATTGGCGAAGTCGTCCTGGGCGCGGTACCAGTTGGTGTTTGGAACGCGGAAGGTGCTAGGAACTAGCGGTTCGAAAGCCTTCTTCATGTTTGGGATGCCGGTGAGACTTAGTGCTCCGTGGCTGGTGCCGTGGTAGGCGGTCTTGCGGGTAAGAACCTTGTGCTTCATCGGCTTGCCCATCATCTTGAAGTATTGCTTGGCAAGCTTCCAGGCAGTTTCATTGGCCTCGCCACCGCCGGTGGTGAAGAAGACGCGGTCGAGACCGTTTGGTGCGTAAGAAAGTAGACGCTCACCGAGCTCGATGGCTGGTGGGTGAGCGAAGCTCCAAAGTGGCACGAAGTCCATCTGCATCAGCTGCTTCTTGGCAGCTTCGGCCAAACGCTCGTGACCGTGACCAGCGTTTACCGAGAAGAGGCCCGATAGGCCGTCGAAGAGTTTGTTGCCGTGCTGGTCCCAGATGTACTTTCCCTCGGCCTTGGTGATGATCGGAATCGAACCACCCTCGTAAAGGCTAGTGCGAGTGAAGTGAGGCCAGAGGTGCTCGCGGGCACCGTGCTCCAACTGCTCTTTGGTCAGTGGTACGCCGGCTTTGCGGGCGTCGGTCATAGGTGTGAGTCTTTCGGACATAGTGTCATTCTGGCAGATTTAGGCGCTTTGAGTGGAGAAGTCTGGGGGTGAATGATTAGCATCTAACTAAGAGCCAATCAAAGGAGATCAAACACATGGCGCTTCGCGAGTTGAAGAATTTCATCAACGGCAAATCGGTTGCCCCAAAGTCGGGCAAATACACCGAGATTATTAACCCAGCAACCGGCAAGGCTTACGCCAAGGCCCCGCTATCTTCTGCAGCCGACGTAAACGCAGCCTTCAAGGCGGCCGAAGCGGCTTTCCCGATTTGGAGTAACTTCACTCCATCGCAGCGACAGCTGGCTTTGCTTAAGATCGCCGACGACCTAGAGAAGAACGCGAAGGCGTTTGCTAAGGCTGAGTCGGAAAACTGTGGCAAGCCAATCGCGACTTTGATTGAGTACGAGATCATGCCGTCGGTAGACCAGATTCGTTTCATGGCTGGTGCTGCAAGAAACCTTGAGGGCAAGGCAACCGGTGAGTACACCGCCGACCACACCTCTTCGATTCGACGCGAGCCTATCGGTGTAATAGGTCAGGTAACTCCTTGGAACTACCCGCTAAACATGGCGGTCTGGAAGTTTGCTCCAGCATTGGCTGCCGGTAACACCATTGTTTTGAAGCCTTCCGACACCACCCCGGTTTCGACCATTATGCTCGCCGAGTTGGCGTCGAAGCACCTACCTAAGGGTGTTTTCAACGTTGTCACCGGCGACCGCGGAACTGGTGCCGCGCTAGTTGAACACCCAATCCCGCAGATGGTTTCGATCACCGGCTCAGTTGGCGCCGGTATGGCCGTTGCCAAGAGCGCAGCCTCCGACCTCAAGCGGGTTCACCTAGAGCTTGGCGGCAAGGCTCCGGTAATTGTGTTTGCAGATGCCGATTTGAAGAAGGCTGCCGCAGGCATTGCTGGCGCCGGTTTCTTCAACGCTGGCCAAGACTGCACCGCGGCTACCCGTGTTCTAGTTCACGAGTCGGTCAAGGATGCCTTCATCAAGGAATTGGTGAAAGCTGTGAAGAACGACGCCAAAGTTGGTCACCCGAACGACAAGGACACCTATGTTGGCCCAGTCAACAACGTGAACCAACTTGAGCGCGTGCTTGGCTTCATTGCTCGCACCCCTAGCCACGCCAAGATCGAAATCGGTGGCAAGCAGGTGAAGCGCGATGGTTACTACATTCAGCCAACCGTTATCTCTGGCTTGAACCAGGACGACGAGCACATTCAGAGTGAAATCTTCGGCCCGGTGGTTACCGTGCAGACCTTCAAAACCGATGACGAAGCCATGAAGAACGCCAACGACGTTATGTATGGTTTGGCCAGCTCGGTTTGGACCAAGGACCACACCCGTGCGATGCGCTTCTCTAAGGGGCTCAACTTCGGTTGTGTTTGGATCAACACCCACATCCCGCTAGCGGCTGAAATGCCTCACGGTGGTTTCCGTCACTCGGGCTACGGCAAAGACCTTTCTGCCTACGGCTTTGAGGACTACACCCGAATCAAGCACGTGATGAGCTACATCGGCGACTAATCCACAGATTGTTTTAGCGGGTTCACAGACCCTCTGGTTTTCTCCAGAATCGGTTTGTGAGCCCGCTTTTACTTTTGCCGTCGGTCGCCATCGGTTTGTTCTATGGCTTTAGTACCGGAAACTTCCTAATGCTCGTGGCCTCGGTGTTATCGGGTCTGGTTGCCTGGTTGGTAAGCCAGCGCAAGGTGGAAGTTCTAGAGGGTGAACTTAGGTTCAGCGGCAAGCGAGTCTGGGTGGGGGAGCGGAAGTTGCCCAAACTTCAAATGTTCTGGTCGAAAGCGCAGCACCTGAAAGTCATCGAGTTATTCATGGAACAGGAACCTCCTAGGTTCAACCGTCTTCGTGAACTGAGAACAATCGGTTGGTATCCGGGGCAGGCTAATTCCTACCTGGTTGGTTTGGAACATTCGTTCAACTTGCAGGAGGGCGCTGGGCACCTGCTGGTGATCGGCCCAACTGGGTCGGGAAAGAGCGAGCTCATTCATTTTGTGATTGCCAGCTTGCATGAATCGGTTAGTCTCGCGGTTGCCGATTACAAGGGCGGTGCGGTGCTAACGGAACTACCCTGGGTGACCCGAGAAACGTCAGACATCGACACGATTGCTTCCCAAACCGAATTCTGGCAATCACTGATTGAAGAACTTGGCACCAGGGAGCAACGGCTTCGAGAGTTGGGCGTTGCCAACTGGTCGGCGGCAGAAGTTTTGGGCTTCGCTCAGCCAAGGCTCTTGGTGATCGTTGATGAAGTGGTGGCCGCTATCCGCAGTGGCGGTCTGGCAACCGACGCCATTACTCGAGTAGCAACCAAAGGTCGCTCGCTCGGAGTTCACCTGCTTCTGACCACACAGTCGCTAGTTGGCCTACCTAGGGAAGTGCTGATCAACCTGCGCTCGCGGTTGGCATTGGCCGGCACCGATGACGTTGAACTATTGCAACTTGGATGCAAAGAGAAGATTGCCGTTTCATCGGGCGAAACGAAAGCCGCCGTGCTTTTGCACGACGGCCAAACGTTTGCGGTTCAGGTGCCACTTGGCGCTAGGAAAGCACCTCGGATAGCTGCTTGAAACCCATGCCGTGGGCAACAGCAACTGGTTCGCTGGTTAGAACGCCATCGTGTGTGTTCAAACCGAGGGCCAGGGAACCATCTGCCTGTAGGGCTTTCTTCCAGCCGTTGTTTGCGAGCGAGCGAGCGTAAGGCAAAGTTGCGTTAGTTAGTGCGTAGGTGGAGGTGTGAGGAACCGCACCAGGCATGTTGGCAACGCAATAGAAGATTGCGTCGTGAACCTTGAAGGTTGGGTCGGCGTGGGTGGTTGGCTTCGAGTCGGCGAAGCAACCGCCCTGGTCGATGGCAATATCAACAAGAACGCTGCCTGGCTTCATGGCTTTCACGTGTTCGTTGGTGACAAGCTTTGGAGCCTTGGCACCAGGAATCAGGACCGAACCAATGACCAGGTCGGCATCGGCAAGGGCGCGCTTGATCTCGAATGAGTTCGAAGCGATGGTGCGAACGCGACCGGCGTAGTGGTGGTCTAGTTCGCGAAGACGGTTTAGGTTGGTGTCCATTACGGTAACTTCAGCTCCGGCACCAACTGCCATTGCAACAGCGTTGGTTCCGGCAACCCCACCACCGAGCACAACAACCTTGGCTGGGCGAGTTCCTGGAACGCCGCCGAGTAGCATTCCGCTACCGCCGTTGTGGCGCATTAGGGTTTCGGCCCCAACCTGAATTGAAAGGCGACCAGCAACTTCGCTCATCGGAGCTAGCAGCGGCAACTGGCGGCTTGGAAGCTGAACAGTCTCGTAAGCAATCGCGGTCACCTTGTTGTCGACCAGCTGTTTGGTTAGCTCAAGGTCGGCGGCTAGGTGCAGGTAGGTGAAAAGCACAAGCCCTTCGCGGAGGAAACCGTATTCAGAAGCGATCGGCTCCTTCACCTTCATCACCATGTCACCGGCTGCCCAAGTGGTAGCGGCATCGGCCAAGATAGTTGCTCCGGCTTCTTCGTATTCGCGGTCGGCGATACTCGAACCGTTACCGGCACCCGCCTGAACGAACACCTCGTGGCCCGCTGTCACCAGCTCGTGAACTCCGGCTGGGGTGATGGCTACACGAAATTCGTTGTTCTTTACTTCTGCTGGTACCGCGATACGCATTTTTCTCCAATTGATGGCTTCTTCGCCATGTCCGAAATAAACGATACCCGAAACTAAGTTTTGATGGTTTTTTGTATTTCACGTGCCGTCGATGTGGCAGTATTTGAATTGAAATGTACCCGTACATTTTTTATTGGTTATTGTGTGGACAGTGATGTCCGTCCGATGTAAAGGAGCCCAGATGTCTGAGCAGCTTCAAAGTCCAAATGCCGGTGAGTCTTTTAAGAAGGTCTCGGCTTCCCAAGTAACTCGTCGTGCACTGTTTGGTGGAGCCGGAGCGCTTAGCCTTGCAGCTGTTCTGGCAGCTTGCACCCCCGGTGGTGGCAAGAAGACTCTCACCGCTGCAGAAGACCTTTCGGCTACCGAGAAGACCCTAATCTGGGACAACTGGCCTTACTACATGGACGGCGAAGACGGCTCGTTCCCAACCCTCACCGCTTTCGAGAAGCAGAGCGGCATCGACGTTACCTACAACATCAACGTTGACGACAACAACACCTACTTTGCGAAGATCAAGAACCAGCTGGCTTCTGGCACCGACACCGGCGCCGACACCTTCTGTCTTACCGACTGGATGGTTTCCCGTTTGATCACCAGCGGCTACGTTCAGGAACTGAACTACGAGAACATGCCTAATGTGACTGCGAACCTGAACCCAGCGTTCAAGACCACTTTCGGCACTTTCGACGAAGGTCGCAAGCACTCGCTTCCTTGGAAGGGCATCATTGCGGCCATCGGTTACCACAAGGCCAACTACAAGGAGCTAACCGGCAAGGACGCTCCTGAGACTCTTGAAGACCTATGGGTACCAGAGCTGAAGGGCCGCGTTGAGGTTCTTTCTGAAATGCGCGACACCCTGGGCATCATGATGGCAGCAGCCGGCGTTGACATTGAAAACTTCACCTCGGAAGACTTCTACGCAGCGCTAGATCTGTTCACCGAGAAGGTTTCTTCGGGTCACATCCGCTCAATCAAGGGCAACTCTTACGTTGAGGACTACAAGAACGGCGACGCAGTTGCCGGTATCGTTTGGGCCGGCGACCTAGTTGGCGCGAACCTTGAACTTGGCTCAGACGAGCTTGGTGTGGTTCTTCTAGACACCGGTTCAACCTTTGCCTGCGACAACTTCGTAGTTCCTATGGGTTCAGCCCACAAGGCCAACGTTGAAGCCGCGATCGACTACTACTTCACTCCAGAAGTTGCCGCTGAGCTTGCTCTTGCTGGTGTGTTCTACGTGACCCCGGTTTTGGGTGCCCGCGAGATCGTCATCAAGAAGAACCCAGCTCTTGCCAACAACGAACTGATCTTCCCTTCGGATGACATCTTCGCAACCAAGCTAAAGCAATTCCGTCCGTTGACCCCTAAGGAAGACAACGAGTTCTCGAAGGCTTGGTCGAAGGCTTCCAACGGAGTCGTGTAATTGGCAATTGATTTCAAGCCAACTGGCGCGGATCTCGAGTTAGTTAACGTTCGCAAAGATTTTCCTGGTTTCACTGCTCTGCAGGACATGGACCTTCACATCCCAGCAGGCGAGTTCTTCGCACTGCTCGGTCCTTCTGGTTGCGGTAAAACCACCACCCTGCGCATCGTCGCCGGGCTGGAGGAGCCAACTGCGGGTCAGGTGTTGATTGGTGGCAAGGACGTAACCGCTACCAAGCCTCACGAACGTCCGGTCAACACCGTGTTCCAGAGCTACGCACTGTTCCCTCACATGACCATCTTGGAAAACGTGGCTTTCGGTTTGCGTCAGCGCAAAATCGAAGACCCGCTAAAGAAGGCCATGGACGCACTGAACCTAGTGGAGCTTGGCTACGCGGCCGAGCGTCGTCCGCAGCAGCTTTCCGGAGGTCAGCAGCAGCGTGTGGCTCTTGCTCGCGCACTAGTCAATCGCCCCGCCCTGTTGCTTCTCGACGAACCACTTGGTGCTCTAGACCTCAAGCTTCGTCGCCAGATGCAGATCGAACTAAAGGCTATTCAGATGGAGGTTGGTCTTACTTTCCTTCACGTAACCCACGACCAGGAAGAAGCCATGGACATGGCCGACACCGTTGCGGTTATGAACAAGGGTCACATCGAGCAGATGGGTGCTCCTGAAGCCCTCTACGAACGCCCTAAGACCGCTTTCGTGTCGAAGTTCCTCGGTCAGTCGAACCTGTTTGTTGGCTCTATCGCCGACAGCAGTGCTTCATCGCTCAGTATTGAGGTCGGTGGCCACAAGATCACCGTTCCTAAAGACCGCGCCGAGAAGCAGACTGGCAAGATTTGCATCGGTGTTCGCCCTGAGAAGACCACCTTCCACCGCACCAACCCGAAGCTTGGTTCCGACCATGTTGTTGTTGGCCCAGGCGAAATCATCGACATCCGCTTTACCGGCGTTAGCAACCAGTACCTAATCGACATCCCGAACGTTGGCGAAGTTACCGTTTTCGCTCAGAACGTTGGCATCAGCCCAGTTATTGAACTTGGCGAGCAGGTTTGGGTTTCTTGGAAGGTTGAACACTCCTTCGGTCTGTCAGACCTTCCTGCCGGCAACGAAGACGAGTAGTCATGGCGTTTGCGGCATTCGGTTCTTCCCCGGCTAAGGAACATAAGTCTCCAACCAAATCGAGCAAAATCGTTTTGGCGCTGCTTATGCCTGGTCTGGTTTACCTCGGCCTATTCTTTTTCACCCCGCTGTTCTCTCTGGTAGTTACCTCTCTCGAGGTACCCGCTGCTAGCGGGGGTATCGGTGAATACGAATACGGTTTCGCTTGGGAGAACTACGTAACCGCATTCACCACCTATCTTCCGCAGATCTTGCGTTCGTTTATGTACGCGACGATTGCAACCGTCATAGCGCTTTTGATCAGCTACCCGTTGGCCTACTTCATCGGTGTGAAGTTGCGCACTCGTCCGCTACTGCAGCGTCTGATGTTGGTTTTGGTCATCGCTCCGTTCTTCATCTCGTTCCTTCTCCGAACGATCGCCTGGAAGCAAATCTTCTCCGATGGCGGTGCCATCATGCAGACGATTTACTCACTAGGGCTAATGGATAAGAGCGAACACTTCCTCGGAACCGATGCTGCGGTTATTTTCGGTCTCACCTACAACTTCATCCCGTTCATGACCCTGCCGCTTTTTACTACCCTCGAGCGCTTCGACGTGCGACTGCTCGAAGCCGGCTCCGACCTCTATGCCAGCCCAGCTAAGGTATTCCGCAAAGTTACCTTGCCACTCAGCATGCCGGGCATCATTTCGGGAACGCTTTTGGTGTTCATCCCTATCGCCGGTGACTACGTGAATGCTGGTCAGAACTTCCTGGGTTCGTCTAAGACGTCGATGATTGGAACCATCGTCGACAGCGAATTCCTTCAGACCCAGGACTACCCAATTGCGTCATCGCTCAGCGTGATGTTGATGGCAGTTATCGTGGCACTCGTTGGCCTCTATGTTCGCAGCTCGGGAACGGATGACCTACTGTGAAGCGTTTCTCACCGGGTAAACTCACCCTTCCGACCTATTCATTCTTGGCGATGGCCTTCATGCTCATCCCAATCGTTTACACCATCGTTTTCTCGTTCAACGATTCGTCCCAGCGAACCAACACCGAATGGCAGGGTTTCACCCTCGACAAGTGGTTCGGCGTTTGCGCCAAACCAGACGTTTGCCAAGCATTGGGTAACTCAATCTTCATCGGGGTGGTTTCAACCCTGATTGCAACCGTGCTTGGCACCGCACTGGCCATCGGTCTGGTTCGCTACCGTTTCCGCGCCCGCTCGCTAGTCAACCTGGCACTGTTCTTGCCTATGGCAACCCCTGAGGTTGTGCTGGGTGCTGGTCTAGCAGGTTTGTTCTTCAACGCAGGCGTTGGCGCCGGCATGACAACGGTAATCATCGCCCACGTGGTGTTCTGTCTATCCTTCGTGGTGGTAACCGTAAAAGCTCGAGTTCAAACGCTTGACCCTGTACTCGAAGAAGCCGGTCGAGACCTCTACGCCAACCCAACTCAAGTCTTCTGGAAGATCACCTTCCCGCTACTGCTACCAGGAATCATCTCAGCAGCACTGCTCTCGTTCTCACTGAGCTTCGACGACTTCATCATCACCTACTTCAACTCAGGCTCAGTAGAAACCTTCCCGAAGTACGTCTACGTTGCAGCCGCTCGTGGTGTTCCGGCTGAAGCCAACGTAATCGCGTCAGCCGTGTTCTTGGCCGCTATCTTGATCGTTCTCGGAACTCAGATCAATGGCGCAATCAAAAGGAAGCGTCTTGCAAGGAAGTAATTCTCTATTGCATATTGGTAACAAACCCAAACCACAATGTTTAGAGGCGTAGGCTAAGTCGCAATAAAGGGGATTTGATGGCTGGCGGAATTGGCGGTATTTTTGGGGAGGCATTGCGTGTTCTGGTTACTGCTCGAAAACGAAAAAACAAAAAACTTGCTCTTCATTCAATCGAAATCATGGCCTCTTCAATGACATTTGTATTCGCCTATCTGATTGTCCCCGCTATTGCGTTCACGATTATCTCAATCGTGTATTCCTTCATAGACCTGCATGAAACCGATGACCTCACCTCAGCAGCAATATTTTTCGCTTCTATGGGTATTGGTTTTGCAGTATTTTTTTTAGTGCTACGGAAAGTGGTAACTCGAGTTCTTCTGCGAGTAATGATTACGCTTTTACTCCCTAAGTAAACAAATGATTTGACTCCACATTTTTGCACTTGTTGGCAAGCCTAAAAACTGCAAATAAAAAGCCCAGTCATGTAGTTACCACTGCAAAATGCCCGCAAGAAACCTTGCGGGCATTCACTTATTTGGGGTTTAGGCCTGAGCCAGAGCCTCATCCAAAACGTTAAGCGCATCAGTCAACTGCTCGTCTGTGATGGCTAGTGGCGGGAGGAATCGAATTACGTTTCCGTGGGTTCCGGCGTTTAGAACTAGCACACCGTTTTGGTGGCAGTACTGAACAACCTTGTTGACCGCGGCTGGATTCGGGTTCTTGGTGCCTGGCTCGACTAATTCGATGGCTAGCATCGCACCGCGTCCGCGAACATCACCGATAACTGGGTGACGCAGCTGAAGTTCCTGTAGTCGAGGAAGCATAAAGCCTTCGATAGCCAATGCGCGCTCGAATGCCTTGCCATCTTCTAGTTGCTCAAGAACGGCAACGGCTGCTGCTGCGGCAACTGGGTTACCGCCGTAGGTGCCACCGATACCGCCGGCGTGAGCTGCATCCATAACGTCGGCGCGACCGGTTACTGCCGAGATCGGCATACCGCCGGCAATACCCTTGGCTATGGTGATCATGTCTGGTTCAAAACCTGGCTCATAGAAACTAGCGAACCAGCGGCCAGTGCGGGCGATACCCGACTGCACTTCGTCGGCCACGATAAGTACGTTGTTGGCTCGAGCCCAGTTCTGAAGGGTAACTAGGAAGCCAGGCGCTGGAACAATGAAGCCACCTTCGCCCTGGATTGGCTCGATGAAGATTGCTGCAAGGTCTTCTGCTCCAACGCGCTTCTCGATGTAGGTGATGGCGCGGTTTGCTGCTTCTACGCCAGTCATGCCTTCAGGGTCGCGGTATGGGTAAGACATTGGAACGTGCTGAACACTCCCAGCAAGTGGGCCGAAGCCGTTACCGTAAGGGGCAGCCTTGAAGTTCATGGCCATGGTGAGGTTGGTGCGACCGTGGTAGGCGTGGTCGAAGACCACAATCTCGCTCTTACGCGTGAACTTGCGAGCAAACTTAACTGCGTTTTCAACTGCTTCTGCGCCTGAGTTGAATAGGGCCGACTTCTTAGCGAATGATCCCGGGGTGTGCTTGTTTAGAAGCTCACAAACGCGCACGTAAGGCTCGTAAGGGGTAACGGTGAAAAGTGTGTGGGTAAGTTTCGCAACCTGCTCCTGCACGGCCTTCACTACCTGTTCATTGGTGTGACCAATGGTCACTACACCAATGCCTGAGCCGAGGTCGATGAACTGGTTGCCGTCGACGTCGGTGAGGATCGCACCATGAGCGTGATCGATGTAAACCGGTAGGGCCGCACCAACACCAGCAGAAACCTGGGTTAAGCGATGTGCGTGAAGGGCCTGAGATTTAGGTCCTGGGATTGCGGTGACTAACTTACGTACTGAGACAGGGGTTTCACTCATAGGGCTAGTCTACGCCTGTGCGCCTTTGAGTTTGGTGAGAAGATTGGTAAATGCGTCGCGTAATCATCCTTGGAAGCACCGGTTCGATTGGAACCCAGGCTCTAGAGGTCATTTCCGAGAATCCCCACCTGTTTCAGGTGGTTGGTTTGGCGGCTGGAACTAACGCCGAACTACTGGAATCCCAGCGTTTGGCCTTTGGGTTGTCTGCTGAGGTTTGCGTGCTTGGGGCTGCGGCTGCCACCGAATTAGTTTCGCGATTAGATGCCGAAGTTGTGGTCAACGGAATCACCGGCTCGATTGGCTTGGCTCCAACACTGGCCACTTTGCGTTCCGGAAAGATTTTGGCACTGGCTAATAAGGAATCGCTGATTGTTGGTGGTTCCCTGGTTACGTCGTTGGCTAAGCCCGGGCAAATTGTTCCGGTTGATAGCGAGCACTCGGCTTTGGCACAGGCGCTGCTATCTGGTGCTAAGTCTGAGGTCAGGAAACTTATTCTCACCGCATCCGGTGGCCCATTCCGAGGCTGGTCTTTGGAGCAGCTTCACGATGTGACACCGGCTCAGGCACTGGCTCACCCAACCTGGGTGATGGGCAAGGCGGTTACCACCAACTCGGCGACCATGGTCAACAAGGGTCTTGAGCTAATTGAGGCTCATCTTCTCTTTGACGTGCCGATCGATGACATCGAGGTAACCGTGCACGCGCAGTCGGTGGTTCACTCGATGGTTGAGTTTGTTGATGGTTCGGTAATAGCCCAGGCATCACCACCAGACATGAAGCTGCCGATTGCTCTCGGGATGTCGTGGCCTGATCGCGTGCCAAATGTGGCAACTCCGTGCGATTGGACCAAGGCTTCCACCTGGACTTTCGAGCCATTGAACGAAGACGTATTCAAGGCGGTTGCTTTAGCTCGCCAGGTAGCCAAACTCGGATCCACTTATCCAGCTGTTTACAACGCCGCCAACGAAGAGGCTGTTGAAGCCTTCCATGCGGGCAAGATTCGCTTCACGCAAATCGTCGACGTTATTGAAAAGGTTGTGGAGGCTCACGAAGCTCCAACCGAATTGACTCTAGAAACCGTGCTGGCGGCTGAGGTTTGGGCTCGTAACCGCGCTCAGGGGCAAATGTCCACAGCTTGCTAAGCAAACTGTCAGAATCTATCGCTAGGTTGTTTTAGGTGAACGAAACTCTTCAATACATTGTTGGCATCCTGGTGATGGTGCTTGGTCTTGCCGTGTCGATCGGCCTGCACGAATTTGGTCATCTGATTCCGGCGAAAATCTTCGGGGTCAAGGTTCCACACTGGGCTATTGGTTTTGGTCCAAAGCTTTTCGGCAAAAAGATCGGTGAGACCGAGTATTCGATTCGCGCGATTCCACTCGGTGGATTCATAACCATGATCGGGATGTTCCCGCCGGCCAAGGAATCGAAACCTGATGCCAAGCGTCGATTTGGCCGACTTATTGCTCAATCACGTGAAGCCCATTCGGAATACGTTCTGGCAGGCGATGAACAGCGCACTCTTTATTCGAAGCCAGCTTGGCAACGAATCATCATCATGCTCGGCGGTCCAACCGTAAATCTTTTACTCGGTTTGATTCTGATTTCAACGGCACTTTCTGGTATTGGATTTTGGGCTCAGGGAACCAGGGTTGAGGCGGTAATCGAATGTCAGGAGCAGATGGCCGATGGCGAGGCCGCCTGTGTTGCCGATTCGGTAAAGACTCCGGCCGCACTAGCTGGTATTCAATCGGGCGATGTGGTTTTGAAGGTCGATGGCAAGCCAGTTGAATTTGCCGACCAATTCATTTCAGCGGTAACTGCAAAGCCATTCGTTAGCCACGAGGTTTTGATTACACGAGATGGCTCCGAAAAAACCATCAACATTTTCCCGGCCGAGGGCACAGTTGGCGAAGAAGTTCGCCCGTACATCGGTTTGCGAATGGAGTTCTCTCGCCACCAGATGTCGCTAGGGGATTCAATTGGTTACGGTTTTGAATCTGCGGGGCAGACCTTTGGATTTATTGCGCAGTTCCCACAGCAGGTTTACTCGGCCGTTTATTCAACCTTTACCGGTCAGCCGCGAGCTACCGACTCGGCGATTTCCGTGGTGGGTATTGGTCAGGTAGCGGGTCAGATTAGTAGCTCCCAGGGGGATGGCCTCGACAAGACATTTTCAACCCTGATGTTGCTCGGCTCCCTAAACCTTGCACTGTTTGCGTTCAACATGATTCCGTTGCCGCCACTAGATGGTGGTCACGTCGCCGGTGGCATCTATGAATACCTAAAGCGTGGTGCTTTCCGCTTGCTTGGCAAGAAGGATCCGGGGCCGGTAGATACCGCTCTAATGGCTCCGATCTCGCAATTTATGTTCTTGGTGTTACTGCTCGCCGGTGTGTTGATGATTATTGCCGACTTTGTAAACCCCATTACTTTCTAGCCCGCGGTTATGCTTGAAACATGCCTGCAGTCAATCTAGGTCTACCTAAAAGCCCACCACCGGTTCTAACGCCGCGACGTAAAAGCCGCCAGATTATGGTTGGCAAGGTCGCCGTTGGTGGCGATGCTCCGGTATCGGTTCAGTCGATGTGTACCACTCCGACTACCGATGTGAACGCAACTCTCCAGCAGATTGCCGAGCTAACCGCTTCCGGTTGTGACATCGTGCGTGTGGCGGTTCCGTCACAAGATGACGCCGACCGACTTCACCTGATTGCTCGCAAATCACAGATTCCGGTAATCGCAGACATCCACTTCCAACCGAAGTATGTCTTCCAGGCAATTGATGCGGGTTGTGGTGCCGTTCGAGTGAACCCAGGCAACATTCGTCAGTTCGACGACCAGGTTGGTGCCATTGCTAAGGCTGCCAAGGATGCTGGTGTTTCGATTCGTATCGGTGTGAATGCCGGTTCTTTGGATCCTCGACTACTTCAGAAGTATGGCAAGGCAACTCCGGAAGCTCTGGTTGAGTCGGCTGTTTGGGAAGCCTCGCTTTTCGAAGAACACGACTTCCATGACTTCAAGATTTCTGTGAAGCACAACGACCCAGTGATTATGGTCAAGGCCTACCAGATGCTCGCCGAGCGAGGAGACTGGCCACTGCACCTAGGTGTTACCGAGGCTGGCCCAGCTTTCCAGGGAACCATTAAGTCTTCGGTGGCATTCGGCGCCTTGCTATCGCAGGGTATCGGCGACACCATCCGTGTTTCGCTATCTGCCCCTCCGGTTGAAGAAATCAAAGTTGGTTCTCAGATTCTTGAGTCGTTGAACCTTCGTCCTCGCAAACTAGAGATTGTTTCCTGCCCAAGTTGTGGTCGTGCTCAGGTAGACGTTTACACCCTGGCCAATGATGTAACCAAGGGTCTTGAGAAGATGACTGTGCCATTGCGCGTTGCGGTTATGGGTTGCGTAGTGAACGGCCCTGGTGAAGCTCGCGAAGCCGACCTAGGCGTTGCCTCGGGTAATGGCAAGGGTCAGATCTTTGTGAAGGGTGAGGTTATCAAGACCGTGCCTGAGAGCGAGATCGTTGCCACGCTCATCGAAGAAGCCAATCGCCTAGCTGCCGAAATGGACCCAACCCTAGTTGGTTCGCCTTCGGTAGTTGTGGCCAAGAAGTAAAGTTTTCTTATGCCTATCAGACTCTCCAGCCTGTTCCTGCGCACATTGCGCGACGACCCTGCCGAAGCTGAAGTAGACAGCCACAAGCTGCTGCTTCGTGCGGGCTACATTCGCCGTGCTGCAGCCGGCATTTACACCTGGTTGCCACTTGGTTTGGCTGTGAAGGCAAAGATCGAGCAGATCGTTCGCGAAGAGATGGCAGCCGCCGGAGCTCAAGAAGTTTTCTTCCCAGCGCTGCTTCCACGCGAGGCTTATGAAGTAACCGGCCGCTGGACTGAATACGGCGATAACCTATTCCGTTTGCAAGACCGCCGCAAGAACGACTTCCTTCTAGCTCCAACACACGAAGAGATGTTCACGCTCTTGGTGAAGGATCTCTACACCAGTTACAAAGACCTACCGGTTTGCCTTTACCAAATTCAGAACAAGTATCGCGATGAAGCTCGCGCTCGCGGTGGCCTGCTTCGCGGGCGCGAATTCGTGATGAAAGACGCCTATTCATTCGACATCGATGACGAGGGTTTGAAGAAGTCTTACCAAGCGCAGCGCGATGCCTACGAGCGCATATTCACTCGCCTTGGAGTTGAATACGTAATCGTGAAGGCAGATGCCGGAGCCATGGGTGGTTCGGCTTCAGAAGAGTTCCTAAGCCCTA
>JBEGSI010000004.1:0-36036 GCA_041180065.1 Actinomycetota bacterium | reverse complement strand
AGTATCTCCGTCTTGGTTACCGTTCAGGCTGTAAGAAGCTGCCCACTTGTCTCGCGCACCGAACCAGGTAGTTACAGTTCCTTGTGGATCCTGAGTTAGGTTCACTCTCCAAGATTTGTTTCCTGTGCCGGCAAAGTTTTGGTCGAGGCCGTTCTTGGTTATATGAAAGATCTCGACTTTTTGGTCTTGACCGGTGATTGCGTAAGTACGAAGCGTTCCGTCTTTACCATCTGGCACCATAAATGCCCATTGACCAGCGATATTCGCCTCGGAAAAGTCGTATTCAGAGCCGGAAGGGGTCATGTTGACTGCTTGACCGGCGCCAGTTCCGTTACTAATTGAATTAGGCACCGTGGCGCCTAGCTTAGGTAGGGTAAACGGGTTGGATGCTGGGCTTGGGTCTGATTGAAATCTGAACTGATCAAGGTGATCGTAACCGCCAGGATTTACCACTCGAACAAATTTCGCAACAAGGGGAACCCCGTGTGGCAGTGTCGGGTCGGCCAGTGAGATTGCCACAGGACTCTGATTCCAGCCATCTCGTACCGACGAACTAAAGACCGGAACAGTTTGGTCTGACTCTCTGAAGAAAAGTAGTTTCCAAGCATCGTTCTGACTCACCAGGTCGGTTGGAATCGCAAACTGAAGAGAACCCCAGGCTTCCTGAGCTACTGGGACACTTGTCAGAGAAGCAGGTTTGCAGGTGTCGCTAACATCAACGCCGTCACCATTGAGGATTTCAAGCTTGAAAGGTCCTCGAGATCCTCGAGGAATCGAAGGGGCAGATCCTTGCTGTTCTAAAACTCGCGAGGAAATAATAATTTGTCCGGCTGCAAAGACTTCAGGCACCGAAGCTCGTGTGACTACCGAACCGGAGGTTTGGCTGCCGCTTTCCACATTCGCCATCCACATAAACGGTGACGGCGCTCCTCTAACCGTAGAAATTTCGGCTCCATTGCTATACAAAGTCGCGGTGAGCGTATCTAAATTAACACTCGGGTCAACGGTTACGCAGGTGAAGACATCCGCATCGCTGTCTGCGACATATGTGGTGTCATATGGTCCGGTGATGTCGTCGACGGTAAGAATGTCGTTGCCTGAGAATCGGTAGAGTCCCGTATCAGGAACATTTGAATAGTCAGGTGCAGTAGTTACGGTCTGGGCTGTGCCATCTAGTTTCACCGTGTAGTCGACCGTGATCGCAGCTTGGGGGATTGTGTGTCCGTTCGGCTTTTCACGAACGTAGTCGGATGTCAGAGTTACGTTTAGCCACTCGGTGTTTGGAGGCACGACAACACTGACTGGTACGTTAGGTTCGGTTCCGCCTTCCGGCTGAAGCGTTACTTCAACATTCACACTGGAACCCGACCCAAAACGGACCACAGCTCGATTGGTGAAATCGGAAGCAAGTAGCGGTGAAGATGTTGTGATTGGGTTGCTATAGGAGAGAGTCTTACCGATATGGGCGGAATAATCGAGAGAATCGAAACGGCCGTTGAAATGCAGCTGATTTGCATCTGCAGTTCTAATTGTCACCGGAACACCCCATTCGTAGGAATGGTTGTAGTAAGCAGAGTAAACAGTAATGTTGCTCGGCGAGGCCTGTGCGGCAGCAGGTGTCAGCGCCGCCGTTAGCAGCATCGACGCCACCAATGATGAAATCAATTTGCTAAAAGTTGAGAATTTGTTTACACCCATGATGTCGCCCCTATAACCGCATTACTTAAGTGATGTAAGTATGACATCTTCGGGCAAGAAAAATGTAAAAATTTGCGGATATTTTGCCGGCTTAGCGTTTAGCGAGCCAAGCTTTGCGCTGGCCTTCGGGGAACTTCTCGATGGCATAGCGCAACATGGTTCTTGGCATCTGTGTAGCGTGCTGCTCCAAGAAACTAACCAGCGCCTTGTGATGCGACTTGCCCATTTCTCGCAACATCCAACCGGCCGCCTTGTGCATCAGGTCATGTTTGTGATCTAGATGAAATTCGGCCATCCAAAGAGTTGGTTCGATAATCCCGGCCTTAAGAAAAGCAAAAGTGAAGATTACGCTCATGCGGTTCAACCAGAGGTCTTTGCTCTTTGCTAATTCGCCAAGCAGCTCAGTGTTGTTGGTGTCAACCAGGTAAGCGCCAAGATATGGAGCCGTGGCATCAACCAAGTCCCAGTTGTTGACCCGTCCATCTTTGGCAACTTTCATGTAGAAATCAAAAATCGTTTTTCGGGCTTCTAGGGTTTTGGCTTTTTTAAACTGCAGCACCAGAATGAAAAGCCCGAGTTGACGCACCTCGTGGAATTCATCGTTTACGAGAAGTTGAATCTGGTCGTGAGAAAGATCCTGAAAACGTTTAGACACCTCTCGGGTTTGAGGAACCTTTAGCCCCAGAAACTTATCGCCTTCGCCATATTCGCCAGGGCCAGTTTTGAAAAACCAGCCAAGTTGGTCGGCCTGATAGCCATTCTCAAGTTCTTCTAAAGTTTGGCGGGCATTGGCGGCTGTTTGCATGTCTCTAAGTTTAAGGGCCGTTAAAACGCGAAACTCGACCGAACGTCCGTCCGAACGTCTGCCGAGTTCACTTCACATAACCTCTGTTATGCACTCTCTAACTTTATTTTTTTCTAGGTGAAAATGCTAGCCCTGTTGATAACTTTTAGGCTGACTGTTCGGACTCTAACCTAAGTTGATGAAAAGCTTGTTCGTTGACGAATGCAAAGAAAGCCCCTACTTATTAGTCGGCTTCGAAATTTCAAACTTTGAGCAGCAACCGACGCGCGGGCATTTGCGGGCTCTGCTGCTCCCGGGACAGAGGTCACTTCACTTCAAATCAGAAAACATGAGAAGGAAAAAGTTGATTGTGCGATTACTAACCCGATTGAATTGCAAACTCGTGGTTGTGAAATGTCGGTCAAAGGCTCACGGACAAGCTCGAAAGTGTGCCTTAAATACCCTCATCACTGTTGCCCAAACTCGGGACTTTAAGCGAATCATTGTTGAGTTGGATGAGACCGTTCGCCACAAAGACCACCAAATATTCAAGGCGAGTCATTCCGACTTTGAATGGGATCACAGAAAACGGCATGAAGAGCCTCTACTTTGGGTTTCGGATGCAGTTGCGTGGTGCATCAATCGTGGGGGTGAGTGGGAGCGGATGGTTAGGCCGATGATTAGACAAACAATTGAGTGTTAAAACGGAAAGCGGGCCAGATTTCTCCAGCCCGCTTCTCTTTAGTTCGATTTACTCGAGATTTCCAATAACCACCAGACCGTCGCCGGCTGCAGGCTTGTAGGTTTCGTGCTTGCTTGGGTTGAGTTCAACCCCGGTTGAGCCGTCTTTGGTTGAGTTGGCTGCAATGCGGATACCAATTGCGCTGTCGCCGTGCGCGGCAGCTGCAGCAACTAGTTCGCCATAGGTGATCGAGGCGCCAAGTTTGGCGAAGTACTCGATTGGCTTGACATTGATTGAGGCACCTTCGGCGTCGAATAGATCTGCAAATACCGGAGCCAGGGCCACGTTCTCGCTGATCTGGGTCATCAACAGAGCAGCAAGCTTGTCGCTGACCACCAAATCGTCGACGGCAGCAACGCGAGCAATTTCCGCCTTGCTCGAATCCATGATTTCTGCAACCAAGCGAGTTGGCTCAACGCCGTTACCATCTTGCTCGAAGAGCTGGTTGAGCTGAAGCATGCTCAGCATGGTTAGTGCGTCACCATCGGCGATGGTCACGCCCTTGCGATAGCCAAGAACCAAAATCTGGTCGTAATGTTTTGCACTAGCGGCAACCGTCATGTCGTTGATGTCGCCTGAGGTGTAGGCAAAGGTGGTCTTGAGAGCTCCGAAGTTTAGGTTCTCGGTCTCAGACTTCTTCACGAAATCCTTCTTTGCGATGATGTGAACGGTTGAACCCTTCACCATGAATGGTGCAAGTTCTCCCAGGATAGTTCGACCCATCGCAGACCAACCAATTACCAGCATGTGCTCTGGCTTTCGTGCTGGGGTCTTGCTGGCTACCGGCTTGGATTTTGCGACTAGATCGGTTGGTCCGGTGTAAACGACTTTGTCGTCGTCTT
Source organism: Actinomycetota bacterium (assembly GCA_041180065.1). Lineage (GTDB taxonomy): Bacteria > Actinomycetota > Actinomycetes > Actinomycetales > Microbacteriaceae > Rhodoluna. The sequence goes on along the minus strand of JBEGSI010000004.1, from coordinate 31,970 downwards.
CGGCAACCGCGATAACTTTGTCGTTAGCCTTCAGCTTGGTGGTTCCCTTAGGGTTTAGTTCCACAGTGCCATCGGCGTGAGCCAACCCAATGATGCTGGCGTCGTTGAATGAAACAAGTGCTTCCTTGTAGGTTTTTCCGGCTAGCGCAGGAACTGCCTGGAAGTAAATCTCATCGCCACCGAAGTCGAGCAGGTCGAGGATGACCGCAGCCAAACCTGGCTGTCGAGAAGCCTGCGCGGTTACGCGAGCAATGATGTCGTGTGATCGAACCGGAACAACCTGACCCTTTGTTGCCGTTGCCAGCGAGTGAGCCACGTTCTTGTCGTCGATTTCAACGATCAGTTTCTGGTTCGGGTTGGTGCTTAGCGCCTTGACGGCGAAAACGGTGTTTACAGCCCCGGCATCACTCGCAGAAGTTTCATCGAGAATGATGATCGACTTCGACGAGCCGAGGTTGGTGCGCTTCAGCTCATTCAGTGAGTTCAGGTCGCCCATGCGGGTAACAACGTCTAGGCGCTTTAGCGAACCCGCGTTGTTCTTGATTTGCTGTTCCATCCATTCGCGAGTCTTGTTCGCAAAAATGACCACAGTTGGCTTGCGTCGCTGGTTTAGACCGGCTTCTTCAAGCTCCTTCAGGATCGGGAAGATACGGTTCGACCAGCCCAAGATCAAAGTGTGGTTGTGAGCGATGATCGGAGAGCGACCCTTTTTGATTTCAGTTAGCGCGGCGGTGATCATGCCAACGATAAAACCAGTGACGGTACCGCCAGAAGCGACAGCAAGTAGCCAATAGAGGATGCCAACAATACGTTCAGCCCAGCTCGGCTCGCCACCCTTGCCAAGTACCGAGGCGAACGAACCCCAGAAGGTTTCGAAAGTCATCGGTGCTAGAGGAGCAGTTCCTTCTGGAAGTAGGAATGGAACCATGAACAGGATGTACTTGATGACCACGATCAGTGATGAAATCACTGCAATAGCAATCAGCATGTAAAGAGCGAAGACACCGCTCTTTCCGAAGGAGTTGTCAACCGCGTATCGGATGCGCTTCCCTAGCGAGACTCGTGTTGCAGTTGGCGCAGCAGGTTCACCCTGGGCGCCCTGGCCGTAAGAACGTTGTTCAGTATTAGACATGCCAAAAGTCTAGTTATTTGCGTAACTAGACTTTCGGTATTTTCGCCGTGGCGAACTTTTTTGCTATAGAGTGGCCGTTTCTAGGACTAGCCCATCTTGGTTTTCGGCAAGGTCAACTTTTACGGTCTCGCCGTCGTGGATTCCCCCGGATAGCACCAGGTTTGCCAACTGATCGTCGATTTGCTGTTGCATTAGTCGACGAAGTGGACGGGCACCATAGGTTGGATCCCATCCGCGGGCCGCTAACCAGGATCTCGCCGCTGGGGTGACCGCAAGTTGGATGCGCTTACTCTCCAAACGTTGGAGCAGTCGGTCGATATTTATCTCCACAATCTGGGAAAGCTCCTCAAGGCTGAGTGCGCTGAAAACCACAATGTCGTCGAGACGGTTCAAGAACTCTGGCTTGAAATGGCTGCGAACGATCTCCATGACACCGAGTCGCTTTTGTTCCTCGGTTAACTCGGGGTCGATCAGGAACTGGGAACCCAAGTTTGAAGTGAGAATAAGAATCACGTTTCGGAAGTCGACGGTTCGACCCTGCCCGTCGGTTAGTCGGCCGTCATCGAGCACCTGAAGTAGCACATCGAAAACTTCTGGGTGAGCCTTCTCAACTTCGTCGAGAAGAACTACCGAGTAAGGCCGACGACGAACTGCCTCGGTTAGCTGTCCGCCCTCCTCATAACCGATGTATCCAGGAGGGGCTCCGAGCAACCGGGAGACCGAGTGCTTCTCACCGTATTCGCTCATGTCGATACGAATCATTGCCTTTTCGTCGTCGAACAGGAATTCGGCCAGCGACTTGGCGAGTTCAGTCTTTCCGACACCGGTTGGGCCAAGGAAGAGGAACGAACCGGTTGGGCGGCTTGGGTCGGAGATGCCGGCTTTGGTTCGGCGAACTGCGTCGGCGACCGATTTCACGGCCGACTTCTGCCCGATCAGGCGTTTTCCCAATTCGGTTTCCAGGTTAAGAAGCTTTTGGCTTTCGCCTGCCAAAAGTCGTCCGGTCGGAATGCCGGTCCATGCGGAAACTACAGCCGCTATGTCGTCTTCGCCGACCTGGTCGTTGACCATGCGGTCTTTGTTTTGGTTTTCTTCCTGCTCGAGTTCGGTGAGTTCCTTCTCGAGTGCTGGAATCTCGCCATATAGAAGGCGCGAAGCGCGCTCGAGGTTTCCCTCGCGCTGGGCTCGATCGGCCTCGATTCGGATTGCGTCTAGTTTGGTTTTCAATTCACCAACGCGGTTTAGTTCCGCGCGCTCGGCTTCCCAACGTTTCGACAATTCTTGTAATTTAGCGCCGCGTTCCTTCAGGTCTTCGCGCAGTTTTTCCAAGCGTTCCTTGCTGGCGGCATCCTTCTCCTTTTGGAGCGCAAGCTCCTCGAGTTTTAGGCGGTCAACGTTTCGTTTTAGTTCATCAATCTCAACCGGTGCCGAGTCGATCTCCATACGAAGGCGGCTAGCAGCTTCATCGATCAGGTCGATTGCTTTGTCGGGAAGTTGGCGGCCGGTGATGTAGCGGTTGGAAAGGTTGGCCGCGGCCACGAGCGCGCTGTCGGCTATTGCTACTTTGTGGTGAGCTTCGTAACGTTCTTTGAGACCGCGCAAAATCGCGATCGTGTCGACCACCGAAGGTTCACCAACGTAAACCTGCTGGAAGCGGCGTTCGAGGGCGGAATCCTTTTCGATGTACTGGCGATATTCGTCGAGGGTAGTGGCACCGATGAGGCGCAGTTCACCGCGGGCGAGCATCGGCTTGAGCATGTTCGAAGCGTCCATGGCCGAGTTTCCTCCACCGACACCAACCAGAGTGTGAAGTTCGTCGATGAACGTGATGATCTGACCCTCGGCAGCGTTGATCTCCGCGAGCACGGCTTTCAAACGCTCTTCAAATTCACCTTGATACTTAGCGCCGGCCAGCATTGCGGCCAGATCAAGTGAAATCAGGCGCTTATCCTTCAAGCTCTCCGGCACATCTCCGGCAACGATACGTTGGGCGAGACCTTCAACCACTGCGGTCTTTCCAACTCCAGGTTCGCCAATGAGGACCGGGTTGTTTTTGGTTCGGCGACTAAGCACCTGGGCTACTCGGCGAATCTCAGAGTCGCGGCCAATCACCGGATCGAACTTGCCATTGCGAGCACGTTCGGTTAGATCGATTCCAAAACGCTCGAGAGCGGTTTTCTGTTCTTCTTGTTGTTGGTTCATTTTGTTCTCCTTCGCGAAGGGCTACTTCGCCCGCCAAAGCACTACCTGAGTTTTGCGCTGTGGTCTAGATCCGCGAGCAATGCTCTCGATTCCGGTTTCACCAGCGGCAAACACACGTGCGCCAGGGCGGTTCATCAGCTCGTTGGCTAATGCAGTTTCCAAATCTCGAACTCGCTGTTGAAGTTCGTTGTTTTGGTTCTCAAGCTCCAAGACTCTTCGAATACCTTCGAGGCTCACGCCTTCGGTAGACAGCCTTGCGATTTCTCGAAGCTGAGCTATGTTTCGCATTGTGTAGCGACGCGATTGTCCTCCGGTTCGAACCGGAATCACGAGACCCATGCGGTCATACTGTCGCAAAGTTTGCGGGTGCATGAAGGCAAGTTCGGCCGCCACTGCGATGGCGAACATCGGTGTGTTTTCGTCGAACTCTTCCATGATTTCCCCTTACAGAAGGCCGGCTCGTAGGAGCAGGTCTTCTCTCGGATCTTCCTGTGGCACTAGATCGTTGAACTCTTCCAACTTCTTTTTTGCCTTGTCGCTGAGGTGCGAAGGCACCGCAATTTCTACTGTTGCCAGTAGGTCGCCGATGCCCTTCGCCGATTCAACACCCTTGCCCTTAACGCGAAGCACGCGACCGTTTGGGGTGCCTGGGGCTACCTTCAACTTGACCGGTTCACCGCCAAGCGTTGGAACAGAAATAGTTGCTCCTAGCGAGGCTTCAACGAAAGTTACCGGAACCGAAACGCGCAAGTTGCTTCCATCACGGACGAAAACCGGGTGCGGCTTTACGTGAACGGAAACCAGTAGGTCTCCAGCTTCTCCGCCGTTTGGCGAAGGTTGACCCTTGCCACGAACCTTGACCTTCTGACCGTCTTGGATTCCAGCAGGAATTTTCACCTGAACCACGCCACCGCGATCGAAGTTCAATTTCAGGGTGGTTCCCTTAATTGAGTCGATGAAGTCGATGGTTGCGCGGTGAGTCATATCGGCTCCGCGCTGAGGACCACCGAAACCTCCGAAACCGCCTCCGCCTCCGAAAAGGTTTGAGAAGACGTCTTCGAAGCCAGCTGCTCCGCCGGGGAAGCCTTGGCCGCCACCTGAGAAACCGCCGCGTCCGCCGCTAAAGCCGCCCGGCCCCATGGCACGCATTTGGTCGTATTCGGTTCGCTGCTCTTTGTCGCTGAGAACGCTGTAAGCCTCAGAGATTTCCTTGAAGCGAGCTTCAGCTTTGGGGTTTCCCTGATTTGAATCCGGGTGAAACTCGCGGGCGAGCTTTCGGTAGACCTTTTTAAGCTCGGCGTCAGTAACTTCCTTGGTTACCCCAAGAATCTTGTAGAAGTCTTTTTCAAACCAGTCTTGACTTGCCATGCTTACCTCTTACTTGGGAATGTTGACTGCGACCATTGCTGGGCGAAGTAAACGATCCCCGATCATGTAGCCAGGCTCAACCACGTCGGCGATGATGGTTTCGGTAACTTCATCCGACGGAGTCTGAACGAGGGCGTTGTGAAGCTCAGGGTCGAACTTGTCGCCCTTCGCACCAAAAGCCTTTAGCCCAAACTTGTCTCCGGCGTTACGAATCTTCGCCACAACCGCTGCAAACGGGGAACCCTCAAGGTCTCCGTGTGCTTCGGCACGAGTTAGGTCGTCGAGTGCTGGCAGCAGTGCGCGAAAAGCTTCAGCGATAGCCATGGTTCTGGCCTGGTCACGGTCGCGCTCAACACGAGCTTTGTAGTTCACGAATTCGGCTTGCAAACGCTGAAGGTCGTTTAGTAGTTCGGCTTCTTTCGAAATCGGACCAGTTTCTTCGACTAGGTCAGCAAGTTCCTGATCAAGTTGGTCTGGGGCAGACTCCGGAGTTTCCTCCGGAGCCGGCTCACCAGTTACGTTTTCGTCAGACATTACTTCTTGTCGTCCTCGTCTTCGACAACCTCGGCGTCGACTACGTCTTCGCCTGAGTTAGCCTCTTCAGCTGGAGCCTCTTCAGAAGAAGCGTTGGCAGCAAGTGCCTCGCCCAACTTCATTGCCGAGGTGTTTAGCTTCTCGTTCGCGGACTTCACAGCTTCGATGTCTTCTCCCGCGAGCGCGGTCTTCAGTGCATCGATGTCGGCCTGAACTTCTGCCTTGACGTCTTCAGGTAGTTTGTCGTCGTTGTCCTTGATGACCTTCTCGGTTGAGTAAGCGAAGTTCTCCGCAGTGTTGCGGGTCTCCTGCTCCTCGCGGCGAGCCTTGTCTTCAGCGGCGTGCTCTTCAGCTTCGCGAACCATGCGCTCGATGTCTTCCTTTGGAAGCGAACCGCCACCGGTGATGGTGACCGATTGCTCCTTGCCGGTGCCCTTGTCCTTTGCAGAAACGTGGACGATACCGTTGGCATCGATGTCGAAGGTAACTTCAATCTGTGGAACGCCTCGTGGTGCTGGCGCAATTCCGGTTAGGTCGAAGTTTCCTAGCGACTTGTTGTCGCGAGTGAACTCACGCTCACCCTGGAATACTGCGATGGTTACCGATGGCTGAGAGTCTTCAGCGGTGGTGAAGGTTTCCGAACGCTTGGTTGGGATCGCGGTGTTGCGCTCGATGAGCTTGGTCATGATGCCACCCTTGGTCTCGATGCCGAGGCTCAGTGGGGTTACGTCAATTAGTAGAACGTCTTTACGCTCACCCTTTAGTACACCAGCCTGCAAGCTTGCACCAACGGCTACAACCTCATCAGGGTTTACGCCCTTGTTTGGCTCCTTGCCACCGGTCAGCGACTTCACTAGCTCGGTCACTGCTGGCATACGGGTTGATCCACCAACCAAAACAACGTGGGCAATGTCGCCAACTTTTACGCCGGCTTCCTTGATTACGTCGTTGAATGGCTTCTTGGTGCGGTCAAGTAGGTCAGAGGTCATCTGCTCAAACTGGGCGCGGGTCAGAGTTTCGTCTAGGTTCGCTGGGCCGTTTTCGGTAAGCGAAAGGTATGGAAGCTGGATGTTCGCGGTCATCGACTGCGACAGTTCCTTCTTCGCCTGCTCGGCTGCTTCCTTGAGACGCTGGAGAGCAATCTTGTCGCCAGATACGTCGACGCCGGTGGTCTCCTTGAACTTCTTGACTAGGTGATCAACGATGCGCTGATCCCAGTCGTCGCCGCCGAGGCGGTTGTCGCCCGAGGTCGAACGAACCTGAATGGTCGAAAATTCGTCGTCTTTTCCTACTTCTAGTAGTGAAACGTCGAAGGTTCCGCCACCGAGGTCGAAGACGAGGATTAGTTCGTCTTCTTTACCCTTGTCGAGGCCGTAAGCCAATGCGGCAGCGGTTGGCTCGTTGATGATTCGTAGAACGTTGAGTCCGGCGATCTCACCAGCATCCTTGGTTGCCTGACGCTCGGCGTCGTTGAAGTAAGCAGGCACGGTGATTACCGCGTCGGTTACTGATTCGCCCAGGTAGGTTTCGGCGTCGCGCTTTAGCTTGGCCAAGATGCGAGCTGAAATTTCCTGCGGGGTGTACTTTTTCTCGTCTACTGCGAAGGTCCAGTTTGTTCCCATGTGACGCTTCACCGATGCGATGGTGCGGTCTACGTTGGTTACTGCCTGGCGCTTTGCGGTTTCACCGACGAGCACTTCGCCGTCTTTGGTGAATGCAACCACCGACGGGGTGGTGCGGAAGCCTTCTGCGTTAGCGATTACGGTGGGCTCTCCACCTTCCAGCACGCTAACCGCGCTGTTGGTGGTGCCGAGGTCGATGCCTACTGCACGTGCCATATGTGTTTCTCCTTGTTTGTATCGCCCGAAGGCGATCTTTCGGTTTAGCTACTCAAAGTTGAGTGGCATTGACTCAAGTTTCGCAAACCCAAAACACTTTGTCAAGAGAGAAACCTGAAAGTTGAGTGTGAATGACTCAACTTTCAATTCGTTACCTAAAAAGACCCGTGGTCTAGAAAAATCCAAAAGTGTGCGACTTAGGCTTTACCTATGACGATCAACGCTGCTCCGAAGAATAATCGCCGCACCACAATCTCATGGGCGCTCTGGGACTGGGCCGAACAGCCTTACCCAACCCTGATGCAGACCTTCATCTTCCCGGTCTACCTAACTGGTGCAGTTGCCACCGGCATCAAAAACGCGGACCAGCAGCTTGGTTGGGCAACCGCGATCGCCGGCCTACTACTTGCTCTAATCGCACCGGTGCTCGGACGCCGTTCCGATGAAACCGGACGCCGCAAACTATGGCTCCTAATCAACACCGGAATCCTCGTGGTGATCACGGCGGCTAGCTTCCTGATTGAACCAAAACCAGAATTCTTCGTATTCGGTCTTGTGCTCTATGGAATCGGATCGGTCATCCAAGAGTCTGCGTTCATCAACTACTACGCCATGCTCAAGAACGTAACCACCGAAAACAACATCGGCCGCATCTCCGGCTACGCCTGGGGTCTCGGTTACGTTGGCGGAATCATCCTGCTACTAATCTCGCTGGTTGGATTCGTTCTTCCTGATGGCCACTACTGGTTCGGACTGACCGACGCCAATGCCATCAACATCCGAACCATCTTCCTCTTCGCCTCAGGCTGGATCCTAGTGTTCACCATTCCTCTACTGCTCTGGGTGCCAGAGATCCAAAAGAAAGCCGACGCCAAGAAGGAAACAATCCTTCAGTCTTATGCCGGGCTTTGGAAGCAACTCAAGACTCTGCGTTTGCAGGCTCCCGAAACGTTCAAGTTCCTCATCTCAAGTGCGGTTTATCGCGATGGCCTAGCTGGTGTTTTCACCTTTGGAGCCGTTCTCGGAACGCTCTCGTTCGGCTTCGACACTCAGTCGATCATCTTCTACGGAATCGGTGCCAACATTGTGGCTGCCATCGGTGCTGCAATCGGCGGACGCCTGGATGACATTCTTGGTTCTAGAACGGTAATCCTCGGTTCGCTTATCGGGCTAATGATCAGCGCCAGCTGCGTATTCATATTCCGCGACCTCGGCCAAATCACCTACTGGGTCTTCGGTCTGCTGCTAACCCTGTTCGTTGGCCCTGCCCAGGCATCCAGCCGAACCTTCGTTGCTCGCTTCACCCCTCGCGGCCGTGAAGGCGAAGTTTTCGGTCTCTACCAAACCACCGGACGAGCCATCAGCTTCCTATCCGGCACCATGTGGTCACTATCAATCGCAGCCGCTACCATCTTCCTCGGTGAAGGCAACAACACCATCTACGGAATCTGGGGACTAATGCTCATCCTGATCGTGGGAACGTTCTTGCTATCGAGAGTGCACCCGCGCCCAGCTGTTATCGAAGCCTAGGCATAGGCCCAAATTTTACGCGCCGTCAGGATAAACTTGCGGGATGAGTCCGAGAAGCCTGCCTGATGCCAGAAAATATGTGGCATCCGATTGGTTGAAACTCGGCCCCGTGGCGGATCCCTCCACACGTGAGAAATTGATAATGCTCGCGATCGAAGACATTCGAGATGTTGGACCGGCCGATTTCAGCCCGATGCGCGTGTCTGACCGTCTAGGACTAAAACACCCTCTGATTAATTACCACTTTGAGAATCGCGATGGGCTTCTGGCGGAAGCTACTTGGTGGGCCTATCAACTTTGGTCAAGAAATGTAGTTGATTCGATTCAAAACGCTCCAGCTAATCCGGAAAAGCGATTGCGTGCATTTGTCGCCGATGAAGCAAAGTGGGCTCAAGAATTTAGTGGAATGTATTTGTTGCTTCAGCACCCGCTCGCGTCGTTCAATTCTCAAAAACTCGTTAAAGCCAGATATCAGAAGGAGATGGCCGATATTTTCGACTACCACCTTGCTCTTCTTGCTGTAATCGTCCACGATCTTCGAAACGGAACCGTAAGCTCGGTGGAATTCGACAAAGATCACTTGCCCCGATCCTTGGCTATCGCCAACCCGGGTGCTTTGCTAACGGCTGGGCACGTGGCCTGGATGACTCATGGTTACGCCTCGTGGTCGGCCGGCCATCATGTGAGCACGAACTCGATGGAAGCCCGTTCAGTAGCAGGTCTTACCGTAGCCTTAGCTCGGAAAACCTATATCGACCTAATCATCAAGGTTGCCAAAGGCGTTTAGTCGCGAACTTCTAGCTAAAAAAGGCGGCGGCGAGAATTTCGCCTTCACTGAAACCTTTTGGAATAACCCAAACCGACGACCCAACCGGCGTTGTCCAGACATTCAGAAGGTCGCCTTCGTCGAGTGCGGTTTGAATCGGGATGTATTGTTCGGTGAGATTGGCGCAGTAAGCCGTCCAGAGTAAGCCCGCCTCTTGGCCGGGCACTTCGTAATTGAATGGGCGGCGGAAGAATTGTTGTCCCGCTTTTCCGGCGGCTTTGCGAATGTGTGCGTATGGCGGAATCACCTTGATGCCGTTGCTGTCAACAGCGTCGAAGTTTGGTAGGTCGCGTTCCTTGGATCCGGTTAGCGGGGCTCCATTGGAAAGCTTGCGACCGATGACTCCCTCTTTTTGATCGGTGCTGAGGCGATCCCAGGTGTCGAGGTTCATCTTGATTCGGCGAAGCACTAGTTGGGTGCCGCCAATTGCCCAATCTGGGCCATCTTTGATCCAGACCAAATCGTTGAACTGGTCGGTTCCGAAAGCAGGGTTGTCAGTGCCATCAACCTGACCCATTAGGTTTCGCTGGGTTGTGCCAGGACGCTTCACTCCTGCCGCGTTCGAGAAACCTTCCTGAACCCAGCGCAGGGTAGCGAAGCCTTCGGTGTCGCGAGTTAGCGCTCTGGATGCATGGAAGAGGGTTAGCGGGTCATCGGCGCTGACATGAACGAGGATGTCGCCATCCGAGTATTCCGGCGTGAGCCGGTCGATTTTAAAAGCTGGAAGTTCGGAAAAACCGGCAGGTGCTTCTATCGAAAGTTGCTTCAAAAGTTTTGGACCAAAGCCAATGGTTATGGTCAGCCTCGATGGAAGACCTGCGAACTGTTCGGTTGGGTCGGCTAGAACCGGTTCACCTTTGGTGAGGCGACGAATGTCGTCGGTGATTATTTCGGCCCACTTGGCCAGGTCGGCTTTGGTGGTTTTCGCAAAAACGTCGAAGGCGATGAATCTTGAGTGAGCTTGGAGCTCGAGAGCGATTCCGGCTTGGTGTTTGCCATGCGGGTTTACGGTTTTTAGGCCAATCGTGGCTGCTGCTTCATCGGACTTCGGTTGCAGAGCAGACGCGGTAACGGCACCCACCGCAGCCGAAGCGGCCGCAGTGGATGCCGTTAGGAATCCGCGTCGTGAGATCACTCGGTGTAGGTCTCGTCTCCGCCTTCGCTTTCCTTGGCGGTTAGAGTGAACGTCTGTGAGTCGGCTTTATCGAACTTGAAGGTGAAGTCGATCTTGTCACCAACCACGATTGGCTTGGTTAGGTTCATCAACATGATGTGCTTGCCACCTGGCTGCAGAGTTACGGTCTGGCCAACGTGAATCTCAATGCCGCCCTTCATCTCCTGCATTACCCCATCGACCACTTCGTGGGTCTGAACCATCATGGCTGCATCGGTGCTTCCGCCAACTAGGGTGATGGTCTTGTCGCCGTTGTTGGTGATCTTGGCGAAGATTCCGGTCATGCCGCCGGCCTCAGCTGAGTATTCGCTGGCGCGAACCCATGCATCTTCGATGATGATGCCGGTCTTAGGTAGTTCGTTGGTGGCTTCTGGGGCGCAACCGGTGATGCTCACGGTTGCAAATAGCACTGCGAAAATCGCGATTAGTTTCTTTAGCATGTTGGTTCCTTTCGGTTGTTTTACATTCCGTAGAAATACTACTCTACTTATTGTAGAACAAGCGAGCTACTGTTCTAAAGGTTCGTTTCCTACGTCGGTGCGATAGAAGTTCATGAATGAACGTGAAGCCGTTGGTCCGCGCTGGCCTTGGTAGCGGTTGTTGTACTTCTCGCTGCCGTAAGGGGTTTCGCTAGGGCTAGAAAGCTGGAAGAAGCAAAGTTGCCCCACCTTCATGCCTGGCCACAACTTGATCGGTAGGTTCGAAACGTTGGCAAGCTCAAGAGTTACGTGGCCCTTGAATCCAGGGTCAACGAATCCCGCTGTGGAGTGGGTCATTAGCCCGAGGCGTCCGAGTGAAGACTTTCCCTCGAGACGGGCTGCGATGTTGTCTGACAGGGTTACGAACTCGTAGGTTGAGCCGAGCACGAATTCCCCAGGGTGAAGAATGAAGGCCTCGTTTGGGTCAACTTCGATCAGCTGGGTGAGATCGCTCTGGTCTTCGGCTGGGTCGATGAATGCGTATTTGTGGTTATCGAACAGACGGAAGAAGCGGTCGAGTCGCACATCAAAACTCGATGGCTGAAGCAGTTCCATTTCGAGCGGCTCCAGGCCAATTTGGCCGGCTTCGATGGATGCGCGGATATCGCGGTCTGACATAAGCATGGTTCTAGGTTACCTAATTTTCAGATTCAGATTTTTAGTCGACACTTTGTAGAATAAACCCATGAGCAAACGCGGACGCCAGCAGGGCGAACTAGAAAACCTAGTAATGGACGCCCTATGGGATGCCGAAGGATCGCTAACTTCCCAGCAGATTCTTGAGCAAGCAAATAAGGCTGGAGAAGAACTGGCGCTGACCACAATCTTGACCGTGCTCTCACGCCTAGTCGACAAAGAACTGGTCGTTCGTGAAAACGGAAGTGGTCGCTCGCTCAACTTCTCGGCGGCGGAAACCAGAGAGCGCCACAGCGCGAATCTGATGTTGAAGTTGCTCAGCGGGAGCGACAATCCTGCACTCACTTTTGCCCAGTTCACCAAATCGCTGACGCCAAAACAGTTAGCAGCACTTCGCGAGACGCTAGACAAGTAGTTTCGGGTGACCGCCCCAATTCTCTACATACCTCTCGCGATCGAGTGGGTAATTCTGATTACCGCTCTAATGCCGAAACTCTTGGTTGGCATGTTCTACAACGTGCCAAGGTTTGCCCTGACTCTGTGGTTCACCTATTTCATCAGTTCGGTACTAGCCGGCTTGGCCGCCATCTTCATCACCTTCTGGGCGCTTCTCGACCTGCTGCAGTACTCCTCTAGCGCGAAAATTTTGGCCGGAGAAGTGGGAAGCCAGATCGGGCTCTGGTTACTGGTCGCACTGAGCGGTGTAGCAATTGCTCTGATCAACCTAAAGACCGAACCGCTCATCGAGCAGGCGAGCGTGGCAACGAAAGAACTGGCGTCAACGGCAAAAGCGTTTGGCACTTTCGAAAACGTGAAGCTTTACGAGGTTGCTTTCCCGGTGCCATTGGCCTTTGTGGCAAAGATTGGTGGCAAGTTCGGAATAGTGGTTTCTAAAAGCGCTCTGGAAGAGATGGACGCAGACGAACTTGAGGCAATTTACTGGCACGAATTCGCCCATATTCGCGGACGCCACAATTTACTAAAGGCGGTAGCCAAAACCGTGGCTCTCCTGACTCCAAACTTCAGAGCTTCAAAATTCTTCCGGCTAGAGACCGACCACTTGGTTGAGTTGGCCGCCGACAATTTCGCCCAGAAGCGAGTTAGCGTGACCACGCTTGAGCGGGCACGAGAGAAATTCTTAGAATAAGCCGTCGTAGTTTGGGCTTGGCGCTTCGCTCATGAAGCGCTGCACGTGGTCGTCGATCATGACGTCGCGAAGGGTGATTGGCGCGGTTAGGTAAAGACCCTCGAGCGAGCGAACGCGGCTAAGTGCCACATAGGTCTGCCCAGCTGAGAAGGCGTTTCCGCCGAGCTCAATTACAACTTCGTCGTAGGTCATTCCCTGCGACTTGTGAACGGTAACCGACCAGGCCAAACGCAGCGGAAGCTGGCGGAACTCGGCAACGGTTTCTGGAACTAAAACTTCCTTGAAACGCTGGGTGTTCTCGTCGAACTGTTCGTCGAGTTGGTAACGAATCTTTTCCCAGGTCGACTGGTGAACGTCGAATTCTTCGCCATCAACTTCAACCTTGACGTGGTTGTGAGAAACGATTTTGGTTACGTGACCGATTGTGCCGTTAACCCAGCGACGGTTGTAACCGCCGTCTTTCGCGGTGTTCTGATCGTCATTTTTGATGAACATCACCTGAGCACCGATTTTTAGTTCAAGCGTTACGTCGGCCGGCGGGGTCTTGCCGAAATCTTGCAAGGTTCCAATCGGAACATTTGCCTCGAAGAACTTGGTGTCGCCGGCGGTGTTGGCAAGGCGGCTGGCGTTGTAGTTATTCACCTTCGCGTTGATGCCAGACAGGCGAATTGCGTCTTGGTTCTTCGGGTAGCGGTTGCCCGCCTGGTTCAGGGTGTCGAGCATCTCCTGGTTCACGCTGCCGTCGCGGATGGCGTTGAGGATCTCAATGAACTTGTCGTCGTGCTGGCGGAAGTTTTCGTTCAACTCGTAGCGGAGCAGTTTCGACTCGCCCCAAACCTTGGCATCGAAGAACCAGTCGGAGCGATAGGTCTCTTTGAGGTAGTCGTAGCCCTCGACTCCTGGCTTCACGGCAATTGGCGGTAGCTGATACGGGTCGCCAAACATGACCACCTGAACACCACCGAAAGGTCCTTTGTTTTTACCGCGAGCGGTTCGAAGCATGGTGTCCATGGCGTCCATGAGGTCGGCACTTACCATCGAGATTTCGTCGATGACCACCATGTCGAGCGAACGAAGTGCGTCGCGTGTGCGACCGTAAAGGTGTTTGTGGAGCGGCTGAATTCCGAGCACGCCGTTTGGTGGTATGCCGAAGAACGAGTGGATGGTCTGACCACCAACGTTATAGGCGGCAACGCCCGTAGGGGCAACCACGGCAACATTCTTTTTAGTGTTGTTCACGAAGTGGTTCAACAGGGTTGATTTTCCAGTGCCGGCGCGACCGGTCACAAAAATGTGGTCGTGCTCGTTCTCAAGAAAGTCGAACATAGCTAACTGTTCTTTCGAAAGCTTTATCTCGTGAGTCATCGTTGTTCCCCGTCGCGCTTTGCTAGCTTCTCTAACATTGCGTTGTAATCGTCTACGTCTTTATTACCACTGCGGTCTGACGCGCGGTCTAAACGTTTGGCGTCTCGAACATCGGATCTGAACCATTGGATGGAAACGATAATCGTAAGCACAGCGGCTGGCAATTCCCCGATACCCCACGCTATAGCGCCACCGGTTTGTTGGTCGGCGATCGGAGATTCACCCCAGGTTCGGCCCATAGCGCCGTACCAGTCGGCTAAAAGCAGGCCGTCGCCGCTCATCAGCGACAGGCCGAAGAAGGCGTGGAAGGCGAGCGTAGCGATTAGTAGCATCAGGCGAAGCAGGTGAGGAATTCTCACCGGACCTGGGTCAACGCCAACCACCGCCTGCACGAACAGGTAGCCGGTGATCAGGAAGTGCACAATCATCCACTCGTGGCCAAGGTGATCGCGAGTTGACCAAGCGAACAGCGGAGTGAAATAGAAAATCACCAGCGACGCCGCGAAATTCACAGCCGCGAAGATCGGATTGGAAACCAGCTTCGCCCAAGGCGTGTGCACCGCCCAGAGCACCCATTCACGAAGACCACGTGAATCGTCTTTGCGTGCTTCGGCCGCTCTCATCAGTAGCGTCACCGGCGCTCCTGGAACTAAGAGCACGGGAACGCCCATGGTGAGAATCATGTGAGCGAGCATGTGCACCGAGAACAGATACTGCTCATAAACGTTCAAGGGACCATTGGTAATCCAAAGCAACAAGCCCATGCCAAGAAGCCAAGTGATGGTTCTACCAATTGGCCACGTATCTCCGCGTTGCTTTAGGCGTTTCACTCCGTAAAGGTAGAGCGCTGTGGCTGCCACAACAATCACCAACCAAACTAGGTCGAGCTTGTATGAGGTAAACCAGCGCTCGAGCGTTAGTTCCGGTGGCAGCGCCGAACCGGTCAGGATTACTGCTGGATCACCTGAGTTGTCCAACTTGATGTTGGTGCTCGGCGGAGCCGAGTGGCCAAGGCTTGAGCCAAGACCAAAAGCTGCGCCCATTAGAGCCAGTTCGGAAAAAACTAGCCAGAGAAAAGAAGAACTCGACGCCTTCTCGATCAATCGGAGGCGATAGAAGGCTCCAAAGATTCCAAGCAAAACCAGAACGGTAATCTTCACCAACACGAGCACGCCCCACTCGGTGAAGAGATACTTCACATCGACGATTCGAAGTGCCGAGGCGGCAATACCGCTGACCGCGGTTAGCGCGAATGCAAAAAGAGCAAGAGTTGAATAACGCTTTGCAAGAATTCTCCAATTGCCTCCGGCAATAACCTGGAAGCCCAGTTCGATAAGCCCGCCTACCCAGACCACCGCGGCCACAAGGTGGATTCCCATTGAATTGACGGCCATGTCATGGCCGGAAGTACCGGCGGCGTGGCCGATTACCGCGAGTGGGATAAGCGCGGCCAACCCTAAAGCAGCTAGGAATAGCGTTGAGCGAAGTGAGGTAACGGTAAGAGTTAGCAGGCTAAGTGTTGCTGCCGCCAACACGTTGAGCGAAAGGGCCTGACCTAGTTCCATCTGCGATACGAACTGCCAGAGCCCCGCGCCAAAGTCGTTGCCAAGTGAGAAGTCGGAACCAGTCACCCAGAGGTACGTGAGAAGCAGGTGACTCGCCCCCGCAATGGTCCAGGCGATGCTGGCGAAAGATGCTCGTTGAAGAGAGCGCGTGAGCGCTTCGGATTTTTCAGAAAAAGCCCAGGCTGCGAAAACCAGTGAACCAACCGCCATTGCCATCGCCAAGTTTTTGACCGACTGCATGATCGGCTGCGCCCAACGAACCAATTCACCAGGGTCGCCCAGTGCCAATGGGCCATTGCCTTTGGTGAAACTAAGCCCAAGCCAAATGGCTAACGCCGCGAAACCGTAAGTGGCAAAAACCCCGACGAGGCGTTTGCTCAATCTTCGACCTTTGGAAAGAATCGTCCGGTCTTCGCCGCGTACTCAGGGTACTCAGGGAACTTCTCGGCCAAGAACTTCTCTTCAAGAGCCGACTTGTTGCGCAAAACCACGTGCAGGGCGATGGCAAAGAACAGGTGAGGAACAGGCCCAGAAGCAATTCCAACGCCGTAGGCAATAAGTAGCAGCCCGGTGTAGATTGGGTGGCGCATTCTCTTGAACACCCCGTTGGTGACCAACTTGGCGTCGTCGGCAGGTTTAGGCCAAACCACGCGAAGTGACTTTAGGAATTTCTCTTTGTCGGTGCCGGTGATTTTCGGAAGCGAGCGAGCAAACAACCTTCTGATTGCCACGAACACTAGGGTGCCGCCGCCGATGAAACAAAGCACCCCGACGAACTCAAAAAGGAAATCTAGAAGACCGAAACCCACGTGGTCGTCTGGCCAGAAGAAGAGAAGCGCTAGAAGAGCGAATTGGCCAAAAACGAAGAGGCGGGCTTGCTGGGTGGTGTTCACTTCTCCATCTTAAGCGAGAAGGCGCCGGCCGAAGCCGACGCCTTCCACAAGTAAAAAGTTATTACTTGACTGCAGCCTTTAGCTTGCTACCAGCTGAAACCTTAACGGTGTTCGAAGCAGCAATCTGGATGGTTGCACCAGTCTGTGGGTTACGGCCCTGACGAGCAGCGCGGTGACCCTTCTCAACTGAGATCCAACCTGGGATGGTGACCTTGTCGCCCTTGGCAACGGTCTTTGCGATGGTCTCGAATAGTGCGTCAACTACACGGTTGACAGCAGCCTGAGATTCACCAGTGTGTGCAGCAATAGCGGCAACTAGCTCGCCCTTGTTTAGAGTGTTAGCCATTTGGCCCTCCGATGTTAGAAAGAATGACTACTTGTTAGTCGCTATAAATCTATGCCTCTGTAAAAATCGCAGGGTTATTTGGCTCGGCGTGTCTAAATCCCTTTATTTATGCGGTTAAACGAAAACCGCCACCCGAAGGTGGCGGTTTCACTAAAACTGATTTACCAGGATGACTTGGTGATACCTGGAAGCTCGCCCTTGTGAGCCATGTCGCGGAAGCGAACACGAGAAACACCGAACTTGCTGAGGAAACCACGTGGACGACCATCGATGGCGTCGCGTCCGCGAACGCGAACTGGTGAAGCGTTGCGTGGAAGCTTCTGTAGACCTAGACGAGCCTCTTCGCGCTGTGCGTCGGTGCTGTTTGGGTCAACTAGTGCCTTCTTAAGCGCTAGGCGCTTTTCTGCGTAACGCTCAACGATTACTTTGCGCTTCTCGTTCTTAGCGATCTTGCTCTTCTTAGCCATGTGTTTAGCGCTCCTCGCGGAATTCAACGTGCTGACGAACCACTGGGTCGAACTTCTTTAGCACGATACGGTCTGGGTCGTTGCGGCGGTTCTTACGGGTTACGTAGGTGTAACCGGTGCCGGCAGTCGACTTCAGTTTGATGATTGGACGGATGTCCTTGTCTTTCTTAGCCATTGTTCTATAGCTCCTTAGATCTTCTCGCCACGGGCAAGCAGTGAAGCTACAACCGACTCAATGCCGCGAGCGTCAATAACCTTGATGCCGCGAACGCTTAGCTGAAGGGTTACGTTGCGCTTCAGCGAAGGCACGAAGTAGGTCTTCTTCTGGATGTTTGGGTTGAAGCGACGCTTGGTCTTGTTCTGGGCGTGCGAAACCGCGTGACCAAACTGTGGCTTGGTCTCAGTCACCTGACAGTAGGCTGCCATTTCTTCTCCTCGTTAACAAGCCAGATGAAGCCCAGGAATTGGGTTTTGTTTTGGCTTGGGTACAAAAACTATGCTGCTCAAAGCAACTAGGTAAGTCTAGGTGACTTGTTAGTGCTTAATCAAGTCCAGATTTCGGTAGAGCGCATCAACCGCACTTGGGGCACAGGCCTTGAGCCCCAAGTGGAGATCCACACTTCGCACAGTAAAGTCCCTGATGCATGCTCTGGGTACCCTCCAGATTGACTGGCGTGTACGTAGGGACCGGCAAAGTTTGAATAGTTGCCAGAATCGGCTTCGTAAAAGTGAGCATCACGCCGAAGAAAATGAATCCAAGAAAACAGGCGATGAGCAGTACCGGCACGGAAGATGCTAAAGCCATTGATGGCACCAAGGCCACGCAAACCTGGATGAAAAGGGTTTTCTGTAAAGTTTTGGCGGTCTTTATCTTTTCCGGGTTTCGAGCAGTTGGTGCATTGATAAATGCAATCACCGAAGGCAACAAGGTGGCAAGTGCTGCGAGATAGGTGAGCACAAAGAATTGCGCGAAGGTAGAAAACCAGTCGAAAGTCCCCACGAATGTGCACAGCCACAAAAATAGCCCGACGTAGGCAACAATTTCGGCGACCCCTAGGTAGCGCAATGCGACATAAGGATCAGTTTTCTTTTCAATTTGTTCGTTAGTAGACATGTTTCCCCCTAAAGAAATCGTAATAACGAAATCTATTTACACGCAAGAGGAGCAGTCACCGAAAATATCGATGGTGTGGCTCGGACGACTAAAACCGTGGGTCTTGGCTACATCATCGGCCCACGCTTCAACTTTGTCGGCTTCGATCTCAACCGTCTTTCCACACTTGCGACAGATCAGGTGGTGGTGGTGGTCGGTTCCGCAGGCGCGGTAAAGCAGTTCGCCGTCCTTGCTTTGCAGGCTGTCGGCCTCGCCCAGAGTGGCTAGGTCCGCGAGCGCCCGGTAGACAGTTGCCAAGCCGATGGTTGAACCATGGTTTCGAAGCACTAGGTGCAGATCTTGTGCAGAGACAAATCCGGTTGCCTCGCTGAGCGCATGACGGACCGCGTCTTTTTGCCAGGTGTTTCGTTTTGCGGTCATCGGTTTCTCACCCAAGCGATTGCTCGAGCAACCAGATAAATGAGGAACGAGATGCTGGTTACATAAGGACTGATTGGAAGGCTAGAGCCAAGCGCGAGCAAGATTCCGCCCAGGACTGAAACGAGAGCGAAGCCGACCGAAAGAATCGGAATTACAAAAGGTGAGCGGCTCACGCGCACAGCCGCCGCAGCCGGAGTAACCAAGAGACTCAGAACTAGGAGAGCACCGACTACCTGGATGCTGGCAGCCACGGCCAAGCCCAGTATGACCATGAACAAAACTGAAAGCGAGCGCGTTGCCACTCCCCGAGCTGCAGCCACCTCCGCGTCTACCGAAGCGAATGTGAGTGGACGCCAAACAATAAGCAGTGTGGTCACCACAACTGCAGCAATGACGGAAATCGAAAGGAGCTGCGGGTCGTCGACTGCCGCAATCTGACCGGTAAGTAGCCCGAACTTATTCGAAGCCCTACCTTCATAGAGTGAAAGTGCCAAGATCCCGAGGCCCAAGCCGAACGGCATAAGCACAGCGGTGATCGAGTTACGCTCTTTGGCTTTCGCTCCCATGATTCCAATGACGATTGCTGCCACCAGTGAACCGACCACCGAACCGAAGACAACATTGCCGCCAACTAACAGTGTGATTGATGCCCCGGCGAAGCTGAGTTCGGAGATTCCGTGAACTGCGAACGACATGTCACGGTTGATTACAAATACGCCAACCAGGCCACCGACAACCGCCAGCATCGCTCCGACAATCAGGGAGTTGGTGACCAGCGGAAGCAGTTCGTCGTAGTTAGAGAAATCGAAAATCATGACCACTCCTCTTCGTGATGGTGGTCGTGATCGTCGTGGGCGCCGAGCACCAGAATTCGTCCTTGGTTTCGAACCACGTCGATTGGGGTTCCATAGAGTTCGGTGAGCGTGTCGGAGGTGAGCACTTCATCGGGGGTTCCGATGCGGAACTTTCCCCCGGCTAGATATAGAACGCGGTCGACCATGTCGAGTATTGGGTTTACATCGTGAGTGACGAACAGAACCGCTGCATGGTGTTCTTTCGCCTAACGCTTCAGAAGGTCGGCTACTGCCGACTGCTGGTTGTAGTCAAGAGCGCTGAGTGGTTCATCGGCGAGGATCAGGTCTGGCTCGGAGATGACGGCTTGACCAACGCGAAAACGTTGAAGTTCGCCGCCAGACATTTCGCTGATCAGTTTGTCTTGTAATTCATGCCCGTCGATGGCATCAATGATGTGAGTGAACTGAGCCTTGGCGGTTTTGCTTGGAGCCCAGAAGCCGAAACGATGTCCGTTTAGGCCCAACCACAGTAGGTCTTTGCCACGAATCGGCATGGTGGTCTCTGGTTGGCGCGACTGCGGCACATACCCAACGCGGCGTGAGCCGCGGCGAATTTTTTTGGAATTCAACTCAATCGAACCAGCGCTCAACTCCAGTTGACCAAGGATTGCCTTCAGCAGGCTAGATTTACCCGAGCCGTTGGCACCGAGAATCGCGATGAACTCGTTTGGTTGCACCTCCAGGTTTAGGTTCTCCCAAAGCACCCGACCGTCTAGTTCGAGCTTGGCCTCGGTGATGCCTAAGACGGGCTTCACCATTTTTCGACCAAGGTGTCGATAGCGGCATCCAGCATCTCGAAATAGCCGCCGTCATATTCAAAGGTGTCTGGATCTTGAATGAGTAGCTCGCTGAATGCAAAATTCGGGATCTTTGGGTTTATCGCGAGCAGGGCATCGATTTGAGCGGTTTGAGTACTGCTATTAAGAAGGATGGCACCGACACTTCCCGATTTGATTAGGGCAGTTGCTTCCTCCAGTACAGCCGGTGAAATGTCTCGGTCTTCTTCTACAGCGTCACTGAACTCGCTCGGGGTTATGTTTCGGTAGCCAGAATCTTCAACCAAATATTCCATTAGCGGTTCGGTCATAAATACGGTTAGTTCTTGTTCAGAATTGAATGCTGTGATGAGCTCGAGCTTGTGTTTTTCTAGTCGAGCCTTGCGCTCGGAAATTTTTTGTCGAAAATCGCTAATCCGGGATTCAACTTCTTCGAACTTAGATTCGTCGATGGATTCAATCGCCGCTCCAATTACGGCAGCCACATCACCAATCTGATCCACGTCATACCAAACGTGCTCGTTTCTAGTTTCATCGACGCCAGAGGACATATAGGCGTTGACGGTTATTGCCGGTGTCGGGTCGGCGTCGACAGCCATTTGAATGAAGTCGTCATAGCCACCACCGTTCATAATGACGATGTCGGCGTTGTTAATAAGTAGTTGGTCGCGGGCAGTTAGTTCGTAGGAGTGAGGGTCTTGGTTTGAGTTGTAAATAATCGCGTCAATAGTTGCTAAATCGCCGGCGACGAGATTTGCCACCGAACCCCAAACGTTGGTGCTAGCCACAATCTTGATTGGCCCATCCCCAGCGCTCCAGCGATCTGGTTGCGCGAGGCTGCATCCTGAGAGCGCGAGTAGCGCGATCATTGCGAGCGTTAGCGAGCGATATTTTTTCACTCTCTCAAACTAATGCTTATTGAGAATGGTTGTCAATACCAATTAGTCGAGGAGGAGGGCCGGTTCCTCAATAACCGAGGCCACGTCTTGAACGAAGCGAGAGGCCACGTCACCGTCGACGACTCGGTGGTCGAAGGTAGCTCCGATAGTGGTTACCTGGCGAACCTGAATCTCATTGTTGACCACCCAAGGCTTAGGGCGAATCGAACCAAGAGCAACAATCGCGACCTCACCCGGGTTCAGAATCGGGGTTCCCGTGTCAACGCCGAAGACACCAATGTTGGTGATGGTGATGGTTCCATCCTTCATGTCTGCCGGGGTGGTTTTGCCCTCACGCGCGGTGGCGGCCAGCTGTTCGATGGCTTGAGCGAGCTCGAGCATCGACATCTTGTCGGCATCTTTGATGTTTGGAACGATTAGACCTCTAGGCGTGGCAGCCGCGATACCGAAGTTCACGAAATTGTGAACGATGATCTCTTCTGCGGTGAAGGTTGCGTTCACCATTGGGTTGCGGCGAACTGCCCACATCATGGCCTTGGCCATAATCAAAAGTGGGGTCACCTTGGTACCAGCGAAGTCAGTTGAAGCTTTGAGGCGCTTCACGTATTCCATGGTTCTGGTGGCATCCACGTCGACGAAGATGCTGACGTGAGGCGCGGTGAAAGCTGAAGAGACCATCGCGTTTGCGATCGCCTTTCGAACACCCTTAACCGGAATGCGTTCTTCGCGTTCGCTAGGCACAGCCGGGGTGGAAAGGTTGCGGAACACGCTCGCCTGTGAAGCCGAACCGAGCACGTCTTCACGAGTGATGTCGCCGTTTAGTCCGGTTGGAGTGACTTTGCCAAGGTCTACGCCTAGGTCGGCGGCAAGTTTACGAATTGGTGGCTTGGCCAGCACTTGAGTTTCAGGGTGAGTTGGCACGGCAAGATGGCCAGGAACTGCTGCCGCGGCCGGGATGGCCGTAATAGCGGAAGTGTTGGTGCTCACCGGGGCTGCGGAACGCTTGCGGCGAATCGGACCATTCGGGTCGGCAACGCCGTAGCCAACCAGGTTCGGAGTGCGCTCTTCGGCAGCGGCAGCGCTAGCAGCAACATCGGCCACGGCCTGGTGAACTGCGGCAACGCTTTCGGCCTGGGCCACGGTTGCTCCAACCGCGTCGTCGGCGACAGTAGCCGAGATAATTGGCTTTCCAACTTCAACGGTGTCGCCCTCAGCAGCCATTAGTTCGGAGATGACTCCGGCAAAAGGGCAAGGAAGTTCAACCAAAGACTTTGCGGTTTCGATCTCGACGATTACCTGGTTTACGGTAACGGTGTCGCCCGGTTTGACCTTCCAAGAAACGATTTCCGCTTCGGTAAGGCCTTCGCCAACGTCTGGCAAATTGAAATATGCAATCTTGCTCATTAGTAGGCTCTCGATCTGTCGACGGCTTCCAAGATGCGGTCGGCATCGGGAAGATAAATCTCTTCAAGTTTTGCCGCTGGGTAAGGAATGTCAAAGCCACCAACTCGGATAACCGGAGCTTGCAGGTGGTAGAAACATTCCTCGGTGATGCGAGCAGAAAGTTCGCTGGCAATCGAGAACGAGTTCGGTGCTTCAGAGACTGTAATCAAACGCCCAGTCTTCTTAACCGATTCGATGATGGTCGGGAAGTCGATTGGCGAAATCGAACGAAGATCAATCACTTCGATGCTGATGCCTTCGGTGGCTGCAATTTCGGCAGCCTGAAGAGAAGTGTGAACCATTGGGCCGTAGGTGGCGATGGTTACATCGTTACCCTCGCGAAGCACTCTGGCCGAGTGAAGATCCTGCGGCGGGGTGTCGAGGTTAACCTGACCCTTCTGCCAGTAGCGACGCTTCGGTTCGAAGAATAGAACCGGGTCGGTTGAACGAATTGCCTGCTGAATCATCCAATAGGCGTCGTTGGCATTACTAGGGCTGACCACTCGAAGACCAGGGGTGTGAGCGAAGTAAGACTCAGGGCTCTCGCTGTGGTGTTCAACAGCACCGATTCCTCCACCGAACGGAACGCGGATAACCACCGGCATCGGGTGGTGGCCTTCGGAACGGTTTTGCATTTTGGCCAACTGGGTGGTGATTTGGTCGAATGCGGGGAAGATGAACCCCTCGAACTGAATCTCAGCAACCGGACGATAACCGCGCATGGCCAAACCAATCGCGGTTCCAACGATTCCAGACTCAGCAATTGGAGAGTTGAAGATGCGGCTGTCGCCAAACTCGGCATGGATGCCCTCGGTGACTCGGAACACTCCACCTAGCTGCGCAACGTCTTGGCCGAACACCAAAATCTTGGCGTCTTCGTGCATGGCCTTGCGAAGACCTGCGTTGATCGCCTTGGCGATCGGCATTTCAACAAAGTTACCCATTAGTTCTCACCGCCGAAGGAAGCTTCGTAGCGCTTCAACCAGTCGAGCTGTTCCTCAATCACCGGGTGAGGTTCTGAGTAAACATACTTGAACATGTTTTCGAGCGGAGGCTGAGGCAGGGCAAAAGTTGCCTCGCGAATTTCGGTGGCAAGCTTTTCGCCAGCTTCGGCAACTTCGTTAAAGAAGTCGTCGTTGATTCCCTGACGACGAAGGAAAGTTTCAAAGCGCTTTAGCGGATCGCGAGCGGTCCAGTAGGCAACCTCTTCCTCCGAGCGGTACTTGGTTGGGTCGTCGGAGGTAGTGTGAGCACCGATTCGGTAGGTGAGTGCCTCGATCATGAATGGGCCGGCGCCTTCGCGGGCGTCGTCCATGTGCTTGGCGGTTACCGCGTAGCTGGCAAGGATGTCGTTTCCGTCGATGCGAATACC
This sequence comes from Actinomycetota bacterium, assembly GCA_041180065.1. GTDB lineage: Bacteria > Actinomycetota > Actinomycetes > Actinomycetales > Microbacteriaceae > Rhodoluna. The sequence continues at coordinate 7,590 of JBEGSI010000004.1, read as the reverse complement.
GGGAACGCCGAAGCCTTGGCCGCGCTGGTAAAGAGGTACACGAGTTTGGCTAGCGGTTGGGGAAGAAATTGCCCACTGGTTGTTCTGGCAGAAGAACACGATTGGGCTCTGGGTATTTGCTGCGAAAAGGAAAGACTCGGAAATATCTCCCTCGGCAGTTGCGCCATCGCCGAAGTAAGAAATAACCGCAAGGTCTTCTTCTAGGTTTCCGGTTCCAACTTTGCCGTCGAACTTAACGCCCATTGCGTAACCGGTGGCATGAAGCACCTGGCTCCCAAGAACGATTGCGTAAAGGTGGAAACGAGTTTCCTCTGGGTTCCAGCCACCGTGGTTTACACCGCGAAGCATTTTTAGAATCGACATCAGTTCGATGCCGTGAGTGATAGCAACACCGTGTTCGCGGTAGCTAGGGAAAATGTGGTCGTTCTTGCCAACGCCGTAGCCGGAACCAATCTGGGCGGCTTCCTGGCCAATCGCTGGAATCCAAAGACCAAGCTGTCCCTGGCGCTGGAGTGCGGTGGCTTCGTTGTCGAAGCGACGGCAGCGAGCCATGTCGCGGTAGAACTTTAGAAAATCTTCTTCGGTTAGGCGCTCAATGTACTGGCCGTATTCGGCATAGTGTTTTGGCACAGCAAAATCGCCCTCCGGAGAGAGCAGCTGCACCATTGGCACGCTTTCGTTTTCATTCATCCTCTCCAATTTAGTTTGGTTCGCTGGCACAATCTACTTATGAAGCGTTTTCTGGTCGGTACTGTCATCAATTCTTTGGCGCTGTGGTTGGTTACTTTGGTGATTCCAGCCATCAAAATCTCTCCTTGGGGAGGCGAAACCACTTGGAATTTGGTGGCGTCTTTCGTATTTGTTGGAATGATTTTCGGTTTGGTGACTGCGATCATTGCACCGGTAATCAAGGTGCTAGCTTTCCCGCTTTACATTCTTACCTTCGGACTGATCTCAGTTGTTATCAACGGAGCAATGCTGCTTTTGGTTGCCTGGTTGAGCTCGAGCATTAAGGCCGGAATCTTCTCCATCGACGGCGCTTCGCTCTCAGGAGTGGAGAGTGCGGCGTTCGGTTGGGCAATCCTCGGAGCATTGGTTATGAGCGTTAGCTCCTTCCTAGCCAGAGCTGCCTTCAAGGCTATGAAGCTGCTTTAAGCGGCTGAAACTCTTTCGCTTCTATGGATTCGGCCCCGGCAAGGTTTCCTAGAATTTGGTTTCTGATTCTGGCGAGACCTAGGTCGGTTGACTTATCTACCTCGCTCGAAGTGTTAACGTAGGCCGAAATCACATGAGCATCCAAAATCGTTTGTCCAGGTTTTAGCTCCCAGTGCTTGGTTGCGGTTGCCCAGTTTTCGGTAAGTGGATTGGTCTCTCCCGCGAGCGCAGGAACCACGTCGTTGCTGTGTTCGATTGACAGAATCGGAACGCCATTCGGAACTGGCTCTCTAGCAATAGGTGACCCAACAGTGACCACACCAATTACGTTCGGGTTTTCTCGAGCCAGTTCAGCGGCAACTAATCCGCCCTGTGAATAACCAACCAAAATCAGGCGGTCGCTCTCCGTAACGCCGAAGGCGTTAATAGCCGCGTGAGCGGCTCGGCTCGAATTTGAATTTTGGGAATCTCCAATGAGCTCAACGTTGCTTCGGAGATCGAATGCGCTTTTGCCTCCGATTGGCGACCAATTGGCTGTTCCTGGAAGATAGACAACAACCACTCGGCCCCGTTCAGTTTGATAACTTTCAAGCCGTATGTTGCCTGAACTGTTGTTCAATCTCTCGGTTAGAGCTGCTATCGATCTTGGTGTGTGCTTCAAAGCCGTTGGAACCGGCACCGCGGTTACTCGCTCGCTCGGAATGAGCTTGGTGAGAAGACCCAATTTGTTCTTAGGGATTTCATTTGCAGTGGCACGAAGAACCTGAGAACTGAAGTTTGAATTACTAAAGCCAGCCAGCACCGTAGCTGCGCCAAGGGCAACCACCGCCTCCTTAGGAAAAAGGTTGCGCATCCAAGGATTTTCACGCAGTAGGTCTGCCAAAGCATTGAGTTGGTGTGCAACCCGAGCCTCGCCAGTGAAGTAACTTTCGGAAGCCACAAAGCAGCCGTGCCGCTGAATACCCAATCGAACCAGGGTGTCTGGGATTTTTAGGTCGAGCTGAATGTGATGCACTATTCCACTTAGCTGAGCGATGGGTTGGAGCTCATCGAGTAATCGCCGTTGAACCATGGTGAGATCAGAAGTGATTCGCTCTATCTCACTTCTGGAAGCCGCTACCCTCGGGTCTCCCCCATAACTAACTAAACCGCTCATAATGAAATCCTGGGAAGGTGAATCAGTTGGTGTTGCAGGGTTCTAAGTTCCAGTTGCAAACGAGCAATCTGTGCTTCAAGTGCTCGGGACGCAGATGAACACCAGAGTGTTGGATTGGGTTTTGAGTGCTCGAGCTGGGCAATCAGCTCATCAAGTAAAGAAGAAACATCGTGCATGTGAACTAGGTTCACAAATGATTACCTCCCAAAACACTCTCGGTGCCGTTCTGTGGATAAGAGGTAAGGCAAAATAGTAGGGTGAGCAATCTTTCGGTCCAGCCCCTTTCCCCACTAGATGGGCGCTACCGCGCCGCGGTTTCCGAGCTAGGTGAATATCTTTCCGAAGCCGGGCTAAACCGAGCTCGCATCCAGGTTGAAATCGAGTGGCTAATCCAATTAGCCAACCGCGGAATCCTGGAGACAGCGCTTCCGATTCTCGATGCCGAAGCAGCCGAACTTCGCAAAGTGGTTTCCGAATTCTCCGACGCCGATGTGGCCGAGCTCGCTCACACCGAAGCCACCACCAAGCATGACGTTAAAGCAGTTGAATACTTCATTCGCGCCCGCCTAGAAAAACTAGGCCGCCAAGATCTACTTGAGCTCACTCACTTTGGCTGCACCAGCGAAGACATCAACAACCTCAGCTACGCGATTACTGTGCGCGACGCCGTAACCAATGTTTGGCTTCCTAAGGCAAACGCACTTCTTGAAAAACTTCGCGAACTTAGCGACAAATACGTCGACGCCGCGATGCTGGCTAGAACTCACGGTCAGCCGGCAACCCCAACCACCATGGGCAAAGAGTTGGCCGTTTTCGTTCACCGTCTGGGGCGTCAGCTAGACCGCGTTTCCAAGACCGAATATTTGGGCAAATTCTCCGGAGCCACCGGAACTTTTTCGGCACACGTTGTTGCCGCGCCAAACGTTGACTGGATCAAGCAGTCGCAAGACTTCGTGAGCGCACTGGGGCTAACCTGGAACCCGCTGACCACTCAGATTGAGAGCCATGACTGGCAGGCTGAACTTTACTCAGCGATCGCTCTGTTCAACCGAATTCTTCACAACCTCTGCACCGACATCTGGAGCTACATCTCGGTTGGTTACTTCAGACAGATTCCTCAGGCAGGCGCCACCGGTTCTTCGACCATGCCTCACAAGATCAACCCGATTCGCTTCGAGAATGCCGAATCAAACCTCGAACTTTCAAACGCAATTTTGGATTCGATCGGTTCAACTCTGGTTACCAGTCGTTTGCAGCGCGACCTAACCGACTCCTCAACTCAGCGCAACATCGGACTTGGCTTTGGTCACAGCATGCTCGCTCTCGACAACGTCACTCGCGGACTGAGCGAAATCGACCTGAACGTTGGTGTTCTCGAGGCAGACCTAAACGACAACTGGGAAGTTTTGGGCGAAGCCATTCAAACCGTTATTCGCGCCGAAGTGGCTGCTGGGCGTTCCAAGATTTCCGACCCTTACGCACTGCTCAAAGACCTCACCCGCGGCAAGCGAATTGGTCACGACGACCTGATCGCTTTCATCAACGGTCTCGACATTTCGGCAGAAGCAAAACAACGCCTGATCGCCCTTCGCCCAAATAGCTACACCGGTCTGGCTGCTGAGCTAACCAAGCGCTTCCGCCGCTAACCTAACTAGGCTGAGATTGGTCTAGTTCTTAGGCTTCTTGTTATAAAGGCGCGGCGTTGAACCGTCGAAGTCGTCATCTTTCACGCTGAGCGCCAAGGTGGCAATGCCAACAATCACGATGATGAACGTGAGACCGCTCCAGATCCAGGTTTGATCCCACTTACGGGTGCCGAAATAAACCAGGACGCCGACGAATGCCGCTGCGATTGCGGAAAGGATGAAATACGCGGCAACGCCAACTGGCTTTTTCTGGTTTTTGGTCATGAACCTAGCCTACTTCTTTGGCGTGGCTGCCGAGATGCCAAGGTGAACCGCAAGGATTGCGTTGTAGGCGCCGAAGAAACCGATTAGTGGAACTTCACCCACGTCGATTCCAAGAGCAATTCCGAGCATGATGGCACTGGCAACCGCTGTGATTACCGCTTCTCTGCCCTCAAGGGTCTTTCGGCCCACCTTTTTGGCAACCATAAGTTCGGTGATCACGAAGCCGAGCATCAAAAGACCGGTTAGCCAGCGGAAGGCGACTAGCTGGCTTAGGTTCGTGGTTCCGGCAATGACAGCGAGAGTGCTGACCAAGATCGGGGCTATTAGCGGAAGGCCGAGACTAGTGGAGGTTAGTTTCTTGCGGCGGTCAAGCAGATAAGTGCCGAGGCTTGCCGAGAAATACAGAATTCCAAATAGCGCCAAGCTGGTTAGGCCAAGTTCCCCGTTGTGAACCTGGTTAAAGGTGATTACCGCTGCCACAATGGCATGGCTTACCGCCCGAGTTGCTATCAACCAGTTCATTAGCCCGGGTTCTTGTTTACGAAGCGTGAGTACTGTCCCTGGAACATTACCTCGACGGTGTCGGTAGGTCCGTTTCGCTGCTTTGCCAAGATTATGTCGGCTTCGCCGGCACGGATGTGGTCTTTTTGGCCGATATCTGGGCGGTGAAGCAGGATTACCACGTCGGCGTCTTGTTCTAGCGACCCAGATTCACGGAGGTGAGAGATCTGTGGAGTCTTGTCTTCTTTTTGCTCCGAGTTTCGGTTGAGCTGTGCAATTGCAATCACCGGAATGTTGAGTTCCTTAGCCAGAAGCTTGATGGCACGAGAGAATTCGGAAACTTCTTGCTGACGAGACTCAACCTTCTTACCAGAGGTAAGTAGCTGAAGGTAGTCGATGACGATTAGCTCAAGGCCTAGTGAATCCTTGAGGCGGCGGCTCTTCGCGCGGATTTCCACCATGGTTAGGTTGGCGCTGTCGTCGATGAATAGTGGCTTGTCATTGATGCGTCCGCGAACCGACGCCATCTTCTTCCACTCTTCAGATGAAAGGGAACCACCGCGCATCTTGGACAGGTGGATTTCACTTTCGGCCGAGAGCATACGCATTGCGATTTCGGCCTTGCTCATTTCAAGCGAGAAGAACAAAACGGGCTTGTCGTGTTTGAAGGCGCCATTTCTGGCGATGTCGAGGGCGAAGGTTGACTTACCTACCGCTGGTCGGGCGGCAACGATGATCATCTGGCCACCGTGAAGACCGTGAGTTAGGCGGTCTAGCTCGTGGAAGCCGGTTGGTACGCCAATTACGGTGCCGTCGCTGGCCTCGGCGATTTCCATTTCGGTGATGGCGGCATCGATTGAAGCGCTGAGGGATGCGTATTCTTCACCGAGTGCTTTACTACCAACCGCATAAACATCGTGCTGAGCTGCGTTGATGAGATCTTCTAGTTCACCCTCGGCGGCGTAACCCATTTGGGCAATCTTGGTGCCAACCTCAACCAGGCGGCGAAGAATTGCCTTTTCCTGAACGATTTTGGCGTAGTAGCCCACGTTGGCGGCGGTCGGAACCATGCTGGTGAGCGAGTGAATGTAATCGGCTCCGCCGGAACGAACGAGATTGCCATTTCGAGTTAGCTCGGCTGAAACCGAAATTGCGTCGACCGGCTCACCTTTGATGAACAGGTTCATTGCCGCATCGAAGATTAGTTCGTGCTTTGGAGCGTAGAAGTCGCCGGCCTTAACGTATTCGTTGACCACGGCAACGGCGTCCATCGAAATGAGCATGCCGCCTAGGGTGGATTGCTCGGCCATTAGGTCGCTCGGGAGCACGCGTTCAACCGCGGCGGTTGGATTCGCCACGGTGTTCTGGATCTGTGCCATTTGCTCCCCTTATTCTTACGAGTCCTGTCTAGCATCCACTACTGACAAAGGTTAATCCAATTGCCCTGTGGATAAAAATGTGGATAACTGTGGAAACACGCCGACAGGGTTGTGTATAAGTTGTGGATAACCTGTGGATAAATTGTGGAAAGATTCTTAGGCGGTAGTTATTTACTGGGTTTTGGCTGTGGATAACTAAGGTTAACAAACCCTAAACTTTCACCTGAGAGTTTAGTTTTCCACAGGGTAGAAACGCCGATAAACGAAGTTATCCACAGTTATCCACAGGTTAAAAAGAACGGGCGGTGGTTTTACCCACCGCCCGAAACTTTAGTTAGAACTACTTCTTGCCAACCACCTGGATGGTGATGTTGGCAATAACGTCGCCGTGTAGACGAACGGTAGCCGAGTGGTTTCCAGCAATCTTGATCGGAGCAGCTAGCTCGATCTTGCGCTTGTCAACCTCGCCCAAACCAGCCTCAACGATTGCCGAAGCAACGTCGGCGGTCTTGATGGCACCGAATAGGCGACCCTCAACACCGGCCTTGGCGTTTAGACGAATAGCCTTCTCCTCAAGGCGAGCCTTGAGAGTCTGTGCTTCTTCGACGGTTGCGATTGCACGAGCGTTGCGAGCCGACTTGATCTGCTCAACCTGCTTCTCGCCACCCTTGGTCCATAGAACTGCAAAGCCCTGTGGAACTAGGTAGTTACGTGCGTAACCGTTCTTTACTTCAACAACGTCGCCTGCAGAACCTAGACCTGAAACTTCGTTAGTAAGAATAACTTTCGACATTTGGTCCCTTCCTTAGCTTCGGCCAGCGCCAGCGTAAGGCATTAGAGCCATTTCGCGAGCGTTCTTTACGGCACGGGCAATTAGGCGCTGTTCCTGAACAGAAACACCGGTGATACGACGCGAACGGATCTTGCCGCGGTCGCTTACGAACTTACGTAGGGTAGCAACATCCTTGTAATCGATGATGCCAACCTTGATTGCTTTCACTGGCGCAAGCTTCGCGTTTTTTGCGTTGCGGTTTGGCTTGCGACGAGCGTCTTGGGTGGTTTTTCCAGCCATTTGATACTCCTAGTTTTGAATTCTGTTTAGAACGGGGTGTCGTCTGCGCCAGCAGGGGTGCCTGGGTTAGCCCAGCCATCTACTGCAGGTGCAGCCTTGCCAGCAGCTGGGGCTTCAGCGTTACCCCAAGGGGCAGCACCTTCGCCGGCTTCACGGGCACGACGGGTAACGGACGCGGTTGCGTAACGTAGTGAAGGACCGATCTCGTCGATGTCGAGCTCTAGCGAAGCGCGAGCTTCACCAGCAGCAGACTGGTAGGCCGAAGGGGCCTTTAGACGACCGGTGACGATCACGCGCGAACCCTTGGTTAGGGTCTGAGCAACGTTTTCAGCAAGTTCACGCCATGCGGTGCAACGCACCCAAACGGTCTCGCCGTCATCCCAAGCGTTGGTCTGACGGTTGAAGGTACGAGGGGTT
>JBEGSI010000003.1:0-3968 GCA_041180065.1 Actinomycetota bacterium | reverse complement strand
GTAAAGGTGGTTCGCCTAGACGCCATTGGTTACGCGGTGAAGACCCCGGGCACCGACTCCTTCATGACCCCAGAGACCCTGGAGTTTGTGAAAGAACTGACCGAGAAGATTCACGGTTACGGCATGCGAGTGCTAGTTGAGGTGCACGCCCACTACACCCAGCAGTTGGACATCGCTCCGCTGGTGGATTTGATCTATGACTTCCAGACCGCACCGCTACTTCTGCACTCGTTCTTCAACGGAACCGTTGACCGTCTCGACAACTGGTTCAAGATCAGACCAAATAACTGCCTAAATGTTCTCGACACTCACGATGGCTATGGAGTTATCGATGGTGGTCCAATCGGCGGTCGACCAGGTCTAATCACCCAGGACGAGATGGCCTTCATCTTCAAAAAGGCGGAGGAGAACACCGGAGGCCACTCGGCTATTGCCAGCGTAATTCCGCAGTGGTTCGATCTGCCCCACCAGATCAATGCCACCTTGCCAAATATTCTGGCCAATGACGCCGCTTACGTGATCTCACGTATGGTTCAGTTCTTGCTGCCAGGCGAGCCACAGGTCTACTACGTCGGTCTATTCAATGGCATGGACGACCAGGAGCTATTTGCTAAATCCGGTCAGGGTAGGGACGTCAACCGCCACCACTACACCCCGGCCGAGATCGATGCGGCACTAAAGAGCGAGGTCACCCAGGCGATTATCGCGATGGCGAGAATCCGCCGCTCCAGCGCTTTCGAGGGCAGCTTCTCGTGGCAGGTATTGGCATCGGACAAGCTTGCGATGAGTTGGACTGGCGCAAGTGAGGAACTGCACTTTGAATTTGCTACCACGTTGGGTGCACCAAGTTTCAAGTTGGTTCACAAATCCCAAGCTGGTGAGCGAGTGTTCAACTCAGCAGCTGAACTGGCAAGTTTCTAATTACTTACCGACAGCTCTACGCATCAGGTTTGGGATCCTCTTGGTGGCCCCGTTTGCGGGTTGGCTTTCCTTGCTGAGGTGGAAACCTTACGCTCTCATAAACTCTCGCTACTCAGTTTCCTTCGCTCGCAACCCGTAAGCGTATATAGAATTTGAACTGAATTCGTATTGATTGGGGGCTCTATGAAGCGAATGTCTTGGGCTATTGGACTTGGGCTGCTTCTAACCATGGTCGTTCCTGGCGCACACGCTTCACAACCAGCTCTGGATGTCACAAAACCGATGACCGTGAACCTTGAGATGTGCAAGTCAGCCTCCGAACTTAACTGCATCGAAAACTTCGCACTACTGTCTCCAACGACCAGCAACTTGGTTTACGAGGGATTCCGATCGTTTGGAGAATCCGTCGACCAAAACGGAAATCAAAAGTTCAACGGCGTAGAAGTATTCGATCTAGACGGCGAGGAAGTAAGCGTTTGGGTTGAATTGCAATCGCCAAAGATGGTCCTTTATACAGGTCCAGATGGAAAAAAGAGCGTGGGTTCATCCATGAGGACTTACATTCGGGCCCCAAAAATGTTTGACAATCGCTTTGAAATCAAAATCAGAACTAGTTGGCTCAAACCTCAAGACATTCAATTGCACGCCGTAGAGGCTGATTACGAAATTCAAAAAATACCAGGCGGAACACGGTGGATCTTCTCAGGTAAACAGCAATCAATCTCGTACTACGACGGTGACTGGTCTGCGAAAATGCGTAAAGGTGCGAATGCGGATTTCGATTCGCATCGACTCGACTTTCTAGTGCACCACCTCGGGAGGGGTGGAAGCTACTTTGACGAAACGTGCGGAGACAAAGGTTTTACAGTCGAGTCTCACAACGCCCCTGGAGCGGGGATGCCCTTCTGGGACGATGCTACGAAGTCACTTAATTTTTCAATCGAGTCGCCCCACGCCAACAGCCTTGGAAAGCCGGTAGTCGGTTATTTCAGGCTGTGGATGCCGGAGGCGTACCTTGACTGTAAATGGCCCAAGAACTCACTTAGTGCAGCGGCAACAATTCAGGTGTTCGTAGAAAACGAGGACGGTACTTATCAGACTGCCACTACGGTGGTCGGGCGCTTCAAGGACATGATTCGCATTGAGGCGTACGGATTCCATTACTCAGCCCCAACAATCAAAGTGGTAGCCGGCGCTAAAAGCGCCACGAAGGCTCTTCCTTCTTTTGCCAATAATGGGTTGAATGTTTCAAAAGGTCAACAAAGCGAGATTCGCAAGTTCCTGCAGAAGTACCAAGCTAAGTCTCTTGTGTGCACCTCGACGTATTTCCAGAATTCGGCTCGAGCACAAGCTTTACAGCAGGCCGAAGCAATTTGCGCATATGCACATTCACAAAAAAAGGGCTTGAAGATCACGACAAACGTCGTACAAGTCAGCAAACTGTCCTTGGCCAATAAGCCAACGATCGCTACCACTAGGTAACTGAGACCAACTCAGCCACTGGTCGACACCGAAGGGTTTGACAACCGAGGTGCTACCCCGTTCTCCTAATTTGCACAACGGCACCTATTCGCTGAGGACGAAAGCCGTTTTTATGGTAGTGACCGGTATACGTTCACTTTCGAGGCTAGCTAGTAGCTAAGAACCTATGGCTCTCTTCACGAGCTCAAAAATCTGGTTCTCAACTTCTTTTGTCAGTTCAATCAACGCGAAGCTAGTTGGCCAAAAGTCTCCGTCATCCAGTTTGGCAGCTTCCTGGAAGCCGAATGTTGAGTAGCGGGAGTCGAACTTAGATCCTGCCTGGAAAAAGCACACTACTTTTCCATCTAGGTAGTAGGCCGGCATGCCATACCAAGTCTGTGGCTTTAGTCGCTCGTCGATTGAAGTTACCAGGTCGTGAATACCCTGGGCAATTTTCTTCTCGTGAGGATCCATCTCCGCAATCTTGCGGCTGACCTGCTCTTCACCGGAGAGCTTTTTGAACTCGCGCTGTTCGCGAGCTCGCTCCTGCATGGCTTTCTTTTCGGCATCACTAAAGGTGGGCAAGATTACTCCTGTTAATAGAGGCTCTAAAGTCTAACTGAACCCAATTGCAGGGCTGAGCCAGCAGCTCCCGATGTTTTTTCCGAAGTTTCGCGGGATAAATTCTGGGAGATTGACTGTTTAGCGCTAAAAACACGGGCACGGGAGAGTCCCGTGACCAGCTATCATACTTGGCTGGTTACTCGCCGGAAATCACCAGTTTTCCACCATCGATCTTGTTTATTGATTGTTGGGCGGCTACGACAAAGGTTCGGTTCTTTCCCAAACTCTTCGCGTAGTTACAAACAGCCTTAGCTCTTGCTAACGCAATTGCTTTTGAGGAAACACTGAAGAAAAAGCCAGTACAGGTCAATTTCGAACTCCCCTGAGAATTCAAAACCGCTTTTCTAATTTCAGATTTCTGCATGGAAGTGAGAGTTTTTGACAGTCCCGCAAACCTGGAAATTGTTTGCATAAACTTTTGGCCCAAGGTGACTTTGATCTCTTTTTCGGAAAAAGTGAAGCCGTATGCCGCAAGCTTTAGCCAGCCGTCTTTCTCAGAGACGATTGTCGTCGCTACGCTCTGATCACCTGAGCCCACAACTTGAATTGTGGCCGAAATTGGCGCCTTGGTGAAACCATACAGACATCTTGCCGTATCTGAATTCATTACGAGATCGTATGAACCGAGGGAGAGTGACTGACCATCTGGCATGTAATGAAGCCCTGCCACCTGATAGTTCAAGGATCCGGACTCAAAGGATGGAGCGAGACCTGAGTAAACGGTCGAATTAGTTGTAACGAAGCCCTGCAATTTGGACGTATCGGAAAGGCATGAGCTACCTTGCCCTGCTCGGATCGTTCTGAAGCTCCATAGTGAGTTGGTTCCGGCGGCTTTGTCTTTGGCCTCTGCCCTGTAATAGGCCAACGCTTTGAACGCCGAAGGGCTATCGGCTAAGACGCCACGGGAGAGGCCTCCGTAGGAACCCCAGTTGGCGGGCATTAGGGCCTTCTCTGCATCGGTC
>JBEGSI010000002.1:0-125356 GCA_041180065.1 Actinomycetota bacterium | reverse complement strand
GACCTGGGAAGGGCTACTGGCTTCGGTCATTGCCGGAGTTATTTCAACCGTTGCTCTGGTTACTTTTGTCGTTGGAATCGCCTGGTGGTACGGCGTGATTTTGGCAGGGCTACTGATTCTGGCTGCCGTATTCGGCGACCTTGCCGAATCGCTGATCAAGCGCGATCTCGGTGTCAAAGACATGTCTTCGTTACTTCCAGGTCACGGTGGAATCATGGATCGTCTCGACTCAATCCTTCCGGCCGCACTAGTCACCTACGTGTTCGTCACGGTATTTGGGCTCTAAGGAAAACGCATGTCACCATTCCCGAAAGTTGCCAAAGGTAAGCTCGGATACTCAATCGACGAAGTCGATCGCCTAATCGCAAGAGCCCGTGACCAGTACTCAAACCTTTCCGCACACACCTTGAACTGGCGAGAGCTTAGCTCTCATGGATTTACGCTAACCAAGGGCGGATACCAGCCGGCTGCGGTTGATGCGGCAATTGAAAAACTCCAGGACACCTTCGCCGAACGAGAGCTGTCGACTAAACCGCTTGATCTAACAGCTTCACGAGTTGCTCTGCAAAGCCGAGTAGCCAGGGCCAAGCGTCAGCGCTTCTCAAAGGTTGGTGTCTTTGCTCTGGGTTACTCTCGGAAGCAGGTCGATGCATTGGTTTCCATCGTCGGCGAATACCTCGACGGTGGAAAGAAACTCAACATCGACGAGATTAGAGATTTGAAATTTAAACTGCAGCGGGGAGGCTACATTGAGTCGCAGGTTGATTTATACGTCGATCGGTTGGTCGAGCACATTCAAACGGAGCGTTTCAGCAGGCCTGCTGTTACTCCTGCTGCTAGTTCCAACTTCGGCTTCACTGGCTTTGTCGACCCAGCCGACCCAGGTTTCCAAGCCTACTAATGCTCTAAAGTTCGCTAAATCGCTCGTTCCTAAGCCGATGGCTGCGCATGACGGCTATGCCAGAAAAAACTTCTCAGACGGTTGGGGGAGTATCGCCCAGGGTTCGCGTACCTGCGATTTACGTAACTATATTCTGACTCGCGACCTAACCAACATCACTCGCAAATCGTACGACTGGTGTTTGGTGGCGACCGGTGATCTAAACGACCCGTACACCGGAAAACTGATTCACTTCGTGCGCGGAGTGAAGACGTCGATGGCGGTTCAAATTGATCACGTTGTGGCGCTAAGCAACGCTTGGGGGACTGGTGCGCAAAAGATTTCGGATACTTCCAGATACCAATTGGCCAATGATCCGCTTAATCTCTTGGCGGTAGACGGACCGACCAATGCCTCCAAAAGCGATAAAGACGCATCGCAGTTTCTACCTAGGGCTGCCTATCGGTGCAAGTACGTTGCCAGACAACTAGCGGTGAAACGCAAATACAAGTTATGGGTTACCTCTAGTGAAAAATCCTCGATGGTTCGGGTTCTAAACAGTTGTCCGAAGCAGAATCTGCCCTAAAACTGGGTCTGGCGCTGGCAATTTTCGGTAACTAAACTTGAATTTTGCGTCATACACACGCTGGAGGTGAAATGGGTCGTCACGAAGCACATCGTCCTACCCTTACCTCGCGAGTCTCGCAGCCGGTAAAGGAGCTCTTCCATCAAACCGGAGTTTCAGCGTTTGTGGCTCGTTTTCCAGCACGTCGTACCTGGGGTTTTGCGCTAACTTCGGCTCTAGCGCTGGTCACTTCGGTCGACCCGTACTTTGGAACACTTTCGTCTTACGCGGCCGAAGTTGAATACGTTGACTACTTTGAAGAAGCCGAAAATTCGGAGCCGGTAACGGTTTCACTTACTCGCGGTGGCTACGAGGTGCTTTCCGGGGCGGCAGCCAGCAAGGTATTCGTTGAGCTTGCGGTGATCCCTAGTGCAAATACGGTTCAGGCCATCGCCTACGGAAAGATGAAGGGCCACGGCTGGGGTATCGACCAATACTCGTGTTTGGTGAAACTTTGGAACCGCGAGTCAAACTGGCGCGTAAATGCTTTCAACTCGAGTTCTGGCGCCTATGGAATTCCGCAGGCCCTGCCTGGCAAGAAAATGGCCGTTGCCGGAGCCGACTGGATGACCAACCCAGAAACTCAGATCAACTGGGGTCTAGGCTACATCGAGGGACGCTATGGAACGCCTTGTGCGGCTCTTTCCCACTCGAATCAAGTCAACTGGTACTAATGCCTCGCTCGAACCGCCCAAAGCGCTCTAAAGGCAGCCAGGAGCACGAAGAACTCGATCTCGTGCGGGCGCGTTCTGGTTTCAAACGAACCGAAACTAAGCGCGGCGTAACCTACGTGGTTCAGGCTTCAACTGGGCGCAACGCGGAAGAAGACAAAACCTGGATTTGCCCTAACTGTCATCTCAACATCTCAATCGGCCAGAGTCATCTGGTGGTCTGGGACGAAATTCGCGGACTAGACACTCGTCGACACTTTCACACCGTTTGCTGGTCAAAGTTTCAGGGCGCACTGCTTTGAGCGAATTGGTCGAAATTCGTTCGTCGGTAGAACTTCCTTCGATTCGCGAAGACATTAGTTTCGTTACCGCCGATGGGCTTACCTTGTTAGGGGAGCTAGCTCTTCCTGCATCAGGAGTACCAACCGCAACTTTGATTACCTTTCATCCGCTTCCAACACATGGCGGATTCATGGACTCTCACATCTATCGCAAAGCCGCGAACCGTCTGCCTTTTCTTGCCAACCTTGCCGTGCTTCGCTTCAACACCCGCGGTACTACATCGCCACGCGGCACCAGCCAGGGCGAGTTTGGTCACGGAATCACCGAAAGCGCTGACGTCGACGCGGCGATCAAATTTGCCATTCAACGAGAACTACCAAATCTCTGGATGGTCGGCTGGAGCTTTGGCACGGAACTGGTCTTGAAGTATGGCTTTGATAAGCCGGTGCTGGGTGGCATTTTGCTTTCTCCACCACTGCACCGAACCAGTGAAACCGAACTTGAGCGTTGGGCGGGAAATCCACGCAGGCTTGTGGCACTCATCCCAGAGTTCGATGATTATCTTCAGCCAGAGGATGCAAAGGTTCGCTTCTCGGTCATCCCAGAACTCGAGTTAGTTGCCGTTGAGGGTGGAAAACACCTTTGGGTGGGGGAGAGCGCCACCAAGCGGGTTCTAAATGAAATCGTTCGAGTGGTAAATCCAGATAGTTATCCACTACCCGACCACATAGCGGTTTAGCGCAGGTTTTGGCGCGGCATCCAAACTTGGCGAAGTACCAGGATGATCGATGCAGCCACCGGAATCGCCACCAAAGCACCCATGATTCCAAGCAGTGCGCCTCCGGCCATCGCGGCAACAACCACAACGCCTCCGGGAACTGCAACGGCCTTCTTCATGACTCTCGGGCTAATTACATATGCCTCAATCTGCATGTAAATCAGGTAGTAGATGCCTACGACCAGAGCGGTTGAAGGGCTGATGGTGAGTGATACCAGGGTCACTATCGCAGCGCCAGACATGGCACCAACCAGTGGAATCAGTGCAAGTAAGAACGTGATGAAAGCCAAAACCACCGAGAACGGTACACCACAAATGGTCATGACTATGAAACCGAGGCTGGCGTTAATAACTGCAACCGTCGCCTGTCCGCTCACGTAGCGACCAACAGAGCTGGCCACTTCCTCGGCGAGGCTAGAGAAAGTTGGTCGTTTTGAGGCTGGCACGAGAGCGTAAATGAATTTCTTGAAGCGTCCTAGCGATGCCATGAAGTAGAGGCTCAGGGTGAGGATGACCACGAAGCCAACTACGCCATTGACCAGGCTGATTCCAACCTGAACCACGCCACCGAGCATTAGTGGCCAGTGTGAGGCATCGGCAAGGTACGTTGAGACATTCCCAATCGCCGTCGAGATTGCCCCGTTGAACTGGGTGTCTAGGGTCTGGATTATCGGAAGCTGGTTGAGGTTAGTAACTAGTTCTGGGGCGTGGGTCAGCAGCGCACCGGTTTCTTCAATTACGTTCGGAATAACAGCAACGATGACCGCTGTGGCGATTGCCAGGATGGACAGCACCACGCTGAGAATTGCATAGCTTCTGGCCATGCCGCGTTTTTCCAAGATCCGAACCAGTGGATCAAGCCCTAACGCGATGAAGATTGCTGCAGCCATGTAGGTCAGGATGGTAGCCAGAGTGACCAGTGACTGTCCCACCAAGATTGCCGCAAGTACGCCCAGACCGCCGAGAAAACCGAATTCGAAGGCGTTGCCAACCGAGATGCGATTTGTATCAGTCTTCGCTGCTGGCTTCTTTGCTGGCATGGTTTACTCCGCTATCGATTCTTCGGCAGCATCGACCACCGAGCGTAGATTTCTAAGATAAATTGCAACGGCGTCACGTTCGTTGTTTAGTTTTCCGATTGCCATCTTCAGGCGTCGAACCTCATTGCGAGCCTTGTTTTCGGCTTCTCCGATGATCGCTCGTGCTT
The DNA here is from genome assembly GCA_041180065.1 of Actinomycetota bacterium. Lineage (GTDB taxonomy): Bacteria > Actinomycetota > Actinomycetes > Actinomycetales > Microbacteriaceae > Rhodoluna. The sequence continues at coordinate 120,913 of JBEGSI010000002.1, read as the reverse complement.
CGGCTTCGGCGTTCACGAGAATTTCCTCGGCTTTTTCCTTAGCTTCGTCGCGGGTTCGCTTGTTGACCGACTTGGCGGCAGCCTCCAAAGTCTCGGCTTCTAGCTTGGCGGCTTCAGCGCGAACCTTCGCAGTGATTAGAGCGGCTTGCGCATCGTCAAGATACTTTTGAGTGGCGGCAACCGCTTCCTGGTGCTTGCGCAGGTACTCGGCCTCTGCTTCCGCACGGCGACCGGCTAGTTCGAGGTCTAAATCAATTCGGAATTGTTCACTCACCAAATCTTCTGCGGCACGAACGTTAACTTCCTTATTCAGTTTGCGGAATTCAACCAGGCGCTGTTCGCTCAGTTTGCGGGCAACCTCGGTCTTCATGGTTTCGGTTTCGCGCTTGACTGTGGCGCGAAGCTTGGCAGCTTCGGTAGCAATGTTTCCGCGAATCGAACCAGCCTCACGTGTCGCTTCATCAATCAGGTTGGCCGCTTGCTGGCTGGCCTCTCTGAGTGTTTCGTCATAGTCGGCTTTGGCTTGCGACTGCAGGCGTTCAGATCGTCTCTGAGCCTCGGAAACCAGCGAGTCGTAATAGTTCTTTGCTTCTTCACGGAGAGTAGCAAGTTCATCTTCTAGATCAGCCAGGATTCGAACGCGCTCCGCTTCGGCATCGGCAACGATTCGCAGTGACTGCTCTTCAGCGGTACTCAGAATAAGAGCGGCTCGAGTGCCCACCGAAGCGTAGTTCGGGGCTTCGCTTTCGTCGAGGCGGGCTTGAAGTGAGTCAACGATTTCGGTTTTCTCACGTAGTTCTGAGACCAGCTGTGCGTTGATGCCGTTGATCTGCATCAATTCTTTACGCAGGATGCGAATGGCTTCATCCACAGCTTCGCGGTCGTAGCCGCGCATTGCTGTTGCAAATTCGCTCTGGTCTGCGTTCAAGAGACACTCCTAGATGTTTTGCGTAGAATGAGAAGGCTGGTCTAAACCACAAGTTTACCCCGATTGGATAGTGATGCGCCTTATCATCTCGGTCGCGCTCTACCTTCTCGCGCTCTCCCTGATTCTGCTAGGTATCGCCGAACGCACCGTTTGGGCACCTCAAGATTCCAAGGACATTTCGGTATCGATCGCCAGCCCCAAACCACTGTTGGTCGTGCCTCACGACATTTTGAAACTAAACCCTGGCCAACCGATCGTTACCGTTGAAGGCCCAGGGCGGGTTTACGTGGCAACCGGTCGCGAAGCCGACATCACCGCGTGGGTTGGTGGGTCGAGCAGGACCTTGGTCACCTATGACAAGCAGTCGAAGAAGCTCTCTACCGCAGACGTAACCGGTCTTCTCCCATCGACTAACCCAAACGGATCCGACCTTTGGCGCACTGAGCGATCCGCAAACTCAGAGGTTGCAGTCAAGGTCTTAACGGCCGACGAAAACGCATTAATCATTGCGAGCGACGGCTTGGCGGCAGCGCCAAATAAGGTGACCATCAAATGGCACCAGGATTACGACCTAACGCCATCTAACGTCTTGATCAACTCTGGTCTGGCTATGCTCGTGGTCACACTCATTTACAACTTCTTGGTATTCCGAAACATGCGCAATTCGCGTCGTCCGCGTAGAAGGCTTCCCAAGGCACCCCAGGGTCCGAGGTCTCGCCCGAAGCGTCGTGGTTCGTCGCTTCCTCCAAGAGGTCGCCGTTCGGCCAGAAGAACCTTCGCAGTGGTTCCAGCTTCGCTTCTCGCCATCTCTTTGGTTACCGGTTGCACGCCGGCATCCCAATCGGTAACGCCAACCCCGAGCACTACTAAGACCAACATTGCCGCGCAGCCGGCAGCGCTTCAAATTGGTCAGATTCGAAGAATTGTCACCGCGATTTCGCGCCTTGCCAAGAGTGCCGATCAAGCAAACTCGGTAACCCAACTACTTCCTCGCTTCGCAGGGCCAGCGCTGGAAATGCGTGACGCCGCGTACGGACTTTTGAAGAAGACTAAGAAGGCTCCACCGGTCGAGCCTATCTACGCATCTCCACTAACTCTCAGCTTGCCCTCGGCTACCAGCGACTGGCCACGAACTCTCATGGTGGCTACCGGTAACCGCAAGGACACAGCGCCACAAATGCTGGTGCTTCGTCAGGATGCCCCGCGCCTCCAATACAAGGTTCTCTACCTAGCCACCCTGGCCTCAGGGGTAAAACTTCCTCAAGTGCCTGCGGTTACCGAAGGTTCCGTGCCGGTAACCCCAGACTCTGCCTATTTGTCGCTTGCCCCACTTGACCTTCCAACTGCTTACGGTTCGGTGATCGACACCGGCTCTAGCTCGACCTTCTTCGGCAAGTTCGAACTAACTGGAGATAAGTTCTACCAAACACTTTCCGCAGAACAGAAGAAGCAGGTTGAAACGCTAACCAAAGCCAAGCTCACCTACGAGCATGTGTTGGGCGACGCTGCACCGATTGGTTTGGCCACTGCCGATGGCGGAGCATTAGTTGCGGTCTACATGAAAGACAACACCAAAATTAGGCCGACCAAGCGTAACTCGGGAATCACGGTGAATGAGCTGCAGCAGGTTGCTCTCGGCGCCAAAGGTTCGCTCAAAGGAATTGTTTCCACCTACGGCGACATGCTTCTGTTCTACGTTCCTTCGGTCGGCCAAGACGCACGTGTGCGTTTGCTAGGTTGGCAAACCGGTCTTCTGAAAGTGAAGTCGCTCTAGTGTCACTCTCCGGTGGAATCGATCTTTCCAAGTTGAAACCGGCCTCTGGTGTTCCAGAAGCTGCGCCGGTTAAAGTCGCAAGCCTGGTGGCCACGGTCACCGAGAAGTCACTTCCGGCAATCGTAGAGATTTCCAAGAACGTGGCTGTGTTGCTCGAGTTCCACGATGGAACTCCAAACGATTCGCTAGAAGCGGCAGTTCGAAATCGAGCAGGCAAGGCATTCCTGGGGAAAGTGGATGCCACCGCCGAACCGCGAGTCGCACAGGCTTTCGGCTTCAGGGCTGCACCGGCACTATTTGCGGTAATCGCCGGAAAGCCTGTGCCGGTTTTCGAGGGACGCCTAGACACCACCCAAATCGAATCGATTCTGGATCAGCTTATTGCCGGAGCAGCTGGCCAAGGCGTTGCCGGTCGGTTGATTGAAGCGGAGGCGGGAGATCAACTTCCAACCCTGCCAAAGCCGCTGCAGGAGGCTCTAGAGCTGGTTGATGCTGGCGAGGTTGAAAAAGCGCATGCTTTGCTAACCAAACTTAAAGTGGAAAGCCCAAAGGATGTTGCCACATCGGCGCTACTGGCTCAGGTTACCCTCATGAAACGCACCATGGACTTACCTCACGAGCAAATCCTAGAGTCGCAGCCAGCCAACTTTGAAGAGGCGGTCACCCTGGCCGATGTACTGGCAGCAATTGGCGATTTTCAATCAGCGTTCGATCTGTTGCTGGCTCTCTACATTCAGGTGGATGCCGAGCAGAAGGAAACCGTAAAGGCGAGATTGCTCGAATACTTCGAGATTGCTGGAGGCGCGAACGAGCAGGTAAAAACCGCTCGAGCCAAACTAGCTACTTTGCTTTACTAGCCTTCGCCGGCTTGAACCACACCGCACCAAGAGGTGGAACCTGGACGGTTGCAGCAAACGGCTGACCGTGAGATCCCTCACCGCTCGTTTCCACTCGTCCAAGATTTCCTACCCCGCTACCACCGAAGTTTTCGGAATCGGTGTTTAGGATTTCGTCCCAGGCACCGCCAAGCGGTAAGCCGAGTCGGAAGTCGAAATGCGGAGTTCCGGCGAAGTTAATTACGCAGGCAATCGGGTTTCCCTTTTTGTCGTAGCGAATAAAGGTGAGCACGTTTTGGCCTGAGTTGCCACCATCGACCCATTGGAAGCCTGCGTGCACATGGTCTTGCTCCCACAGGGCAGGGTTTTCGTTGTAGTTGCGGTTTAGCTCTCGAACCAGAGACTGAAGCTTCTGGTGTGCCTCCTGCTCGAGAATCCACCACTCCAAACCTTGCTCTTGGTTCCACTCGGTTTGCTGACCGAATTCGCTTCCCATAAACAAAAGCTGCTTTCCGGGATGTGACCACATGAATGCGAGGTAGGCACGAACGTTGGCTAGCTGCTGCCAGCGATCACCGGGCATCTTTGCCAGTAGCGAACCCTTGCCGTGCACAACCTCATCGTGGCTAATCGGAAGGATGAACTTTTCGTCGTAGGCGTAGAGCATCGAGAAGGTTAGTTCGCCATGGTGGTGTGAACGGTACATCGGGTCTTTTTCGATGTAACGAAGTGAGTCGTTCATCCAGCCCATGTTCCACTTGAAGCCGTAACCCAATCCGCCGCCGTCGGTTGGTGCCGAAACTCCGCCCCAACTGGTTGACTCCTCGGCAATCATCATGATGCCCGGGTTTCGGCGATACGCGGTGGCGTTTGCTTCTTGCATAAACGCGATGGCGTCGAGGTTTTCACGGCCACCGTGAATGTTTGGCAGCCAGTCGTTCCCCTCGCGTGAGTAATCGAGATAGAGCATCGACGCAACCGCGTCGACTCGCAAACCATCGATGTGGAACTCTTCCAGCCAATAGAGCGCGTTGGCTACCAAGAAGTTTCGAACCTCGGTGCGACCGAAGTCGAAGATGTAGGTTCCCCAGTCTGGGTGCTCACCTCGGCGAGGATCGGCATGTTCATAGAGCGGCTCGCCATCGAAGCGTCCGAGTGCCCATTCGTCTTTCGGGAAGTGAGCTGGAACCCAGTCGAGAATTACCCCGATGCCGTTTTGGTGGAGTTGGTCAATCAGATACCGGAGGTCGTCTGGGCTTCCGAAACGCGAGGTTGGTGCGAAATAACCGGTTACCTGGTATCCCCAAGAAGGCGCGTATGGGTGTTCCATGATTGGCATGAATTCCACGTGGGTGAACCCAAGTTCCTTAACATAGGCGATGAGTTCATCGGCCAACGTGCGATAGGTAAGACCCTGTCGCCAAGAGCCAACATGTAACTCATAGATGCTCATCGGCGAAGCCAGTGCGTCGCGCTTAGCGCGAGCGGTGAGCCAGGTCTTGTCTTTCCACTTGTAGTTGCTCTCCGTGACCACCGATGCGGTTTGCGGGGGAGTCTCGGCGAATTTTGCCATTGGGTCGATCTTGGTGATCCAACTGCCGGTCTTGGTGAGAATTTCAAACTTATATTTGGTGCCTTCTGCGAGTCCTGGAACAAACAGCTCCCAAACGCCACTGGAACCCATTACTCGCATGGAGTGTGCCACTCCAGACCAACCGTTGAAGTCGCCGACAACTCGTATTGCCTGAGCATTAGGAGCCCAAACCGCAAACGAAACTCCACCATCACGAATGTTGGCGCCTAAGGTGCGCCACAGTTCTTCATGGCGACCTTCACGAATCAGGTGCAGGTCCAGTTCGCCAACTTTTGGAAGGTGGCGGTAAGGATCGTCACCAATCCATTCGCCCTCTTCGTAGATTGCCTGAATCAGGTAAGAAGGAACAGATTTTCCAGAAACCGTGCCTTCAAAAATTCCGTTGAAGCTATGGGTAAGTTCCACCTTGGTCTTGCCGATGACCGCAAAAACTTGTTTCGCTAGTGGTCGAAGTGCACGAATTACCCAGCCGCCATCGATCGGGTGAACGCCTAGAACCGAGTGCGGGTCGTGAAACTTACCGTTGCTTACCTTGTCCAGTAGTTCTGAATCAAGAGTCGGTAGGTTGAGGCTATTCACTTTGGCCATTTACTAGTTGTCTCGATCTACTCGGAGGATGATAACCGGATCAACGCTTGGGTCGATTCGGATGTAACTCTTGGCGCTGATGCTTCTGCTGTCGCCGCTCATCAGATCGGTCACCTGGAACGGCAGGTCATACCCGAGATCTAACTTCCATAGGTCGAGGTGAATGTCGGCGCCGTGAACGTTGTTTGGATCAAGGTTGGCAATGACAATCACGGTGTCGGCCTTGCCGGTTGGGGAGTGCTCGGCTGATAGGTGTTTGGTGAACACCAGAATCGATTCGTCGCTGCTTCCGTGAACCTCAAGCGTGCGAATCTGACCCACGGCTGGGTGGAGCTTTCGAATCTCGTTTAGTTTGGTGATGTATGGGGCGATTGTGGTTCCAGCCTTGTCTGCCTTCTGCCAATCGCGCGGCTTGTATTCATACTTCTCAGAGTCGATGTGCTCATCGGCGCCTGGGCGTGCGGTCGATTCAACTAGTTCGTATCCGGCATACATTCCCCAGCTGCTTCCAGCCATCGACGCAATCGCGGCGCGAATCTTGTGACCGGCAACACCACCGAACTGTAGGTAAGGAACCAAGATGTCTGGTGTGCTCACCCAAAGGTTTGGGCGGAAGAACGCCGAGCTCGAGTGTGCTAGTTCGTTTAGGTACTGGGTTAGTTCGTATTTGGTATTACGCCAGGTGAAGTAGGTGTACGACTGCTGGTAGCCAACTTTTCCGAGCATGTGCATCATGGCTGGTCGAGTAAACGCTTCGGCTAGGAAGATCACGTCTGGGTGTTCGGCGTTGATCTCGCCGATGATCCATTCCCAAAAGTTAACCGGCTTGGTGTGCGGGTTATCTACGCGGAAAATTCTCACTCCGCGCGAAATCCAAAGCTTCAGAATGCGTAAGGCCTCCTGATAGAAACCTTCAGGGTCGTTGTCGAAGTTGATCGGGAAAATGTCTTGGTATTTCTTAGGCGGGTTCTCGGCGTAGGCGATTGTGCCATCGGCGCGAGTGGTGAACCACTCCGGATTGGTTTTAACCCAAGGGTGATCTGGGGAAGCCTGTAGTGCAAAATCTAGTGCGATTTCGATGCCGAGAGCGTTTGCTTCAGCTACAAACTTTTCGAAGTCTTTTACCGTTCCCAGATCGGGGTGAACAGAGTCGTGCCCGCCGTCGGCTGAACCGATCGCCCAAGGTGAACCAGGGTCTTGGTCGCCAGCGACCAAAGTGTTGTTAGGACCTTTTCGGTGAGCCCGGCCAATTGGGTGAATCGGTGGAAGGTAGAGCACTTCAAAGCCCATGGCGGCAACCGCGGGAAGGCGCTTTGCAGCCGTCTTGAAGGTTCCCGAAGTCCAAGTCTTGGTCTTGGCGTCGAACTTGGCTCCTTCGCTACGCGGGAAGAATTCGTACCAGGCACCAGAACCAGCCAGCGTCCGCTCGCATCGAATGACGTATTCGTCACTGTGGGTAACGAGAGCGCGAATCGGCTCACTTTGAAGGTCGGAAACGATCGCGCCAGCCTCGGCAGCTGCCAGACGGAATTCGTAGGTGAGTGTTGTGTCACTCAGGGTCTCTGCCAAAGCAACCAACTGCTCGGCCGATTTCTTGCTGCGGGTAGTTTCGCTAGCCGCGTTGGTGAATAGTCGAATTCCCTCTAGCATCATTAACTCTTGGTCTATCCCCGCAGCCAGCTTCACCTCGGTGTTGTGATGCCAAGTGCCGTATTCGTCGCTGAATGCCTGAATTTTGAACTTCCAGTCGCCGAGTTCATCTACCACGGCTCTACCGTGCCAACTGTCACTGCCGGCAGCGCCCTCGTGCATGCGAATGGTGTGTGTCTTGCCCGCAGGGGAGGTAAGCAGAAGTTCAACGCCTAAAGCATCGTGACCTTCGCGGAAAACCGTGGCTGAGAACGGGATCATTTCCCCAACGACACCCTTGGCCGGCCAACGTCCGCCATCGACTACCGGACTAACCGAGGAAATCGGCAAACGTCCGATTGGAGATGAATGGCGGTAAGTTATGTGGCTCACATAACAAACTTAGCGATTGTTAGAGCGCGACTGCTCGGAAAAGTTTTACGGAACATTCCGAAATAGCAACATTCTTGCCAGTTTTGTAGGCGGTTGCGTGAACATTCGGCACCTCGTCGGTGCTATCCCAGAGCAGCTCGTAACTTTCCACGGTCTCCCAAGTTGGCAAAGTCAGTTCAACGTCATCTTCTGAACCATTGATTACCAGCAGGGTCAGGTTCCTAGCGCCAGAGTCATCAATGTTTTCATTCAAACGCTGAATCACGCGAGTTTCCGAAGAATTCCAATCGTCCTCGCTCATGATTTCACCATTGGCCGAATACCAGCGAATCAGGTCGGTGCCAGGTTCCGCCTTTTCGAAGCTCCCGAAATTCACCGGACGAAGCGACGCATTTTCCGAACGCAAGCGAGTTAGGTAAGCAAACGTGGTTTCGAGATTTGATTCAAACTCCGAAAGTTCCCATTTCACCCAGCTCAGCACGTTGTCTTGGCAGTAGGCATTGTTGTTGCCCTGCTGTGTTTTGGCGCGCTCGTCGCCGGCGGTAACCATCGGGATGCCGGATGAAAACAGGAGAGTGGCCAGCAGGTTTCGCATCACCTTGTGGCGCTCCACCAAAATTGTTTGATCGGCGGGAAGGCCCTCTGCGCCAAAGTTGTATGAGTAGTTATTCGAGTTGCCGTCGCGGTTCGATTCACCGTTCATGTTGTTGTGCTTCACGTTGTAGCTCACCAAATCGTGCAGGGTGAAACCGTCGTGTGCGGTAACGAAGTTCACCGTGCCTAGCGTTCCGCGTGAGCCGTGAACAATGTCCTTGGAACCAGACAAGCGGGTTGCTAGCTCGGCTACTCCGTTGCCGTAGTGCCCGCTGTTCCGGTGGTTGGCAATGTCGCTCAACCAGAATCGGCGAATGCTGTCGCGATAGCGATCATTCCATTCGCTGAATTCGTCGGGGAAATTGCCAGTTTGCCAGCCGCCTAGGCCAACGTCCCACGGTTCGGCAATCAGCTTTGCGGAAGAAATAATTGGGTCGGCCAGCATTCCCTGAAGCATCGGGTGGTTCGGGTCGAACTGGTTGCCGCCGTCGCGTGCCAGCGTTGTAGCCAAATCGAATCGAAAACCGTCGATCTGCATCTCTTCGGTCCAGTAGCGAAGGCTATCCAAAACCAGTGCAACCACTCGTGGATTCGCAAAGTTCAACGAGTTTCCGCAACCGGTGGTGTCGTGGTAATTTCCCATTTCGTCTACTCGGTAGTAAGCCGCATTGTCGATGCCGCGGAACGAATGGGTGAGTCCACGGTTTCCGCCTTCGGCAGTGTGGTTGTAAACGACGTCCAAGATAACTTCGATGCCATTGCGGTGAAGTTCTCGAACCATGGTCTTGAACTCACGCACAAACGCCTCTGGGCCGGCGGCAATCGCAGCTGATGACGCATAGCGGTGATGCGGAGTGAAGAAATTGATGGTGTTGTAACCCCAGTAATTGATGAGACCCATGTTCATCAAGCGTGGCTCTGATATAAACATTTGAACCGGCAGTAATTCAACCGCGGTCACACCGATTTTCTTCAGGTGGGCAATCGTCGAATCGTGAGCAAGCGCTGCATAGGTTCCGCGAAGTTCGTCGGGGAGTTCAAGGTTTCCTCGAGTCAAACCTCTGGCGTGAGCCTCGTAAATGATGGTCTCTGATAGCGGCGTGTTCGGCTTGGCAACGCCGTCCCAGTCGAAGCTTCTATCAATAACCACGTTGTGGAAATCGCGTGGACCTTCGCGAACCACACCTCTGGCATAGGGGTCGATCAGATCAATTTCCGGGTTGAATCCATCTCGCGGTGAATCTGGGCCATCAACCTGAATCGTGTAGTGAACGCCGGTTTTGATTGAAGCGCTGGTTACTTCCCAAACGTCTCCATCAACCCGGAAGCACTCGAGCACTTCAAGTTCAGTCTTGGGATTGGCTCCGTCAACAATCGTGAAGCGAACCGAAGTGGCATTAGCCGAGTAAATCCGGAATGTTCCTCCGCCCTCATGCAGCGTCACGCCAAGCGCGGTCGACAGCAAGGAAACGGTTTCGGACATGAGGAAAAGCCTACCCGCCCCGATGTTTCGCGCACGTTAAGCCCAACAAAAAGTAGGCTAGTGCCATGGGAATCTACCTCGACCACGCGGCAACTACTGCCATCTATCCGTTGGTCGTTGAACGTCTCGCTGAAGACCTTCTAAAGCTTGGTAACCCTTCCAGTATTCACACCGCCGGCCAAACCGCCAGGGGAATGCTCGAAAGCGCCAGGGAAGATTTGGCCCGTGTGGTCGGCTGTGATCGCCAGGAAGTTATCTTCACCTCAGGCGGCACCGAATCCGACAACCTCGCCATCAAGGGCCTCTACTGGGCTGCCACCAATGAAAACCCAGACCGCAACATCATCGTCTCCGCCTACACCGAACACCATGCGGTGATCGATCCCATCGAGTGGCTCGAGAAATACCAAGCCGCCAAGGTTCACTGGCTCAAGGTCGACGAAAACGGGGTAGTAGACCTAGATGAACTCAAACCGTTCATTCAAGAAAATCACAGCAAAATTGCACTCATCAGCTTGATGTGGTCGAACAACGAAACCGGTGTGCTCACCGACCTCCGCAAAATCGTGGAACTTGCTAAACCACATGACATTCCGGTTCACACCGACGCCGTTGCCGCGTTTGGTCACACCGAAGTGAATTTCTTCCCAGGACTCACCGCCATGAGCCTTAGCGCTCACAAGGTCGGCGGCCCAGTTGGCGTGGGTGCTCTAATCGTTGCCCGCAATGCCAAACTAACCAGCATCCAGCAGGGCGGCGGTCAAGAACGTGACCTTCGCGGAGGAACCATGAACGCCGCCGGCGCCAGAGCCTTCGCATCCGCTGCAAGAATGAGCCAAAACAAACTCTCCACCGACGGCTGGGCCAGACACGATCTCCTAAACCAACTCACCAGCGGTGTGACCAGAGCAGCCCCGAGCGCCAGATTCTCCAGAGGCTCAGCGCCGGGTGTACCTGACCTAGCCCACTTCACCTTCCCCGGTTGCTCGGGCGATTCAATGCTCTACCTTTTCGACCAGCACAACATCGCCGTGTCTACCGGCTCTGCCTGCACGGCCGGCGTTGCCAGAGCCTCTCACGTGCTCATTGCCATGGGCAGAAGCGAAGAAGAAGCAACCGGAACCTTACGAATTTCAATCGGCCGCGACACCACCAAAGATGACATCGACGAATTCCTCAGAGTTCTCCCTGAAGTCCACAAAGCCGCTCTAAAAGCCGGACTAACCGCATAACCCAAAGGGTAAAATCAACCTATGAAGGTTTTGGCTGCAATGAGCGGCGGCGTAGATAGCGCCGTGGCAGCAGCCCGAGCGGTCGATGCCGGCCACGAAGTAGTTGGCGTTCACCTGGCCCTCAGCCGCAACGCTGGAACCCTAAGAACCGGCTCCCGCGGCTGTTGCACCATCGAAGACTCAATGGACGCCCAGCGCGTTTCGGCCCTCCTCGGCATCAAATACTTCGTCTGGGATTTCTCCGAACGCTTCAAAATGGAAGTCGTCGACGATTTCATCAGCGAATACGAAGCCGGTCGAACCCCAAACCCTTGCATGCGCTGCAACGAGCGAATCAAGTTTGCGGCACTTCTAGAAAAAGCCCTTGCCCTCGGCTTCGATGCCGTTTGCACCGGCCACTACGCCACCATCGAAGAACACGACGGCAACCTAGAGCTTCACCGATCACCTGCCACCGCCAAAGACCAGTCCTACGTTCTGGGCGTGCTCACCACCGAACAGCTAAAGCACGTGCTCTTCCCAATCGGCGCCGAATCCGACAAAGCCGATATCCGCAGAGAAGCAGCCGAAAGAGGCCTTGCAGTAGCTCAGAAACCAGACAGCTACGACATTTGCTTCATCCCCGACGGCGACACCCAGGGCTGGCTCGGCGAAAAACTCCAAGAAGAACCGGGCGACATCGTTGACCGAAACGGCAACAAGATCTCCGATCACGGCGGAACCCACAACTTCACCGTCGGTCAACGCAAAGGCCTAGCCATTGAAAAGCCTGCCAAAGACGGCAGACCTCGCTACGTTCTAGAAATCAGACCAAAGACCAGAACCGTGGTGGTCGGCCCTCAAGAAGCCCTAGCCATCAAAGAACTCGGCGGCCAGAAATTCACCTGGTGCGGCGAGCCACCAAAAAACCCTGAGATCCCTTTCGAAGCCGAGGTTCAGGTCAGAGCTCACGCCGAACCAGTGCCATGCGTAGCCGAACTAAGAGACAACGAACTCATGGTCGTAACCCACGAACCAATCCTCGGAGTAGCACCCGGTCAAACCGCCGTCATCTACCTTGGAACCCGAGTTCTCGGCCAGTTCACCATCGACCGAACCATCTCAGCGATTCCCGTTGAAGTTAACGAATGAACCACGACGAAGCCGAAAGCAGAGTCAACGAACTAGTTGACCAAATCAACGCTCACCGACGCGCCTATTACGAAGGCAACACGGTTCTAATCTCCGACGCCGAATACGACGCCCTTATGAATGAATTGGAACAACTAGAAAACCAATTCCCAGAACTAGTAACCGGTGACTCACCAACCCAAACCGTTGGCGGCCAAGCCAACACCACCTTCGCTCCCGTCACTCACCTCGAGCGCATGATGAGCCTCGACAACGTCTTCGACAAAGACGAACTAACCGCCTGGATCCAGAAAACCACAAACAAAAAACTTCTCGTTGAACTAAAGATCGACGGCCTCGCCATCAACCTGAGATACGAAAAAGGCATCCTCAAATCTGCCGCCACCAGAGGCGACGGCGTGGTCGGTGAAGACGTCACCCAAAACGTCCTAACCATCAAATCAATCCCGCAAAAACTCAAAGGCGAAAACCACCCCGACCAAGTCGAAATCCGTGGCGAGATCTACTTCCCAGTAAAAGAGTTCCAAGAGCTCAACGCCAGCCTGATCGAACAGGGCAAAGCACCTTTCGCCAACCCTAGAAACTCCGCGTCCGGCTCACTAAGGCAGAAAGACTCTGCAGTCACAGCATCACGACCTCTTCAAATGCTCGTTCACGGAATCGGCGCCTGGCCAACTAACCCAGCCAAAACCCAATCCGAGACCTACGAAATCCTCAAAGGCTGGGGACTACCGACCAGCAACCGAGTGAAAGTTCTCGAAACAACCGAAGAAGTCATCAACTACATCGACAACTTCGAGAAACAACGTCACAGCCTTGAACACGAAATCGACGGCGTGGTCATCAAAATCGACGACCTCCAGGAACAAGTTGAACTCGGCTTCACCTCAAGAGCTCCTCGCTGGGCTATCGCCTACAAATACGCACCAGAACAGGTCAACACCAAACTCCTCGACATCCGCGTCTCTGTTGGCAGAACCGGCCGAGCAACTCCCTACGCGGTCGTTGAGCCAGTAAAAGTTGCCGGCTCAGTAATCGAATTCGCCACCCTTCACAACCAAGACGTAGTCAAGGCCAAGGGCGTTCTAATCGGCGACACTATAGTCATTCGCAAAGCCGGCGACGTAATCCCAGAAATCCTCGGCCCTGTAGTTGAACTTAGAACCGGCAACGAACGAGCATTCGTCATGCCAACCCAATGTCCAGATTGCCAAAGCACCTTACGAGCAATGTCAGAAGGCGACATCGACCTTCGCTGCCCAAACTCCGAAAGCTGCCCTGCCCAACTCCGTGAACGCATCGCTTTCATCGGATCCAGGGGAGTACTCGACATCGAGGCACTTGGCGAAGTAACTGCAATTGAGCTTTGCAAAGACATCCTCAAAAACGACGCCGAACTCTTCGCACTAACTCAAGACCAATTGATGACCGCCGACTACTTCAAAAAGAAAGACGGCACCCCAGCAGAAGTCACCATAAAACTTCTCAAGAATCTCGAAGACGCGAAGACCAGGCCGCTATGGAGAATCCTCGTCGCACTAAGCATCCGTCATGTTGGCCCGGTAGCCTCAAGATCACTAGCAACACAGTTTGGCTCACTGGATGCCATCTTCAACGCCACCAAACCGGAACTCGAAGCCATTGAAGGCGTTGGCACAATCATCGCCGACAGCCTCATCGAATGGTTCCAAGTCGACTGGCACAAAAACATCGTCAAACGTTGGAACGAGTGCGGCGTTCAAACCGCCACCCCTAACTTCCAAGGCCCAAGCTCAGCAGAAGGCATCTTCAGCGGCATGACCATCGTGGTTACCGGAACACTAGTTGACATGACTCGCGAGCAGGCAGAAGAAGCCATCATCAGCCGAGGTGGCAAGGCTTCTGGCTCGGTCTCGAAGAACACCAGCTTTGTAGTCGCAGGACCTGGCGCAGGTTCCAAACTAGCGAAAGCTGAACAGCTTGGAATCGAAGTAATCGACGAAGCAGTATTTGTCTTGAGGTTGACCTAGGGCATCAGCGGTCAATTGGTGCCAAACGCAATCCATATGGCAAAGCTGACAAGGATACCAAGCGAGTCAAAAGTAGCCAACCGGGCAAAAGTTCGTGTTCTATCTGAGCTCGAGTTCACGCCTTTGATGATGGAAAACGCATCCAATAAAAGTAAGAGCACGAAAAAAGCAATTTTAATTGCTGCACATATTCCAAAGAATAACTGCAAACCAGATGGGTCATAAGAATCTTCGGGAAAACTCAAAAGGAACAAGATAACCAAAGAAATCAGAAAACTCAGTCCATAGAATGTGAAGGCGCCATTCTCGCGGAGCTTCTGGTACTTTTCAAAATTCCTTGTGATTTCCCTTCTTTCGCTTAGACCCAGAAAAACGCAAAGCAGGAAAAAAACAAACAATGGCCCAACAGCTTTCGACATCCACACCCCCAAGATCAGTCAAATTGCGTTTCCAATTCGATTCCTTAATCTAGTGTCCCATAATCAAAAGGTACTCACCGAAATTGAAAAAGACCCCAGCCAATTGGCCGGGGCCTTTTACTTGAAGTGCTTATTCCTGGTTGGCTGCGTTTTCGTCGGCAGCAACCATTGATTCGGTAGACATTAGGCCCTTGAGAGAGTTTAGGAACTCTTCGATCTCTGCTCGTTCGGTCTTCATCTTGGTTAGGCGGTCTTCGCTTTCGCGGATTGCGTTGTTGGCGAAGCTTTCAGCCTTTCGGGAAAGCATCTCAGCGCGGCGACGTGACTGGTTGATGAGGTTGGTTGCCGTGCGCTGGGTGTCTTCAGCAAGCTGAGTGGCGTTGGCCTGTGCTTCGCGAGAGATGCGGTCGGCTTCCTGAAGAAGTTCGGTTGCGCGAGCGGATGCTTCGGTGAAGTTGGCGTTTGCTTCGTCTGATACCTGCTGAGCCTGGGCAACAGCGTTCTGGTAGAGGCGAAGTGCTTCCTGCTCTGATTCGTCGCGCTTGGTCTTTAACTCTGCTTCAAGCTCAACACGAGCCTGAGCGGTGCGCTGGCTAAGCTCGGTTGCTAGAGCACGAGCCTCTTCGGTTTCGCGGTGAACCTGGGCGCGAAGTTCTGCAGAGTAACGCTCACCTTCAGACTTGATTGCTGCGGCTTCGCGCTGGGCGGTGCCAATCTTTTCTGATGCTTCAGCTTCACGAGCTTTGGCGGTGTTCAAGATTTCGTTGCTTAGGCGCTCTGCTTCGATCTTCGACTCGGCAAGGCGTGCTTCTGCTTCGGCAATTAGGGAATCAGCCTTCTGCTGGGCGCGGCGGGTTAGCTGCTCTGATTCTGCTTTGGCGGTTTCGCGAACGCGGATGGCATCCTGGCCGGCGTCGGCGATTAGCTTCTTGGCCTGCTCTTCGGCTAGGCGAAGGGTTGATTCAAACTGGGCGCCTAGTTCGGCATAGCCAGGGGAGGTCTTCTTCTTTTTGAGCTGCTCGTTTTCGTTCTTTAGTTGCTCGATCTCAGCTGATGCTGAGTAGTTGTAGTCACGAACGTGGTCTAGTTCGGTGCGTAGTTCGGAAACAACGCGGTCAACTTCGTCTTTCTTGTAACCGCGCATCTCAATGCTGAAGTTGTCTTCTGCCATGGAAGTTTCTCCTACGTTTTGGGTGAAAATCTCTGGTCGTAAGTTTCGACCTACAAGGCAAAATCATACCCTTTTACCCGCTTAAAACCTAGGTGACGTAGACTTGTGACATCCCTGCAATTACCCGCAAAAGGACTTTACTTTGTCAGAAATTACCCCCGAGGTTGTTCGCCATTTGGCGGGCCTCGCCAGAATTGATGTAACAGACGCAGAAGTTGATCGGTTTACCGAACAATTGGGTCTAATCGTTGATTCCGCCGCAACTTTGAAGGCTGCAGTGGCTGGCGACGTGCCGGCAACCAGCCACCCAATTCCGATGAAAAATGTTTATCGAGAAGATGTGGTTTTGGAGTCACTTTCGCAGGAAGCAGCTCTTTCTGGTTCGGCTGACTCCGAGTCTGGTCGTTTCCGCGTGGCAGCAATTTTGGATGAGGAATAGACCATGAACTCTGTTGTGAAGCTCACTGCTCTGGAGCAGTTGGAGATGTTGCGTTCCGGTTCGATCACTTCGGTTGAACTTACTCAGGCACATCTAGACCGCATCGCCGAGGTTGATGGGGTTGTTCACGCGTTCTTGCACGTAAATGCTGACGGCGCTTTGGCAACTGCTGCCGAGGTTGACCGTCTTCGTGCTTCTGGTGCTACTTTGCCGGCTTTAGCCGGTTTGCCAATCGCGGTGAAGGACAACCTGACCACCATCGATGAGCCAACTACTGCTGGTTCGAAGATTCTTGAGGGTTGGGTGCCTCCATACGACTCAACCGTGGTTTCGAAGCTTCGTGCCGAGATGATGCCGATTCTTGGAAAGACCAACCTGGACGAATTCGCGATGGGTTCGACCACGCAATTCTCGGCTTATGGTCCAACCGCAAACCCATGGTCTACCGACCGCATTCCTGGTGGTTCCGGCGGTGGTTCGGCTGCTGCTGTTGGAGCGTTTATGGCGCCTTTGGCGATTGGTTCAGACACCGGTGGTTCGATTCGTTACCCGGCTGCCATGACCGGAACCGTTGGAACCAAGCCAACCTACGGTGCTGTTAGCCGTTACGGTTTGATTGCACTGGGTTCTTCTCTAGACCAGATTGGTCCGGTTGCGCGAAATGTTCAGGATGCTGCTTTGCTTCACGACGTGATTGCTGGCCACGATGAGCGTGACTCAACTTCGCTTCCTGAAGATTTGGGTTCGATGGTTTCTGCGGCAACTGGTGGTTCGCTAGCTGGCGTCAAGGTTGGTGTTATCAAGGAACTAACCGGTGAGGGTTTCCAGGCTGGAGTTTCGGCACGATTCAACGAGTCTTTGGAGTTGTTTAAGGCTGCTGGCGCTGAAATCGTCGAGGTTTCTTGCCCGTCTTTCCAGTATGCGATTGCTGCTTACTACCTGATCTTGCCGGCTGAGGCTTCTTCGAACCTAGCTAAGTTCGACAGCGTGCGATTCGGTATGAGAGTTACCCCAGAAGGTAACCCAACCATTGAGCGCGTGATGGCGGCCACGCGTGAGGCTGGTTTCGGACCTGAGGTTAAGCGTCGAATTATTTTGGGAACCTATGCGCTCTCGAGTGGTTACTACGACGACTACTACGGTTCGGCTCAAAAGGTGCGCACCCTGATTCAGCGCGACTTTGATGCCGCTTTTGCTAAGGCTGATGTTTTGGTTTCTCCAACTGCCCCGACCACAGCGTTCAAGCTGGGGGAGAAGATCGAAGATCCTTTAGCGATGTATCTGAACGACATCGCCACCATCCCTGCCAACTTGGCCGGTATTCCTGGAATGTCGCTGCCAAACGGTTTGGCTGATGAAGATGGGCTACCGTCGTCGATTCAGCTACTGGCTCCGGCTCGTGAAGAGAAGCGTCTCTACTCGGTTGGATCGGTTTTGGAAAAGGCTCACGAAAATGTTTGGGGCAAGCGAATGATTGATTTCGCTCCTGAAGTAAAGGCAGGTGCCTAATGGCTAAGGCTGAACTAATGAACTACGAGCAGGCGCTCGAAAAGTTTGAAGTGGTGATTGGTCTTGAGGTTCACGTTGAACTCAACACGAAGACCAAGATGTTCTGTGGTTGCCGAAACGACTTCGGTGACGAGCCGAACACCAACGTTTGCCCAGTATGTTTGGGTCTGCCTGGTGCTCTGCCGGTTGTGAATAAGAGAGCAGTGGAATCTGCTATCAAGATCGGTTTGGCAATTGGTTGCGACATCGCGCCGAACGGGCGTTTTGCTCGCAAGAACTACTTCTACCCAGACCTTGCCAAGAACTTCCAGACCTCGCAGTTCGATGAGCCAATCGCTTTCGAAGGTGGAGTTGAGGTTGAGGTTCCTTCTGGTAACACCTACAAGATCGACATTGAGCGCGCTCACATGGAAGAGGACGCTGGAAAGCTGACTCACGTTGGTGGAAACACCGGACGCATCCAGGGTGCCGAATTCTCGCTGGTTGACTACAACCGTGCCGGAGTTCCGCTAATCGAGATTGTTACCAAGCCGGTTTATGGAGCAGGGGCTGAGGCGCCTGAGTTGGCTGCGGCCTACGTTCGTTACATCCGTGAGGTTGTTAAGGCTCTAGACGTGTCTGAGGCTCGTATGGAGCGCGGAAACGTGCGCTGTGACGCCAACGTGTCGCTTCGCCTGCACGGAGCTGAGAAACTCGGCACTCGCACCGAAACCAAGAACGTGAACTCGCTGCGTTCGATTGAACGTGCGGTTCGCTACGAGATCCAGCGCCAGGCTCACATCCTAGCTAACGGTGGAACCATCATTCAGGAAACCCGTCACTGGCACGAAGACAAGGGAACCACATCTGCTGGTCGTCCGAAGTCTGATGCCGACGACTACCGCTACTTCCCAGAGCCAGACCTAGTGCCGGTTGCTCCTTCGAAGGAACTGGTTGAAGAGCTTCGCGCTTCGCTTCCAGAAGACCCAGCAACTCGTCGCAAGCGACTGCAGGAAGCATGGGGCTTCAGTGACCTCGAGTTCCGCGACGTTGTGAACGCCGGACTAATGGACCCAATCGAAGAGACCGTTGCCGCTGGTGCTTCACCTCAGGCTGCCCGCAAGTGGTGGAGCGGTGAGATTGCTCGCCAGGCTAATGCTGAAGGTAAGGATGTTTCCGAGCTCAACGTAACCGCCGCTCAGGTAGCAGAACTTGCTGCTCTTGTTGAAGCCGGCAAGATCAACGACCGCATTGGTCGCGAGGTGTTGTCTGCTGTGATGAACGGCGAAGGTAACCCTGGCGAAATCGTTTCCGCTAAAGGTCTCGAGGTTGTTTCCGATGATGGCGCTCTAATGGCTGCCATCGACGAAGCCTTGGCCAAGCAGCCAGACGTTCTAGAGAAGATTCGCGAAGGTAAGGTTCAGGCCGCCGGAGCAGTAATCGGAGCCGTCATGCAGGCGATGAAGGGTCAGGCAGACGCAGGTCGTGTGCGCGAACTAATCATCGAGCGTGCTGGTCAGTAAATGATTTAGACGCGAATGCCCCTGACGAAAGTCAGGGGCATTCGTCTTAGGGGTTACCCGCTAAGAAGTTTTACCAGTGATTGGGTGATGGGGTGTGCGAGCACTTCCATCACCCACACTTTCAAACCCGCTGGGACGAATTGTTTGCACATCTCGACGCCCTTTCAGCATCACGTACTGAACGGTCCACACACCAGTCCCAACCTATTGAAGAGTTACCTCAAGGATTGTTATCCTTATCCAGTAGTTGATTAGTCTTCCGGATTTCAATAGGTTGAAATCGGTGAAGGATCACCCTGGTGATCAAACGAATAGCCCGTTGACGCGGGCTTTTCGTTTAACCAGGCCTAATTCGCGTGACCAATTAGGTTGCGACAAGTTTTGTAGAAATGAAAAATCCCCGTGGAGTTTCTCCACAGGGATTTCTTTGGGGTGAGTAACGGGGCTTGAACCCGCGACCCCCTGGACCACAACCAGGTGCTCTACCAGCTGAGCTATACCCACCAAGTTTGCTTTCGCAACCTTTAGAGTTTAGCACTACAGAGACTCTGCTGCTGCCTTAGATTCTTCGGTTGTTGGGCCAGGTTGGGTTACGAAAACTGTTTTGCGGTAGTACTTGAGTTCTTTGATCGACTCAAGGATGTCGGCAAGTGCTCGGTGACCGCCGTCTTTCTTGGGAAGTTGGAAGTAAACCTTGGGGAACCAGCGGCGGGTGAGTTCCTTGATGCTGGATACGTCGATGTTGCGATAGTGCAGGAAGCCATCCAGAGCGGGCATGTAGCGGTTCAGGAACATGCGGTCGGTGCCTATGCTGTTTCCGGCTAGGGGAGCCTGACGCGGTTCGGTGACCCAGCGTTGAACGTATTCGAGAACCATTCGTTCAGCGGTTTCTAAATCGTGCCCGTCAGCGAATTCGTTGATTAGCCCGGATGAAGTGTGCATTTGAGTAACGAACTCGCCCATGTTGGCCAGAGACTCAGGGTTGGGCTTGATCACTAGATCGAGGCCGGGGTCGAGCACGTTTAGCTCGGAGTCGGTAACGACCACGGCAATCTCCACGAGACAGTCTTTTTCAACATTTAGACCGGTCATTTCGCAGTCGATCCAAACCAGGTAGTCGCTAATCGTAATCACGCCTTAAAACTAGGGGAGGCCTCGGACAAACGCCCGAGACCACCCAATTCTAACTTCCGCCTAAGCCTTGGCGGTTTTCACTTTCTTGGGCTTTAGCGCTTTGCGCTCCTTGCCACCCTCAACGAGCCAGTAAAGCACTGGAACGATAACTAGGGTTAGCAGGGTAGAGCTAAACAAACCGCCGATAACCACGATTGCTAGCGGCTGAGAAATGAAGCCACCACTTCCGGTGATTCCGATAGCCATTGGAGTTAGAGCGAAGATGGTTGCCAGAGCAGTCATCAAGATTGGGCGCAAACGCTGACGCGCTCCGTCCATGATGGAGTCTTGAATTCCTCGTCCTTCGCGGCGGTACTGGTTGATCAAGTCAATCAGCACGATGGCGTTGGTCACCACGATCCCGACCAGCAGCAACATACCGATCAGTGCCGATACGTCTAGAGCGGTGTCGGTTACTAGCAGCGCCACAAAGGCTCCGGTCGCTGCAAACGGAATCGAAACTAGCAAGACCAGCGGCTGGCGGATGCTTCGGAAGGTTCCTACCATCACGATGAACACGATTGCCACAGCGGCCAGAAGTGCCATGCCCAGGTCTCTAAACGATGACGCCTGTGATGCAGACACACCTCCTAGAGAAGCGGTAACACCGGCTGGAAGCTGGTCGGTTACTTCCGCAAGACGCTTGTTTACCTCGGCAGTGGTGGCACCAAGGTTTTTGCCGTCTGGAGTTAGCATCACCTTGGCGGTGCGGTTACCCTTTTCGGTGGTGATTGATACTGGAATTTCAGCTAGTTTCACGGTCGCCATCGATGAAAGCTTCACATTTCCAACCATGGTCGGAACGCTTAGGTTTCTGATCTGAGCAACAGTGGTGGCTGGCTTCTTCGGAACAACGTAGATGTCGGTCGAAACGTTGTTCACATTTAGCGTGCCAATCATGCTTGGCTGCATGAGGCTGCCAACGATTCCACTCAGCGCAATTTCGCTTAGGCCCTTCGCAGCCGCTTTTTTGCGGTCAACGGTGATCTGAACGGTGCGCTGCTTTTCAGCTAGTGAGTTGGTAACTTCGGTAGTTCCAACGGTTCCAGTTAGTGCGTCTTGAACCATCTGGATTCCGGTTAGCAGACTGTCGTCGTCTTTCGCTGAAACGGTGATGTCAACGGTGCTAGATCCGCCGAAGCTTCCGCCGCCAGCAGCGCTGAACTTAACTTCACCGAGAGAAGTATCGGTTTCAGTTGCCTTTAGCAAGCGAGCCTTGAAAGCCTCTAGGTCTGCTCCCTCGGCGAGAGTGATCTGGTGCTGAATGCCACCGGCTGCTAGGCCTAGTGCGGTTCTGGCATCGCCAGACGAACCAATGGTGGTTAGAGCAACCGTGACCTGGTCGTCGGCGAGAATGAGCTCTTCAACCTTGGCTGCGGCATCAGACTGCTGCTTTAGAGTTGCCCCAGCCTCAAGGGTCTGGTTGGCAATGACCGAGCTTGAACCTGAGCTACCAATGAAGTCAGACTTCAGAAGTCCGGCAATGCTGAAGGTCATGATCAGAATGATGAAGCTGGCGATAACGGTGATAACCGGGTGCTTCTGGGTTGAGCGAATGATTGGCAGGTAGCCGCGCTGAAGAATGCTCTTGCGCTCTTTGGCTTCCTCGCGCTCGCGCACTTCGATGGCGTGCTTCTTCGCAGCTGCTTCGGTCTTGAAAGTTTGCTCGGCTGGGCTCTTTAGGAACCAGTAAGCAACCACAGGAACGATGGTTAGCGACACAAACAAAGACGCAATCAGCGCGATTGAGAAGGTGAATGAGAACGGACGGAATAGTTCACCAACCAGACCGCCAACTAGGGCGATCGGAGCAAACACGGCCACGGTGGTGATGGTTGCCGCGGTGATTGCGCCAGAAACTTCCTTGACCGCACCGAGGATGGCCTTCTTCTTCGGCTCACCATAGGAGAGGTGGCGGTTGATGTTTTCAATAACCACGATCGAGTCGTCGACCACTCGTCCGATGGCGATGGTTAGCGCGCTCAGGGTTAGCAGGTTCAGCGAGTAGCCGAGACCGCTAAGACCGATGAAGGTGATTAGCACCGAGGTCGGGATAGAGATTGCGGTAACCAAGGTGGAGCGAACCGAGAGTAGGAAGATCAGGATCACGATGATGGCAAAGCCGAGGCCTAGAAGACCTTCGGTTGAAAGTTGCTCAAGTGACTTCTCCACGAATGAGGCCTGTTCGAAGATGGTTACAACCTCAACGTCGGTTCCGATTTTCGCCTTCAGTTCGTCGATGCGATCTTCAACTCCGTGGGCAACGGTAACGGTGTTGCCGTCTTGGGTCTTGGTAACGGTTACGGCCAGAACTTCCTTGCCGTTGACGCGCGAGATGGTGGTTACCGGTGCGTAGTCGTAGGTGACCTTCGCTACGTCGCCGATGGTGTAAACCTTAGGGTTTACCGGTGCGGTAACCGGACCCATCGGGGTGATGGTGGTTGCGAAGAATGAACTACTCGAAGGAACCAGTGCAATTTTCTTCAGTGCGGCGATGCCTTCAACCGGAGTTCCGATCTGAAGAGAAAGTTCGCCCTTGCTGTCGCGAATGCTGCCTGCGGGAAGAACGAATCCGCTCTGCTGAAGCGCGGTGGTAACCGATTGCTGGCTGAGGCCGGCCTTGGTTAGAAGCGCGGTGTCGAGCTTCAGGTTGACTCGCTTGACCTTCATTCCAGAAACGGTGATGTCGCGTACGCCGTCGATGTTTCCAAACACGGTTGGTGCTGCGTCTTCAAGAATTGGACCGAGCTTTTCGTTGTCATCGCTTGAAATACCTAGCGAAATGATTGGCACGCTGTCGAAGCTTCCAGCAACTACGCTGGCCTTCGCCGAAGCAGGAAGCGAAGCCTCAACTGCCGCAATTGCTGCGTTTAGGTTCTCTTTTACCTTGGCAGTGGTGGTTCCGTATTCAAACTCAACGCGAACAATGGAGAGGTTATTCTGCGAGGTCGAGGTGGTGGTAACTAGACCATCAAGGGTTCGAACCTGTGCTTCAACTTTCTGACTTACCTGCTTGTCGATAACGCCGGCCGAAGCACCTGGATAGGTGGTGATGATGGCAGCCTGAGGGGTCTCAAATGAAGGGATAAGTTCCTGCTTCAATCCGCCAAGTGAAATCACACCAAAAGCGGCGATGATGATGGTGACCAGCGCCACTACCGAACGGTTGGCAAGGCTGAGTTTGGCTAGACGATGCATTATTTTTCTCCCTGATATGCTTCCCTGAGTCTAACCGCAGGCTCTGGGAAAAGATTCCCTAGCCGAAGATGGCGGGAATGAAGTCGGTCACCTGAATCGTGAACACGAACACGGCAATTCCGCCAGCGATTCCGACCCATTTCTTGCCTGTGCGCTGCCAAAGTTTGTCTTCTGCCTGAGCAAACATGCCGATGATCGAAATCAGGATTACCGGAAGCGGAATCAGGATGAAGGAGAGCTGCCCGTAGAGTTCAGATTTGCCTAGAAGAGCATTCACGATTTGGCCGCTCCAAGTCGAAATTAGGGTGGCAAAAGCCAGTGCGCCAATACCGCCAGGGATGAATTCGTGTATCCAGCGAACGCTAGGAAGATCGGTGAACACCATTCCGATAATCCCCGGCAGGAAGATTAGGAATGCGCCAACCCAGAGGTGCCAGCCCATTCCAACCATTCCGCCGATCATCAGGATTAGCGTTGAGAACTTCAAAACCAGCGATACCCAAGGTTGCCAAGCGTAGGTTGTGGGCACCTCGGTTGGGTTGATTCGGTCTAGACGGTTTGGCGCTAGTTTGGCGGCTAGCTCTTCAATCAATACTCGCCCTACAGCCACGGCTGCGATAGCGAACGCGATGGGCTTTACATCGGCACTCAGTGGCACAGTTGCTCCCGCAAACGCCGAAACCGAACCGACCAAACTCATCACGGTAAGAACCGAAATGAATCCGATTAGGGCAAGGTCAATTACACGCTCCCAGGCGTCGTTCAGGTTTTCAATGGCCGGTCTACGAATCTTGCGGAAGGTCGTGGCCATGATGCTCGGTGCAAATCCAAGGATGAACATCGCCAACAGGTAGCGGAAGTCGCCGATTCCGGCAATTGGCATAACAACCAGCGAAGTGACTACAAATGCCGACATGGCTAGGATGCCGAACAGGGCGTCGAGTGTTCCCAGAGCCATGATTGCAACCAGAATGCCAACGCGACCGCTGGTGGCCAAAGATGCCGCGCCAGTGTCGACCGCAGCAACACCGAGCACGATTGCGGTGAAGTAACCGAGCGCCACGACGGATCCAAAAATCGCACGAAGGTACGAACCATCGTTTAGAACTCGGCTGAGCACAGGGGATACCTGCGCAACGCTGTTAATCCAGCGGGTGAGCGGTTTATCTAGTGCAGTAAGAGCACTAATTCGCCAGATGCTCAAACGGTCAACAACGCCAGCGCCTTCCGACTCAAAGTCGTCGTGGTCGGCTTCGATATTGCCGTAATCGCCACTTTCGCTTTCAGAATCTCCCGAGCCATCACCGCTCGAAGAACTACTTGACGACGACGAAGACGAAGACGACGACGAAGTTCCGCCGCCACTTCTAGTTGAAGAAGACGATGAAGAAGAACTGCTCGACGTGCGCGCGCCACCACCAGAGCTCGATGCGCCACTTGCAGCGCCTCCGGCAGCAGAAGCTGCAGCTGCTGCACCGGCCGCGGCTGCCGAAACAAGAGCAACCGATGCCACAACGGAAGTAACCTGCTCAACCTGATCGGCAACCGCTTCAGCGGTTACTGTTGCCGCTGGGTCGATTCCAAGTCGTGCATAGAATTCTGGGTCATTCACCAGCGCTTCAGACTTTTGCGCATCTGTCGGCGCCACTTCAGAAATCTCTTCCAACATCAGAGTTTCGGTGACTTGGAAGTAAACGGCCTTCTCAAAATTAGTACCGTCGGAGTTTAGAGAAGTCATGGTAATCGAGTGCCAGCCAGGCTCAAGTCCGGCTGGGATTTTCGCTTGCTCGTCAACGGTTCCTAGCGGGCTGGTGTTTCCGCTGGCAATTGTTTGTGGGGTAGAGCGAAGCACTACGTCGTAAGGTGCTTTTGGCTTTAAACCTTCGCTGGCAATGGCAATGGTCTTGCCGGTGATCACGTCGCCAATTTGAGCGCTCAAACCGATTTCGCTTTTCACCCCGATAACCTGCACTGTGATTGGCTTGTAGTTGGTTGTGCCAACCTCGTTGGTCGCAGCAACAACAAAACTGTATGAGCCACCATTGGTTGCGATTCCGGTGATTTCTCCGGTGGTTTCGTTCAAAGCCAAACCATCTGGAAGTGAACCAGAAGCAATTCGATAGGTGGGAAGTGGGAATCCTGATGCGGTTACCTTTGATGTAACCTCTTGACCCACGTTCAAAGTGGCGGGTAGTTCTCCGCCGATGAACACTGGCATCGATTGAACAGCAATGCTCAGCGGAATGGCCAGTGATCCAACCAAGTTTTTGGCTTCAACTGTGAAATTGATGACACCGGTTGAGTTTGGGGTTCCTGTAATAGCTCCGGTGATGGCGTTTAGTTTTAGTCCAGCCGGTAAGTTACCCGTTACCACCGAGTAAGTGGGTGCTGGGTAGCCGGTGGTCGAAACGCCGTCGTTGTAAGTCTTTCCAAGCTCAACCTTGGCAACAACCGTGTCGTCTAGTTTCGTGGGCACCTGGTTCACAGTTAGCGCATAGTTTTCAGTTACAACATCGCTGTCACCGCTAGTTACCTTGAGTCTGAAGTTGTAAACCCCGCCAACGGTTGGGATTCCAGAAACCATCCCATTTCCGTTTCCAAGAAGCAACCCAGGTGGAAGAGCCCCTTCTGAAATCGAATAGGTCGGTGCTGGGTAAGACTCGTATGCGATTCCGTCGCTGTAATTAGTGCCAGCGAGAATTTCCAAAAGCAGATTCGGATCGATCGCCCTCGGTGCAGCATTAACCGTCACAGTTTTGGTCACATCGGCGTCATCGATAACGTTCGAAGCTCCAATTTTGAATGTGAAAACTCCGCCGGAAGTTGGAGTGCCGGTCAGGCGACCGTTGGCTGTGTTCAATGTCATGCCGTTAGGCAGCGAACCATCGACGATTGAATAGGTTGGGGCTGGGTAGCCAATCGCATTGAAATCGTAGGTGTAGGAAGTTCCCTTGTTCAGGGTTGTTGCCACTGCTGAATTCGTAAAAGTTGGAGCCTGACGAATGGTGATGGTTGAAGTTCTAGAAACGTCGCTGCCGCTATTGTTGAGGGCCTTAACGCGGTAAGTGAAAACGCCCGACTCAGTGGCACGACCTGAAACCACACCTGTCGACGCATTCAGGTTGAGACCGCTAGGGAGACTTCCCGAATATATCGAATAAACCAGCGAAGAGCCGCTGGCGGTTGGAGTTAGATTCACCAGCGAGCCATAAAGGGAAGTTGTTGAGTACTCAAGGTCGTGGGTAAAAGTTGGCGCTGCTTCAACTGTGTAGGTGTAAGTGGCGGTGGTTACCGAATTCACGAAGTTGTAACCACGCAAAGAGAAAGAGTAAATTCCTGGCGTTGTTGGAGATCCGGTCACGGTTCCGTTTGCCGAGAGGCTCATTCCAGGAGGAAGTTCACCGGAAGCTTTGACCACGGTTGGAGTTGGGTAGCCGGCGAAGATTGCGCGATCAGACGATGCGTCTCCGAGCCAGAGAGTCTTGTCGCCAAGCCCAGCTCCACCGGTGACGCTAGAGCCAACGGTAACCGTGAGCCACTCGGTGTAGTCGTTTGAAACCGTTCCCTCGTCGTTAGCCTGAGCCTGAATTCGGAACGTGTAGCTACCAGGGTCGTTCGGTGTTCCCGTGATTGTGCCGGTTGAACTGTTCAACTCCAAACCAGGGGGGAGCGAACCATCGTAAAGCGAGTAAGTGATGCTTCCTGAAGCGCTTGCCGATACCCCCGCGTTGTAGCTGGAACCATCAGCGATTTGCGTGGTAACAGTGGTGTCGTTGAAGGTAACTGCCTGGTAATTGGTTTTCGTTAACATCGTCGAAGGAACTACCGAGTAGGTGCCATTGGCCGAGGTTGAGTAGTAGAACATTGAACAGGCGCCACCGCCGTGTTCGAAAAACCAAAGGTCAACCGACTTGTATTCGCCAGCCGCAAATGCGACCCCAGACCCGGTTCCGCTGGGTGCACAACCCTGCAGTGTCCAGTTGTTCACAACAACTGTGCCTCCGACTTTGCCGTAAAAGCCGTCATCCGAGTAACCCCGAAAGTAAAGAGTCTGTGCTGAAGGGGAGTACAGATACCCGGTGTAGTGAATCAATATGTAGTCGCCGCCACAGCCCTCGATGTCTCCGCCGCCCCAGTTGTGGTTCACCGTGCTAAACGTTCCACTTTTGCAGAGGTTGTAGTTTGAAACCACGCTCGGGTTATCCATCGGGCGAACGCCGGTAGAGCCCGTGTAACCGCTGTAGATGTCGTAGTCGATCCCGTAGCTCACGGTCGCATTTGCCGAAGAAGCAAAGCCAACCGAGAGCAAGGTAAACATGGCCACAGCAAAGAACGCAAGAGACTTTCGAAAGCCCCCTGCGTTACGCTTGAGTGTGGGTAAACGCATGTTTCCTTTTCGGATTGGTTTGTTCAAGATTAAGTTGTTGAACAAGCTAGTTATCCAACAATGTTCGGTTGAGCGAACCTAATAAATTTAGCTGATTCGCAGAGAGTTGAGGAAGTAATGTACTCAGCGCTCTTTCGTGCACTGCCAGGTAACAGAATGCTGAAATCGTTGCAGCTTGTTGTGCTTGCAGGCATTGCCGTTCTAATTCTTTTCACCCTGGTTTTTCCAGTCATCGAATCCGTTATTGCCGAAGATCCTTCAATAAATGGCAACTAAAAAATCGGCCACCCTCCTCCAAGTCTTGGGCGAACTATTAATCACCGCAGGACTGGTGCTAATGCTTTACGTGGTCTGGCAGGTGTATGTAAACGACCCGATTCAAAACAATAACCAGCAAAAACAATCGATCGAATACTCCACTAAAAGCGAAATCGAAAAGAAGCGATTTGTAGAAATGCGACCGAACCTTAAACAAGGCGCGGTGTTCGCCAAAATATATGTGCCACGCTTTGGCAAGAATTATGAACGACTTATCGGCCAGGGAACCTTCCAAAAGACCACGCTCAATGTGATCGGTGTGGGTCACTATGTTTCGAGTGAATGGCCAGGGGAGGTTGGCAATTTTGCCCTAGCCGCCCATCGCACCAGCCACGGAGCACCATTTGCCAACATCGACACACTGAAATCCGGTGACAGAGTGTGGATTGAAACAAACGATAAGTGGTTCACCTATGAATACCGCCAAACCGCAATCGTCGACCCAACCCAAGTTGGGGTGATCAACGATGTCCCAGACGGCTTAGAAAATGCTATAGAAGGCGGCCACTATCTCACCATGACGAGTTGTCACCCAAAATGGAGCAACAAGCAAAGAATCGTTGTCTGGATGTCGCTAATCCAAACTATTGACAAAAACCAAGGCAAACCCGTTGCGCTCATCGAGGCCCAAAAATGAATCAAGACAACTCTCTAGGAATTCACGCCAACCAATATCAGGGCAACTACACGGAAGCCCAAACCAATCAGTTCACGCTCGAATTCACCGAGATCACCAAATCATTCGCGGAGGCTATGGCTCAAGGGGTCAACCCTGCCGACAACAAGGTTCAAGAACTAGTGAAGAAGCACTATGCATTCGTTTCCAAATTCTGGACTCCAACCAAAGAGTCCTATAAAAGCCTCGCCATGAGTTACCTACTTCCAAGCCCATACAAAGACAGCTATGAAGCTGTGGCAATAGGCTTAGCTAAATATCACTACGACGCAATCCAAATCTGGGCGGAGAAAAACCTATGAGCGAATTACCGGCATGCCCAAGCTGCCAAAGTCCCTACACCTATGAAATGGGCTCTCTTTTGGTCTGCCCTGAATGCGCCAACGAATGGACGCCCGAAGCGGAAGAAATCGAAACCGAGCGTGTCATCAAAGACGCGGTAGGTAACGTTCTTGAAGATGGCGACACCGTCACCATTATTAAAGACCTAAAAGTCAAAGGATCTTCGACTTCAATCAAAGTTGGCACCAAGGTTCGTAACATCAGACTCGTCAACGGACCCGACGGACACGACATCGACGCCAAAGTCGACGGCTTCGGCTCGATGAACCTGAAATCAAGCGTTGTTAAAAAGGTGCTTTCGTAAACTTTTCCAACCACCGGTTGACCAAAGTGCCCAAACCACTAGAACTGGTTGGAAGAAAAGCCTGATAAACCTAGCCTCATCGGTGTTTAGCCCGAAAGCATCGGTGTGAGATAAATACTGAGAGATGTTGCCAGGAAATATGGCCACGAAGAATGCTGCGGTAAGTAAACCGACTATCGCCTGCCTCTTCGAAAGAATTACTAAGCCAATCCCTAAACAAATTTCCACAACACCTGAGGCAATCACCACGAAGTCTGGATCTAACGGAACCCAACCCGGCACCTGCGCCTGAAAAGTTGCCCTGCTAAAGGTCAGGTGGCTAATTCCCGCGAACATCAAAGCAAGGCCGAGGGTAACTCTCGCAACTATCTTCAAACTCTTCATATCCGCACGCTAGCACAGCGCCAAGTGAGAAAATTCTCAGCCCGAGCCTTAAACTATTGGTTGCCAGTTTTTTCACTGGCATTGCCCTCGTAGCTCAGTGGATAGAGCAAGAGCCTTCTAATCTCTTGGTCGCAGGTTCGATTCCTGCCGGGGGCGCCATTGCGCTATTGGCGTTGCAAGGAAAGCGAAATTCGGAGGGGGCCTGAATGATTGAAATCTTACTGTTATTAACTCAGGGCTTGAGCTTGCTGTTGCCCATATTTGTGAGCGGAATATTCTTCATATTTTCTATCAAGAATCACTGGTTCGAAGCACTTAACCGACCAATTGATGCTGGGCTGAAGATCGGCGGTGCTCGTATATTCGGTCCCAATAAAAACTGGAGAGCTCCAGTTATTTACATCTTTTTTGGCACAATCATCACCTATTTACTACATGTTTTTGCACCAGACCAGGTGTGGATTGCTCGAATTTACTTGGCTGAACCGATTAGTTTGGGGCTCGCTACGACAAGTTCTTATGCTGCAGCAGAGCTAGTCAACAGCTTTGTCAAGCGACGACGTGGTAGGCCAGCTGGCGCTGCTGGAGGAAAAGTACAGTCATTCTTTGACAATGTGGATGGAGCGTTAGCAAGTGGCGTTGTGCTGCTTTTCTTCGGCGTACCTTTGAATCTTCTGGCTGTCAGTTTCATTTTGTCGTTCCTAGTGCATGCCGGCACCGACAAACTAATGCGCAGCCTGAAGCTAAAAGAATCGAAGAAGAAGAGAGCCCGTTAAAGGAACGGTAAGGTTATCCGACCCAAGTTTCGAAAATCGCTCTACGGCAGTCAGAACCATGGCAAACGCGAGTGCCTTGATCACACCTAAACCGAAGCTAAGCAAGATAAATGAGGACACTAAAGCAAACACGAGCGATCCGCGCCATGACTTTCGCTGTAATTTGAGGACATCGCTGGTGATTCCTGAAGCCGAGTCTGCGAAAGTCATGATCATGAGTGCTGGAACGAAGTATTTCCAATCGCTTTCGGTTAGATTCAGGGCGCTTGTGCAGTAGGTGGCTAAAGTTCCAATAGGCAGGAAGACCTCACCGTATGTGCGACGTCGCACCGAATGGACCGAAGTAAGCCATCCAAATTTTTGAGATGCTGCAATTCCCACAAGTGAAACACTGATCAAGATAATGAACCAGATTGGGGGGAGAAGGAGATAGTCGACTAGCGTGCAGAGTCCTGAGAAAATATGAACGACGCGTCTTGTGATTTCTGGCGAATAGCCAAATCTCCTTCTGGCAACTTCCAGCCCAACTACACCAGAAATGAACAGAGCGGAAAGGGTTGAAGCCAGAATCAAAGTTCCTAAAAACTCATCCATTCTTCCTCCTGTCTGTGATGACAAATAGCGGCTTATGATCTCTAAGGTGTTTATTCACAACCGAGCTTGTTTTTGGATTAAGTCGTTTGGTGATAAACCGACCCCGACTAACCAAGGCAACCTGCCAAAGTGTGATTTTCCGGGCACCCCAGTGTTTGATGCCAAATTCAATGAGTTCAGAAGAGTAAGAGGCAATAATCAAACGCTCAGGTCGCTTTGAGGCTTCTTCAAGCATTTTGTGCAGCACGCCTGCACGGCGGAATTCTGGTTTCACAAAGGCCATTCCCAGTTCGCTAACGTCTTTCTCCAACTTTTCAACGACGACCCAACCAATTAGGCTGCCATTTAGCGAAGCGGTGATTAATCTTTTCGACTCAGCTAAGGCAAATAGAGTTTCTTTAGTTCGAGGAGTTAGCTCTTGGGTTTGCGCGGAAGAAATCTCAAATATCTCATTCACGATCTGGACAACTTTTTCTTTTTCTAGTTCCGAAGTAACGCTTATAGCCAAAGGAAACCAAACACCCCAATCGCAATTGTTGCTGGAATCCAAAACGCCAGCGCCCCAGATTTCCTAACTTTTATCGTAGAAATTTGTCCAAATGCCAAAACTAGTAGAACGATAAAAATCAAGACTTCGCTACCCGCCCAATTCAACAATCCGGAGAGCTCCCTCACTGAGTACAGAATCAAGCAAGCGAGGCTTAGGTGTGGGGTTACTACTCCTCTGTAATACTTGGTTTCACCTTCAGAGTGGAAGCCGCTTATGTTGAAAAGCACCAGCCTTAGGATGCCAAAAGCTAAGACCAAGTAGCCTGCAACCAGCCCCAAGATTCCAGACAATAGAACTTGAATGATGAACACCGCTGCGAATAAAGAGTAATTTATAGAATCGATCATGGAATCAAGTTGACGCCCGAATTCCGAAGCAGTTCCGAGTTTTCTGGCTATAAATCCGTCGGCGGCATCCAGCAAGAAAGCTGCGCAGGCAAAGACCACTGCGAATCTGAAGTTGTTTTGAAGTATGAAGGCCAGAGCGCTCCAGGCAGCCCCCAAACTTAGGAAACTAGCGAGCCCAGCCCAGCCGACTGTTTGAGCTATTTTCTTATACCTTTTCATGGGTAATGCTTCCTGTAGTTCCATTAACAGTAATAACCTGGCCAGATGCGATTTGGGTGGTCGCGGAAGTTGCTGCCACTACCGCTGGGATCCCAATTTCTCTGGCAATGATTGCAGCATGAGATAGGGCATTTCCACGCTCAGCGACAATCGCTGCAGCTTGAGTGAAAAGAAGAGTCCAGCCCGGGTCAATGTAATTAACCACGAGCACTTTCCCTCGAACATCCAGGTTTGGGTCAAAATCTCGCACAACAATTGCTTCGCCCGTAACTACACCTGGCGCAACACCATTTCCATTTAGGCCACTCCCAGGCTCAAAACTCTCGTTGTTACTCAAATTGAGTGATGCAATTTTTCCCGATCCTGACACGGCCAAACCGTGGCTAAGTTTTTCGTATTCTTTGAATTTCGCTTTTCGAAGAGCGACCGACTCTTTTCCCGAAAGGACTGGCGAATGGGCATTGACTAATTCGTCGATTTCCTGATCGGTCAGCCAATAAATGTCTCGTCGTTCGTCAATTAGTCCCTCATCTTCAAATATCTGGCCCAATGCGTCGAAAGCCTTGCGGGATAGGTTGAATGTTTGGGCTCTGTTGAAACGGAATCTTTCACGCCAATCGATCGCTTGACGAGTGTTCTTAGCGACCCAACGAATTGCAAACCTACTTATTCGAGGAAAACCGACTGGCCATATTTCAGCGCGTTTTTCTGAGTGGGGGAGCGAGCTGATTCCAGATTCCGAGGCTTTGAGGGCCAGCGTCAAAACCGTCGCTATTTCATCCGAAATTCTAGTGTTTTCAAGCTTCAGTTCGCCTGGTGTACGCGCCCCATACTGAGAAATATAAATAGCGGTGGCCTGCTTGACAGTAGGCCAATGTGCGGTGCCTTGCAGATCCATCGGATTCGTAACGCCCTCTAACGCTAGAGCCTGGGCTATGACTGCACCAAGCTTGGACAGCGCCTCGAGCGGACGTATTGAGGCTTTGTCGTTAAGCCCTTGAATCATGACCAGATAGTCGTTCGGATTGTCATTCTTTGCATAAAAACGCTGCATCAAACCGTTGAAAACCATGAGGCGAATGTCATTCAAGATTGTCGTGGACCAGTCATTCAGGATTTCTACGCGAGCCCTTTTACCTGCTTCCAAGATTGCCGAAGCATTGATAAAGCTGAAGTCGATTGAATCGTAAAAGGCAATCTTTTCGGTAATCATGGCACCGAATCGTTGGCTCGCCCTTTCCGAGCCCATCAAAAGTCTCATGAATCGAATCAAAACAATTGCCGATTTCAGATCGTATCGGGTGCGGTCGGCTTTTCCCCTTTTCTTGACAGGATTCAGCATTCCCTCGAAAAATTCTTGGTTAAAACTACCGGGTATGAGTTTTACAGCTTCGTACCAATTTGAAATTCGATAGTAAACCCGCCCGTTTAGGTACCCGAGCATGTTGTCGGCAATCGGTTTTTTATCCTCTATCTGTTCGTTTGTAGCGCCCAGTTTTTTGAAGAAAGCTAGATAAACCCCAGAGTAAAACTGACGAATTAGCGAATACGTAAGCGGGAGTGTGAGTCCTGGATAATTTTCCGAGATGTTTGTGCTGTCCCAGTCAAAGGTGTGTTCAAGTACACGTTGCGTGATCGGTCGGAACTGAAGAAAAACAAGTTCTTGCATGTCATATGCCCACTCTATGTCCAGAGGGGTTTCTAGGTCATTTTCAAGTACAAGTGCCTTCTCGCAAAGCTCAAGTAACTGCCAAGGTAGGTTTGCGTCACGGAGTTTTGTTCTATCAACTAAAAGTTCATGTGCATCTTCGCCTTCGACAACCGTGTTGCGCCATGACTTGCTGTAGGCAATTTGGATTTTTGCTGAGCCGTTTTCTGTGAATAAAACTCCAGCTGCACTGCCAAAGAACATTTCTTGAATTACTAGTGAACCAGCAATTTCGAATCGTGAAAATCCTCTTTCTTTTGCGTAATTCAAAACCTTTGGAGCAACCAAACTTTCGAAGGATTTAAATGCGCAAGAAGCTAAATTTTCAGCTGTGAAGTCGAGATTGAGGAAAGTTTCATACTGACCGGCGAAAGAATGGTCAGATCCGTCCTCCAAGGCAGCTGACGTTCTGTAACTTACCTTTTTCCACTCTCGCACTTTTATTTTTTCAAAGTGCTTTTGGCAGACTTCCTCGTTTATGCAGAGACTGGCAAGGAGGTTTGAAATAGTGGTTGAGGTTTTCTTCAGAGTCTGTTTGCCTGAAAGAAAGTCATCAATCACAGATTCAAGATTTTTCGAAACCGTTGGAAAATCTGAAATTATTTCAGAGAACGAAATGGCTTCGAAGTCTGGAACGTTCAAACCAAATTCATTTTTGAGTCTCAGCAGGTTTACAGCCTTTGCTCCGAGGTTTACGGCCATGTTAGCGTCACCCCGCTCTGAACAATAAAGCCAATTGCGACCAATGCTCTGACTTTCTCGCTATTTGTGCGGGCGCTTAGCATCAGGATAGAGGTAATGGCCCCAATTATTAGGTGGACTGCATTTCTGGATAAAAGCTCCAACAAGATTGCCCCTAAAGCGCTGATCCCCAGCATTGCCCAGAAAGCTCCCGCTTTCCAAACGCTTAGGTAGGTGTCCATAACGATTCCCCCGTCGGGGTTTCGCCTAATTTCGTACTTGCGAACAATTTCCATCGCCGACATGTAGAGAACGAACGCAAAAGCTGCACCAAGAGTTCCGGAATTCAAATCCGTATTCCAGATAGAGAAAACCCAGACAGGGTAGAGGATAAAAATTTGCTGGTGAATTAAAAAGTAGATATTGAAATGACGCTCTAGAAATGACTTTGCAAAAAATTCAAAGTGAGTTAGCAGCGAATAGCCAAGAATGCTGAGGTGCCAAAGTATCGCGATCGGATTTCCAGTGGCATATCCAGACATGAACGCCACCACTAATTCCGCGGTTAGTGCAAAACTTCCTAGTGCTATTAACTGGGGGGTAGTAATTGTTCCAAGCTGGACTGGCCGATTTGGATAGTTGGCGTCGTCGTGTGATCGGTCCTTAAATTCATCGGTTACCCTCATCCGAAGCATGAAGAAGAAAAATGTTGTTGCTATGCCTAACGTCGACCAAATTCTGTCGGGCAAGGGTTGATTCCTGGCGGCTATTCCAACCAACATCGCAGAGGTTGCCAAAGCGTGAGAAGCAGTTATGCCAAGCGGAAAGCGCTCGGCGAGGTACTGCCTCAAATTATTCATGATTCCCCCGTCTCATGACTCTGTTGAAGATTATTTTATGCCCGAGTGCGAACACTTCAAACGAACTCTGGCGGCTGGGCAAAATTTAGTAACTAAAATTAAAGCCAATATCCTCTGGATTCGGGCAGTAGTCGAAGCGATGTAGCTTTGGCGGGGGACCCAGTTGGAGTTCTCTCATGATTGACCGCAGTCGCCTTTCATCGCTTTATGCCGAAGAGCAGAAGCTGTTCCTTTCTCGCAACCCAAAATCTAAGGCTGCTTACGAGTCGGCCGACAATCTCTTTGGTCGCGTGCCGATGACCTGGATGAACAAGAAGGCTGGCGGATTTCCGATTTACTTCGACCGCGCTTCAGGTAACCGGATCTGGGACATCGATGGTCACGAATACATCGACTTTGCTCTTGGCGACACCGGAGCTATGGCAGGGCACTCACACCCTGAAGTTGTGGCAGCAATTAAGAACCGTGTGGATGCTCTTGGAGGCATGACCACCATGCTTCCAACTGAGGATGCTCAGTGGGTTGCCAAGAACCTCACCGAACGTTTTGGTATGGCTAAGTGGAGTTTCTCGCTAACCGCGACCGATGCCAACCGTTGGGCGATTCGTTTGGTTCGAGCAATAACCGGCAAGTCGAAAATTCTGTTCAATGCCTATTGCTACCACGGTTCGGTTGACGAAGCGCTAATCGTGGTTGGCCCAGACGGCGAAGGCATGAGCCGACCAGGGAACGTGGGTTCGCCGGTTGACGTGACCGAAACCTCCCGTGTTGCCGAGTTCAACGACCTTGAAGGCTTGGAACGTCAGCTCAAAAATGGCGATGTTGCAGCGGTTCTGATGGAGCCAGCACTAACCAACATCGGCATCGTGCTGCCTGAGCCAGGTTACTTAGCCGGAGTTCGTCAGTTGACTCGCAAGTACGACGCACTGCTAATCATCGACGAGACTCACACGTTCTCAGCCGGCTGGGGCGGAATGACCATGCGCGACGCTCTTGAACCAGACATCTTTGTGATTGGCAAGGCAATCGCTGGAGGAATCCCTACTGGCACCTACGGTTTGTCAGAAAGTTTTGCGGCTCGTGTTCTTGAGCGAACCGACCTTGACCTAGTAGACATGGGTGGAGTGGGCGGAACTCTTGCTGGCAACCCGCTGCAGGTTGCTGCTATGAAAGCAACCCTGGAGAAGGTTCTAACCAAGGAAAACTTCTCAGCCATGATCGAATTGGCAACCTACTTCACCAACGGAGTGAATGAACTCTTTGAAAAGTACGATCTTCCTTGGTCGATCAACCAGCTTGGAGCTCGCGCTGAGTATCGTTTTGCTAAGCCTTACCCGATTACCGGAACGGCTGCCTATGAGTCGGCGGATGCTGAAATAGAAGACTTCCTGCACCTTTACCTGGCTAACCGCGGAGTTTTGTTGACCCCGTTCCACAACATGGCTCTGATGTGTCCTGCGACCACCAAGGCTGATGTTGATCGCCACAACGAGGTGTTTGAGGAAGCTATTCGCGCTCTATTGGGCGTTAAGTAAGTTCAAACACTCAATTGCGAATTCGTGGTCTTCGATTGAGGGAAGACCAGAGATGGCCAAGGTCGCTACTAGTTCACCGTTTACTTTTATCGGCACGCAGCCTCCGTGGGACGCAAAGTCGGTTTCGTCCAGATTCTGTTCAACGAGGATGTCGTGGCCGGCTCGGCGCGCCTTGTCGAATTCCCAGGATGCCTGCTTGGTAAGCAGGGTTAGGTTGCGTTTGCGACGTGCCCAGTCGAGGTTAACTTCTGTAGCACCTGGAAGCCGCACGGTGAAAAGTGAAGTTTGTTCCTGGCGAATGTCGATATTTATTGGGTAATTCCTGGCTGCTGCTAGGTCGTGGGCGATAACGCCTAAGTTCCAAGCATCGGTTTGGTCGAATTTTCTGACTTCAGGTACTTTCACTAGTTGATTCCTAGGCTGGCGATCGATGCCTTTAGGGCATTGGCGCTGGCTTGGAGCTTGGTGAGTTCGGCGGCACTCATTTCCATTGGGATGGTCTTGGAGGCTCCCTGACGGTTTACGAGGGTTGGAACGCTCAAGGCTACGTCGCTGATTCCTAGGTAATCGGTAAGTACTGAGGAGACCGGAAGAATGACCGATTCGTCGCGGAGAACTGCTTCCACGATTCGGGCGGCGCTTAGGCCGATGGCATAGTTGGTGGCGCCTTTGCCTTCGATTACTTTGTAGGCGGCGTTCTTCACGTTGTGGGCGATTTCGTCGAGTTCTTCCGGGTGAAGAGCGCGGTTGCCAACTTTCCATTCGGAGAGTTTGATTGGGCCGATTTTGGCTTCCGACCAAAGCGGGAATTCGCTGTCACCGTGTTCGCCAACGATCATTGCGTGAACCGACTCGGTGCTTACGCTAGCGCGTTCGGCTAGTTGCCAGCGGAGGCGGCTGGAGTCGAGGACGGTGCCGGAGGAGAAGACCTTGTTGGCAGGTAGTCCGGAGATTTGGACGGCTGCATAGGCTAGGACGTCGCAAGGGTTGGTGACGAGCAGGAAGACTGCGTCAGGGGCAAGGTTCACTAGCTTCGGCATGATGTCCTCGAGAATCTTGACGTTGGTGGCGGCAAGATCGAGGCGGGTTTGGCCAGGTTGTTGCTTGGCTCCAGCGGTGATTACGACTACGTCGGAGTTGCGAACAACCTCAATGTCGTCGCCGCCATATACGCGCGAAGGGTTGGTGAACTGAGAACCGTGAGCGAGGTCGAGGACCTCGGCTTCAACTTTGGCTTTGTTGGTGTCGTAGATGGCGACCTCGCCAGCGATGCGCTTGATTAGCAGGGCATAAGCGGTTGAGGTGCCGACTGCGCCGGCGCCGATGATCGAAACTTTGGTTCTCTGAGTCATAAACCCAGTCTAGGTTTACAAAGTTACTGGCTTCGTGTTCTTTGCCGACTCTAGGCTGGCGTCAACGACCTTCATCATCTGGTGAGCTTCTGCGAATCCAGTGGACATCGGGGTGTTGGTGTTTACCGCGACCAAGAACTCCTGAATTTCGGCAACGAAAGCTTCGGCGTAACCGGTTCCAACTCCGGCGCCAGGCATTGCGGCGACGTCGTTGAAATAAGGGTGGGGTGGGCCGGTAATGATGCGCTTGGTTCCGTTGAACTTGGCTTCGCCTAGACCTGCTTCAAAGATGTGGAATTCGCCACCGGACATGGAGTCGAACATTCCGGATCCCTTGGTGCCAAATACTTCGACGCCTAGGGTGTTCGGCATTCCGTGAGCGATGCGACTCATGGTTACCTGCGAGACTGCGCCGTTCTCGTGGATGGTCGAAAGGTGAGCGATGTCGTCGTTGGTTACCGGACCGGTCTCGGTGCTAGTTGAAGCGCCGTGACCGATTGCGCCAGCCTGAGCCTTAGGGCGGTCCTTGATTACGGTGACCAGATTGGCGCTGGTTACTTCCTTCACGTTTCCAACCACGAACTGGAGAGCGTCAATTGCGTGGGAGCCAATGTCGAGCAGGGCTCCAGGGCCGGCTTGTTCCATTGAGAAGCGCCAGCTGAGGGCGCCCTTTGGGTCGGCTGCGTAGTCGGCTAGATACCAAGCGCGAGCGGAGTGAATCTCGCCGAAGACACCTTCACTTGCGGCTTGGGCAAGGGCGGCAAGACCCGGTAGGCGGCGGAACGAGAAGCCAACTCCGGTGATTGCCTTGCTGTTCTTAGCTAGAGCAAGAAGTTCGCTCGATTCCTTGGTGTTGCGACCAATAGGCTTCTCGGCGAAGAGGTGTTTGCCAGAGGCGATTACCTTCGGTAGTACTTCGGCGTGAAGGAAGTTTGGTAGGGCAACGCTGATGACATCGACGTCCGAGTTGATTAGTTCGTCGATGTCTCCGATAGCCTTTTCGAAGCCGTAGCGGTCGGCAACTTTCTGGGCGAGGGCAACGTTTGGATCAGCGATTGCATAAAGCTCAACCTTTAGTTCGTGGCTGAGCATCATCATGGCGTTGCGGTAACCGAATGCGTGTGCCTGGCCGGCCATTCCTGCGCCAATGATTCCTACTTTGATGGTCTTAGTCATTTTGTTTCCTTTGGGTTAGTTGAACTGAACTGGTACACCGAGTTTTTCGATGTAGGCCTTTGTGCGGATTGCGATTTGTTTCGGTTCGCTGAAGTCTTTCAGCGGGTACATGTCTTGTTCGATGATGGCGAAGATGCCAGGGGTGTACTTGTTGGCCTCAACGAGGATGTCGCCGTACTCTGGAACACCGTATGGAGGTTCAACCATGACGCCTCGCTCAACGGCTTCCACGAAAGAGATCTCGTTCTTCAGCACGTCGGCTAGTAGATCTTGCTCGACCTGCTTTAGGTGAAGGTAGCCAATGCGCTCCTTGAATTCACGCACGAGGCGAACGTTATCTCCGTAGTAGTAGGAGAAGTGGCCGGTGTCGAGGCAGAGGTTGAGGTAGCTGCCGTCGGTTTCGTTTAGTAGCCGGCTGACCTCGAGGAAGCTGCCAATTGGAGTTTCGGCGTGGGAGTGGAACTGCTGCTTAAGGCCAAATTCTTCGAGTAGGCGGCGTCCTAGTTCATTGTGGTTTTTGGTTAGGTGGTGCCATTCTTCTTCGGTGAAGGTGCGTGGGGAAGTGACCGGGCCAACGCCGTTGTCCTCACGGGTCCACATTTCTGGGATCACGATAACGTGCTCGGCGCCTTGCGCCTGAGTCATCTTGGCAACTGGGGCAACGGCTTCCCAGTACTCGTCCACGGCATCGGCACCCTTGTGAAGGCCGGTGAACACGGTTCCGCCGGAAACCTTGAGGTTGTGCTGGGCTATGCGCTCGGCAACAGCCTGGGGGTCTAGGCCGAGGTAGCCGTATGGGCCAAGCTCGGTCCAGGTGTAACCAGCGTCGGCAACCTCTTGCAGGTATTGATCCGAACTTGGTTGCTTCGTATCAATCGCATTCCATACACCCCATGAATCTGGGGCAATTCCAATTTTGGCTGCCGACACTGGTTTTCCTCTCGTCAATAATGAACGATACTAGAACGCTCTAGTTATTATTGTCAATTACATACGAATTTCGGAGATTTTTTGAAAAAGATAACCATCGAAGATG
The DNA here is from genome assembly GCA_041180065.1 of Actinomycetota bacterium. Classification (GTDB taxonomy): domain Bacteria; phylum Actinomycetota; class Actinomycetes; order Actinomycetales; family Microbacteriaceae; genus Rhodoluna. The sequence goes on along the minus strand of JBEGSI010000002.1, from coordinate 80,066 downwards.
TTGCGAAGGCAGCTGGCGTCTCGCGCGCGCTGGTCTCGATTGCCTATCGTGGCGTTGCTGGCGTGTCCGAAGCCACGGCCGAGCACATCTTTGCCGTTGGTAAGAGTCTTGGCTATGTTCCGAATCTGAACGCGGCCAGGCTCGCATCAAAGGGTTTAAAAACCATTGGCGTGTTCCTCCAGGATCTGCACAACGAGGTCTTCGCCGAAATCTACGACGGCATCCGTTCGGTCATTGACGAAGGTGAAGTGCAGCTAGTGCTTACCGTTGGCCAGGCCGCCGCCGGTCATGACAGCAAGGCGCTCGATGCTTTGCTAGCTTCACGCGTCGATGTGGTGATTGCCGCAGGGTTGACCATGTCGGACTCGGAGTTGCAAAAGTATGCCGCACGAACCAAGCTCATTTCGGTCACTAGAAGTTGTTCGGGTGTGGCCTCAGTTGTTGCCAATGACTATCTGGGAGCTCGGCTTGCCACCGAACACTTGGTGCAGCATCACAAAGCGATCGCCTTCCTGGCCAACCCTCAGACCGATGGTTACCGTGATCGCTTGCGCGGTTACCAAGATGCCATGACCGATTCTGGTCTCAAGCCTTTGGTTCGCGAGACTACGTATTCGCGCAAGGATGCCGAACTCGATGCCGAAGTGTTGCTGTCTTCCGGAGCCAGTGCCATTTTCGCTCACAACGATTTGGCCGCTCTCGGTGTTCTAGATGCGGTGATTTCCAGCGGACGAAAGCCAGGGCTGGATGTTGCCGTGGTTGGTTTTGACAACACCTCGCTGAGCCAGACTCCGGTTCTGGCGTTGACCACGGTAGACCCGCACAGTCACGAGTTGGGGCAGAAGGCAGCGGAATTGGCTTTGGCAGCGCTTGCCGATGAGAATGCTCCGCAGGTCACTATCGAGCTCACTCCTGCTTTACAAGTTCGCTCGTCTTCGCTCAGTTCTTAGAGTGGCTTTTGCTGCGTGATGCAGTGAATGCCGCCACCTCGAGCGAATAGTTCACGAGCATCAACTAGAACGATTTCGCGTCCTGGATAGGCCTTTTCCAGAATGCTTTTAGCCACTTCATCGTTTTCGTCATCGAAGGCGCAAAGAATAACTGCCCCGTTGACGATGTAGTGGTTGATGTAGCTGTAATCAACCGGACCCTCATCGTCGGTCAAGACTTTTGGCGCTGGAACCGGTATTAACTTGAAATTGGTTTCCTGCTCAAGGGTTCTGCGAACTTCCTGAGAAACCTCGAAGTCTGGGTGTTCAGGGTTCTGCTGGTCGTGAAACAAAATCGTGTTCTCATCTGAGAAGCAAGCGACAATATCGATGTGACCGCGGGTACCAAATTCGTCGTAGTCGCGGGTTAGTCCTCGCTTAATCCAAACCGCTTTTGTGGTGCCCAGCAACTTGTGGAATTCAGCCTCAACTTGCTCTTTGGTCCAATCGCTGTTTCGACCTTTTCCAAGCTGCACGGTTTCAGTGAGCAATATTGTTCCCTGCCCGTTGACATGGATGCCGCCACCCTCGTTGATCATTGGTGAGTCAACGCGTCTGGTTACGAAAACATCCGCTATTGCGGAAGCGACTTTGTCGTCAAAATTCCAGGAAGCCCAACTCTGCGCGCCCCAACCATTGAAAACCCAATTCACGGCAACGAGTTCACCGTTGTCCTTAACATAGGTAGGGCCGATGTCTCGCATCCAAGCGTCGTTTAGGTCCATGGTTACGAGATCGACGCGATTGTCTAGATATTCTTTGGCGATTTCAGCGTCGGCGTGAGTAACCACCATGGTGACCGGTTCAAAACGAATTATGGCATTTGCTACGTTTGCCCAAGTTTGGCGGGCGCGGTTTGCATCCTCTTCGGTTTCGCCAAGAGTGTAGCCGTTAGAAGGCCACGCCATAAACGTACGTTCGTGAGTTTCCCACTCGGCAGGCATTCGCACGATTACTCCATGCTGTCGAGGATCTCGTTGATGAGCTCCTCGCTGGTGAGTGGGTTGACTATGGCGAAACGGGCGTTCGGGCGGCCTTGATGAGAGCTTGGAACCACAAATGCAATGTTTTCAGCAAGCAATTTCTTCGACCAAGCTTCGTATTGTTCCAAAGTCCATCCGGTCCGCTCGAAAACGACCACGGAAAGCTCAGGCTCTCGGACCAGTTCCAGGTAATCGCGCTGTCGAACCTGTCTCGCTGCGAAGTGAGCCAGTTCGATGTTGGTGTCAACGGCTTCGCGGTACGCGGTAACGCCGTGTGTTGCCAGGGAGAACCAGAGGGGGAGACCTCGTGGTCGGCGGGTTAGGTTAATGGCGTAGTCGCTCGGGTTGTATTCGCCCGAGTTGGTGAGGGTCTCAAGGTATTCGCCATGCTGGGTGTGAGCCAAACGACCAATCTCAGGGTCACGGTAAACCAATGCGCAGGCATCAAATGGGGCGAATAACCACTTGTGTGGGTCAACGATAAACGAATCGGCCAGTTCCAAGCCCTTGAAAAGTGGACGCGTGTAGTGAGAAAGGATTCCTGCCAAACCATATGCGCCATCGACGTGAAACCAGGCGCCTAATTCTTTAGCTACTTTGCCAACCTCGTCGAGGCGATCCACGATTCCGAAGTTTGTGGTTCCGCCGGTGGCAACGATTGCAAAAAGCCCATCGGTGTTTCCTTCAAGGGCTTTGCGAAGCTGAGCTTCGCCGAGCTTGCCATGCTCGTCGACTGGAACCTTGATGAGCTCGATGTCCATGACGGCTGCAGCAGTCTTGAGGGAGGAGTGTGCTTCCGCGCTGCAGGCAACCTTCCAGCGGTTAGCGGTTTTGCCAGAGCGTCTTGCGTGGTCGCGAGCGGCAACCAAAGCGCTCAGATTTCCCAGTGTTCCACCTTGAACGAATACACCGCCAGCAGTTTCTGGAAGCCCAGCTTCCTTGGATAACCAGGATAGAACCTGGTTCTCGGCGTAAACCGCACCGGCCCCCTCCATCCAAGACCCGCCGTAGATAGCCGATGCCGAAACCACTAGGTCGAAAAGTTTCGACGCCTCGGTTGGGGCACAAGGGATGAATGAGAGGTAGCCGGGGTGATCCGTTGAAATGGTGGCCGGAGCAAGAACGTTGGCAAAAAGATCAAGAGCCTTGGCGCCAAGCCCCTGGTCGGTAATGGTTTGACCAGCCGCTTGCCAAAGATTTTCAGGTGTTTCGGTGTTGTCTAGAGGTGGCGGTGAATAATTCATCCGCTCGTTGGCGTATTCGAAAACTTTACGGCGCAGTTCCGTGGTGGCGTCATTGACCCGATGCATCCTTCCAGCCTAATTCTTTGTGGTCATTTGCTTATTGAATTTTGACTATTACAGTTGATTTACCAATAGTTCTAGGGGGATAAAAATGAATTGTTCTAAGTGTGGAGCGGCACTTGCTGGTGCCGCCTTTTGTGCAGCGTGTGGCACTCCAGCCAATGTGGTTGCGAGTAACCCAACGCCAGCCGCACCGACCGAATTCCAAGTTCCGCCGATGCCTTACGGCGCGCCGGCAGCTAAGACCAATGGAATGGCAATTGCTGCTCTGGTTACCTCGTTAGCTGGGTCATTTTGCGGTGTCGGGTTTTTGGGTCTGGTCTTTGGCTTGATTGCTCTAAATCAGATTAAGAAATCTGATGGCGCTGAAACTGGCAAGGGAATGGCAATTGCTGGCGTGATCATTGGCGGGCTCACCGTGCTCGCGGTCATTTACCTATTCGCGATGTTTTCGGCAGTCTCAATCGGTGGACCAGACGGGTTCTAGGTTTTGCAAGGAATTGCGGAATTATCCATAGCTTTTTCCTCTTTGTAGTGTCATGAATCTAGATTCGATTGAACTCACAACCATTACCGGTGAGAAGAAGACCTTTGGGTCGCTAGCTGGCAAGGTCACTCTCGTTGTAAACGTGGCATCCAAGTGCGGACTAACACCGCAGTATGAGGCGCTTGAAGCGCTGTATGAGCGTTACAAGGACGAAGGTCTGGTAGTTCTCGGTCTACCTTCGAACACGTTCCTACAGGAACTGGGCAAAGACGCCGAGATTCAAACATTCTGCTCCACAAACTTTGGTGTGAAGTTTCCGATGACGGAAAAGGTTTCGGTCAACGGCCCACGTCGTCATGCCCTTTATAAGGAACTAACTAAGGCCAAGGACGATGCCGGTTTGGCTGGCCCGGTTATGTGGAACTTCGAAAAATTTCTAGTGCTACCAGATGGTTCGGTAAAGCGCTTCCGCCCAACGACTCTGCCGGATGATCCACGCATCACCGGTCTCATCGAAGTAAATCTCTAACAATTGGTGGCGGGCTAGACTCGAAATATGGGTGCTGGCAGAATTTTCCGCAGAATAACTTTTTCACTATTCCTGTTGGTCTTTACCTTTACCTCGGTAATCACCGCACCGTTCGCCAGCTCGGCTGAGACCACCTATCAGGTTGTCGTTCACGTGCCAGGTGTTGTTGGTGTGGTTCCTGCCGATGCTCGAGTTACGCTAACCGACGATTCAAACTCTTCGAATCAGACTCAGTCTCGTATCGTCGGTCAGGATTCCTATGGCTGGTTCGGAGTAGTAGACCTTCCAGCAGGCGCGACCAGGGTCAAGGTTTCTGCCACCCGATTGACTGCCTCTTCGATTTCAATTGACCCGATTTCGAAGCGAGAGATTTGGCTCAGTTCCAAGGGCGTGCCTTCGCTCTACGAATCGGTGGCTTCTCTGAAGCTCAAGGTTTCGCTAGTTACGAGGGGTTCGGCACTTAATAACCGATCGCTTAAAGTAACCATCGGCAAGAGCGTAAAAACGTACAAGTTCACGGCTTCCGGTTCCCGCAGATACGTGTCGATTCCAATTAGCTCAACTTCGACTTTGGTGAAGTTCACTGTTTTGAAAAGCGGCAAAGCCGGCAAGAGCTATTCCGTGAACCCGCGAAGTGCAGCCAAGGTCTGGGTTGGCGATTATTTCAGCGGTGTTCGAACCTCTGAATCTTGGGCCAACGACAAGGTCACAATTCACTATCACCGCGCCAATGGCGATTACAGCGGTTGGGGCGTGCACGCATGGTCGGGCGCTAATGGCGGAACCTCACTAACCGTTAGCTGGGCTAGCCCGATTCAGCCGGTTTCAGTAATCCCAGATGCTTGGGGTGTGAAGTATGAGATTCCGTTGATCGCAAACTCGCAGTCCATCCCGATCATTATTCACAACGGCAATGTAAAAGATCCGTCGACACTTGATCAGCAATTGAATTTGGCCGCCACCAAGGGTGAGGTCTGGTTTGAAGCGGGTTCGGTAAACGCTGACAACACTTTGCGTTACACGATTCCGGTATCAATGGAGTCGGTGCCAATCGTTGTTCCTCCGGTAGCTGTAACTGCGCCAACTTCTGCGCAGGCTTCTGCCTTGGCCTCGAACTCATATCGATCGGCGATGGCCGATGACAACATTTACTTTGTTCTGACCGATCGGTACCAAAACGGGAATGCCGCCAATGACCGAATGGGTCTTACCGGTTCCCGAGACACCACGGCTTTTGATCCAACTTCTACTGCTTACTACCACGGCGGAGATTTAGCCGGACTCACCGACGGTTGCACCACCGGTGACGGGGTTAAGCGACTCAAGGACATGGGTTTCACTGCCGTTTGGATAACTCCGCCATTCAAGCAGCGTTACGTGCAGTCGGGGAGTGCCGCGTATCACGGCTACTGGATCACGGACTTCACCGACATCGACCCACACCTCGGAACCAAGGCCGATTTCGGCACCTTTGTTGATTGCTTGCACTCACAGGGCATGAAGGTTGTCATGGACATCGTGGTTAATCACACCGGTGATGTGAACTACTACACCAACGGCAACTACAACTTCGGTGCCACTAGAACTGCTCAGGTCTCCTCTGGCGACGCCAATCTTCGTAAGCCAACCTTCCTAAACGATCTCAGCAATTACCACAACCGCGGAAACGTTGGCGATTGGAACAACAAGGAGCAATCACAGAACGGTGACTTCTTTGGCCTCGACGACGTTGCCACAGAGAAGCCAGAGGTAATTGAAGGTTTCGCTCAGGCATACGCGGCCTGGGTAAACGATTATGGAATCGACGGATTCCGAATCGACACCGCTAAGCACGTTGACGATGCTTTCTTCGGAAAATGGTGGCCACGAATTCAAGAGCTAACCGCAAACTCGAAGCCAGACCTCTTCGCGTTTGGTGAGGTTTATGAATCTGGAACCGCAACACTTACCGAGTACGTGCGTGATCGCGGCTTGCCGTCGACACTTGATTTTGCTTTCCAAAACGCGGCCGTTCAGTTTGCATCAGGAAACAATATCACCGATATCACCAATGTTTTTGGCGCCGATGACTGGTACATCACGAGCAAAACCAATGCCTACAATCAGGCCACATTCCTCGGCAACCACGACATGGGTCGTTTCGGGAAATTGCTTCAGTGGGCTGGTTCTCCAAACGGCGATCTGTGGGGAGACGCACTGCTGGGTTACGACCTGATGTATCTTTCCCGAGGCATTCCAAATGTCTACTACGGCGATGAAATGGGGATTATTGGAACTGGCGGAGATCAAGCCGCTCGCCAGGATCTCTTTCCGACCAGCGTTACCAGCTGGCGCAGCGAAACTCGAATTGCCGCCGACCCAATCGGTACTGGAAGTTACCTAACCGGCCGCAATCATCCGATTCAGGAGAGAATTTCCTGGCTGAATGCACTGCGCGAGAATCACCCCGCACTAAAAACCGGTGCTCAGATTCAGCGCTACTCTGCGAATAACGTGGTCGCGTTTAGTCGTATCGATCTTGCTAACCGCAAGGAGTATTTGGTTGCACTCAATAACTCGCAGGTCACCAAGAGCGGTTTGCGCATAAAGACGTCCAGCCCGAACACCTTGTTCACACAGGTTTGGGGTCAGAATCAATCGGTAACTTCCGATGCCGAAGGCTATGTAACTATTTGGGTTGGCGACCGCCAAGCAGTGGTACTCCAAGCTCAGTCAGCATTGCCAGCCGCCGCTTCAGTTGGCGCGGTAACTCTCAGCATGACTAAAGACTCCGGTGTGGCACTTTGGAAGCCGAGAGCGACAATTGCTGGCTGGGATGACCCGTCGACCTGCACCTTTGTGGTTCAGGTGAATGGTGGATCCTGGCAGGTGCTTGGCGTCGATGACGCAGCCGATTGGAAGATGATTCTCTCCGGAGCCAAATATCCAAGCGGAGCAAAGCTCAACGTGGCAGCAATTGTGAAGTCAACCTCAGGGGCTATCGGAATCTCAAACGCGATTCAGATAACGAACACACCTTAGGTGAGTTCGAACTGACCGCCCTCGATCTGTCCCTGCTTGCGGTAAAGATCTAGCTTGGTCCTGGTGTCCTGAATGTCTAGGTTTCGCATGGTTAGCTGGCCGATGCGGTCGGTTGGGCCAAAAGCGGCATCTTCGGTGCGTTCCATCGAAAGCTTTTCAGGGTGGTAGCTAAAGCCCTCACCGCGAGTGTCCATGATGGTGTAGTCGTCGCCGCGGCGAAGACGGAGTGTGACCGAGCCATTCACAGCGGAAGCAACCCACTTTGTTAGTGACTCGCGAAGCATCAAAGTTTGAGGGTCAAGCCAGCGACCTTCGTAGAGAAGGCGACCCATACGACGACCCTCGGCGTGGTAGTTAGCGATGGTGTCCTCGTTGTGAATTGCGCTGAGCAAACGTTCGTAAGCAGCAAAAATCAGCGCCATTCCAGGAGCTTCGTAAATGCCGCGGCTCTTCGCCTCGATGATGCGGTTCTCGATCTGGTCGCTCATGCCGATTCCGTGGCGACCACCGATGGCGTTCGCTTCAAGCATCAGGTCAACGGCGTCTTTGAACTCCTTGCCGTTAATGGCGACCGGACGTCCTTGGCGGAAAGTAATGGTCACGTCTTCGCTGTCGATCTTGACGTTTGAGTCCCAGAACTTTACGCCCATAATTGGCTCAACGATTTCGTAAGAAGTGCTCAGCTCTTCGAGCGACTTGGCTTCGTGAGTGGCACCGAGCATGTTGGCGTCGGTTGAATAAGCTTTTTCGGTTGAGGCGCGGTAGGGAAGGTCGCGCGCTTGAAGCCATTCGCTCATCTCGTGGCGTCCGCCGAGCTCGGAAACGAAGTCTGCGTCAAGCCAAGGCTTGTAAATGCGTAGGTTCGGGTTTGCCAACAAACCGTAACGGTAGAAACGCTCGATGTCGTTGCCCTTGTAGGTTGAACCGTCGCCCCAGATTTCAACATTGTCGTCGCGCATTGCACGTACTAGAAGGGTTCCGGTAACTACTCGACCTAGTGGGGTGGTGTTGAAATAAGCTTTGCCACCGGTGCGAATGTGGAATGCGCCACAGGCGATAGCGGCTAGACCTTCTTCAACCAAAGACTGACGACAATCGACCAAACGACCTGCTTCGGCGCCATAGATAAGAGCACGATCGGGGATCGACTCGATGTCGGTTTCGTCGTACTGGCCAAGGTCGGCGGTGTAGGCATAAGGGATTGCACCTTTTTCGCGCATCCAGGCAACGGCAACAGACGTGTCGAGGCCACCGGAGAAGGCAATGCCAACTTTTTCACCAACAGGGAGGGAAGAGAGAACTTTAGTCACCAGTCAAGCCTAACGGTTCGGGCGTGCTTACTATTAGTTCATGATAGCGAAGCGTTCCTTGAGAGCCTTTGCTGTTGCCGCAGCACTTTCTCTTGTGGGTGTGAACATTGGCTTTGTTTCATCTGCTCAGGCGGCGACCTGTGAGGTTACCCGTCCGCTAACGCGTGCCACCGTTCAAACAGATGCCCTCGAACTCGGTGGAACACTGACTCGCTATTCTTTTGGAGCTGGTCAGGGCAATTCGTCACCTTACGAATCACGTTTCACGGTGGCGAAAGCAAACCTCAACTACACCACTCTCGAGCCAACCACCGCACCATACTTACGCGACCGAAGCCAAATTTCCCTAGCGCAAGGTGTAAACGCGCTGGTTCACGTAAACGGTGATTTCTTCGACTTCTCTAGTCGCATGCCGTATTCGGCAATTGGCAGGGGATCGCAGCTCAGCTACGCACCACAGGGACGATCCAAAGTTTTGGGTTTAAGAACCGTTGCAGCTAGTTCAAAAACGGGCATTTTGGCTAACGCGAGAGTAAAGTCCGGTTCCAAAACATTTACTATCTCCGGCTTGAACCTTTCTGTGCTCACCGGGTCAAGGGTGATTGCATACAACTCCGCCTACTCGTCTTCAATTCTCCCTGCGGCAACTTCGTCGATTTTGGTGGTGAATGGAAAGATCACCAAGGTCTATTCCAGTGGCACCAGAACCCGACCTAAGTCGGGCTATGTGTTTTCCGCGGTTGGTTCGATGGCGGCAAGTTTGCGAGCTCTCAAAGTTGGTGCCACTTTTGCCTATAAAGCCCCGGCCGGACGCATCGTGGCACTTAGTCGCGACTATGTAACCTCGTCTGGAACGATTTCGAATTCCGTGGGAAAAGCTCTGGCAACAATTTCAGGCGTCAACCTTTGGTCGTCGAACTATGCAACTGGCATGGTGCTCTTCGATGACAAATACGATGCAACACCGCCTCGCGGCGCTGGCACGGTGGTAATCGGCTCGAATTCTGTGGTTACCAAGGTTTACTCTTCCGGTTCGTCGCAGTCGATTCCGAGCGGGGGATTGGTTCTTCAGTTCTACGGGTCGGTTGCATCTAAAGTTTCTGGTTTTTCGGTTGGCTCAAAAGTGAATGTAAATCGCAGTTTTACCGCCAGTAGCGGCAGTTCATACAACAATGTTTTCGGTATTGGCGCAACGCTGATTTCCAACGGAACGCTGGTGGCTCCCTGCACGGGAAACTCAGACACGGTTCGACCTCGAACTGCTGTTGGCTGGGATGACAAAGGAAACGTGTACCTAGCTACAACGACAATGGGCCGAGATTGGGCCGATGGTGGCCAAGGCGGGTATCGAGTTGGTGGTTCCACAGTTCACCAAATGGCGGATTGGCTCAAAGACGTTGGTGCTACCAACGCGGTTTCCCTAGATGGAGGAGGTTCCACCACCATGTTTGCCAAACTTGCTGGAAACTATCGCCGAGTCGATCTTCCCGACGGGGTTTGGGTTCGCTGGATCCCAACCGGGGTTGCGCTAACTTCCAGATAATGTTCAGGTTCGCAAAGTAAAATTGCCACCATGTCCAACAAACTAAGTCGCCTAAGCGCTATTGCGTTTCTGGCGATCTCACTTGTTGCGGTTTCCGGTTGCGCCAAGATTCCGAGTGATTCCAACTTGGAGAATCAAAACGTTCCACTTCCTTTGGAAATCGACGAAATCGACTCGTCAAAGCTAATTCCCACTGAAGAAATTCGAAACTGCCTAGACACCCCGTCGCTCACAACTGCTGCTAAGCACAAGGAGTTTCCTCTGGTAGGTGGAGGGGTTTACGGAACCTACGACTGGGCTGCTGGCAAAACCAATGGCGGACAAATCTGGAAGACCAGACTTTCTTACTCTCACTCAAATCTTTCGCAGGTTCGAATCGCGCCAACCTTCACCCAAATCGGAAATGTTGGTGCGCAGGAAAAGCTGGCCAAAAAGGTGAATGCCGTTGCTTATGTAAACGGCGACTTCTTTCACCTGAGAGGCTCCAACCTGCTATTCAGCGCGATGGTGGAAGAGCACGACTTCGTTTATTCGCCAGTGGAACCGACCCCAATTGTCGGGGTCGTTGAGCATCCGGCCAACGAACACACCGGGCTTCAGGGAAAGTCACACATTCTTGTGAAGGGCAAAAAGATGGCAACGCAGGGCTTAAACCTGCAATTCTTGGCGGCCGATTCGATTGGTGCTTACAACAGCCTCAAAACCACGGTTGGGTTACCTCAGGTGTCTTATGTTGTGAAAGTTTCTGGCGGCGTTGTGACTTCGAGTAAAAACTCCACCGATTTCAAGGCCCCTGCGACGCCTGGAGACTATGTTTTTGTTGCCAGTGGCACAGCATCTCAGACTCTTGCAACGCTCAAGGTTGGCGACTCGGTTGAGTATGTAAAGCCGGCAAAGTCAAAGACCACCAAGTTCCTACGCACCGAAATTTCACCGGCAGGGACTGTTACCTTGCCAAACGGCAAATCTTTCGCGATCAGAGCAATCAACGACCGTGGAGCCAATATCAAGGCCGGGGCAGTGCTTTTCACCAGCAAGCTTTACCCGACCACCTCAAAACTTTCGGCAACAGTTGTGACCGACCTCGATGGCAAAGTGCTCAAGGTCTACCCGAGTGGCAAATCCGTCAACGTGGCAGCTGATCAAAAGGTTCTGCAGGTTGGCATAATAGCGGCCGATCTGGTTCGCAATCTAAAGCCAGGCGAAAAATTGAAAATCGACAACGCCTACAAAATCAAAAAAGATCTTCCACTGTTTTCTGCTTTTGGCAACCGAGAAAACCTAATTATCAACAGCGTAGTTACCGCTCACTGCTCTCCAAGCCACGAGGACATTCGTCCGCGTAACGCAATTGGATGGAACGAAAACGGTGACATTTGGTTCGCCACTACGACCATGGGTGTTCGAAACTCAGCCGACGTTTTCAACCGCTTCCGTTTGGGAGGTTCAACCGTGCACCAGCTTGCAAAGTGGCTGAAGGAACTCGGTGCGACCCAAGCCGTAATGCTTGATGGTGGCGGCTCAACCACTATGTACGTTCAAACCCCGGAAACCGATTACAAGCGCGTTGATCTACCAGCCACCGAATGGGTTAGAGCGGTTCCGCAAGGAATCACCATGATTGCTCGCTAGCCGAGACCGTGAATCGCTAGAGGTTCTATCTCGGCAATCTCTTTACTACTCAACGGCTTGGAATCAAGTGCTGCGAGATTCGCCTCAAGTTGTGCCACCGAGCTGGCGCCGACCAGCGCCGAGGAAACAATGCGGTGTCGAAGTACCCAGCTGAGAGCCAGTTCTGCCAAACTCTGCCCGCGCGAACTCGCTATCTCGTTCAATGCCAGTGCGGTCTCGAGATATTTCTCGCTGACCTGGTTCTTGTTCAGGAAAACCTCCTTCGAAGCGCGAGATCCACTTGGGATTCCCTTGAAGTAGCGGTCGGTGAGTAGCCCCTGAGCGAGTGGGCTGAAAACGATTGCTCCAACATTGATTCGTTCAAGTTCGGTTAGTAAACCGTTCTCGGGAGTGCGGTCAAACATTGAATAACGCGGCTGGTGAATCGTGAGTGGAACACCAAGGCTGTCGAGGATTTCCTTAGCTCTGGCGGTATCGGCAGGGGAGTAGCTCGAAATACCCACGTAGAGTGCTTTGCCGTCATGCACTGCTTTGGCCAGGGCTCCCATGGTCTCCTCAAGCGGAGTATTTGGGTCGAAGCGGTGCGAGTAGAAAATGTCGACGTATTCGAGACCCATTCGCTTCAAGCTCTGATCGAGTGATGCGGTGAGGTATTTGCGTGAACCCCATTCGCCAAACGGACCTGGCCACATGTCATAGCCAGCCTTCGACGAAATTATCAGTTCGTCGCGATATTTACCGAGGCCGTCGCGAAGGTGCTGTCCGAAGTTTTCCTCAGCGCTACCTGGAACCGGGCCGTAGTTGTTTGCCAGATCGAAGTGAAAGATTCCGAGGTCGAAAGCTCGGTGCAAAATCGCTTTCTGGTTCGCGAAATCGTCGACGGATCCAAAGTTGTGCCAAAGGCCCAAAGAAATCTCCGGCAAAATCAAACCGCTATTACCCACACGGCGGGTTTTGATGTGGTCGTATCGGCTGGTGTTGGCTTCGTAACTCATGCTCTCAGCCTAGGCTAGAGCTATGAAGAGTTTTGTTCTAGCCGGTGGCTGTTTCTGGTGTTTAGACAGCGCGTACATGCAGTTCAAAGGCGTGTCCGATGTGATGTGTGGCTACATGGGAGGGGAAGTGCCCAATCCAAGCTACGAGGCAGTTTGCACCGGAACCACCAATCACGCCGAAGTTGCTGAGGTTTTCTTCAACGAAGAGGAGATTTCAAGCGAAGTTATCCTCGATATCTTCTTTACGCTTCACGATCCACGTCAGTTGAACCGACAGGGGAATGACATCGGAACTCAATACCGTTCCGAGATGTTCTACCGCAACGACGAAGAGAAAGCGGCGTTCGAGCAAGCACTTGAACGAGCCAAAGAAATCTGGGACGGCGAAATTGTGACAGCAATTAGCCCAGCTGAAACTTTCTGGGCAGCCGAGGAATACCACCAAGACTTCTTTGCGAAAAACCCTGGTCAGGGTTACTGCACTGCAGTTGTGGCACCGAAAATGGCTAAGGTTCGTCAGGCTTTCAAGCAGTATTCGAAGTAGTTTTCCACAGTTTTAAACTCGTTCGTTTTCAAGTTCTTTTTCGTTTCAAACTTCCTTTCAGGCAAACAACAAATAGTTGCCACAAGGAAGGTAAAAATGTCAGAACTCGTAACCGTGGCAGGCTTAGTCGCCACCACCCCGCGCCACCTGGTAACCCAGGATGGATTGCCAATCACCTCATTTCGAATGGCGGCATCTCACCGCAAATTTGATCGCACCATGAACAAGTGGGTCGACGGCGAAACCAACTGGTTCACCGTGACCGCATTTCGACAGCTGGCCATCAACACCGCTGGCTCGATCTCCAAAGGCGAGCGAATCTTGGTGACCGGCAAACTTCGCGTTCGCGACTGGGACAACGGCGAGCGCGCTGGAACATCGGTTGAGATCGAAGCCGATTCGCTAGGTCACGACCTTTGCTGGGGAAACTCAGCTTTCACCAGAACCGTATTGGTTCGAGAAGCGGCCGACCTTCCAGAACCTACGGAGGACGACAGTCCGGAAACCGAAGCGCAAGAAGAAGAAAAAGAGCTAGCCCTGGCCAAATAGACCCCAGACACCCGACCTCCCCCTAGAAGGTGTCTGGTCCGATGCCCTCTGCCGAAGACTCGCAGGATAAACTTATCCAAAGCAAACTTCTATCGGCAGAGGGCATTTTCATGGCTGAATTTATTTACCAAATGATCAAGGCGCGTAAGGCGCACGGCGACAAGGTCATCCTTGACGACGTAACCCTTGCCTTCTACCCGGGAGCAAAGATTGGTGTGGTCGGCCCGAACGGTGCCGGTAAGTCAACCGTTCTCAAGATCATGGCCGGCCTAGACCAGCCGAGCAATGGTGAAGCACGTCTGAGCCCAGAGCACACCGTTGGCATGCTCATGCAGGAGCCACCGCTTGATGAAACTCTGACCGTTCTTGGAAACGTTGAACTTGCCGTGAAGGCAACCAAAGACAAGCTGGCTCGTTTCAACGAAATTTCAGAAGCAATGGCCGACCCAAACGCCGACTTCGACACACTGCTCGAAGAAATGGGAAAACTTCAAGAGCAGATCGACCACGTTGACGGCTGGGATCTAGACAACCAGCTCGAGCAGGCGATGGACGCACTGCGTTGCCCTCCAGGCGACACCGCGGTTACCCACCTGTCCGGTGGTGAGCGTCGTCGTGTCGCTCTATGTAAGTTGCTTCTAGAAAAGCCAGACCTGCTGCTTCTCGACGAACCTACTAACCACCTCGACGCCGAGTCGGTGCTCTGGCTTGAGCAGCATCTCGCCAAGTATCCTGGCGCCGTTCTTGCCGTAACTCACGACCGTTACTTCCTCGACAACGTTGCCGAGTGGATTTTGGAGCTCGACCGCGGTCGCGCCTATCCATACGAGGGCAACTACTCAACCTACCTAGAGAAAAAGCGCGAGCGTCTCGAGGTTGCTGGCAAGAAAGACGCCAAGCTAGCCAAGCGTCTCTCCGACGAGCTCGATTGGGTTCGTTCATCACCAAAAGCACGTCAGACCAAGTCGAAGGCTCGTTTGGCGAGATACGAGGAGATGGCCGCCGAGGCGGATCGCACCAGAAAGCTCGACTTCGAAGAAATCCAGATTCCACCAGGCCCTCGCCTAGGAAATGTGGTTATTGAAGCCAAGAACTTGTCGAAGGGCTTCGATGGTCGTTCACTCATCAACGGCCTGACCTTCTCGCTTCCTCGCAACGGCATCGTTGGTGTCATTGGTCCGAACGGTGTTGGTAAGTCGACTCTGTTCAAGACCATCGTTGGCCTTGAAAAGGCTGATGGCGGCGAACTAAAGATCGGTGAAACCGTAAAGATTTCCTACGTCGACCAAGGTCGTGGCGGAATTGACCCTAACAAGTCACTTTGGGAAGTTGTTTCCGACGGCCTCGACTACATGCAGGTTGGAAACGTGGAAATGCCTTCACGCGCCTACGTGGCAGCCTTTGGTTTCAAGGGCCCAGACCAGCAGAAGCCGGCTGGAATCCTTTCCGGTGGTGAGCGTAACCGTTTGAACCTCGCGCTAACCCTCAAGGAAGGTGGAAACGTTCTTCTCCTCGACGAACCAACTAACGACCTCGACGTTGAAACACTTGGAAGCCTTGAGAACGCTCTTCTTGAGTTCCCTGGTTGTGCTGTGGTCATCACCCACGATCGCTGGTTCCTAGACCGCGTAGCGACCCACATCCTTGCCTATGAGGGCTCAGACGACAACCCAGACCAGTGGTACTGGTTCGAGGGTAACTTTGAAGCCTACGAAGAGAACAAGATTGAGCGCCTAGGAGCCGAGGCTGCTAAGCCTCACCGCTCCACCTACCGTCGCCTAACCCGCGACTAAGCAAGCTCAGGAATACGCACCATGCCCTCTTGGGCAACGGTTGCGAGCAGTAAGCCATCCTGGCTGAAAATTCGTCCTAGTGAGAGTCCTCGACCGCCCTGTGCGCTCGGGGACTCTTGCACGTAAAGCATCCATTCATCAACTTTGGCTGGGCGGTGGAACCACATTGCGTGATCCAAGCTCGCACTCTTCAAACCAGAGTGAGTCCAGGCAATCGAGTGTCTGCGGAAAATTGGTTCCAGAATCGTGTAGTCGGAAACATAGGCCAACGCTGCCGTGTGCAAAGTCTGGTCGGAAGGTAATGAACCCAACGCCTTAATCCATACCGCTTGGTGGGCCACCGGCTCACCCTTCGCCTGGAAGTAAATCGGCTCTTCAAAGTGACGCATGTCGAACGGCCGCGCATTTGCCCAGTACTGAGCCACCGGATGATCAATGTCACCCAACAAATCCTTCGCCGAAGGCAAAGTTTCAGGTAGGGGAATGCCAGCGGGGAAGTGGTCTTGGTGTTCTAACCCTGGGTCAACATCTTGGAATGAAGCGATCATCGAAAATATTGGCTCATCATTCTGAAAAGCCTGAACGCGTCGGGTTGAAAAAGACCGACCATCACGAAGCCGGTCAACCGAGAGAGTAATCGGCAACCGAATGTCACCAGGTCTCAAAAAGTATCCGTGAAGCGAGTGAACCGGACGTTCACCTTCAATAGTTCGAGTGGCAGCAACCAAACACTGAGCCAACACCTGACCACCAAAAACGCGTCCGTGCGGCATCCACTGACTCTGACCAAGGAAAACATCTTCCTTCGAATCAGCGGTCTCAACCGCTCGCAAATCCAAAGTGTCTAGTAAATGAACCAGCGGATCCGCTGGAATCGGTAACTCAGCATTCATAAGGTTTAGTCTAGGTAAAGATGAAAAACGACTTCACCCTTGCCGACCGAGCTTCGATGCTCGACCTTCAGGCCTACCTAACCCGCGCCAAGAGACTAGATCCAGATGGTCACACCCGTCTGCGTGCCTTCGGCCCCATCCTTGCTTGCTATGTAGCCCCAATCTTCGCCGGAAGCCTCATGGAGAAAGGTCCGACCGTTCTTGGCCTTCGCACGAGCGAACTAGCCGAAGATGCCGAAGTCGACATCACCGTGCCAATTACCGCCGTTCTCGACCGCTTGGCAGCACTCGCGGCCAACGAGGAGAACTGGAAAGGTAAGTACACCGTTGCACTTCCTGAAGCGTCCCGAGCTCCTTGGGCTGGGGTTTCCCCACCAAGAAGCGGTTGGGAGCAGATTGGTGAGGTTCAAGAAGAGTTACTAACCGAAATCGCTAAAACCGGTATCGCGGAGGTAGCCGACTCGATCCCTGAATCTGTTGGTGGACCAATCGCCGCACGTATTCGTGGCGAAATCTGGGGACGCTCGATGCAGTTCGACTCAAACGTTCCAACTGGAGCCGCATTCGTAGCCGCCGGCCTTGGCTTCCTAACCGAAAACGAAGTTGTACCGATCTACGAAACCCAAGGCTGGGTTCGACTAAGCCCTATGAATGGGCACATTCTTTCGAAAGTAGCTCAGTCTCTCTAGCGATCCATCATGTTGACCAGTGAGATGGCGGCGCGTTCAAGATAATCCCAGAGGGTTGCATCATTTAGCGGTGAAAGTTCAAGCGAGTCCACAGCTGCTCGCATGTGCTTTAGCCAGGCGTCTTTGGCTGCTGGGGTAATTGGGAAAACGTTGTGTCTCATGCGGAGGCGTGGGTGTCCGCGTTGTTCGGAGTAGGTATGAGGCCCACCCCAATACTGCTCGAGGAACATGCGAAGACGTTCTTTGGCAGGACCTAGGTCTTCTTCGGGATACATTGGGCGAAGCAGGGGGTCTTCGCTTACGCCTTCATAAAACTTGTCGACGAGTTTGCGAAACGTTTCTGTTCCGCCGATTTGTTCGAAGAAAATCTCGTCCAAGTTATTTCTTTAGATTCACTGTGAAGCTGTTGCCACTCGATGCTAGCGAAATCTTTGACTTCTTCAGTTCGCCAACGAGTGCTGCTCGAAGTTCGCGAGAAACATCGTCGACGGCTTTAGGGGAGACCTGTTGAACAAGACGGATTACGAGCGAGTCGCCCGACATCGACTGAATTCCCCAAACCTCGGCGGCGCCAACTAGTTGAGAACCCGCTGTCTTCGACTTAGTAACAGTTCCGGCGGCTGCAAGCATCGCAGTCTTCGCCTTCTCGATGTCGACTGATGGGTCGAACGAAAGATCAACGATTACGCGGCTGAATCCCTGTGATTTATTGCCAACACGAGCAATTTCGCCGTTGCGAACATACCAAAGCGTTCCTTCAACATCGCGAACCTGCGTAACGCGAAGGCCAACTGCTTCGATGGCTCCCTTGATTTCTCCGAGGTCAACCACGTCGCCAACGCCGTACTGATCTTCAAAGACGATGAACAGACCGCTGATAAGGTCGCGAACCAGCGACTGAGCACCGAAACCAACTGCGGCACCCAAGATTCCGGCACCGGCAATTAGAGCGCCCACCTGAACGCCAAGTTCGTTGAGGACCATGGTGAGTGTGACCAGGGCAATGCCCCAGGTGATGAAGTTAGAGAGCACCGAACCGATGGTCTTGGTTCGCTGAACAACGCGGGCCTTTACCAAAGGAGATTCGGAGTCTTCAGCAACTGCCTTGGCTTCCGACTTCACACCTGAAACAACACCGGAAACCACTCGGCGCACTGAAACCAACAGCAGCGCACGTCCGATAACTGCAATCAGCAGAATCAGAACTACGTGAATGGGGGTCTGGTAGGTAGTCCAGAATTCAGTGAACCAAGCGGTATTCATTACTTATCGGCCTTCTGAGCCTTTAGTGCACGCTCAACGTTGGCAAGATTTTCAACCACGATGCGCTTCAGTGCAGGAATTGCGGAAATTTCAGGGCGTTCGATGAATGCACGAGTTTTCACAACCAAGGAGTCTGACGCAAGAGCGGTTGGGTACAGGTACTCAATCAGGTATTCAGAAATCTTGAAGGTACGAGATTCCCAAATTGGAAGAACCATCTCGAAGTACTTATCGACATAAATTTCCAATAGTTCGTTATCCCAAACCTCGGTAAACGCGAGCGAACCCTCACCAACTAAGGTATTTGAAAGCTCGGTATCGGTAACTAACTTCTCCCATACGGCAGCCTTGGCTTCCGCGGTTGGAATCACTGCCTCTGCGTGGAAGGCGAACTTCTGGCCGTTGGCGGTGTTGTCTTTGGTTAGTTCTGCATCGATTTCTTCCTTCGAAACGCGTCCTAGAGCAGACAAACCAATCAGCAGTTCCCAACGGCGATCCTGGTCGATGGTTAGGCCATCAAGCTTGATCGAACCGTCTAGAAGACCAGCAAGGACATCGCCAAGCTCTGCGGTGTTAGCGAACTTCGCTGTGAAGCGAACAAACATCAACTGGGCGTCTGAACCAGGCTTTGCTGCCTGCGCTAACTCCCAAAGGCGCTTGCCAACGGTGGTGATGGTTGCTTCCGAGGTTTCTGGCGCCACATAGAAGTTAGCCACGGTTACCAACTGACGAAGCAGGGTCTGAAGTGCTGAGCCCTGAGTCTCTGCCTGAATGTTGCCAAGCACCAGCTTGATGAACTCGCTCGAAGGAGTCTCGCCATCGCGAGTAGCATCCCAAGCGGCCATCCAAACCATGGTGCGAGCCAGTGAGTCTTCGAACTTGTCTAGGTTGGCAAGTGCGAACTTCCACGAAGCCGCATCCAAGCGAATCTTGGCGTAAGCGAGGTCGTCGTCGTTGAGAAGGATTAGATCAGGACGAGCCTTACCAACAAGTGCAGGAACCGAAGTCGAAACACTGGTCACATCTAGTTCTAGGCGGTCAGTGCGAACTAACTTGCCATCGACTAGGTTGTAGAAACCAATTGCCATACGGTGGTCGCGGATGGTTGGGTGCTCAGCAATAGCCGACTGCAGAACGTCGAACTTTATGATCACACCCGAGTCGTCAACCGATAGGTCTAGTTCAAGCTTGTTCACACCAGCGGTCTCTAGCCACTGCTTCGACCAAGCCGAAAGGTCGCGACCAGAGGACTTCTCAAGTTCAGCCAATAGGTCTGCCAGAACGGTGTTACCGAAAGCGTGCTTCTTGAAGTACTCGGCTACACCCGCAGCGAATGGCTCACGGCCAACCCAAGCGGCAAGCTGCTTCAGAACCGAAGCTCCCTTGGCATAGGTAATACCGTCGAAGTTGATCATTACGTCTTCGAGGTCGTTGATCTCAGCAACAATCGGGTGGGTCGAAGGCAACTGGTCGGCGCGGTAAGCCCAAGCCTTTTCACCGGAAGCGAAGGTAGTCCAAGCTTCATCCCATGAGGTTGCCTCAGCGGTAGCCAGGGTCGAGGTGTACTCGGCGAATGACTCGTTGAGCCACAGGTCGTTCCACCAACGCATGGTTACTAGGTCACCGAACCACATGTGAGCAAGCTCGTGCAGGATGGTCACAACACGACGCTCCTGAATAGCCTCAGACGAAGCGCCACGGAACACATAGATTTCGTTGAAAGTAACTGCGCCGGCGTTCTCCATAGCGCCAGCGTTGAAGTCTGGAGCCATAATCTGGTCATACTTCTCGAACGGGTAAGGGGTAGAGAAGGTCTTCTCGAAGAACTCAAAACCGGCGCGAGTGATGTCGAACAGGTAGTCGTGGTCTAGGTATTGCTTCAAAGATGAACGGCACCAGAAGCCAAGCGGAATGGTTTTTCCGTTTGAAGAAACCAGCGACGAAGTCTCGCCCACATAAGGACCTGCAATAAGCGCGGTGATGTAGGAAGAAATACGTGGGGTAGGGGAGAACTCCCATAGAGCCTTACCGCCATCCAAAGCAACTGGCTTAGGAGTGGTCTGGTTAGAGATAACAGTCCAGTGAGCTGGGGTGGTGGCCACGAACTGGAAGGTTGCCTTCAGGTCTGGCTGCTCGAATACAGCGAACACGCGGCGGCTGTCTGGCACCTCGAACTGAGAGTAGAGGTAAACCTCACCATCAACAGGGTCAACGAAGCGGTGTAGACCTTCACCGGTGTTCATGTAGAACATGTCGGCATCGACTACCAGTTCGTTATTGGCGGCCAAGTTCGGAAGCTCGATGCGAACGCCATCTGCAAGCGAAACAGGAAGCGACTCACCGTTCAAGGTAATCGAGTGGACGGTCTCAGTAATTGCGTCGATGAAAGTTGAAGAACCAGCCTTAGCATCGAAGCGAACGGTGGTCTTCGAGCGGAAAGTAGTTTCCGACGAAGTTAGATCCAACTCAATCCGGTACGACTCAACACTGAGTAGTTCGGCACGGGTTGAAGCTTCAATTCTGGTTAGGTTTTCACCTGGCATTTGTAGTTTCCTATCAATCCAATAATGGGTTCTCCACTAGCCTAGACACTATGCGCATCCACATCGCCACCGACCACGCAGGTTTAGAACTTTCTCACTTCCTCATCGAGGAATTGACCAAGGATGGTCACAACGTTTTTGATCATGGACCAGAACACTACGACGCCTTGGACGACTACCCAGGCTTCTGCATCAATGCAGCGCTCGCGGTGGTTGCCGACCAAAAAGCAGGCGTAGAAGCCCTAGGAATCGTTCTCGGTGGCTCAGGAAACGGCGAACAGATCGCAGCCAACAAGGTTGAAGGCATTCGCGCAGCTCTTGTTTGGAACGAATCAACCGCCAAGCTAGCCCGCGAACACAACGACGCCAACGTGGTTGCTGTGGGAGCCCGCCAGCACTCACAAGACGAAGTTCTGAACCTAATCAAGCTCTTCATCGCCGAACCGTTCAGTAACGACGAACGCCATGTTCGCCGCATCAACAAGATCGGCAACTACGAAACCTCTGGCGAAGTAATTCTCTAAGTGCCTGAGGGTCACACAGTCCATCGAATCGCAAACAGTTTCAACGAACTGTTTGCCGGTAAGAAACTGACCATCGATTCACCACAGGGCCGCTTCGCCGCGAGCGCCAAGCTCATCTCAGGACGCAAACTCACCAAAGCCTGGGCGATCGGCAAACAGATGTTCCTCGACTTCGAAAACGGGCAAACCCTGCGCATTCACCTAGGCATCTATGGAAAATGGCGTTTCGTAAAGCTCGAAAAGTGTGAACTTCCAGAAGTTCAGGGCCAAGTAAGGGCCCGCTTTTACACAACCAAAGACATGGCCGACCTACGCGGCCCAACCGTCTGCGAGCTAATCGAACCCCTTGAGTTGGAAGTTCTCCAGAAGCGACTCGGGCCAGACCCACTAAACCCCGACGACGGAACCGAATACAAGCGATTCCTTGCCAACATCCAGAAGTCGAAAACAGCAATCGGCCTTTTGCTTATGAACCAGGACGTAATCAGCGGAATCGGTAACGTCTATCGCGCCGAGATTCTCTACCGGGCAAGAATCAATCCGCACACTCCCGGAAATCAACTGACTCAGAAGCAAATCAGAGAACTTTGGAAAGACTCAGTCCAACTGCTGGCGCTTGGAGTAATTCACGGGGTAATGCTCACTCGTGATGGATATTTAGATGAAGATCCGGGCAAACTTGAACGTCACCATGTTTACAAACGAAACGGCGAACCATGCCGCAAATGCCGCACGCACATCGTCCTAGAGGTTATGGCTGGGAGAAAGCTATATTTCTGCCCTAAATGCCAGAGCTAGTCTCTCGGGAAGTCTTCCGGATATTTATTGAAGTAAGTTTCAAACATTTTGAAACCGGTGTATCCAATCACTGGAATGGCAGCAAACATCAAACCGATAAGGCTATAGGCATAGGGCATAACGTCACCGTATGCATCCTGAACCATAAAGTAAGCAACAATCAACATAATTGCCATTAGTCCGTAGATCGACCCGTAGAAACCCCAGTAACGCTCGGGGTTTTCGCGTTTGAGAGTCTTCATGATTTTTTTAGTTAAGACCGAGCGTTCACTTGAGCGTGACCTCGCATCATTGGTTAACCAGAAAATGATTATTTCTTTGCGAGTTGGCATTATTCCCCCGAATCGATTGGAACTTTTGGAGCGGGTGACGAGAATCGAACTCGCACCATCAGTTTGGAAGACTGAGGCTCTACCATTGAGCTACACCCGCAAGTGATTTCTTTTTCTGAAATCTCACTTACTGGTCTATCTTATGGGATAGAGTTACTTAGGTTGTTTTGTTTTGAGAAATTTCAGAGCGGCAACGGGATGTGGCGCAATTTGGTAGCGCACCTGTTTTGGGAACAGGGGGCTGCAGGTTCAAATCCTGTCATCCCGACCAGTTGATTGTGGTCGTTTATTTAAGGCCGTTTGGCCAACCTACGGAGAAAACCTGTGAAGACATCTGTCGAACGTATTAACCCAACTCGTGTGAAGCTAACCGTGGAGGCAACTCCAGTGGAACTTCGTCCATCAATCGATCACGCTTACGAGCACATTGCTGAAGGCGTGAACATTCCTGGTTTCCGTAAGGGCAAGGTTCCAGCCGCAATCATCGACAAGCGCATTGGTCGCGGTGCTGTTTTGGCTCACGCCATTAACGACGGTTTGAACCCACTGTTCCAGCAGGCAATGATGGCTGAGAAGCTTCGCCCACTAGGAACTCCTGAGGTTGAGGTTCAGAAGACTCCTGAAGAGTCAACTTTCGAAGGTGACCTAGTTTTCACGATTGAAGTTGAGGTTCGTCCAGAGATCAAGCTTCCTAAGTACGACGGCATCAAGCTTGAAGTTGCTGAAGCCAAGGTTGCTCCGATTGAGGTTGACCAGGAGTTAGACAAGCTTCGTTCACGCTTCGGTACTTTGAAGACTGTTGAGCGCGCAGCCAAGAAGGGTGACTTCGTTTCGATTGACCTTTCAGCTGTTATCGATGGCAAAGAGGTTGACTCAGCTTCGAACATTTCTTACGAAATTGGTTCGGGAAACCTAGTTGACGGCATCGATGAAGCTCTTGACACTCTTACCGCTGGTGAGACCACTGTTTTCAAGTCGAAGCTAGTGGGTGGTGAGCAGGCCGGTAAGGAATCTGAAATCACCATCAAGCTTTTGGCCGTCAAGGAGCGCGAGCTTCCTGAGCTAAACGACGAGTTCGCCAAGCTTTACAGCGAATTCGACACCGTTGCCGACCTCAAGAAGGGCCTCGAGGCTCAGGTTGAGAAGAGCAAGGTTTACGGTCAGGGTGTTGAGGCACGCGACCTACTAACCGAGAAGCTTTTGGAACTGGTAACCGTTCCAGTTTCAGACAAGATCATTGAGGCTGAAGTAAACCGTCACCTAGAGGGCGAAGGCCGTTTGGAAGACGAAACTCACCGCAAGGAAGTAACTGCCGACTCAACTCGTGAGTTCCAGTTGCAGATGATTCTCGATGAAATCGTTGAGGCTGAGAAGTTCCAGCCAAACGAGAACGACATTCTTGAGTACCTTTCATACTCGGCTCAGCAGTACAACATGGACTTGAACGAATTCATCAAGATCATGGACCAGAACAACCAGATTCCTTCCGTTGTTGCTGAAGTGGCTCGCCGTAAGGTTCTCGGTGTTGTTCTTTCTCGCGCAACCGTGGTTGACAAGAAGGGTAAGGCAATCGACCTGACCGAAGTTCTTGGAGCGCCATCGGTTGATTCACACGAGGGTCACGACCACGACTAACAGTTTTTAGTGCAGCGGCCCGAGTCTTTTCGACTCGGGTTTTTGCCTTAAGCGAACACGCACCCGAATTGTCGGGTCGGGCGGTTATCGTTTACTAGCAACTACAGAAGGAGTTTGGCTATGGCCGACGCAGGATTCGATCGCAATAGTGCGTTTGAACGTTTACTAAAGGACCGCATTGTCTGGCTAGGCAGTGAGGTTCGCGATGACATGGCGAATGAAATCTGTGCCAAGATTCTGCTGCTAGCAGCAGAGGATTCAACCAAGGACATCTTCCTTTACATCAACTCACCAGGTGGTTCAATTACCGCCGGTATGGCCATCTACGACACCATGCAGTACGTTCCAAACGACATCGTGACCGTTGGTATTGGTATGTGTGCCTCGATGGGGCAGTTCTTGTTGTCATCTGGAACTAAGGGCAAGCGTTATGCAACCCCGAACACCCGAGTTCTACTACACCAGCCTTCAGGCGGCTTTGGTGGAACCGCAGATGACATTCAGACCCAGGCTGAACTTATTCTTTCGATGAAGAAGCAGCTTGCTTCGATCACCGCCGAGCAGACTGGAAAGACTGTTGAGCAGGTTATGAAAGACGGCGACCGTGACCGTTGGTTCACCGCCCAGGAAGCTTTGGAATACGGCTTCATCGACCACATTCAGAAGCACGCCGCAGGTTCCACCGGCGTAGGAACCAACTAAGGGATAGCCATGAATTCAGAATTTCTAAACCCGCAGGGACGTTACATTCTGCCTTCGTTCACCGAACGCACCAGCTACGGTTACCGCGAGCAGAACCCATACAACAAGCTGTTTGAAGACCGCATCATCTTCCTAGGTGTTCAGGTCGACGACGCTTCGGCCGACGACATCATGGCACAGTTGTTGGTGTTGGAATCTCAAGACCCAGATCGCGACATCACCATGTACATCAACTCACCGGGTGGTTCGTTCACCGCGATGACTGCTATCTACGACACCATGCAGTACATTCGTCCGCAGATCCAGACCGTTGTTTTGGGCCAGGCCGCTTCAGCTGCTGCAGTGCTGTTGGCTGCCGGTGCTCCTGGCAACCGTTTGGCTCTGCCGAACTCTCGTGTTTTGATTCACCAGCCATCGGCAGGGGAGTCTGGCCGTGGTCAGGCATCCGACATCGAGATTCAGGCCAAAGAGATTATGCGTCTTCGCGAATGGTTGGAAGAGACCCTTTCAAAGCACTCGAAGCGTTCGGTTGAGCAGGTTAAGAGTGACCTAGACCGCGACAAGATTCTGATTGCTTCGGAAGCCTTGGAGTATGGACTCATCGACCAGGTTCTAACCAGTCGCAAAAACCAGTAAATACTTATGCGAAAAGGGCGGGCGTTGCTCGCCCTTTTTGTCTACCCTGCGATATATAGTTAGACAATGAGCAAGTTGTCAGAGTCGGGCGAAATCCTGAAGTGTTCTTTCTGCGGAAAGAGTCAAAAGCAGGTTCGCAAGCTAATCGCCGGCGGCGGTGTTTTCATCTGTGATGAATGTGTTGAACTTTGCAACGAAATCATCGAAGAAGAGCTCGGCCAGGGCATTATTGCCTCCGGCATTGAAGATCTAGAACTTCCTAAGCCTCGTGAAATTAAGTCTTTCCTCGACGAATACGTCATCGGTCAAGACCAAGCCAAGAAAGCGTTGGCGGTAGCGGTTTACAACCACTACAAGCGTTTGCGTTCGCACGGAACCCTAACCACTGCGGGTAAGCCACACGACGACATCGAAATTGCTAAGTCAAACATTCTGATGGTTGGCCCGACCGGTTGCGGAAAGACCTACCTTGCTCAGTCTTTGGCTAAGCGTTTAAACGTGCCGTTTGCCGTTGCCGATGCCACGGCACTGACCGAAGCTGGTTACGTGGGCGAAGATGTTGAGAACATTTTGCTCAAACTACTTCAGGCAGCAGATGGTGATGTAAAGAAGGCTGAGACCGGAATCATCTACATCGACGAGATCGACAAGATTTCTCGCAAATCGGAAAACGCTTCAATCACCCGCGACGTTTCTGGTGAAGGTGTTCAGCAGGCACTTCTAAAGATTCTTGAAGGAACCGTGGCTTCGATTCCTCCTCAGGGCGGGCGTAAGCACCCGCAACAAGAGTTCATTCAGCTAGACACCACTAACGTGTTGTTTATTGTGGCTGGTGCGTTTGCCGGTCTTGAAGAGATCATTGCGGCGCGTGCTGGCAAGAAGGGTATTGGCTTTGGTTCGCCGATTGCCAACAAGGCAGAGACCAAGAACATCTTTGCCGATGTTCAGCCGGAAGACCTTCGTAAGTTTGGTTTGATTCCAGAATTCATCGGTCGTTTGCCAGTTATCGCAAACGTGACTGAGTTGGATAAGTCGGCTCTTCTTGAGATTCTTACCAAGCCAAAGAATGCTCTAACCAAGCAATACCAGCGCATGTTTGAACTTGATGGCTTTGAGCTTGAGTTCGATACTCCAGCACTTGAGGCAATTGCTGATTTGGCTCTCGAGCGCGCTACCGGTGCTCGTGGTCTGCGCGCAATCATGGAAGAGATTTTGGGTTCGGTTATGTTCGAACTTCCTGGCAGCGCTGTTCAGGGCAGAGTGAAGATTACGGCTGAGGTGGTTACCGACAAGGTTCCACCAAAGGTGGTTCCATTCCGCGCTCAGGAGAAGTCGGCCTAACTTGTCTGTAAAGGCACCAATCCTTGCTGGTGGCGTTTCTGCCATAACCGGTGTCGCTGCATCAACTGGCGTTGTACTTGCTGCCATGAAAGGTCTTGGCGCCTCCGACGGTCAAATTCTTTCCATTATCTTTGTTGCTACCGCCGGCTACGGCTTGCTTTCGATCCTGCTTTCGCTTCGTTACAAGATGCCGTTATCGATTGTTTGGTCAACGCCAGGTGCTGCCATGCTGGTGGCTGCGGGAACGCTAAATCTTGGGTTTCCGGTTGCAGTTGGCTCATTCATTATGTCCGGTGTTTTACTCACGCTCACCGGTCTTTGGCCAACTCTCGGTCGAAGCGTTTCCTCGATTCCTAAGCCAATCGCCTCGGCGATGTTGGCTGGCGTAATTTTTAGTTTCTGCATTGCTCCGTTCAAGGTGATCGGAACCAACCCCTGGGTAATCCTTCCGGCGCTTTTGGTGTGGCTGGTTCTCTACCGCTTCGCCACCATCTGGGCAGCTCCGGCGGCCATCGCCGTTATGGGAGTCGTTATCGCCATCACTGTGCCGATTCCCGCAGCTGCGTTTTCGATTGTTCCTCACATTGAATTCACCATGCCGGAATTCACTTTGACCGGTCTGATTTCGATTGCCATCCCGCTCTATCTGGTAACCATGGCATCGCAGAACATTCCAGGTATTGCCATCATGAAGACCTACGACTTCGACGTTCCATTCAAGCCGGTCATGGTTACTACTGGATTAGCTTCAGTTGCTTCTGCGCCAATCGGTGGATTCGCTTTCAACCTTGCCGCTATTACGGCGGCCATCAATGCCAATGAGCACGCTCACCCAGACCACAAGAAGCGTTACCTAGCCTCGGTTTACGGGGGAGTTATCTACCTAATTTTGGCTCTGCTCGCAGTGCCATTCATCGCAGTGGTTTTGAACGTTCCGCACGAACTGATTCTGGCTATGGCTGGTGTTGCGCTATTTGCCACGATCACCTCGGCAATGACGGCGGCAACTGAAGATGCCGAGCTTCGCCTACCAGCCGTGATCACGTTCCTGGTTGGAGCCTCAGGATTTGCGGTTTGGGGAATCGGAGCCGCGTTTTGGGCTCTGGCATCAGGCGTATTGGTTTGGCAGGTGTTGAAGAAGCGTTCTTAGGCTTCTTCTTCAACTTCCGCTAGCACCACGTTCTTCACAGCGAATTCTTCGCCTTCTTCAAACACTAGGTCGGCAATCTTTCCTACCGCCTTGAAGTCGGCTTCGAGAAGCTTCAGAGTGCTCAAAACGGCGGCAGGGGAGACCAAGGTGGCCGATTCAACGGCTGCCTTCATCGAAACCTTTTCATCCGACTTAGCCTTGCGTAGGCCGAATAGGGCTTCTTTGGCAAGCTCCAGAACTGAAAGGTTGCTCGGGTCTAGACCTTCGGTCAGTTCCTCAGGCTTTGGCCAGGAAGCGCGGTGAATCGAACCGGCACCGGTCTGCCACCAGCTCCAAACCTCATCGGTTGCAAAAGGTAGGAAAGGGGCGAAAAGACGCAACATCGTGTGAAGGGCTTTTCGCAGAGCGACTGCGGCTGATGCCTGCTCGGCCGGGGTGTAGTCACCCTGACCGTAGGCACGCTCTTTCACAAGTTCTAGATAGTTGTCGGTGAAGTTCCAGAAGAACTGTTCTGCAACCTCAAGCGCCTTGGTGTGGTCGTAGTTTTCGAATGCGGTTGTGGCATCCTTGACTACCTCGGCGAGGTTTAGCAGGAGCGACTGGTCGACCGCCTCGGTGACTTCGGAAATACCCTCGGCTGGCTCGAATGAAAGCACGAACTTGCTGGCGTTTAGAAGTTTGATGGCAAGACGACGGCCAATCTTCATCTGACCTTCGTCGAATGCGGCGTCGGTGCCTAGACGAGCTGAAGCTGCCCAGTAGCGAACCGCATCGGCTCCATGGTTGTCGATTGGCTCGGCAGGAACAACCACGTTGCCCTTCGACTTCGACATCTTCTTTCGGTCTGGGTCGAGAATCCAACCCGAGATGGCCGCGTTACTCCAAGGAAGTAGTCCGCTTTCCTGCTCGCTGCGAAGCAGGGTTGAGAATAGCCAGGTGCGAATGATGTCTTGACCCTGTGGGCGAAGGTTGAATGGGAAAACCTTGGCGTACTTTTCTGGGTCTGAGATCCAACCACCGGCAAGCTGTGGGGTAAGTGAGCTGGTTGCCCAGGTGTCCATGATGTCCACTTCGCCAACGAAGCCGTTTGGCTGGTTGCGCTGAGCTTCGGTGTAACCGGCAGGTACATCGGTTGATGGGTCAACCGGAAGTAGTTCGTGACTTGGAGTTAGAACTCGTTCGAAGTCTGGGTTGCCGTCGTTGTCTAGGGCATACCAGACCGGAATTGGCACACCGAAGAAGCGCTGGCGAGAGATTAGCCAGTCGCCGGTTAGGCCGTTTACCCAGTTCTCGTAGCGAACTCGCATGAAGTCTGGGTGGAACGCAAGGTCTTTACCCTTTTTGACTAGTTCATTTCGTAAGTCTTCATCGCGGCCACCGTTACGGATGTACCACTGGCGGGTTGAAACGATTTCAAGGGGCTTGTCGCCCTTTTCGAAGAACTTGACCGGGTGGGTGATTGGCTTTGCCTCGCCAACCATGTCGCCCGATTCCTGAAGCAGCTCAACAATTCTCTGCTTGGCAGAGAAGGTGGTTTTTCCAGCAAGTTCAGCAAAGATTTCCTTGCCCTTGTCGCTGGTGATTACCTCTGGAGCTTCAGAGATGATTCGTCCATCCCAGCCGAGGATGGCGCGGTTTGGTAGGTCTAGTTCGCGCCACCAGATGACGTCGGTGACGTCGCCAAAGGTACAGATCATGGCGATTCCAGAACCCTTTTCCTGGCTGGCCAGGCGGTGTGCAACCACAGGAACCTCAACACCGAAAAGTGGGGTGGTTACGGTCTTGCCAAACAGTGGCTGGTAACGCTCGTCGTCTGGGTGAGCAACTAGTGCAACACAGGCTGGAAGAAGTTCGGGGCGGGTGGTTTCAATGAAAATCTTGCCGTCTGGGCCGTCAAAGCCGATTCGGTGGTACGCACCTGGCTGTTCGCGATCTTCAAGCTCTGCCTGAGCAACCGCGGTGCGGAAGGTCACGTCCCAAAGGGTTGGCGCCATCGACTGGTAAGCCTCGCCGCGTTCAAGGTTGTTCAGGAACGCCTTCTGGCTTACCGCCTGAGCGTCAGGGGAGATGGTCTGGTAGGTCTGTGACCAGTCAACGCTCAGACCAAGCCTGCGCCAAAGAGCCTCAAATTGCTTCTCGTCTTCGGTGGTTAGCTCTTCGCAAAGCTCAATGAAGTTGCGACGGCTAATTGGAATCTGGTCGGCTGCCTTCGACGACTTGTTGTCGCCACCCTCGAACGGCGGAACGAAGCTTGCGTCATAAGGAAGGCTTGGGTCGCAGCGAACTCCGAAGAAGTTCTGAACACGTCGCTCGGTTGGAAGTCCGTTGTCGTCCCAGCCCATTGGGTAGTAAACCTCTTTGCCAAGCATGCGCTGAAAACGAGCTACGACGTCGGTGTGGGTGTAACTGAAAACGTGGCCAACGTGAAGCGAACCGGAAACGGTTGGTGGCGGTGTGTCAATGGAGTAAATGTTGGCTCGGTCGACATTGCGGTTGAAGCTGTAGACGCAGTCGGCATCCCACTTTTCGGCCCACTTGGTCTCGAGACCTTCCACGCTCACCTTTTCGGGTGCGGTGGCAGGCATGAGGAAGGCGGAAGAAGAATGTTCAGTCACGTGGGAGTCTCCAAAACTAGCGTTCTAATAAGGTTAACATTGACTTAGAAAACCTTTTGTAAGCCAGAAAGCCTCAAATGTATCCAAAGAGCCAAAACTCTGCCACGCCCGGTGTTAATCCTTCTCCGAGTTTCCCAGAGGTTGAGCAGGGAATTCTGGCTTTTTGGAAGGGTGATGACACTTTTCAGTCCTCGATTGACCAGCGATCAGCCGACAATGAGTTCGTGTTCTACGACGGACCTCCGTTTGCCAATGGTCTTCCTCACTACGGCCACCTGCTTACCGGCTACGCCAAAGACATGGTTCCGCGATACAAAACCATGCAGGGTTACCGCGTTGAGCGCCGCTTCGGTTGGGACACCCACGGCCTTCCTGCCGAGGTAGAGGCTGAGCGCCAGCTAGGCATTTCGGGACGTCTCGAAATTGAGAAGTTCGGTATTCAAAAGTTCAACGACACCTGCAAAACCTCTGTTTTGAAATACACCGAGGAATGGCGAGATTACATCACTCGTCAGGCTCGCTGGGTCGACTTCGACAACGACTACAAGACCCTAGACAAGGACTACACCGAGAGCGTGCTCTGGGCGTTCAAGGAACTTCATAAGAAGGGCCTGATTTATGAAGGCTTCAAGGTTTTGGCTTACTGCTGGCGTTGCGAAACTCCACTGTCGAACCACGAACTTCGCATGGACGACGAGGTCTACCGCAACCGCCAAGACCAGACCGTTACCGTTACTTTCCCAATTCTTGAGGGGGAGCGCTTCGCCGGTGTGAAGCTTTTGGCATGGACGACCACGCCGTGGACGCTTCCAACCAACTTCGCTCTAGCCGTTGGCCCAAACATCGAATACGCAATCGTAAATGGGTATCTCCTTTCCAAGAACCTCATCGGCGCTCACTACAAAGAACTAGGTTTTGAGTCGACTGAAGAAGCTCTGGCCGCTGTTACCGAAACCGTGATGGGGTCTGAGCTCGGCGGTATTCGCTACCAGCGCCTCTTCGATTACTACTCAGACACTGAGAAGTTCGGCACCGACAACGCGTGGCAGATTCTCGTCGACGACTACGTTGGCGATGGCGATGGAACTGGCATCGTTCACCAGGCTCCGGCCTATGGTGAAGACGACCAGCGAGTTTGTGAAGCTGCGGGGATTCCGGTACTCATCTCGGTAAACGAGCGCGGCGAATTCGTTTCGGTTGTTTCTGACTTCGCGGGAAAGCATGCGTTCGACGCCAACAAAGACATCATTCTGTGGCTAAAAGAGAACGGTCGCCTCTTCAAGCAGGCATCGTATGACCACCCGTACCCTCACTGTTACCGCTGCAAGAACCCGCTAATCTACAAGGCGGTTTCGTCATGGTTCGTTGAAACCACCAAGGTTCGCGACCGCATGCTCGAACTAAACCAGGAAATCGACTGGACTCCTGATCACACCAAGGACGGATCGTTCGGTAAGTGGCTTGAGAACGTTCGTGACTGGGCGATCAGCCGAAACCGTTTCTGGGGCGCTCCGATCCCGGTTTGGAAGTCGGATGACCCTGCCTACCCACGCGTCGACGTTTACGGTTCCTTGGATGAACTCGAAGCTGACTTTGGTGTACGTCCGAGTGATTTTCACCGTCCGGTAATCGACGACCTAACCCGCCCAAACCCAGATGACCCAACTGGCCGCTCGACCATGCGTCGTGTTCCTGAGGTTTTGGACTGCTGGTTTGAGTCTGGATCAATGCCATTCGCGCAGGTTCACTATCCGTTTGAGAACCGCGAGTGGTTCGAAACCCACAACCCAGGTGACTACATCGTTGAATACGTTGGTCAGACTCGAGGTTGGTTCTACACGCTGCACGTTCTAGCGACCGCACTATTTGACCGACCTGCCTTCAAAACAGCTATCAGCCACGGAATCATCCTCGGCAACGATGGTCAGAAGATGTCGAAGTCGCTTCGCAATTACCCAGATGTCAACGAGGTTTTCGACCGCGACGGCGCCGATGCAATGCGTTGGTTCTTACTCTCAAGCCCAATCCTTCGCGGTGGAAACCTGATTGTGACCGAGCAGGGTATTCGTGAGGGTGTTCGTCAGCTTCTGCTTCCGCTCTGGAACTCGTATTACTTCTTTAGCCTTTACGCCAATGCGGCTGGCTATGAGGCTAAGTTCTCGACCGAGTCGAAAGACGTGCTCGATCGCTACCTGTTAGCCAAGACTCACGACCTAATCGTCAACGTGGAAAAGGCAATGGACAAGTACGACTCGTATGTGGCCACCAACCTGCTTCGCGACTTCGCCGATGTGCTGACCAACTGGTACGTTCGCCGTTCGCGCGACCGCTTCTGGGAAGGTTCACCGGAAGGTTTCGACACCCTTTACACCGTTCTCGAAACATTGTGTCGGGTTGCCGCTCCGCTGCTTCCGATGGTTACCGAGGAAGTTTGGAAGGGTCTTACCGATGGTCGTTCGGTGCACCTAACCGATTGGCCAAACGCCAAAAACTTCCCAGCCGACGACAAGCTAGTTTCGGCTATGGACCAGATTCGTTCCGCTTCCTCAGTTTCCAACGCGCTTCGCAAGGCCGCCTCGCTTCGTAATCGTTTACCGCTGGCTAAGCTAACCGTGGTCACCAACGATTCAGCCGATCTTGAGCAATTCACTTCACTGTTGGCAGAGGAACTGAACGTGAAGGCTATTGAACTTGTCGAACTCGACGAAACTTCGGGCGAGCGTTTTGGCGTGGTCAAGCAGCTAACCGTGAACTCGCGTGTGGCTGGCCCTCGATTGGGCGCCAATGTGCAGCACGTGATTCGAGGGGCTAAGTCTGGCGCCTGGTCACTGGTTGACGGCAAAGTTGTCGTCGACGGCGTTGAACTACTGGAAGAGGAATACGATCTGACTCTGGTTGCCGACCTTTCAGCCGGTGACACCAAGAACCTAATCGGAATCTTGCCTTCTGGCGGCTTCGTGATTCTCGATGGCGACGTGACCCCGGAACTTGAGGTTGAAGGCGCTGCCCGCGACCTGATTCGCGCAATTCAGCAGACCCGTAAGGACTCTGGACTCGATGTTTCAGACCGAATTAAGCTAACCATCGCTGGCGATGAGGCAACCTTGGTGGCTATCGCTGCTCACGAAGAGCTAATCAAGTCGGAAACCTTGACGCTTGAATTGGTTACTTCGCAGTCTTCAAGCGATGTTCAGATTTCGGTGGCAAAACTTTGATCAAGACCGTAAAGGATGTTGAGAAGGCGCTCCTAGCTCGAGTTCCAGAACACCAGCTTCGTCCGCGGTTAGAGCCAACGGCAAGGGCGGCGGCGCTGCTCGGCGATCCGCAGAAGCTCTACCGAATCATCCACGTAACAGGCACGAACGGTAAAACCTCGACCGCTCGCATGGTTGAGCGTTTGCTTCGCGAGCACTCGCTTCGCACTGGCCGTTTCACCAGCCCGCATCTCACCAAGTTGAATGAGCGAATCGCGGTCGACGGCGATTCAATCAGCGACGACATCATGGTGGAAATCTGGAATGACATCGAACCAATTCTTGGGCTTGTTGATGCTGAGCTCGATGCCGAAGGCGAACTTCCGCTGACCTACTTTGAAGCACTAACACTTCTCGCTTTTGCAATCTTCGCCGATGCGCCGGTAGACGTTTTGGTGCTCGAAGTGGGTATGGGAGGCGAGTGGGACTCAACCAACGTAGCCGATGGTGATGTTGCGGTTTTCACACCAATCGACCTAGACCACTCTGACCGACTCGGAAACACGGTTGCCGAGATAGCGAAAACCAAAGCCGGCATCATCAAGCCAGGCGCGGTCGTGGTTTCCGCAGCTCAGGAGCCAACCGCTCTGGCCGAGCTTCAGGAAAAAACAACGAACATCGGCGACCGTTTTGCTTCATACGGTCCTGAGTTCGAAGCTTTCAACGTTGTCCCAGATGGAAAGGGTCAACGCTTCAGCGTGAGATCTTTGGCAGGGGAGTACACCGACCTATTCATGCCTCTTTATGGCGAGCACCAGGCCCAAAACGCGGCATTGGCAATCGCAGCGGTTGAAGCGTTCCTCGGCAATGGCGAACGTCGAATTCTCGATGACATTGTTCGTGTTGCATTCGCCGATGTGGCGTCGCCCGGGCGCCTGCAGGTAGTGAGCCGGGAGCCGCTAACCATCGTTGATGGAGCTCATAACCCACACGGTGTTCGATCTCTCGTTGCCGCATTGGAAACGAACTTTGCATCGCCAAAGGCCATCGGGGTAATCGGCGTTCTCGCCGACAAAAATGCGGAAGAAATGCTCGGCTCTCTTGCGAATAGTTTTGAGCATGTGGTTATTACCGCTTCAAAATCTGAGCGTTCAATCGAGCAGACTGAACTTGCCGCCATTGCAGAGAAGTTTTGGCCAGGGCAGGTAACAGTTTCTGGAGGTGTAGCTTTGGCCATGCAGGTTGCCAGGGAGTTAGCTGCCGAATATGACTTTGAAGCCATCGTGATAACCGGATCGCTCAGTGTCGTCGGCGAAGCGTTGAAAACCATTCAGGAGGAAAACAATGAAGACTAAATCACTTCAACGCAGCCTCGGATCGATTGCTCTTGGCTTCGAATCGTTCATCATCTTTTTCGCCACTTTGGCCGCTTTCGGACTCAAGGTCGGAGACGGTCCTACGGTTTGGATTATTGGTTTGTCGCTTTCGATTATCACCATTGGCCTACCAGGTGTCCTAGGTAAGCCGGGAAGTTACGCATTCGGTTGGCTGTTGCAACTTGTTTTGCTAGGCATCTCGATCAACACAATTTTTTACAGCGCGCTCGGATACGGATTCCTGGTATTCAGTCTGATCTTCATCGGAATCTGGGGCTGGGCAATGTTGGTTGGGAAAACCACCGACACCGCTAACCGAGTTTTGGCAGCAAAAAACGAACAAAATGCAAATGAGGAGATTCGATGAGTCAAGCAACCCTAGTTCTTATCAAGCCAGACGGGGTAAAGCGCAATCTGATTGGTGAAATTATCGCCCGCCTCGAAGCAAAAGGCTATGTGGTTGCCGATCTTCGATTGGTAAACCCAACTCGAGAACTGCTGGCAGAACACTATGCAGAGCACGAGGGTAAGCCGTTCTACGAACCACTGGTTGAGTTCATGCTCTCGGGTTCGGTGGTTGCTATTCGTCTGGAAGGCAACCGAGTCATCGAAGGATTCCGCTCGCTCGCAGGTGCCACCGACCCAACAGTTGCAGCGCCTGGAACCATTCGTGGAGATTTAGGTCGCGATTGGGGATTGAAGGTTCAGCAGAACCTAGTTCACGGCAGCGACTCTGAGGAATCGGCTGCTAGAGAGCTCGCACTCTGGTTCTAGTTCCTAGCGGAACAACAGGTACCAGGTGTCCCAGAACGCGATGATGATGGTCAGCGCGGCCAGGAACTCGGTAGCAAAAGTGAAGACCCAAGTGTTGTCTTGGGCGCGCACGAAGAATCCAACCATTCTCACCGGAACATCAATAACGCCCTCGGCCGCAGCCCAGATGTAGGTTTTCCAGAACAGCGGGATCATCGCAATCCAAGCGAGCATGCAGTATGGGCAAAGCACGTGAATCACGAAGGTGCTCTGGGTGAAGAGGTACAGCACAAAGATGAATCCCATGGCTAGACCCGCGAGGTAGATTCGCCAGAACCACTGTGGGAACTTCGCTCCGGCAAGCACTGCGAAGCCGATGAAAATCGGTGCGGTAAACGCCATCAGACCGATAAATGAGTTTGGGAATCCAAAAAGACTCGCCTGAGCCTGCTTCATCACAGTGCCGCAGGAGATGAACGGATTCATGTCGCAGCTTAGAACAGCGTCTTTGTTTACTAGAAGGTGAATCTTTTCAACCGAAAGAGCGAACGCCGCAATCAGGCCCAGAAGGCCGTAGATGATTGAAGAAATCGCAAAAGTTTTGCTTGGGCTCTCGACAACGTCGTCGCTGGTTTTAATGTTGCTCACCAAATAATTATCACACCGTGACATACTTGAGGGAGTCGTGAAATCGCACCACGCGCGATTGACTAAAAGTTTTTCGGAAATCCGATGACAGCGTAAGACCCAAGATGGCAGCCTAGGACGAAACCGAGCAGGGAAGTTTGGTTAGCCAAAACGGTTAATCGTAAAGATTTGAGCTTTGGCTCTGGTGAGTGTGGCCCAGAACAAAGCGGCACGGAGAAACACCATGGCTAGAAAAAAAGCCGAAACTAATGAAACCGCAGTTGTTGCTGAACCTACCCAGGTAGAGAAGAAGCCGACCCGCACCCGCAAACCAAAGGCAGAAGCGCCTGCAGCCGAAAAGCCAGCGCGCGCTCCAAAGGTAGCCAAGGCTCCGACAGCGCCTGCTCCAGCAACCTCGCTTTTGTTTATGGCGCCAGACCTTCCAACCCCGGTTATCGACCCGAAACGCAACAAGCCGGTTGATGACAAGCCAACCGATGACAGCCACCGTCGCACCCGTACTCGTCGCCGTTCTGGTGAAGACGTACCGGGTGAAGTTGCACCAAACGCAGTGGTAAAGGTTCGCACCCCGCGTGAACCAAAAGAGCCAAGCAACGAACCTCAAAAGGTTCGCGGATCGACTCGACTAGAAGCTAAAAAGCAACGTCGACGTGACGGACGTGACGCTGGTCGTCGTCGTAACACCATCACCGAGAGTGAATTTCTAGCTCGTCGCGAGGCAGTTGACCGCACCATGGTCGTTCGTTCAAAAGACGGAAAGATCCAGATCGGTGTTCTCGAAGACAAGATTCTGGTCGAGCACTACGTTGCCAAGTCGTCTGAAGCATCGCTAATCGGAAACGTTTACCTGGGTAAAGTGCAGAACGTTCTCCCAAGCATGGAAGCAGCATTCGTCGACATCGGCCGTGGCCGTAACGCAGTTTTGTACTCCGGTGAAGTTGACTGGGAATTGGCCGAAACCGGTAACCAGCCTCGTCGAATTGAACTAGCACTGAAGTCTGGCGACACGGTGTTGGTTCAGGTAACTAAAGACCCAGTTGGTCAAAAGGGCGCCCGACTAACCTCGGCCGTTTCACTACCTGGCCGCTACCTGGTTTATGTTCCAAACGGCAGCATGAACGGAATCTCGCGCAAGCTACCTGAAACCGAGCGCACTCGTTTGAAGCGAATCCTGAAAGAAGTTCTTCCAGAAGACGCCGGCGTTATTGTTCGTACTGCAGCCGAAGGTGCCACCGAGGAGCAGCTAACCCTCGATGTTCAGCGTCTGCAGAAGCAGTGGGAAGAGATTCAGAAGAAGGTCGCAAAGTCGCAGGCTCCGCTTCTGCTTCACAGCGAACCAGACCTACTGATCAAGATCATCCGCGATGTTTTCAACGAAGACTTCCAGAAATTGGTCATTTCAGGCGACGACGCACGCGAAGCCATCGAAGGCTACCTTGCGGCTGTTGCTCCGGATCTTCAAGAGCGCGTTGAGAACTACACCGGTAAGAACGACATCTTCGATGAATACCGAATCGGTGAGCAGATCTACAAGGCCCTGGAACGCAAGGTTTATCTTCCTTCCGGTGGTTCGCTAGTTATCGACCGCACCGAAGCGATGACCGTCGTCGACGTGAACACCGGCAAGTTCGTTGGTTCCGGTGGAAACTTGGAAGAAACCGTTACCAAGAACAACTTGGAAGCTGCCGAAGAAGTAGTTCGCCAACTTCGTTTGCGTGACATCGGTGGCATCATCGTCATCGACTTCATCGATATGGTTCTAGAAAACAACCGTGACCTAGTGCAGCGTCGTCTGATGGAATGCCTAAGTCGCGACCGCACCAAGCACCAGGTGGCAGAGGTTACCTCGCTTGGTCTAGTGCAGATGACTCGCAAGAAGCTCGGCATCGGGCTACTCGAGACCTTCAGCGAAGCCTGTGACATCTGTGCCGGCCGTGGTGTGATCGTTCACCACGAACCGCACATGCGCGCCGGAAACCGTTCATCTGAGAACGCTCCAAAGGAGCAAAACAACGGTGGCGGAAAGAACCGTAAGAACAAGAACCAGCCGCCAAAGCAAGAAGTAGCCAAGGTCGTAACCGCGGAAAGCGCGGTGCAGATTAACAACTTGGTAGCCCAGATTGCCGCCAGCACACTGGGGGAGCACGATGTTGCGGCCCCGGCTGAAGACAAAACTCTCGATGCAGTATTGGAAGCTTTACCAGAGGCAATTCCAGCTGGTTCGAGTAAACGAAAGTCGAAACGAGTCACCTCGGGCGGCATAGTTACCCCTAAAGCAGAAGCAGAAACAAAAAACAACGACTAAAGCTGTTTGACTAGCAGGCTAGTTTGCCTGTAAAGTTGAGTAGTTGCCCGCTGTGTATTCGCGGGTGGTCATCAATCTTTTAGAAAAAGGTATAACCGTGGTTTACGCAGTTGTTCGCTCTGGCGCTCGCCAGGAGAAGGTGTCGGTTGGCACCATCGTGACTCTTGACCGTCTGAAGTCGGCAGAGGGCGAGACCATCACCCTTCCAGCTCTACTTCTAGTAGATGGCGAGAAGGTCACTACCGATGCTGCGGCACTTGCCAAGGTAAAGGTTTCCGCAAAGGTCCTCGGCGACCTACGTGGCCCAAAGATCATCATCCAGAAGTACAAGAACAAGACCGGCTACAAGACTCGTCAGGGTCACCGCCAGGACCTAACCCGCGTCCAGGTCACCGAGATCAAGTAAGGACTGAGCAAAAATGGCTTCCAAAAAAGGTGTTAGCTCTACCCGTAACGGCCGCGACTCAAACGCACAGCGCCTAGGCGTTAAGCGTTATGCAGGTCAGGTTGTAAACGCTGGTGAAATCATCGTTCGTCAGCGTGGAACTCACTTCCACCCGGGCGTAAACGTTGGTCGCGGCAAGGACGACACTCTGTTCGCTCTTTCTGCAGGCGCCGTTGAATTCGGTGTCAAGGGTGGCCGCCGAGTCGTCAACATCGTTGCGGCTTAGTCCACAGACAAAACTTTGGAAGGCGAGCCAATAGGCTCGCCTTCTTATCTTTTTAGAGAGGTAAGGGAACATGATTCAATTTGTTGATCAGGTGACCCTTCAACTACGCGCTGGTAACGGTGGTGATGGTTGTGTGTCGATCAAGCGAGAGAAATTCAAGCCGTTGGCCGGGCCGGATGGCGCCGATGGCGGTAACGGTGGATCGATCTCACTCGTTGCAGACCCTTCGGTAACCACTCTTCTCGAATACCACTTCCGTCCACACCAGCAGGGTGGCGACGGCGCCGACGGCGCCGGTGACTTCCGTAACGGAGCTCACGGTAAAGACGTAGTACTTCCAGTGCCGGTTGGCACAGTTGTGAAAGACGCCAAGGGCAAACTAATCGCCGACCTCGACGAAGATGGAATGACTCTCTTGGTTGCCGAAGGCGGGCAGGGTGGCCTCGGAAACGCAGCCATCTCTAGCTTGAAGCGTAAAGCTCCTGGCTTTGCACTCTTGGGAGTTCCTGGCTGGACCGGCGAAATCATCCTTGAATTGAAAACCGTCGCCGATGTGGCCCTCGTGGGCTACCCAAGCGCCGGTAAATCAAGCCTGATTGCAGCTATGTCGGCCGCGCGTCCGAAGATTGCCGATTACCCGTTCACGACTTTGCACCCGAACTTAGGTGTTGTTCAGGGAGGCGACACCCGCTACGTAATCGCCGATGTTCCTGGTCTAATCGAAGGCGCGAGCAAGGGTAAGGGGTTGGGCCTTGAGTTCCTTCGCCATGTTGAACGCTGTGCTGCTCTGCTTCACGTTCTCGACTGCGCAACTCTTGAACCGAACCGCGACCCAATCACCGACCTCGACAAGATTCTTCACGAACTAAACGAGTACGAAGTTCCTGAAGGTCAGGTTCCATTGACTCAGCGTCCGCAGCTAATCGCTCTCAATAAGATCGATGTGCCAGATGGTCGCGAACTTGCCGACTTCGTAAAGGGCGACCTTGAAGCTCGCGGCTACCGCGTGTTCGAAGTTTCGGCAGCGAGCCGTGAAGGTTTGAAGGAACTCAACTACGCGCTTGCTCAGCTAGTTGAAGACCACCGCAAAGACGTTGCCGCTAGCGCTCCAAAGCGCCAGAAGGTTCAGCTCATGCACGCCAAGAAGCGGGATGAAAAAGACTTCACCGTTACTCAAGAGCAGTGGAACGAGGAGATTGTTTATCGTGTTCTCGGTGCCAAGCCTGAACGTTGGGTTGCTCAAACCATGTTCGGCAATGAAGAAGCGGTTGGTTACCTTGGAGACCGCCTAGCCAAGATTGGTCTGGAAGACGAACTATTCAAGGCTGGCGCCATCGCCGGAGATACCATTGTCATTGGCCCAGGACGCGGTGTTCTGTTCGACTGGGAGCCAACCATCAATGCTGCCGCTGAACTTATTTCCGGACCTCGTGGAACCGATGCCAGAATCGACCAGCGCGATCGACGCACCACCAAGGAACGTCGTGCCGAGTACGAAGAAATGATGGACCAGCGTGCCGCACTTCGCGACGAATTCGAAAAGGAACGTCGTGCCGGCAAGTGGAGTGTTGACCGAGAGATCTCGAAGGACGAATAATGGCAATCAGTGAAGCGCGCCACATTCCAACGGCGAAGCGAATCGTGGTCAAAGTTGGATCATCTTCGATCAGTGGTGAAAACACTAAGCAGCTAGAAGTTCTTGTGGCAGCTCTTGCCGAAGCACATGCTCGCGGAAGTGAAGTGGTTCTAGTTTCATCTGGAGCCATTGCCACCGGAATGCCTTTACTAAAACTTGAGTCGAAACCAGATGACCTAGCCACCAGCCAGGCTCTTGCTTCGGTTGGCCAGAGTCGCCTAATCACTCGATACCAAATCGAACTTGAGAAGTCGAACATTGTGGCCGGCCAGGTTTTGTTTACCACTGCCGATCTTGAGCAGGCTGAAACCAAAGCAAATGCCAAGCGCGCCATGGAACGTTTACTCGAACTTCGAGTTCTTCCAATTGTGAACGAAAACGACACTGTTGCGACCCAGGAAATTCGCTTCGGCGACAACGACAACTTAGCTGCTCAAGTAGCCGTTTTGCTAAACGCCGACGTGCTTATTCTCCTAAGCGATATCGATGCCCTTTACGACAGACCTCCAAAACTTGAAGGCGCTCAGCGCATCGAGTGGGTCACTTTCGAAGACGACCTAGACGGCATCGAAATCGGTGACACCTCAACTGGCTTTGGAACCGGGGGAGCTAGAACGAAGGTTAGCGCCGCGAAACTTGCCAATAGCTTTGGTATTCCAGTCCTGCTAACCGACACCCACAAGGTGGCCGAGGCACTCGGTGGTGGCCGCGTTGGCACGTGGTTTGAGCAGCAGGAAGTTTAGGCTTTAACTATGACCGCACTCGACAACATCAAACTTGCCAAAGCCTCTTACACGGCTATGGGTGTGGCTACTACCGCGAAAAAGAACGAAGCTCTTCAGGCTATTGCCCACTTGCTTCCAATTCGGGCCGACGAAATCATCACCGCCAATCGCATCGACATTGAACGCGGCATTGAAAAGCAGATCGGCGACGGACTGATTGACCGCTTGATGCTGAACCAGGAGCGAATCATCGCTCTTGCAAACGCGATTTCACAGGTGATTACCCTTCACGATCCAGTTGGCGAAGTGGTTCGAAGCTCAACTCTCGCGAACGGCTTGAAATTATCGGAAGTTCGAGTTCCATTCGGAGTTATCGGCGCAATCTACGAAGCAAGACCAAACGTAACCGTTGATCTCACGGCGCTTGCAATCAAAACTGGAAATGCAATTGTTTTGCGCGGCGGAACCGCAGCAGAAAACACCAACCGCGTTCTGGTGAAACTGCTTCAAGACGCACTTGAACAGGTTGGTCTGCCTCGTGATGCCGTTCAAACCGTCGACGATTTCGGCCGCGAGGGCGCCACTGCCATGATGCACGCGAGAGGCCTCATCGACGTATTGATTCCGAGAGGATCAGCAAACCTGATTCAGACCGTAATTGCCGAGTCGAAGGTTCCAGTTATCGAAACCGGTGCCGGCGTGACTCACATCTTCCTTGATGAAACAGCTCGCGAAGACTGGTCGGTCGACATCGTGTTCAACTCAAAGACCCAGCGAGTGAGCGTTTGCAATTCACTGGAGACTCTCTTGGTGCATGAAGCAGTAGCCGAGTCGCTTCTTCCTAAGATTTTCTCCAAACTTGCCGAGAAGAATGTTGTTCTCCACGGTGATGAGGTCGTTGCCAAGATCGAGCCGTCGGTAATTCCCGCCACCGAAGAAGACTGGTCAACCGAATACATGGCACAGGAGCTGTCGGTGAAGGTTGTAAGAAATCTCGATGAGGCCATCGACCACATCAACAAATATTCGACTCATCACACCGAATCGATCATTACCGAAAACAATGAAAACGCAGAACGCTTCCTAGCTGAAGTGGATTCTGCCGCCGTGCTGGTAAACGCATCAACCCGTTTCACCGATGGGGGAGAATTCGGTTTTGGTGCAGAAGTTGGAATCTCAACACAGAAACTTCACGCCAGAGGACCAATGGGTTTGCAGGAACTAACCAGCACTAAGTGGCTGATTCGTGGCAACGGTCAAATTCGTGCCTAAACTATTACTAGAAGTTATTTA
The DNA here is from genome assembly GCA_041180065.1 of Actinomycetota bacterium. Classification (GTDB taxonomy): domain Bacteria; phylum Actinomycetota; class Actinomycetes; order Actinomycetales; family Microbacteriaceae; genus Rhodoluna. The sequence continues at coordinate 36,665 of JBEGSI010000002.1, read as the reverse complement.
GGAGACAAAATGCAGCATCTAGCTGAAGAAGCAAGCAAGTTCGTTCCACCGTTCCCAACCTTTGTTTACGGTGCAATTGCAATGGTTTTGTTTATCGTTCTCGGCCTAGTCACCTGGTCATACCGTGACGTTGCTAACCGCCACGAACACAAGTCTTCAAACTCGAAGGGTCATCACTAAGTCGCTTTTCGCGACCTGTGCATACCCATGACACGTTTGGGAGTGATGGGTGGCACTTTTGACCCCATCCACCACGGTCACCTAGTTGCTGCCAGTGAAGTGGCAGCCGCTTTTAAACTCGACGGCGTGCTATTCGTTCCAACCGGTGAGCCTTGGCAGAAATCTAAGGTAACCAACGGCGAACACCGCTACCTAATGTCGGTTATTGCAACCGCTTCCAATCCTCGGTTCACAGTAAGCCGAGTCGACATTGACCGCGACGGCCCTACTTACACAATCGACACCCTCAAAGACATCCGAGCGGCGTATCCCGAAGCGGAACTCTTTTTCATCACTGGCGCCGACGCCATCAAGCAGATTTTGCAGTGGAAAGATGTAGACCAAGTTTGGCCTTTGGCTCACTTTGTGGCGGTAACTCGTCCGGGGCACCTTTTGGAGCTTCCAGTAGCTCCTGAAGGTGCGATCAGTGTTTTGGAGATTCCTGCGCTTGCGATTTCTTCCACCGACGTTCGTGCTCGGGTAGCCGAAGGTGAACCAGTTTGGTATTTAGTGCCTGATGGCGTGGTTCAATATATCGGTAAGCACAATCTCTACCAGGTAGGCAAATGACCAACGACGCCGACTACGAACTCTGGGCCGCCATGATGGCCGATGATGAGCCAGTCGCACCCGTTACCCCCGCTGTCGCTCAAGAGGTGCCGGCTGTTGAGGAACTGTCTGCCTCGGAATTCGACTCAGAGGTTCAAGAAGTTGTTTCCGAAATAGAGATCCCTGAACTAAGTGACCTGGCCCATTCAACAATCGATGAGACGGCTCGCGTCGCAGAGTTTTTCCCAACCGTAGAGGATTTGGAGTCGGAAGAAGAATCCGAATTCCCAATGAACCTGTTTAAGGAACCTCAAACTAACTCGATAATGATTGCCGAAGTTCCAGATGCACTGGCTACCGACATCGTTACTGAATCTGGTGAAGTACTCAAAACCGGCGCAATCGACATTCCTTTGATGAATAACACGGGGAGCATCCCTATCATCACGGCCTTGCCCGAGGAAGTCGACGAAGACGCAATCGCAGCCGACATGGGCGACGAAACCACCGGAGGAATTCCTCCGATCCGAGCACGGTCAGTAATGAACTCAACTGCTCAAGTCGCGGTTCTGCCGATCAAGAACCGCCGCAGCGAGGGTCAGACCATCCTCCTTGCCACAACTTCGATTCTTCTGGTCACGCTAGGTGCTGCTGTCCTGGCTCTATACATGCTCGAAATCATCCGCTAACCGAAAAAGGAATATGACCGCCACCACTGAAGCAATCAAAATCGCCAACCTTGCAGCTCAGGCCGCAGCCGACAAACTAGGAGAAAACTTGGTGGCAATCGACGTCACTTCAGTAACTCCGCTGAATGACGTTTACCTTTGGGTAACCGGCAAGAACGAACGTCAGGTTTCGGCAATCGCCGACGAAATCGAAGCCAAACTTCACGAAGTAGGCGTTGAGGCTCGTCGTCGCGAGGGTAAAACCACCAGCCGTTGGATTCTGCTCGATTTCGGTGATCTAGCCGTTCACGTGATGCACGAAGAAGAGCGAATGTACTACACCCACGAGCGTCTTTTTGGTGGTTGCCCAACTGTGCAACTCGACGCAACCAAGTAGCGATTTATAGTAAAGTAGAGAAGTTGCCTCGGCAACTGCCACGGGCCTGTGGCGCAGCTGGTAGCGCACCTGCATGGCATGCAGGGGGTCAGGGGTTCAAATCCCCTCAGGTCCACCAAATTGAAAAAGCCACTCTTCGGAGTGGCTTTTTCTTTATCGACAGTGTTTGTTGTCGATTTCTCGAACCTTATTCACACGTCGTGCGTACTTTTCTTCGGTGAACCCCATCCACTCTGTGGTCATCCAAACCCGAACGATTTCAAGGGCAATTGCCTCGCCAATTATTTTTCCGCCAATGCAGAGCACGTTGGTGTCTGAGTGTGATCTCGCCAATTCAGCGCAGAAAGAGTCCTGGCAAACCGCTGCAAAGATGCCTTTCACTTTGTTGGCGATCATTGCGGAACCGTAGCCCACTCCATCAACGAAGATTCCGCGCTCACATTCACCGGTAGAAACCGCAAGTGCTGCTGGGTAGACATAGTCGGGGAGGTCGGCAGCTTCTGATGTGTGAGTGCCGAAGTCTTCAACTTCATGGCCCATGCTCTCAAGGAGTTTCGTAATGGTTCTTTTCAGTTCCAAGCCAGCGTGATCTGATGCCATGGCAATTTTCATTAGTGCTCGATCCTGATTCTTTTGATTTTGCTGGTAAAGCCAGCTTCTAGGGTGAGGTTTTTCGGTTTGAGTTTGAGGTGGTCGGCCAAGATTTTCAACAAAGCGTCATTGGCTTTGCCATCGACAGCTCGTTCTGGCACATAGACCAAAAAGTTGCCATCAACTTCCTCGACCAAAGGTCCTTTTTTGGACCCTGGCTTGACAGTCACGGTGATTCGCATAATCTGAATCTAAGGGATAGAGAGATTCTTCTAATGCCTATCCACTCCTTAGCTCGACTAGGTCCATTTAGCTGCCTATCGCCTCGCGGGATAGTTAATGTTCGTGAATTTCAACAGGTTTGAACCGTCTCTCAAGGTTGCGATCATCACGTGAAATGCTGTGTGGTATTGTGAGGCTCAAGTTTATTTTGGGGGAAACATGAAAATAATTTCGTCGACGATTATCGCTTTTCTTTTTTCGTTACTTGCGCTACCGGCTTCGGCTGAGCCTGTAAGCCTTATAGATGGAAACATCGGTAATGCTGAACACATCAGTCCAACTGTAGTTGAACCTGATGTTCTAAATGAATCATCTTCATCGGCGATCTTAGAGGGGTATGTGCTCTCAGAAGATAAGAGTAAATATTTGTCCAGTCTTACCGAGGAAAAGCTTTCGCTTTTCAAATCAGCCATTGAGGTATCGAGTGTTGAAACAAGTTTCACTATTGCTAATGCTTCGGTTGTTAAGGCCTCCTTTGCTGTCGTGTCGCCAAGTTGCTATGTGGGGACCGCTTATAGATGGGCGGAAAATATTTATGGTGGCATACTTTGGAAGATGGGGGTAAAAGGAACCTGGTGTGGGCTCTTCGATAAAGTCACATCCGCATCTGTTACCAGCGTTTATCCAGTTGAAACTGGCTATCTGTGGATTGCCGGCGGGCTCTTGGAGAAGGGGTCGACAATTTGGTCCAATTCGGCAAGAATTTACGGCCAATATCAATTCAATCTAAATTTGGCCGGCTGGAACGCTCAGTCATCTTATCCTTGCATTCGCATTACAGGTCAAGTATCGGGTAAGTACGGATCATCCAATTCATGTGGGCCATACTAAAAACTTTTTTGCTCGTCAGTGGCGGGTTGGCTTTGGGTTTTCTGTTTGTTAATCCATGGCTTAGCTTCGGTATTTTTTTCGGGCAGTACACCCTGGCTAGGGTAGCGCTTCTGCAAGACACTTTTTACTCGCGCGTTGCTGTGCTTGGACTAATTGTTTCGGCACTCGCACTCGCTCTGCACATGGTGCTTTCATAGCAACATAGACTGATTTTATGAACTACCGCGGATACACACGAGAGCAAATTTCTGGTTTTATCGACCACACCGTTTTGAAGCCTGCGGCTTCTGCCGAGGACATTCGGGTTGCAGTGAAGGTGGCTCTCGATGCCAATGTAGCTGCCGTTTGTTTCCGTCCATCCGACATGGTGTTGGCCAAAGAATTACTTGGCTCGTCGTCGGTTGGTTTGGCTACCGTGGTCGGTTTCCCGCACGGCACCAACGAATCGTTCGTTAAGGCTTTCGAAACGTCTTTGGCAGTTTCTCAGGGAGCTAACGAGATCGACATGGTTATTCACATCGGGCACCTGATCGAGGGTCGCGACGATTTGGTTTTAGCTGACATTAAGGCAGTGGTTGAGGCGGCCGATGGCGCCTTGGTTAAGGTGATTCTGGAAACTTCCGAACTCACCGATGATCAGATTGTGCGCGCCTGTGAATTGTCGCGCGATGCGGGCGCCGGGTATGTTAAGACTTCAACCGGTTTTGCCAGTGGTGGGGCCACCGCTCACACGGTTTCACTTATGGCCCAAACTGTGCCTGAGCTTGGCGTTAAGGCTTCCGGTGGTGTGCGCAGCCTGGATCAGCTCATCGACATGGTTGAGGCTGGGGCGACTCGTGTTGGGGCTTCCGGCACCATTTCAATTCTCGAGGAATTTGATTCTAAAAAGTAGTAAAGGTGTGCTTTACTTAAAAGCGTGAACGACAAGCAGCCAGTACTTTACATTTCGCACGGAGCACCTCCGCTTCTTGAGGATGAACTTTGGATGAGCCAGTTGGCCAAGTGGTCGACGGCCGTAGGTAAGCCAAAAGGAATAGTCATTGTTTCAGCCCACTGGGAATCGGCGCCTATTTCTATTTCGGCAACCGCCGCCAACACTCCGTTGATTTACGACTTTGGCGGTTTCTCACCGAAGTTTTACAACATGAAGTACGAAACTCCAGACGCTACTTGGTTGGGTGACTTGGTGGCATCAATGATGCCCGATAACGAGCCGCTCCATCGCCACGCGACTCGGGGGCTTGACCATGGAGCATGGGTTCCACTCAAGGTTATGTATCCGGATGCCGACATTCCGGTGATTCAGCTTTCGATGCCCACTCATGACCCGGTGAAGTTGATGGAGATTGGTTCAAGACTCAAACCGCTTCGTGATCAAGGTGTTCTAATCATCGGTTCGGGTTTTCTAACCCACGGGCTTCCATTCATCCGTGACTGGAGAATCGATGCCGAAGCTCCGGCGTGGTCGGCTGAATTTGATGCTTGGTCTTTGGAAGCGATGCAGAAGGGCGATGTTGATTCTCTGATCAATTACAAGACCGCTGCTCCGGGCATGCCATACGCTCACCCAACCGTCGAGCATTTCACTCCGCTGTTTATTACCCTTGGCGCTTCGACTAATCCTGAGGTTCCGGTTGACCAAAAGATTGCTGGCTATTTCATGGGTCTTTCTAAGCGCTCAATTCAGGCCGCTTAGCCCATTCGTTCCAGAGACTCTTTAGGTCCCAAGCGTTCTCGGCCATCAGCGAAACCCCGTTCACTCCAGTTCGCCTGGTTTTACCGGAAATAACTAGCAACCTGGTGTTGAACAGGATGTGGCTAGCCCTGGCCTGCGCTTCGTCGAAGAATGTGGCATCGGCGCAGCCGTAGCCGTCGTCTAGGCTCACGAAAACCACACGCTTACCCGAACGCATCGGGGGAGTTTGGGTAGCCACTCTAACTCCGGCAATCAAGACCTCGGTTTTGTTCCGCAACCCAACCAACTCGCTAGAGTTCACAACTCCCATGGCATCCAACATCGTTCGGTATTGCTCCAGCTGGTGTTCGGTGACGTCCATTTTCAAAATCGATAGCTCGGCCTCGAGTTTCTCTTCACGGCTCAGGTCTGCAACATGTGGAAGGTGCTCTTGAAGTTCGAATTCGAATGAAAACTGGTTCGGGTCTTCTTTTGGCCTGGCTTTGAGAAGGTTTAGCTCCTTTACCCGCTGCATGATGTCGCCTCTAGTGTGACCAGAGTGTCTGGCTAGCTCATCGAGTGCACCAACTAGGGCCAGGTTCTGAAGCGTTCTGCGGCTTGGCTTGGCGCGCATGTAGAAGTCGGCGATGTCTTGGAAGGGCTGTTCGTCCACGATGCGCTGAACCTCGGCTTCGGTGATTGCCTTCACATCGGTCAGGGCCATACGCACCCCGTAGAGCGGCTCTTCTGGGTCGGTAGTAATCTTCGAGGCTGGCTGAACCAAAAACTCGTTGGTCGACCGATTAACGTCGATTGTCAGTAGCTTTACGCCAAGTCTTCTGGCTTCGGCGAGCAGAAGCCTTCGCGGATACATCCCAGGGTCGTGGGTCAGTAGCCCAGCGATGAATTCCGTTGGGTAATGCGTTTTTAGCCAAGCGCTTTGATAGGTCGGCAGAGCGAAAGCTGCTCCGTGAGCTTTGCAGAAACCGAAACTGGAAAAGCTGGCCAAAATCTCCCAAACCTTGGCGATGGTTTCGTTGTCATAACCGCGGATGTTGGCTTGCGTTTTGAAGAATCGCTCAACGCTCTGAGCCACTCTCGGATTTTCTAAACTGCGACGAAATTCATCGGCTTTCGCCAGGCCGCATCCGGTCATCTTGTCGAAGATGCGAAGCACGTGTTCGTGGAAAATAACCACGCCAAAGGTTTCCTGCAAAATCGGTTTCAAATCCGGGTGAAGGTATTGAGCCTTAGCGAAACCATGACGCCCGTCGAGATAGGGGGCAATCATGTTGCCCTTCATTGGACCCGGACGAAACAGCGAGATCTGAATCGTCAAATCGTTGAATTCGGTTGGTTGATGCTTGCCGGTGAGTTCTCGCTGGCCGGGGCTTTCAATCTGGAAGATTCCGAGGGTGTTGGTGGTTCGAATTAGTTCGAAGGTTTTCTCGTCGTCTTTCGGAATGTCGTCGAGTTCCAGTTGGATGTTTTTGGTCTTCTCGATCTCACGAACCGCGTAGGCCATGGCGCTTTGCATCCGCACCCCGAGAACGTCGAGCTTCAGCATCCCCATCGGGTCCATGTCGTCTTTGTCGTACTGACTCATCGGCAAACCTATTCCGCTGGTTTCCACCGGGGTGAGGTTCAACAGATTGCCATCGCCAAGGATCACGCCGCAGGGATGCATCGAAATGTGACGGGGGAGCCGGTCGAGTCGTTCGGTGATGTCGACCAAAAGATTCATTTTTCGGTCGGATTCAAGGGCCTCGCTAAGTTTCGATAGCTCCGGTTTGGTTTCGGTGGCGGCACGGAAAGTTCTGGCGCTGAAACGCCACATGTTTTTGGCGATCTCGTCGATTTCTTCGTCGTCGAGGCCGAGCGCCAGACCGGAGTCGCGCATGGCTCCGCGGCCGCGATAGGTTGACTGCATCGAGAGTAGGGTTACTCGCTGGGATCCGTAGCGTTTGAAGATCTCGCGATAAATATCGTGGCGCCTGGCCGATTCAACATCGATGTCAATGTCGGGAAGGCTGGAGCGTTCGGTTGATAGAAACCGCTCAAAGAGCAGGCTGTGTTCCATCGGATCAACGCCGCTGATTCCGAGCAGGTAGTTGGTGAGCGAGCCGGCACCGGAGCCTCTGGCGGCGATTCGAATTCGCATGTCGCGAATCATTTGAGCCACATCGGCCACGGTTAGGAAGTAGGTGGCAAAGCCGAGCTGGTTGATGGTGATCAGCTCTTTGCTCAGGCGGTGCTTCACGTCGAGTAGTTGTTTTTCCTTGGCTCTGGGGTATCGCCAATCAATGGCTGCGTGAGCCTTCTGCCACAGCACTTCGAACGGATTTCCATCAATGCCAAGCAATGCCTTTTCGGGTGTCTTTGGTTTACCCCAACCGCAATCCTTTTCCGGATTCAGTTCGCACTTCTGAGCAAGTAGTTCGGTGGTGTCGAGCAGTTTCTTGGCTCGCACTCGGTCTTCGGTTATTTCCAGAGCTATGTCTTGCATGAGCTTTGCCGGCTTCAACCAACCTTGAGCGTTTGGCTGTAGCTCAAAGTTTCCAAGTGGCTGCAAGAACCTAGCCGCGTCGAGAACATCGGCGGTTAGTGCGTCATCCGGTTCCAGATAGCGAACGGCGTTGGTGAGGATGGCAGGAACGCCAAGATTATCGGCGAGAGCCAGCATTCGCCTGGCTTGGGTTAGCGAGTAGGGGGAGCCCGGCTCGGTTAGATGGGTGGCCACTTCCACAGCCAGCGCACCTTTACTCGGAAGCGCTTTGAGCCACTGAATCAAAATTCCGGCCGCTTCGTTGCGATTCTCGGTGAGTGTGGCTCGTCCGAAGTTGCTATCTGGTCCGAGTAGTACCGTGGCCACGGTTAGCCCATCGCGGTCGATGTGTTTCGCCAGCGAACTCAGCCGAATGCCAGCCTCTTTGCGCTTGGTGGTGTTGGCCTCGGAAACCAGACGGCAAAGCGCCGCCCAGCCGATGCCACCATCGTTTCCATGGGCGATAATCACGCAGCGAGCCAGCTTCTCATCGGTTTCGCTGAGAAGGTTCAGGCTCACACCAACAATCGGTTTCAGGCCGAACTTTAGGCAAGCCCCGATGTGTTTGATGGCGCCGTATAGGCCGTTGCGGTCGGTGATTGCCAAGGCTCGCTCGCCCCTAACCGCACTAGCCTCGGCCAGCAGTTCGGGTCTAGTGACTCCGAAATGACCAGAAAAGGCAGAGGCCACGTTTAGGTGCGTGAAGGTCATGGGTAGACCAGAACGAGTCGCCAATCGTCTTTGCCGACGGCGTGCAGTAGTTCGTATTGCTGGCAGCTCTTCGATCTCAAGTCGGACGCCATTAGTCGCCACATTTCAACTTCAATGACGTCGCGACCGATGCCTCGCTGAACCCGAACTGCTTCGGCCCACCACTCGCGCCTAATAAACCAGCGCATCGGCTTGTTTGCTACCAAAAAGTTGGCATTGCGCCATTTGAAACCAATTGGCTCTCCGGTTCCGTTTACGGCAACGGCAACCTGTTCATCAACGTGGATCACGTGTGAAACCTCCCTCAAGACAATTCGAACAAATGTTCGAATATCAAGAGTGTATGAAGGGGCAGTGACATTGCAAATCGACTACGGCGTGTCGCCTAAATGGCTTTAATTAGGTCCTCGTTATTGATTTTGACCTTGCCAACGTCCTGGCTTACCGCCTGGAACAAAACCTCGTGCATGACTTCATCGGAACCGGCCGCAGCTGCCTTCAAGAGGTCGAGGTCACCTTCGATGTGAGGGTCGATCCAGGCTTCAAAGGTCTCAGGAGTCAGTAGCACCGGGTTTCGGTCGTGAATGTGCTCCAGCTCCGGAGCGGTGTGCTTGGTGAGCGTAGTAGCCGATAGTAGCCATTCGCCACTCGCAGGATTCTTCCACCACTCGTAAAGCCCGGCAAGTGCGAACATGCCCTCATCGCCAGCGTGAATGTAAAACGGCTGCTTGGTGCCATCTGGCTTCACCTGCCACTCGTAGTAGCCGCTGGCAGGGATTACGCACCTACGACGAACCACCGAATCCTTGAACGAAGGCTTCTCCAAAATTGTTTCGATGCGTCCGTTGATCAGGGGAGCACCACCAACTTCTTTAGCCCAACGCGGAACCAAACCCCACCTTGCCGCGTGGATCTCACGGTTTAGTTCACCGATTGGTGAACCATCAGGAGCCTTTTCAAAGGAGCGATCAACCACGATGGCGATCGGCTGGGTGGGCGCGATGTTGTAGCTAATTCCTGGAATCTCTCCAACAATTTCGTCGGCTTCAAAAATGGTGAGAATCTCGCCAACGGTTCTGGCAACCACAAATCTTCCGCACATATCTACCTTTCAAAATCTAAATCCACAATAGGTCAGGTTTACATAAAAAACTTAGGTAGACCTTTGTGGACAAAAATAAAAATGAGAGTTGAATCAAAGTGGATAGCGAAGAGTTATCCAGAAAGGTTCGAAACTTGTCTACCCTCGACCTATCTCGTTGGCAATTTGGTCTAACGACTGTGTATCACTTCCTATTCGTACCGCTAACCATCGGAATGGTTCTTCTAGTTGCGATTTTTCAAACAGTTTGGACCAGGACGGGAAACGAAAAGTTCCTTCGACTGACCAAGTTCTTCGGGAAAATATTTCTCATTAACTTCGCAATGGGCGTGGTTACCGGAATCGTTCAAGAGTTCCAGTTCGGCATGAACTGGTCTGACTATTCGAGGTTCGTAGGCGATATCTTTGGCGCTCCATTGGCAATGGAAGGATTGCTGGCATTCTTCTTTGAGTCGACATTTATCGGGCTTTGGATCTTTGGTTGGGGACGACTAAGTAAAAAAGTTCACCTAGCTACTATTTGGATTACAACCCTGGGTGTTTGGATGTCGGCTTACTTCATTCTGGCTGCGAATGCATTTATGCAGAATCCGGTTGGATTCGAAATCAATGAAGTGAAGAACCGAGCCGAGTTAGTAGACATTGGCGCCGTACTGACCAACATTGTCGCAATCAATCAGTTCCCCCACACCATAACCGCCTCGATTATGTTTGCGGGTGCTGTTCTAGTTGCTGTAGCCGCGTACCACCTAAAGCGCAATCAATACCTAGATAGCATGAAAACAGCTTTGAGAACTGGTCTATGGACTGTGCTTGCCGGTGGCTTTGGGACACTAATCACTGGAGACGGTCTTGGCCTTGCCATGGTTCAAACGCAACCTATGAAGATGGCGGCGGCTGAAGCGCTTTACGAAACTTCGAAGAACGCTTCGTTCTCAATTTTCACGCTGGGAACCCCAGACGGCCACTCTGAGTTGTTCTCAATTCGTATTCCAAATCTTCTTTCATTCTTGTCTACTCACACCTTTGACGGCGAAGTCGAAGGTTTGAATAACCTGCAGGCTGAATATGTTGCAGCTTATGGACCAGGGGACTACATGCCAATCATTTGGCTAACCTACTGGGCATTCCGCTGGATGATTGGACTCGGCGCACTTGCGATCTTGGTTGCCGTGGTAGGACTTTGGATCACCCGAAAAGGCAAGATTAACTTGAAGAAATGGCAGTGGAACACAGCGATTTGGATGGTTCCTCTACCGCTTCTGGCAATCTCAGTCGGCTGGCTGTTTACCGAAATGGGCCGTCAACCTTGGATTGTTTTCAAGTTAATGAAAACTGCTGATGGAGTTTCACCGGGTGTTGCCGCCTCGGATGTACTGATTTCCCTGGTTGTTTTCACGCTGCTCTACGGAGCCTTGGCCGTGGTCGAATTCAAGCTCCTCATGAAGGCCATAAAGCAAGGCCCGAACGACGATCTAATTGCCGAAAACAAAGACTCCGACAAACTAACTGTTGCTTACTAAGAATCGAGATTAAGAAAAATGCAACTAAATGAAATTTGGTTCCTAGTCGTTGGAGTGCTCTTCATCGGGTATTTCGTCCTAGATGGTTTCGACTTTGGTGTTGGAATGGCAATCCCATTCATCAGTAAAGATGATGTTGATCGTCGAGTGATTATCAACACCATTGGTCCGGTATGGGACATGAATGAAACCTGGGTCTTGGTAGCGGGCGCAAGTTTGTTTGCTGCTTTCCCAGAATGGTATGCGTCGTTGTTTAGCGGTTTCTATCTAGCTTTGCTTCTGATGTTGGCAGCACTTATTCTTCGAGGTGTCGCCTTTGAGTATCGCGGCAAAGGTGAAACTCAAAAATGGAAGAACACTTTCGATTGGATGATTTTCATCGGCTCGGCTGTTCCAGCTCTGCTATGGGGAACCGCGTTTAGCAACATCGTTCAGGGCGTGCCACTAAACAAAGATCACATTTTCACTGGAAATCTACTCACTTTGCTGAATCCATACGGGTTACTCGGTGGTTTAGTTACCCTGACGTTATTCTTCACCTACGGTTTGGTGTTCATCACGCTAAAAACTTCAGGCGAAGTCAAAGATCGCGCACGTGCTCTTGCCACCAAAACCGGTGTTGTCGCGACACTTTTGGCTGCTGTGTTCCTAGTTTGGACACTTTTGGCACACTTCACCTGGCTTGGCTTAGCTCTAAGCGGTTTGGCCGCTGTGGCTCTAATAGGAGCTCTATTGCTAAATCACCTAGGTCGAGATGGCTGGTCGTTTGTCCTGTTGGTGATAACAGTAATGTCGGCGGTTGGCTCCTTGTTTGCAGCGCTCTATCCAAATGTGCTTCCTTCCACTACCAACCCTGATTACTCTTTGACAATTCAGAATGCATCCTCAAGCGAATACACACTTACTGTGATGTCTTGGGTCGCAGTGTTTGCGTTGCCACTTGTCCTTGCCTATCAAACATGGACTTACTGGGTGTTTAGCAAGCGGGTCAGCCGCAAGAACATCCCTGCTGGTTCGCACTAGGAGTAACGAATCAAGCCGCTTGATACCAGGCTAATTGCTCGTGCTTCGGCTGTGCGTTGGTGGTTGATTTTACTGGTTGGGTTGGGGCTAATCGGGGCATTCGCTTCGGTAGCCCTGGCTTCGGCCATTTCAAGCTTCATTGCCGGCGTTACTCATGCCCAAGCTTTTAATCAAACGATTCTGCTCTGGTTCTTTATCGGCATGTTGCTCAAGATTGCTCAATCGTACTTTCAAGAAACCATTGCAGCAGAAGTTAGTTCACGTGTAAAAACAGTCTTCCGGGGAGACCTACTATCGAAAGATTATGCGCAAGGATCCAGATCTGCTGCAGAAATCACACTATTGGCTACTCGAGGGCTTGACTCTCTAGACGCCTACTTCGGGAAATTCTTACCTCAATTCATCTACACGATTGTTGTCACCCCAATAATGGTGGTTTTGTTTTTTGTAATTGACCCGATTAGCGGACTCATTTTGGTATTTACAATTCCACTTATTCCTTTGTTCATGGTCTTTATTGGACTGGCAACCAAGAAAGAGCAAGACCGACAATTTGAGGCGCTATCTAAGCTTGGGAAACATTTTGCTGAGGTAGTTAAGGGAATTTCCACACTCAAACTTTTTGGGAGAATCAAACACCAGCTCGGTGTTTTAGATGAGTTAGGCGATTTGCTCCGTTTTCGAACGATGAGGGTTCTTCGTGTTTCGTTTCTCTCTGGTTTTGCGTTGGAACTTGCCGCATCGCTTTCGGTGGCATTGATTGCTGTAACTATCGGATTCCGACTAATCGACGGAGAAATCCCGTTTTCTGTTGCTATGTTTTTGCTAATTTTGGCACCGGAAGCATATCTTCCAATCAGGATGATTGGGGCTAATTACCATGCTTCTACCGAGGGGATAGCGGCCGCTAGTCAAGTCATTGATGTAATTGAGAGCCAGCCAACAAATGCTTCAAAGCGTGAACTGCCATCGAAAGGACTCGAACTTTGGATTGGGCCATCGGGTTCTGGAAAATCACTAAAAATGATGGAGTTAGTGGGAGGAAACAATACTTCTCAGGTCGCCTGGATGCCACAGCAACCTGGCTTGTTCTCAGGGACAGTGCTTTTGAACATAACCGGTGGCGAACCGCTGAATCAAGCTGCGCTAACTTATGCCGTGAACGTTTCTGCCATTAAGGACATTTCACTAGATGCGTTAGTCGACGACTTCGGTCGCGGTTTATCAGGAGGGCAAGCCCAAAGAGTGAGCTTGGCGAGAGCTATTTATCGGTTGAAGAGTAAGAAGCTTAGTTACTTGCTACTGGATGAGCCAACTTCCTCAATCGATAAAGATACCTCCAAACACATTTGGGCGCACTTATCAAAAATTGCAAAGTCCGGAATTTCGGTTACAGCTATAACTCACCAACTCGAATTTCTTGAGTTGGCGAATCGTGTGGTTCGCATTGAAAACTAAATTTCTTTCCGGTTGGTTCCTTTCAGCACTTCAAGCGACAAGCAGTTTGGCGCTTCTAGCAACATCCGCTTGGCTTTTATCTAGAGCGGATCAAAGGCCCTCGATTATGTATCTGTCTGTTGCGGTGGTCGGAGTGCGAGCATTTGCACTTGGCAAGGCGTTCTTTCGCTACGCCGAGCGTTTAGTTTTGCACGATTCAACTTTTCGCAAAGCTGCAGCTAAACGCACAACAATTTTTGCTTCCTTGGTTGACAGAGCACCCATCGGCTTAGCCGATACCAAAATGGGCGAGCTGCTGAAGAATTTGGTTGATGATACTGAAGAGGAACTGAATCTTGATCTTAGATTTAGGCCGGCACTAGTCCAAACAAGTGTTGTGACTTTCTTAGGGCTGGCATGTTTTTTGTGGCTCGCACCGAATATGGCTTGGATTTTCATTCTTACTGTCGTTGCAGTTGCGTCTGTTACCGTTCTTGGATCCAAAAGAGCTTCCAGCACGAATCTGGAAACACTTAACGAATACCGCTCTGAACTAGCGACCTTGGTAGAAAATTTAATTGCAAGTAACCGCGTTTTGACTGCCTATGGCTGGGCCACTAAGAGCTTAAACTCGCTGAGTCACTTGACAGTCAAAATTTCCGATCTTGAAAGGCGTCTGGCTAGGTCGAATGGTCGGCTGCAAAGTTTTGTGGTTTCGGGAACTTACCTTTCGGTCTTGGCCGCCGCAATTGTTGCAATTAGTTCTGGAGAGTTGCTCCCAAGCGAACAAGTTGCAGTACTGGTTTTACTTCCATTGGGAATTTTTGAGTATTTGCAAGGAATCCCAAGCGCATTCCAAAATCGTGCAAAGGCCATTACCAGCGCAGACAGGCTTAGGGAATTGGTTTTCAAAAAGACTCCAAGTGAGTTGATTTTTGGCAACAATGAAATTGAAGTTCAATTCATAAACTTTTCGGTTTCTTATGCTTCGGTGGACTTCCCTCAAGGGGGTCGTGTACGACTTCCCGACATCGATTTGTATCGAGGGGAATGCGTTTCGCTTCTAGCGCCTTCAGGTTCCGGAAAATCTACTTTGGCGAACGTACTCGTTGGATTTATTCGTCCTAGTTCGGGAAAATTTGAATTCAATGGGCAACCAATTTCCCGATATTCGAATGAAAGCCTGCGCAAAATGGTGGGTTTGGTAGAGCAAAGCCCTGTAGTTTTGGCCGGTACGGTTAGAGACAACTTAAGGCTTGCCAAACCAGACGCCGAGGACATTGAACTCATCGGCGTGCTAAAGAAAATGGATCTTTGGGGAATGCTCCAAAGCCGACAAGGGCTCAGCACGATGGTCGGCGGTAGCTCGATGATGTTGAGTGGAGGAGAGGTTCAACGTCTTGCGCTAGCAAGAAACTTGCTCGCTGGGCATCAGCTAGTTATTTTGGATGAACCCACGGCATCTCTTGGATCTTTACAAGGAGCAAAGCTAGTAAAAGATCTAATCAACGCGTCCAAGAAGAGCGAGGTGTCAATCCTTCTCATTACACACGATTTGAAACTTGCTAGTTTGACTGATCGCTCAGTTCAATTCTGAGGCTAGTAATCTGAGACGTCGCTGAAAAGACTCAAGATGTTTCTGCGGCCCAACCGGTCCGCCGAGATTTACCCAGTCGACCACCGGGCGAATTCCGCTAAGCGAACTCAACAGCCAGATCTCCAAACCAATTAGGTCTTTGGGTTCGACCTGAGTAACCGCGGTTTGGTAGCCGGCTTGATTAGCTATTTCAAATACTTCTTGCCGAGTCACGCTCGGTAGCCATTTGGTTGTGTCGTCGGGCGCTAACAGCACGTCGTTCTGCCACCAAACCAACGACGAAAGCGCGCCTTCAACTACGAAACCTTCAGGGCTCAGAAGAATCGCCTCGTCGGCGCCATAGAGATTCGACTTTCGTCTCAGGCTCGATCCGTAGGCGAGGTCTGGGCCCTTGGTAGTTGGGTCGACCCGATTATCTGGTTCGTCGGCGGTCCAAAGGGTCACGGTTGGTTTGAATTCGGCTGGTTCGCGAAGTCTTAAGACCAGGTTGTCGCCAGAAAGCTCGATCCTCGGGAAGACCTGACCTGACTTTGGAATCAACTTGATAGCTTCGGCCCAGAAAGCGTCGAGGTCTAATGTTGAAAGCTTTTCAACGGATGCGTTGAACCGGATTCGATGCTTGTCGAGCGAGCGAACTCGGCCATCGCTCACCAGAAAGGAATCGGCAACTTGAACCGGGTGGTCGTAAATGTCGACCAAATGCAGGTGTTCGCCGTCAAAGACGAAAGTTGTCTCTGTCACCCGCGCTCCTAAAAATGAAAGTCCTTCCGTCTAATCTAGTGATAGTCAGGAACCAGAAAGTGCCATGCGTTTACATGTCGAATCTTTGCGAGGTTGGGTAAGCCCAACCAATGCGTTCATCGCGCTTTTTGCACAGTCGAAGAACGCTTTTTGGCTTGATCGTGAGTTTGCAACCGAACAGCGATTCAGTGTTATCGGAACCGGCGAAGAGATTTCGTACCAAAACTTCGACTCACTACGTGAAGCGCTCGAAGACCACGATGACGTTGACCTGCCGTTCGATTTCCGCCCAGGTGTAGTTGGATGGATAGATTTTGAACTTGATAAACCCAAATTCATGCGAGTGGAAAGTGCCATGGTTTTCGACCATGAGAATCGCCACCTGTATTTGATTGCCCGATCCGAAAATGAAACAAAGTTCCGTCATTGGCTAGATGCTGCCTTGCTTCGCATCGGGCTTATCGGGGGAGAGAGTCTCAAGTATCTTCACCAGGTTTCCAAGCCGGAGATTACTTCGGTTACCCCGCGTCATAGCGATTCCAAATATCTTGAGCTGATCGCTAGAGCGCAGGCGCACATTGCTGCTGGAGATGTTTACCAACTTTGCCTAACCAATCAGTACACGATTGAGGGCAAGGCCGATCCGTTGGCTACATTCATTGAACTTCGCGAAGCTAATCCGGCTCCCTATGCCGGTTACTTCAAGTTCGGCGAATCAGTGTTGGTCTCATCGTCGCCGGAGCAATTCATTTGGGTGGGTGCATCGGGTGATGTTTCGTCGAAGCCAATCAAGGGCACCCGTCCTCGTGGAGTCGATGAAGAAACCGACCGACTGATTATTAGCGAGTTGAAAGCCAACGTTAAAGAACGTGCCGAGAATTTGATGATTGTCGATTTGATGCGAAATGATCTGACTCGAGTTTGCCAAGCCGACTCGGTGTCGGTACCAAAGCTGTTTGATGTTGAAACCTATGCCACTGTGCACCAACTGGTTAGCACCGTGACTGGAAAGTTGGCGCCGGGCTCCGATTCTGTTTCGGCGATTGAAGCCGCCTTTCCCGGAGGTTCCATGACCGGAGCTCCCAAACTTAGAGCCATCGAAATAATTGAAGAACTCGAGCAGAGTTCCAGAGGTGTTTACTCGGGTGTCGCCGGTTACTTAGGCGATAACGGTTCGGCCAGCTTTGGAATGGTCATCCGTTCACTAGTTTTTGAGAACGGAATGATTTCTCTAGGCGTTGGTGGTGGAATCACCATCGACAGTGAACCGGCTTCCGAATTGGCGGAAACCAAGCTAAAAGCTCTCGCATTACTGAAAGCCCTGAAAGCAAGCCACCTGCTCGGGTAATTGGTAACCTTGTGAAGAGCATTCTTCCCCCAATAAGTGAGTGAATTAGTTGTCAAACGAACACGAGTACGACGTACAAGCCATCCAAGATCGTTGGCTTCCAATCTGGGACGAGTTGAAGCCCTTCGACTCCAGTAAGCCAGGCGACACACGTCCGAAGAAGTATGTTCTCGACATGTTTCCTTACCCTTCTGGCGACCTCCACATGGGTCACGCCGAGGCTTATGCACTTGGCGACGTCATTGCTCGTTACTGGGCTCAAAAGGGTTTCAATGTGCTTCACCCAATCGGCTGGGACTCATTCGGTCTACCAGCCGAGAATGCTGCCATTAAGCGCGGTTTAGACCCAAAGGGTTGGACCTACGACAACATCGCTCAGCAGCGAGCCTCTATGCGTCGTTACGCATGTTCATTCGACTGGGATCGAGTTTTGGTAACTTCCGACCCGATCTACTACCGCTGGAACCAGTGGCTCTTCTTAGAGTTCTACAAGCGCGGGCTTGCTTACCGTAAAAACAGCGCAGTGAACTGGTGCCCAAGCTGCCAAACCGTGCTTGCCAATGAGCAGGTAGTTCAGGGTCTCTGTGAGCGCTGTGACTCGGCAGTAACCAAGAAGGCTCTGACCCAGTGGTACTTCAAGGTCACCGATTACGCCGACCGTTTGTTGGATGATCTAGACACCCTAGAAGGTAATTGGCCTTCCAAGGTTCTCAACATGCAGCGCAACTGGATCGGGCGTTCTTACGGTGCTGAGGTTGCCTTTGACGTTGAAGGTCAAGACGAACCAATCACCGTTTACACAACCCGCCCAGACACTCTTTTCGGCGCAACCTTCATGGTGGTCGCAGTCGACTCCGCTTTGGCATCGACACTAGTTGCGGATTCCGATTCGTCGATCAAGGCCGAGTTCGATGCTTATTTGGAGCAGACCAAGAAGTCGAACGACATCGAGCGTTTGGCGACCGACCGCGAAAAAACCGGTGTTTTCACCGGCCGCTATGCAACTAACCCGGTCAATGGGGAGAAGCTACCGATCTGGGCTTCCGACTACGTTTTGGCCGACTACGGAACCGGCGCCATCATGGCCGTACCAGCCCATGACGACCGCGATGCCGAGTTTGCTGCGAAGTTCAACCTGCCGGTTGTGCCTGTAGTTGCCGATGCAGAAGACGAAAACGGCGACGGTCCTCGAATCAACTCGGGTGAATTCAACGGCCTTGAACGCGAAGCTGCCGGCGACGCAATTGTGGCAAAGCTTGCCGAACAACAGAAGGGCAAGAAGGCTAAGAACTTCCGCCTTCGCGACTGGTTGATTTCTCGTCAGCGTTACTGGGGAACCCCGATTCCAATCATCCACTGTGAAAGCTGTGGCGAGGTTCCGGTTCCTGCCGACCAACTGCCAGTTGAACTTCCATCGGCAGAAGGTCTGGATCTAAAGCCGAAGGGTTCATCGCCACTGGGAGCTGCTGAAGACTGGGTAAACGTTCCTTGTCCGACCTGCGGCAAGCCGGCTAAGCGAGACTCTGACACCATGGACACCTTCGTTGACTCGTCATGGTATTTCCTGCGCTACCTTTCACCGAAGAGCGAAACCGAGGCTTTCCCAATCGAGGCCGCCAAAGAATGGGCACCAGTTGATCAGTATGTTGGTGGCGTAACACATGCCATTCTGCACCTGCTCTACGCGCGCTTCTTCACCAAAGTTCTGAACGACATCGGAATGATTGATTTCGATGAACCGTTCACCCGTTTGCTAAACCAGGGAATGGTTCAGATGAACGGCTCCGCGATGTCGAAGTCGCGTGGAAATCTAGTTCGTCTGAGCGATCAGTTGGGTGACCACGGCGTCGATGCGGTTCGTCTGACCATGGCGTTTGCCGGTCCACCAGAAGACGACATCGACTGGGCAGATGTTTCTCCAGCCGGTTCCGCTAAGTTCTTGGCGCGAGCCTGGAGAGCCGCAAAAGACGTAGCTTCCGAGCCAGGAATCGACTTCTCAGCCGGAAACGCGGAGCTCCGCAAAGCTACCCACACCTTCCTAAGAGATTTCAGCCCGCTAATCGAGAACTTCAAGTTCAATGTTGGTGTGGCGAAACTAATGGAATTGGTTAATGCCCTTCGAAAAGCAATCGACGGTTCGGTTGGCGCAGCCGACCCCGCGGTTCGTGAAGCGGCTGAAGCGGTTGCGATCGGGCTATCACTGTTCGCGCCATACACTGCCGAGGACATGTGGGCGGTTCTTGGTCACCAGCCAGGCGTTGCTTTGGCGGGCTTGCCGGAAGCCGACGAGTCACTTCTGGTTGAAGCATCAACTATCGCGATTGTTCAGGTTGATGGCAAACTCCGCGACAAGTTTGAAGTCGCCATGGGGATTAGTGCCGAAGAACTTCGTGAGCTCGCATTCGCATCAGACAATGTGAAGAGAGCTATCGGCGAAAAGGAAATCGCAAACGTGATTGTTCGTGAGCCGAAGCTGGTAAACATCGCCACTAAGTAATCCACAGATTATTCAACTAAAGCCACTTGAGCAATCGGGTGGCTTTAGTCTTTGGCGATGGAATGGCTAAAGAATCAGTTCGCTCAGGCGAAAAGCGGCGATAAGACCGCTAGAAAAAGGCTCCTGATTCTTGGGGTATCTGTCGTTGTGGTGTTGAGCCTCCTAATCTCAGGTCAAACGAAATCGGAACCGATTCGAATCGTGCCAAAAACTAAAACGAATGAGGAGTCAGTTACGGCTTCCGGTTTTATCCACATCACCGGAGCTGTTGCCAAACCAGGTGTTTACCCGCTAACCAACGGCATGCGACTTTTCGAAGCGGTCGCATTGGCTGGCGGTTTCACTAAGTCCGCCGATCAGGAGAGTGTGAATCTTGCAAGAACTTTGACGGATGGCGAGCAAATCATCGTCGGTAAAGGTGGAACCACTCCAAAATCTGATGGACTCGTTCATCTGAACCAAGCGACTGTGGCTGATCTCGACAAATTGCCGGGTCTCGGACCTACACTGGCAGCCAGAATAATCGACTGGCGTGAAGCCAATCACGGCTTTAGATCAATCGACGATTTGCGAAAAGTAGGAGGAATCGGCGACAAGTTGTTTGCCGCTATTAGGAAACTTGTCTCGCTTTGATTAGAAGATTTAGTTTTCTTATCGCGTTACTTGCGTTTGGAATTCTAGGCTCCTACGTTTTCCAATCAAGTTGGCACAAGCCGTTGGCAGCCATTGAGTCAGCTCAAGAATTCGAACTGGTGAGCACCAAGTTTTGTGTAATTGGTGTTCAAACTAACTTCCAGTCGATTGAGATCGATTCAGGTGCGCTACCAAAAGGGAGCTCTGGCCGGCTCATTGATCAAGAGAATCGTTTGAAACAGGGTGATTGCCTTTCGGCGTTACTGCAACTATCGCCCGCGAGACCATTAGAGCGATTCGCCTTTCATGCAAAGTTAAAGCAGGTAGAAGGTGCAATTGCGAACTCCTCAGAGCTGCAGTTAGTGCTGAACATGCGCAACTTCTTGAGCAATGTGAGTGGCGACCCGAAAAACCTCGTTTCAGGGCTGGCTGTGGGAATCGACTCCGGGCTGAGCGAGAGCTTTCAAGAGAACATGAAGACAACTGGCCTTACCCACCTCACTGCGGTTTCCGGTGCTAACTGTGCAATCGTGCTGGGAATGGTTTGGTTGCTCTTGCGATTGCTTGGAGTAGGCAGGGGAGTTCGCACGATAATTTCTTTGCTTGCCCTCTGCGGCTATGTGTTGCTTGTGGGATGGCAACCCAGCGTGTTGCGATCAGCTTTCATGATGAGCGTAGTTTTTGTATCTCTGGAGTTCGGGCGAAGAATTTGGCTCCCTGGAGCTCTGATTGTTGGATCCCTAGTTCTCCTAATCGTTGACCCTTGGCTAATTTTCGAATACGGATTTTGGCTTTCCGTCATGGCAACTTTTGGATTGGTCATCCTGACACCAAAGCTTTCCGAACTTTTCCAGAAGCAATTACCCAAATGGCTATCGGTAACTCTCGCGGCGACCATCTCTGCTCAGATTTGGTGCCTGCCGATCCTCGTTGAGCTTCAAGGAGGGTTCGCCACACACTCGATAGTGGCGAACTTGCTAGTTGAGCCCATGGTTCCACTCGTAACGGTTCTGGGGCTCCTAGCGGCGATTCTGGGGCCTTTCATTCCAGGGCTCGCATCTCTGCTCCTGACAATTGCGGCAATTCCTGCCAGTTGGATAGTTTGGGTAGCCAATTCGTTGGCTCAAGCGCCTGCAGGGTTACTGCCGATTCCCGATGGGGGTGTGGGATTCGCGCTTACCGCCGCCTTTGCGGTCTTTATAACCATCGCAATCAACAGGCAACGCTTCAGGTTCGTCTTTCTTGCCCTGCTATTAGGCGGATTGTGGTTTGGGAGTCTTGGCGGTATTGCAATTCGATCGCTTGGTTTCAATCTAAGTAATTGGTCCATACTCGCCTGTGATGTTGAGCAGGGGGATGCTCTGGTGCTCCGGTCTGAAAACCAGGTTGCTGTGGTTGATGTTGGTAAAGACCCGCAACTCATCGACGGTTGTTTAGACCAACAAGGTATTGAGCATGTCGAATTGCTGGTTCTAACCCATTTCGACCAAGATCATGTTGGCGGACTTACTGGCCTTTTGAACGGTCGCTCGGTTTCCAAGGCCCTAATTTCGGCTTTTCCGGATGAACGGCCCGATGCCATCAAAATGGTGGAAACCCTAAATCGATTGAACTTAGAGCTGGTTGTTGCCCCGGAAAATTTGACTGGTCGGCTGGGTGAATTCACTTGGAACGTTATAAGTTCGCCAGGAAGTTCCGGTGCAACCGCGAACGAAGCTTCTTTGGGTATGAAGTTTGAATCAACCAGCATGGTGATCTACACCCTCGCGGACATGAATGAACGAGCCCAAGATCGAGTACTCGCAAAAGCGCAGGGGTCTAACAAGCCCACTGTTGTCAAAGTCTCTCATCATGGTTCGGCAGACCAAAGTGCAACTTTCTATCAGCAGATTGATGCGGATGTGGCTCTAATCTCGGTAGGTAGGGGAAATTCTTACGGACATCCCACCAAAAGAGCCCTTCAGCTGCTGGCACAGAGCGGTTCCAAAGTATTTCGCACTGATCTGGAGGGTGCCGTTGCACTTGGAGTTTCCAATGGCGTAATTGAAGTTATGTCATCCGGTGGTAGGTAGGCTTGTCGGGTGAGTAAGGCAAAATTCGTTGATTGGCGCAAGGTTCAACCCTCGCCACTCATTCTGATTTTTGGCTCTGAGGAGTACTTATACGGCTCGGCAATTCGCCGGTTGAAAGATGCCGTGCGCGCTAAACAAGACGGTGTTGAAATTCACGAAATTGATGCATCGGATTACGTCGCTGGCGACCTACTCAACTTGGTGAGTCCGTCACTCTTTTCTGAACCAAAACTGGTCATCATCGGCGGGGTCGAACGATGCACCGACGCGCTAATTGAAGATGGCAAAGCTATTTCCGTTCAAGACCTGGTCGATGTGACCTTGGTCTTTCAGCACGCTGGCAACAGCACCAGGGGTAAGGCGCTACTCGATTCATTGCGTGCCAATGAAGCAGCCATCGAGGTTGCCTGTGCCAAGCTCACCAAGGACCCCGAAAAAACCGCCTTCGTGCAAAGCCACTTTTCCGAAGCGAACCGCAAGTTCACGCAGTCGGCGGTCAAGGCTTTAGTTGATGCATTTGGAAACAGTCTTCTCGAGCTTGCAGCAGCCTGCGATCAACTTCTGGCCGACAGCGCCGAGCAAATCGACGAAGAACTGGTGAATCGTTATTTCAGCGGGCGAGTTGAAGCAGATGCCTTCAAGATTTTGAATGCCGCCCTAGAAGGTAAATCGGGGGAGGCTCTGCTGCTACTTCGCCATGCGCTGCAAACCGGTCAGGATGTTATTTACATGCTTGGAGCTTTTGCCAAAAAGGTGCGCGAGATGTGCCAAATTGCGGGCGACCCAAGGGCAACTGCCTCCTCAGTTGGAATGAATCCTTATGGCTTTTCGCAAACCAAGAAGGCCGTTTCAGGCTGGACCGACGAAGGTCTTGCCAAGGCGCTAGTTGCTTTAGCCGACGCCGATGCCGCGGCTAAAGGAGCTGAGCGACAGCCTGAATACCGTATGGAACAGTTAGTTCTGCTAATCGCAAATAGGGGTAAATCGTGAAGCGCTTACCCGGTTGGGTAATCGTGCTTACCGTCTTGGCGATCGCGTTTGTTCTCAGACCTCCGGTTGCTCAAATCGGCCCAATAATTCAAGAAATACAAACTGGTCTCGGCGTCAACGATTCGCAAACAGCCGTTCTCGCAGCTCTGCCGGTCTTGTGCTTTGGATTCGGCGCCTTCGCATCGCCTGCCCTGGTGCGACGACTTGGAGTCAATAAGACCTTGGTTTCACTACTCGGGCTGTTATTCGTTTCTATCGCGATTCGACCATTTTTGGGTTACTACGGTCTTCTCCTTGGAACCACTCTTGCTGGATTGGCTATTGCGGTTGCGAACGTACTTTTGCCGAGTGTGGTTCGAGGTCGATTCCCGAAGCACGTGGTGGTGCTCACCAGCGCCTACACAACAATCCTTGCGGCTAGCGCATCATTTTCGGCAGCAATCAGTTTCCCTTCAACTGCGGCGCTGGGCTGGCAGTGGTCTTTGGCGATGTGGGCACTGCCTACTTTGGTAGCCGCCTTGCTTTCACTTTCGCTGCTCCGCGGAGACCAATCTGTTAGCGAGAGCGAAACGCTCGACCACAGTCAAGACTCGAAGCTGGTTCTTCGATCTCCGATAGCTTGGTCGATAGTGGGGCTGTTTGGAATTCAGTCGCTGGGTTTCTATGCCTTATTGGCGTGGCTGCCAACGCTAGCTGTCGATGGCGGACTTACCCCTTCAGACGCTGGTGCATTGCTCTCACTGATGACTTTTGTGGGTGTTCCAGTTGGGCTAATTCTCTCTGTGAACTTTGCTAGGTTCAAGTCACTCGCACTAGCCGGAGTCTTGATTTCAATAGTGACTATCGCTGGCATGATTTTGCTGCTTGCAGAGCAGTGGGTGGCAGCAGCCATTGTGATTGGAATCGGACAGGCTTCCAGTTTTCCTCTGTCGCTAAGTCTGATTTCAACAAGAGCTGCCAATCAACGTCTTACAACCATGCTTTCGAGCATGTCTCAGGGAATCGGTTACCTGATCTCTGCAGCGGGAACATTCTTGTTTGGCTGGTTAGCTACCGTTACCGGTGGCTGGCAGCTGAGCGTTTTGGTCTTGATTGGCCTGACCTTGATTCAAGCCGCAGCTGCCTGGTTTGCTGGCAAGCCAAATCTCATTAACTAAGTAATCCCGCCAACAAAATGTTGACGGGATTACTAACGCTTGGTTTAGAGCGAAGAAACCTTCTTGGCGATAGCCGACTTGCGGTTAGCTGCCTGGTTCTTGTGAAGAACACCCTTTGATACAGCCTTGTCGATCTTGCGACCTGCTGCACGAAGTGCGGTTTCTGCTGCTGCTTTGTCTCCAGCGGTTGCTGCTTCACGAACGGCGCGGATAGCGGTCTTTACTTCGCTCTTTACTGCCTTGTTACGCTCTGCGGCCTTGGCGTTGGTGCCAATACGCTTGATTTGCGACTTAATGTTTGCCATGTTTCACTTTCAAAAAAGTTTGATTTGGATTTCGCTTCGGATGGAGACACTCACCCGTTACAAACATCAAGCCTATCAGGGGTTAGGGGACAGGGGCAACCATTTGTGCGAGAATGTATTAGTTGCCATTGCAACTATTCGTTTCGTCCCAAGAGGTAGATTTTGTCGCCACGCGCTAAGAACAGGCTAGAGCCGGCAAAAACCAACCCGGATTTCATCCGTAATTTCTGCATCATCGCTCACATTGACCACGGTAAGTCGACTCTGGCCGATCGCATGTTGCAGCTAACCGGAATCGTCGACGACCGCTCAATGCGTGCTCAATACCTCGACCGAATGGATATCGAGCGTGAGCGTGGAATCACCATTAAGTCTCAGGCAGTACGTATGCCGTGGGAAGTAGACGGCCAGACCTACGCACTAAACATGATTGACACCCCAGGGCACGTTGACTTCACCTATGAGGTTTCACGTTCGCTGGCTGCCTGCGAAGGTGCTGTTCTACTGGTCGATGCGGCTCAGGGGATTGAAGCCCAAACTTTGGCGAACCTCTACTTGGCCATGGAAAACGACCTCGAAATCATTCCAGTTCTCAACAAGATCGACTTGCCTGCAGCGCAGCCTGAGAAATATGCAGAGGAACTTGCAAACCTTATCGGCGGTAACCCGGAAGACTGCCTAAGAGTTTCGGGTAAGACCGGCGTTGGCGTAGACGCGCTTCTCGACAAGATTGTAAAGACCGTTCCTCACCCGGTTGGCGACCCAAATGCGCCGGCGCGTGCCATGATTTTCGACTCGGTTTACGACTCTTACCGCGGCGTGGTTACTTACGTGCGAATGATCGACGGACACCTCGCTCCTCGCGAGCGAATTCAGATGATGTCGACCAGAGCGGTTCACGAAGCATTGGAAATTGGTGTGTCCTCGCCTGAACCAGAGGCAACTAAGGGTCTTGGCGTCGGTGAAGTGGGCTATCTAATTACCGGCGTAAAAGACGTTCGCCAGTCTAAGGTCGGCGACACTGTTACCACTGTGGCAAAGCCTGCTAGCGAGGCATTGAAGGGTTACTCAGAGCCCCTGCCTATGGTGTTCTCAGGTATTTACCCAATCGACGGATCCGACTACCCAAACCTTCGTGAAGCGCTCGACAAGCTAAAGCTCTCAGATGCTGCACTGGTTTACGAACCAGAAACTTCGGTTGCTCTCGGATTCGGTTTCCGCTGCGGATTCCTTGGCCTACTTCACCTTGAAATCGTCACCGAACGACTTGAGCGCGAGTTTGGCCTAGACCTGATTGCCACTGCACCTTCTGTGGTTTACGAGGTAACCATGGACTCCGGCGCCGAAATAACCGTCACTAATCCGTCTGAGTTCCCATCGGGCAAGGTCAAGAAAGTTCTTGAGCCGATGGTTCGAGCGACTATTTTGGCTCCAAAGGATTACGTTGGTGTGATCATGGAGCTTTGCCAGGGTCGTCGCGGTGTGATGATCGACATGCAGTACCTCGGTGAGGATCGCGTGCAACTGCGCTACACCCTGCCCTTAGCTGAAATCGTTTTCGACTTCTTTGACCAACTAAAGAGTAAAACTCAGGGCTACGGTTCACTCGATTACGAAGAAATTGGCCACGCCGAAGGCGATTTGGTTAAGGTCGACATCCTGCTCCAGGGCGATCAGGTCGACGCGTTTAGCGCGATTGTTCACAAAGATAAGGCCTATGCCTACGGCGTAATGATGACCGGAAAACTTCGCGAGCTTATTCCTCGCCAGCAGTTTGAGGTTCCTATCCAGGCTGCTGTGGGTGCCCGCATTATCGCGCGTGAATCGATTCGAGCCATGCGTAAGGATGTTTTGGCTAAGTGTTACGGTGGCGACATCTCTCGTAAGCGGAAACTTCTCGAGAAGCAAAAAGAGGGTAAAAAGCGCATGAAGATGGTGGGCCGCGTTGAGGTTCCTCAAGAGGCATTCATTGCGGCGCTTTCGTCGGGCGACGAGAAGAAGGCCGAGAAGAAGGCCAGGTAATGGCTACCTTTCACGGCTATGTTCACGTTCCGTTCTGCCGAGTTCGTTGCGGTTACTGCGATTTCAACACCTATACGGCTACTGAGCTAAACGGTTACCCCCAGTCTTCTTTCCTTTCGCATCTCGAAACCGAAATTGCTTTGGCTAAATCCTCGGTGGGTGATCGGGAACTCAAGACCGTGTTTTTCGGAGGCGGAACTCCGACGCTGCTTCCCGCTGAAGAACTAGTTCATGCTCTTGGGTTGCTCAGGGATTCTTTTGGCATTGCCGAGAACGCCGAGGTTACTACCGAAGCGAACCCAGACACTGTTGATGGAGATTACTTAAAAACGCTTTTGGATGGCGGCTTCAACCGCATTTCGTTTGGTATGCAATCAGCGGTTCCTGAAGTTTTGGAAACTCTGGAGCGCACGCACAACCCCGAGCTGGTTGCGAAGAACGTTGCCTTGGCTCAAGAACTTGGATTCCAGACCTCGGTCGATCTTATTTACGGCGCACCCGGTGAAACCATGGAGCAGTGGCAAACTTCGGTGGAAGCCGCGCTCGCCATGAACTCCGAACACATTTCCGCGTATGCCCTCATCATTGAGCCGGCCACCAAGTTGGCAAGACAAATCAGGTCGGGGGAAAAGCCTGAACCAGATGAAGATTTGCAGGCCGATAAGTATGAGTGGCTCGACCAAAGGCTCGCCAAGGCAGGGTTCAACTGGTACGAACTAAGTAACTGGTCTAAAAACGAAAGCGCAGCATCTGCGCACAACATCGCCTACTGGGCAGGTCAGGATTGGTGGGGCTTTGGTCCGGGCGCCCACAGCCACGTTGCTGGGAAGCGTTGGTCGAATGTGAAACATCCGACCACTTATGCCAAGTTATTGGGCGAAGGAATTCTTCCAAGCCAAGACGGTGAGCAGCTGAGCAATCAGGAGATGCTGGAAGAAAGAGCAATGTTGGAGCTGCGGTTGAGGGGCGGTCTGGATCTTTCTGTGATCCACGAGTTGAACCCGTCATATCAGAAGGCTGTCTCTGAGCTGGTGGGCACCGAACTAATCGATGGAGTTGCAGCTATTTCGGGGAGAGCAGTTCTCACTCTCAAAGGTCGGTTACTAGCCGATTTCGTGCTTCGAAAGCTCCTAGGCCTTTAGCGTCGAAGCGGGTAATATTGGCACTCAGATAGGTTGAGTGCTAACAGGAGGTGTCGATGATTTCAGAAAGAAGTTTCGAGGTACTCCGCGCCATCGTTCAGGACTACGTGAGCACCAAGGAGCCAGTCGGATCCAAAGCTCTGCTCGAACGTCACGGTTTTGGTGTTTCCTCCGCGACCATTCGCAACGACATGTCGATCCTTGAAGAAGAGGGGTTAATTCACGCCCCACATACCTCCGCCGGGCGCGTTCCCACCGACAGCGGCTACCGCTTATTCGTTGATCGCCTAAATGAGCTCAAGCAACTTTCAACGCCTGAGAAGCACGCCATGGAAACCCTTTTGGAGTCGAGTGTCGACCTTGATGAAATCCTAGGCAGAAGCGTGAGATTGCTTTCGCAGCTCACAAACCAGGTCGCCATGGTTCAGTATCCAACCCTCGGACGCGCGCGCGTGAGAAGCGTTGAATTGGTGCCAGTTTCTGATACTCGCGTTATGTTGATGCTGGTTTCAGACAACAACCGTATCCAGCAGCACGTTCTCGACTCCGGTGAGATGCTCGATTTATCTTTCCTGAACGTCATCCGAGGAAAGCTTAACGATTTGATTGCCGGCACGCCGCTCTCCGAAGTTTCCAGTCTCACCAAGAGATTCCCTGATCAATTTGCGCCATCACAAAGGGGCTTTGTTGCTCTAATCGTGAATATTTTGCTGGATCAAGTTGATGCCAACCGTCAGGACAAATTAGTTCTTGCGGGAACTGCAAACCTTGCCCGCTCCGAAGGCGATTTCGGTGGGAACATCACACCACTTCTTGATGCGATTGAAGAACAGGTGGTTCTGCTCAGACTAATTTCCGAAATGGAAGCCGACCAGTATGGGGTCAGTCTTCTGATTGGCTCTGAAAACTCGGTTGAAGGGTTAAACCAGGCGAGCGTTATGGTCTCTGGATACGGAAGCGCCGATGAACCACTGGCAAAAGTCGGCTTACTCGGACCCACTCGCATGGACTACTCAACCAACATTTCCGCTGTGCGTGCAATCGCCCGCTACCTTTCCAAGAGCCTAGGAGTCTAATGGCCGACCACTACGACGTTCTCGGAGTATCCAGAGACGCATCTGAAGACCAAATCAAGAAGGCCTACCGCAAGTTGGCCAGAGAGTTACACCCAGATGTAAACCCAGAGCCAGAATCGCAGGAGCGCTTCAAGCTGGTTACTCACGCATACGAGGTTCTAATCGACGTTGAGCAGCGTCGAAACTACGACATGGGTGGTCAGAACCCGTTCGGCGGTTCGGCGGGATTTGGCTTCGGCGACATCTTCGACAGTTTCTTCGGCGGGGGCTCGCAACGAGGTCCGCGTTCTCGTGCCCAACGTGGAGAAGATGCACTGTTACGCATTGACCTTTCACTTCGTGAGGCAGTTTTTGGCGTCGCTAAGGCGATCGACATTGAAACCGCGGTTCTCTGCGAAACCTGTAACGGTAGCTGCTGTCAGCCAGGCACCGACCTTCGAACCTGTGATGTTTGTGGCGGACTAGGTCAAATTTCTCGCCAGGTCCGTTCACTGCTCGGTAACGTTATGACCTCGCAGCCCTGTAACGCTTGCCGTGGATTCGGCCAGACGGTGGAAAGCCCCTGCGTTGGTTGTCGTGGCCAGGGTCGAGTTCGTGCAGCCCGCACACTAGACCTAGACATACCTGGTGGTGTTGAAGATGGTCTGCGTTTGCAGCTGCAATCACAGGGAGAAGTTGGTTTCGCCGGTGGTCCGAACGGGGACATTTTCTTAGACATTCGAGTAAAGCCTGACGACATCTTTGGCAGGGATGGCGATGATCTGACCTGCACCTTGACCGTTCCTATGCATGAAGCTGCTCTGGGATGCCAGGTCAAGATCGAAACCTTCGATGGGCCATTGGACCTCGATGTATCTCCAGGCGCGCAATCCGGAGATGTAATCACTGTCAAAAGCAAGGGATCACAGCGACTACGAGCACAAGGTCGCGGAGATCTCAAAATCTCACTTGAGATTGCAACGCCAGAGAAGTTAGACAGCAAGCAGAAGGAGCTACTGCGTCAGTTGTCGAAGCTTCGCAAGAATGACGTTGCTGGCCTCAAGAAACATTCACACGGCCACTTCGGTAAGCGCCGCTAATGGTTCATCCGTTATTTTTTACCGCCGTCGCCAGAACTCTTACAGAGGGTCAAAGTTTCATTCTCACCGGCGAAGAGGGTAAACATGCCGCCACGGTCAAGCGTTTACGCGCGGGTGAGTGGTTGCAGCTAACCGATGGTACGGGCATCCGAATCTTGGCCTCGGTTACCGCGAATCTTGGATCAACGCTCGACCTGAAGATTGAGTCAATTGCTGAAGAAGACGCGCCTAGTTTGCAGCTCACTTTGGTTCAAGCGTTAGCCAAAGGCGACCGCGACGAACTTGCCGTGCAGGCAGCAACGGAACTCGGTGCGACATCCGTGATTCCTTGGCAGGCCGCTCGCTGTGTGTCGAAGTGGGAAGGTCCAAAACTTTCCAAGGGGGTTGCCAGGTGGCAGTCAATTGTTGCCGAGGCTGCCAAACAGTCACTTCGAGTATTGACTCCTTTGGTTAGGTCTGCTGTTTCAACAGCTGAGCTTTCTGAGCTTGTCAAAGATTTTGATCGAGTGTTGGTTCTAGACCCGACGGCAGACACTTCCTTGAAATCTTTCTTGCCAATTTCCGGCAAGGTAGCAATTGTGGTGGGCCCCGAGGGCGGAATCGAGCCTTCTGAGTTAGAGCAGTTGAGCAAGTCGGGCGCAGATCGTGTTCACCTTGGTTCGGGGATTCTTCGCACTTCAACCGCCGGTTTAGCCGCAATATCGTCGATTTTGGCTTTTGGTTCGGCTTGGGACTAGGCGGAATAAACTTACTTTCATGACCGAATGCGTATTTTGCAAAATTGCTAATGGTGAAATCCCTACAACACTGGTCGCTGAATCCGAGCACTCCATAGCTTTCAATGACATTAGCCCGGCTCAACCAGTTCATGTCTTGGTTGTTCCCAGACAGCACTTCAAAGATGTTGCCGAGTTGGCATCCAACAACGACGCCATCTTGGTTGACTTAGTCAAACTCGGCACCGAAGTGGCGTCGAAGCTCTCTACCGGCTCGTTTCGCCTCCAGTTCAATACCGGAGCGGAGGCTGGTCAGACGGTGTTCCATGCTCACGGACACGTCACCAGCCGGACTCCGAGAAACTAATGGAATTTAACTCAGCAGCAAAATTTGAACTGGTCATTGAGTCGGCAGTTGCCGCGGAGATTTTCGGTCCAAACGATGTGCTCCTTCGTGAACTTGAAGCCCAGTTTTCCGGACTCTCGGTTCTAGCCCGCGGTGGTGTGATCACGCTTCAGGGTTCGGAAAGCCAGTGCGAATCGGCGAAGAGAATCATCGAACAACTTACCGAGCTTGCGGCAACCGGATTTAGGCTCTCTTCCGACGAAATTAGGCGTTCAGCGAGCATGGTGGCTGCTAACCAAAGTGCCAGACCAGCCGACATTTTGAGTCAAAGTATCTTGAGTTCAAAGGGTAAAAGCATCAGGCCTAAAACGGTAGGTCAGAAGGCCTACGTTGATGCCATTGATAACCACACCATTGTGTTTGGAATTGGTCCTGCGGGTACCGGAAAGACCTACCTGGCCATGGCGAAGGCGGTTCAGGCACTTCAGCGCAAAGAGGTCTCGCGAATTATTCTGACTCGCCCGGCCGTGGAGGCGGGGGAGCGTCTTGGATTTTTGCCTGGAACACTCAACGACAAAATTGATCCGTACCTCAGGCCCCTATTTGACGCGCTTCACGAAATGCTAGACCCGGAAACCATTCCAAAACTAATGACCACAGGAACTATCGAGGTGGCCCCATTGGCTTATATGCGCGGACGCACGTTGAACGACGCATTCGTCATCCTGGATGAGGCTCAAAACACCACTCCAGAGCAAATGAAGATGTTTCTAACCCGACTTGGCTTCAATTCGAAGATGATCGTGACCGGAGACTCTACGCAAGTGGATTTGCCTGGGGGAGTCTCTGGTTTAAAGACCGCAGTGGCAGCGCTCAAGGATGTAGATGACATGCACTTTTCGATGTTGAGTTCCGCCGACGTAGTTCGCCACACTCTGGTCGCGAAAATTGTCGAAGCTTATGGAGATTTTGAGGTCCAACAGGCTAAGAAAGGCAGCAAGTCTTGAGCATAGAAATCAACAACGAGTCTGATCTAGAAGTCGACGAAGCAAGGGTTCTTAACCTAGCCAGCTTTGCACTTGACCACATGCGGATTCATCCCGATGCAGAACTTGCGATTCAATTCGTGAATGAAGACACAATGACCACCCTGCACATTCAATGGATGGACGAACCAGGCCCAACCGACGTGCTTTCATTTCCAATGGACGAATTGCGGCCTGGAACCGACCTTGAATTAAGTGCTAGTGGCCTTCTGGGAGACATCGTTATTTGTCCGCAGGTGGCAGCTGCTCAGGCGATTGCCGCTGGTCACGAGACAATCAACGAGGTTCTACTTCTTACCACGCACGGAATCTTGCACCTTCTGGGTTTCGACCATGCCGAACCAGATGAAGAAAAGGAAATGTTCGGTCTCCAGCGAGAGATTCTGGAACGGTTCTACGAATCCGAGGTTAACTAGTTTGCAAGCAGTAACAATCTGGGGAGCGGTTGTAATCGCGGTAGCAGTAACCATACTTTCGGTTTTGGCAGCATCGATGAAGCGCGAACTAAATGAGTTCTCAAGGCACGAGTCGCTTTCGTTCCTGAGGCTCTCTTTCGTTGGAGCGTTTGCAATTTTGGTAACTCAAAGTATCGTGCCACTGAATTACTCTTGGTGGTTATCTCTTCTGATTGCACTGTCTGGAACCGCATTTCTACTGATTGGATCGCAGCTTTTGGCAAAAGCTGTCGGCCACAAAAAGCTTGGAAAGTGGTTGTCCAAGACCTCAAAACCGCTGGTTCGCTCAATTGACATCACATTTTCCCCAATTGCGTCGAAGAGCGTTGAGGCTCTTGAAGAGTTTGAGCAGGAATTCATGGAATCGGTTGAAGACTTCGGTGAAACCGTGGTGCGCGAAATTATGGTTCCCAGAATCGACATGCAAACCGTCGATGGCGAGGCAAAGCTTTCATCAACGCTTAAAGACTTCATGAGTTCAGGTTTCTCGAGACTTCCGGTTCGAGGAAAGAACATCGACGATTTGGTTGGCGTTCTTTATCTGAAAGACGTGGCCCGAGTCTTTACCGAGAATCCGCAGGAGTTAGTTAGCAAGTCGGCTTCTCAACTTGCCCGTAAAGCAATGTTTGTTCCAGACTCCAAACCAGTTGAAGAGGTTCTCAAGGAAATGCAGCTCAACGCCACCCACGTTGCCATCGCTGTGGATGAATACGGCGGTGTAGCGGGCTTGGTGACTATGGAAGATGTCATCGAAGAGTTGGTCGGCGAAATCAAGGATGAGTATGACCGCGAACGTGCCGATATCGAACCCATTGGAGAAAACCTCTATCGAGTCACCTCAAAGTCGTCGCTCTTTGAACTCGGTGAGTACATCGGCCTCGAGCTGGAAGATGCAGATATCGATAGTGTTGGAGGTCTGGTTGCTAAATTGCTCGGACGACTTCCGAGAGGTGGCGACCAAGTTCACAGTTCTGGTCTAACTATTACTGCAGAGCGATTTGAAGGAAAAGATCATCGACTGCTAACCGTTTTGGTTGCGGTAGATCCAGCAGTAACAGCTCTGAGAGAAGAAGAATGACCACGTTCCGTTCCGGTTTCGTTTCCTTTGTCGGCCGACCAAACGTAGGCAAGTCAACCCTTACCAATGCGCTGGTTGGTGAAAAAGTTGCAATCACCAGCGCGAAGCCTCAGACCACTCGCCGGGCCATTCGCGGCATTGCTAATCGCGAAAGCGGGCAGCTTATTTTGGTTGACACACCTGGACTGCACCGCCCAAGAACCCTACTCGGTGAGCGACTGAACGATTTAGTGGAAACAACTCTCGGTGACATGGATGTCATTGGTTTCTGTATTCCAGCCAACGAGAAGATCGGCCCTGGCGATTCGTTCATCAACGAACAATTGTCGAAGTACCGACGGACCAAGCTGGTGGCCGTTGTCACCAAGTGCGAAACAGTATCGCGCGACCGATTGGCAGAGCAATTGCAAGCGGTTGCCGAGCTTCGCGATTGGAATGCAATCATTCCGGTGTCTGCAGTTTCGGGTGAGCAGGTGGTCGAACTTGCTGAACTTCTGATCGATCTCCTTCCTGAGTCAGAAGCGCTCTATCCGATTGACATGACTACCGACGAATCAATGGAACAGCGAATCTGTGAACTGATTCGTGAAGCCGCTCTGGAAGGCGTCCATGACGAACTTCCTCACTCTCTCGCAGTAACCATTGATGAAATGGGTGAACGAGAAGATGGAAGCCTCTACGACATCTACGCGAATGTCTGGGTAGAACGCGATTCTCAAAAGGGGATCATCATCGGCAAGGGCGGGTCACGCCTCAAAGATGTTGGCTCGAAGTCGCGAAAAGAAATCGAAGCGCTACTCGGTAGAAAAGTGTTCCTAGGAATTCGAGTGAAGGTTGCCCAAGACTGGCAGCGTGACCCTAAAGCGCTGGGACGTCTGGGTTTCTAAGCCTTTTGAGTGCTAACCTAAATCCATGTTTGTTCTGCTCCTGCTTAGCGGCCGCGACGAGGCTTAACCCTAGCCACCCTTCGTCGCGGAGTTTTCGCTAACCAGCTAGAGACCCTTCTACAAGCATTCAGGAGCAAAAATTGCGTAACCAACAGAAGCCATCGGGTATGCCGGTGCACAAGTATCAGCCGTTTCACGAGCAGATTCACGTTTCACTTCCAGACCGCACTTGGCCATCTAAGCGAATCGAGCAGGCGCCGATTTGGTGTGCGGTCGACCTTCGCGACGGAAACCAGGCACTAATCGACCCGATGAGCCCTGAACGCAAACTCAAGATGTTCAAGTTGCTCGTAAATATGGGCTACAAGGAAATTGAAGTTGGGTTTCCTAGCGCGAGCCAAACCGACTTCGACTTCGTTCGTCTTCTGATTGAAGATGGCCACATCCCAGATGATGTGGTGATTCAGGTACTAACTCAGGCGCGTGACCACTTGATCGAACGCACCTTTGAGTCACTCAAGGGTTCCAAGCAGGCTGTGGTTCACTTCTATAACTCAACTTCTGTTCTCCAGCGTCGCGTGGTATTCAACCAGGACAAAGCCGGCATCATGGAAATCGCTCTTCACGCGGCTCGTAAATGTAAAGAACTCGAATCAACTCTTCCTGGCACCACTGTTTACTACGAGTACTCGCCTGAGAGTTACACCGGAACCGAGCTGGAATACGCCGCCGAGGTTTGCAACGCCGTGGTTGAGGTCATCGACCCAAGCCCAACGCACAAAATGATTCTGAATCTTCCCGCGACAGTTGAAATGATTACCCCAAACATCTACGCCGATTCAATCGAATGGATGAGCCGCAACATTACGCGTCGCGACAGCGTTTTGATTTCGCTACACCCGCACAATGACCGAGGCACAGCTGTTGCAGCAGCCGAACTCGGGTACCTTGCTGGCGCAGACCGAATCGAAGGCTGTCTGTTTGGAAACGGTGAAAGAACCGGAAACGTCGACCTCGTTACTCTTGGAATGAACCTCTTTAGTCAGGGCATCGATCCGCACATCGATTTCAGTGACCTAGACGAAATCAAGCGAACCGTTGAATACTGCAACCAGCTTCCCGTTCCAGAGCGCGCCCCTTACGGTGGCGACTTGGTGTACACCGCATTTTCTGGCTCTCACCAGGACGCCATCAAAAAGGGTTTCGAGCTCATGGGCAAGGAAGCCGAAACTAAGGGTGTCTCGGTTGATGACCTAATTTGGTCGGTTCCTTATCTGCCTATCGACCCGAAGGATGTTGGCCGTTCATACGAAGCGGTAATCCGAGTTAACTCGCAGTCGGGCAAGGGCGGAGTTGCTTATCTTCTAAAGAGTGACCACTCGCTTGATCTTCCACGCAAGCTACAAATTGAGTTTTCTCGAGTCGTCCAAAACAAGACTGACCAAGAGGGTGGA
Source organism: Actinomycetota bacterium (assembly GCA_041180065.1). Lineage (GTDB taxonomy): Bacteria > Actinomycetota > Actinomycetes > Actinomycetales > Microbacteriaceae > Rhodoluna. Next base: position 471 of record JBEGSI010000002.1, on the reverse strand, counting down.
GAGGTTTCCAGCGACAAACTTTGGGAAATCTTCACCGACGAATACTTGCCAGCAACTAACTCCGACCAGAAGTGGGGGCGCCTGGAACTTCGCAAGATTGCCACCAACTCTGACATGAACGGAAGTGTTGAGCTAGACGTTGTTCTGCGTGACGGAGCTGGTGAGGTTACCGCACACGGCACTGGAAATGGCCCTATTTCGGCGTTCATCGACGTTCTCGGTCAGCTTGATGTTAATGTTCGCCTGCTTGATTATGTAGAGCACACACTAAGCGCTGGTGGCGACGCTCAGGCCGCATCCTACATCGAACTTGAAGTTGCTGGACAAAACCTTTGGGGTGTGGGTATCGATGGTGACATCGCCACAGCATCGCTTAAGGCTCTAATCTCGGCGGTAAACCGAAGCCTCAGGTAACCATGCCGGTTTATCGCGAAGAGGCTGTCATCATTCGAACCCACAAACTGGGGGAGG
>JBEGSI010000001.1:0-3590 GCA_041180065.1 Actinomycetota bacterium | reverse complement strand
TGATGCGGTCGGCCCAGGTTGGCTCGCCGCCCTTTCCGAAGAGCTTGGCGAACGAAGCCCAGAAAGTATTGAAGTTTAGGTTGCCGGGCTTGACCTCGAGGGTTGCAGCGAGAGCTGGAATGCCTCGAAGGATTAGCGCGACGAAGACGAGAAGAATGGAGAACACGACCATAGCCGCAAACATCCAAGCGACGAAAGCGCCACCGCGAGCGATTGAGTTGTCGAAGGAATAGCGGAAGCGAGTCCAGAGACTTACCTTATGTGCCTTTGGAGCCGTTGGCTCACCCTGTGCACCTTGGCCGTAAGAACGTTCGTTTGTGTTGTTAGACATGCCCAAAAGTTTAGCCCTGCATGTCAAGTTTCAACATGCAGGGCTTCGCTTTTAACTACTTACTTGGAACTAAGGCTTCACGCTTGTCAACGTAACCCTTACTCCCTCTGCGATCTTGTCAGCCTTCTTTGCGATCGAGGTTGCATTCTTAACAGTAGACCCCTTGTGAGTAAGTTTTAGTGCCGCGCAAACAGTGGCTGCCCGCGCCAGGGCAAGTTTCTTTTGTGCCGCACTTAGAGCTTTCGCAGTTGTGAAGCCCTCGCACTTGATCGATAGAACTATTCCGATACCCTTGTTGGCCTTAGCGATCGCCGCTTTCAAAGCCGGTGTGGATTTGCTCGCCTTAGCAGCAAACCCTCCCAAGGCAACAACAGTGGCCTTCGGTGTTCCGGCCACAACGAATTGCCCTGAATGGGTTTCGGACGAAACGTACCCATCCTTCGAAGCAGTAACTCGAACGCTTAACTTCTTGCCTTTGGAGTTGGAAGTTGGCTTGTAATAGGCAGTAGTGGCGCCGGCAATCACGGCAGTCCCCTCCATCCACTGGTAACTCAACGTAGCCAGAGGGTCAAAATTACTCGGGACAGCGGTCAGGGTTCCGCCCACATAAGCGACACCGTTCACCGAAACCGATGCTCCCGAGACAAACGATCTTGCACAACCACCAGGAACCTCTTGCCATGCGAGGTATGGGTAGCCTCCGTTGGCACTGGGGCAAATAGCCCAATCGTGAGCGCTTGAAGGGTTTGCAGAAATGGCCCAATTGGCAAAAGTAGATGCCCGTTTTAGCTCTCCCGGCAACTTAGGAACTTCCTGGCCAATCGATTCCACTGTCGAAGGCACGCCAGTCGAGTGAATTCTCCAGTACGAATCCGTAACGGTTGGAGAGTCCGAGTTGCCGATCATGCCACGAGATTGAGCTGAGTCAGTTGATGTGACCAAACCTGTCGAAAGAGCCTTGGATACGCTTGAGCCTGCTGCCAGGTATCCAACAAGACCACCGACTCGATTGTCACCACTGACGGCACCTGTCGAATAGACATTTGAAATCGTTGAAGCTGCGGCGTAACCGACCAAACCTCCGATTGAAGAACCGAGGGTGTCCGTAACGTTTCCCGTGGCGAAAGATCGATTAACCGTTGAAAGGTTCGCGACACCTATCAATCCTCCGACGTTCATTCCCTCATTTGTTGTCAGGGACATTGAGGAAGAAGAATCCGAAATCGTGTCTTGATAACTCGTGCCGATTAGACCACCGATGTTCATCAATCGCATAAATGGGAAGTTGTTCTGCTGATCTGTTCCATAAGAACCAGAAGAACTAACTCGCAAGAAATTTGATTGGTTAGATTGCCCAACACACCCACCAATCGAATCGATCATGTGATGGAACGGGAACAATTCGCTTTCCCCGAAAGTGACGCTGCACTGGGTATCAATTACCTGAGTACCTTGAATAGACGCAGCTAGGCCACCTCCACCAAAAACATGCGTCATGAAGTCGATTTGACCCGAAACGTTCGTGTTCTTAACTATGGAGTTGGAAATTCCCAGAGCCAAGATTCCGGCTTCGCAGTCGGTCGAGATTTTCGCTCCAGTTACCGACAAACCTTCAATAGTCGCGTTGTGAATGTTCCTTGCCACCACAGATGCTTCACAAGAAAATGCCTCGTGGCGATCTGGGCCGACAATAGTTAGATTCTTGATGGATGTGTCGAGTGGAGTAGTAGCACCAGAGACAGTGCCAAACAATGAACCCGTCATTTCCGTAGCTAAGCTGGCGTCAATTGTCTTTCCGTTGCCGTCATAGAAACCAGTGAAAGAGTCCGAGCCTGAAAAAGTGGAAGCTAATGAAAGGTTCTCTGTCTGCTTGAAGTGAACCCCGGCGCCGTCACAGGAAGGCACTTCTAGAAAGTCAGAGAAATCTTCTACCTGGTAGGGGCTAGCTAGCGTTCCACTGCCCTGCATCAAAACGGGAAGACTTACATTGGCCGTAGCTGTAACGGCGACAAATCCTGTGAAGTCATCACCCGGCATTCCGCCGAACTCAACCAGCGAAGTATTGCTAGTCGGAATGTCGTTCCAGGTGTCTTCATGCCAAAGCTGAAGGTAGTGTTCGGCATTGTTTACATTGTTCGGTTCATCCGTACCCCATTTGACAAAAGAATTATTGACAGCAGAACCAGCCGAATAGAACTTCGTTCCAGCCTCAGGTCCGTCCATCCAATACCAGTCACCTTCTAGGTCACCATCCGATGCACCAAGAAAAGGTGTGCCTGAGAAGTTCTCATTTACAAATGTATTTTCGGCGGCGCTGGTTATGTTAGCTAGGTAACCAAAACCTGTGGTTCCAGGCAGTGTCTTCGCTTTAGCCGCGGCCCTTGCGTCTGCCCAGGTATTTGAATTTGAAGTAAGAACCGTATACAAGTGCCCATCCGCCGGGTTACGGACCACGTAATCCACGCCTGGAGTTACAGTCCCGGTAATCGTTCTAGTCGCGGAACAGTTCTGAGACAGCGTTGTAGTCTCTAAGGCAGCATTCAACTGCGCAGGTGTGCCCGTGATCGCCACCGAATTCCCGGTTAAGCCTGCACCTGGAGCTACGGTTGCCCCAGAGCTACCAAGGTCTACCTTCACAACTCCCGAACTTGCGACCAATTGGAGCCGGTAAGTTGCGTCCGAAGTGAAGTTGCTAAGTGCCGAACCAGTTAGCGAAACACCGTTGTTTGCCAGGGTTAGCGTCGGAGCGGGGTCTGCCTGAGCAGGAAGCGAGCTCGAGAGAAGGGTTAGAGCCAGGGCAGCTCCCGAAGCTATAAGTCTGCGTATTTTCAAGAGAATCCTCTAGACATCAAGCGGCTAGGCAGTTCCCAGCCTCATGATTGAAAGCCTAGGTGTTATTAAAGAAAAGTTTGCAAAAACGAATAAATGTTATGGAAACTTTTCTAGCGTCTACGCCAAACAACCACGGAGGTGTGTCGGCTCGGCCGCTGGCCCGGGGCCAAGGTTTCGATGCCAGAATCACCAGCGGCGAAAACTCGTGCGCCAGGTCGGTTCATGAGTTCGTTGGCGAGTGCCTGCTCTAGGTCGCGCACTCTTTTTTGTAATTCGGTGTTCTGGTTTTCGAGTTCAAGGATCCTGCGGATTCCTTCGAGGCTCACGCCTTCGTTGCTGAGTCGAGCTATCTCGCGAAGTTGGGCAACGTTGCGCATCGTGTAACGACGCGATTGGCCGCCGGTGCGTGTCGGGATAACCAAACCCA